>CALKBP010000001.1:0-92223 GCA_937989885.1 uncultured Collinsella sp.
GCCGATAATCTTGATCGAGTTCTTGTTGGCGCCGACGGTACCGTCGCCGCCCAGACCCCAGAACTTGCACTCGATGGTGCCGGGGGCTGCGGTGTTGGGCGCATCCTCGGCCTCGGGCAGGCTCAGGTTGGTCACGTCATCGACGATGCCGATGGTGAACTCGCGCTTGGGCTCGTCCTTCTTGAGCTCCTCGAAGACAGCGAACGCGGACGCGGGAGGCGTGTCCTTGCTGCCCAGGCCGTAACGGCCGCCGACGACCTTGATGCCCGTCTTGCCAGCCTCGTAGAGAGCGGAGACGACGTCCTGGTAGAGCGGCTCGCCGATGGAACCCGGCTCCTTGGTGCGGTCCATGACGGCGATCTTTTTGACGGTCTCGGGGAGAACGTCGACAAAGTGCTTGATGGAGAACGGACGGAACAGGCGGACCTTGACCAGGCCGACCTTCTCGCCGTGAGCGTTGAGGTAGTCGATGACTTCCTCGAGCACGTCGCAGAAGGAGCCCATGCACACGACGACGCGATCAGCATCGGGAGCGCCGTAGTAGTTGAACAGGCCGTAATCGGTGCCGAGCTTCTCGTTGATCTTCTTCATGTAGCCCTCGACGACGGCGGGGAGCTCGTCGTAGACCTTGTTGCAGGCCTCGCGGTTCTGGAAGAAGATGTCACCGTTCTCGTGGCTGCCGCGGGTGTGCGGGTGCTCAGGGTTGAGCGCGTGATCGCGGAAAGCCTGGACAGCGTCCATGTCGCACATCTCGGCCAGATCCTTGTAGTCCCACATGGCGACCTTCTGGATCTCGTGGCTGGTGCGGAAACCGTCGAAGAAGTTAAGGAACGGGGTCTTACCCTCGATGGCGGCAAGGTGAGCCACCGGCGAGAGGTCCATGACCTCCTGGACGTTGCCCTCGGCGAGCATGGCGAAACCGGTCTGGCGACAGGCCATGACGTCGGAGTGATCGCCAAAGATGTTCAGGGCGTGCGAAGCGACGCAACGCGCGGAGACGTGGAAAACGCCCGGGAGCTGCTCTCCTGCGATCTTGTACATGTTCGGGATCATCAGGAGCAGACCCTGAGAAGCCGTGTAGGTGGTGGTCAGAGCACCGGCGCCCAGCGAACCGTGAACGGTACCGGCTGCACCTGCCTCGGACTCCATCTCGACGACCTTGACCGGGGTGCCGAAGATGTTCTTGCGACCCTGGGCCGCCCACTGGTCGACATGGTCGGCCATCGGGCTGGACGGCGTAATGGGATAAATTCCCGCTACCTCGGTGTACGCATACGAAACATATGCGGCCGCCTCGTTGCCGTCCATAGACTTAAACTTACGCGCCATATACCCCTCTCCTCTCATATAGGTATACAGGCCCCGGCGATCGCCGGGATATTGGCGTGATGGGATTTTCGTTGTTGCTTCCAATCATCTGGCAGGCGGACTCAGCAGCAGGTACATGGCGTGGAGAGAAGGCATGCCAAGGCGAGGAGGGCTGCACGCGCTCCACAGGCCCAGCTACCCGTCTTGCACATGACCGAGCGCCGCAAAGGCCGCATGCCGGATGCTCCCGGGCACGCCCCGGCGATGGGAAGCGCCCGCAACGGAAATCCGCATGCGGGTTTATTGTACCCCGCCGTCAAGCCATATTTCGGCAAATATAGGTGGCCGGTAAAGGTTTACCTCGGGTGACTATTGTGCGCCCGGCACCGACGGATACAGTCCCCTGGAACCCCACAGCAGTTGCGGTGAAATAGGGACTGTTTTTGCTGTTAACGGCCTTAATCAGTCCCTATTTCACCGCAACTCATTGGGGGGATGAGCTAGAGGGCGCCGAGGAGGATGGCGTAGGTGGTGGATTCGCCGAGTTTGAGCTCGTCGCCGGGGTTGAGCTGGGCGGAGCGGCCGGGCTCTACTTGAATACACACACTCGTGGCCCCGTTTACCACCACGGTGCCGTTCGTGGACGACAGGTCCTCGACAAACCATGCGCCAGAATCGTCGCACCAGATATGGGCATGGCGGGCCGAGACGTCGTCACCGACGTCGGTGATGTCGCCCTCCCCCGTTGCCAGCGCGCCGATCTCAACACCTTCCTCACTCGGCTGAATCCAGCGCGGGGCGCTCACCACGTAGCCGTTTTGCACGCGCAGCAGTCCCAGCGGATGCGCCGGCGCGACCTCGTGCTCGCCCGCGACCGAAGATGTGCTCAGCGAGCGCGGCGTCGACGTGGCGCCGCCACAGGTCGCATGAGCGTAGTCGATGGCATAGGTCACCGACGAACGGACATCTGCCGAGCAACCCACGGCGACAAACAGCACCAGGATGGCCTCGGCGCGCTCGGCGGGCATGAGCTCAGCCGCCTGCGACAGGCGCTCGAGCGCATTGCGATAGAGATTCGTGTCCTGGTGGCATTCCTCGAGTGCCCGCACCATGGGCTCGCCAGCGGGGCCGCACACCATATTGGTCACGGCCGCGGCGTCCATGGGGTTGCGACGGCGCAGGGCCAGCTGCGACATAATGCGCGCGGCCGAGGTGCCGTAATCGGCAAAATAACGTTCCTGCAGCGTGCCGACCGGTGCGCGCACGATAAAGCGCGAAACCCAGGAGCGATCGGCGGCACGACTCTGCGGACTACGGCCGTCGGCGAGCGGGCGGCTCGAGAGCACCAGGCCGCACAGTTCGATATGGCTCAGGTGCGCTGCACGCTTAAAGATGTCAAACATTGCCCCGCACGGGGTGAGCTCAGCTTGAGAAGCCATGGCTTAGCCCTCCTTGGTCGCAGAGATCGTGTCGGATACTTCGGCCGGCCCGCCAAAGGCGCGGGCAGCCGCGGCTCCGCCGGCAAGCGGCGTCGCCATGGAAATTTTCGCACGTCGTGCTGACACGACGGGGAGCTCAAAGGCAAACCCCATCGCCAGCAAAAACCACGTGAGCGCATAGGTTGCAATTATGGCGGCCACCAGGCCACCCGCCACGGCATGCTGGGAAAACACGGTGCATGCAGCCGCGATCAGCACCGGAACCTCGCAGGCAGAAAGTGCCAACACGCCCTGCAGGAATCCCGCACGGCGGTCGTGCGCCATGGCGCCGGCGGCAATACCCGCCATGCCCGGCAGCGCCAGCGCGAGCGCGGCGATAATGGCCGGCAGCTTCCCGGACCACATAAGCGGTCCCACGACGAGCGTCACATGGGCGCCCGACGCCAACAGCGCCGCTGATACCACGACCACAGTCCAAAGCACGCCGCATACCGCCGTCGCACCAACCATCGCCGCACGCCGGGCTGTGCGCCCCGATACCTCCATCGGACACGGCATGAGCGGCTCGGCGCGAAGCGAGCGGGCGACATTTTGCGCATAGTGGTCGCAAAATGCCGAGAGCGCCGCCTCCACCGCAGCCGGCTCGGGACGATCTTCCTGATGGCAGGACAGGCAGGCCATCAACACATCGAACAGCTGAGCGTCGACAAACGCCAACGCATCGCGCAGATCCTCGGAATTTGGATCGAGCCCCAGCTGCTGAGCCTGTTCGGCCGCGGCAAGTGCCACATCGGGCTCGCGTCGCAGCAGTTGCGTCAAGTCGCAGCCGGGCGCGTGGGCGCCGACGGGATAATCGGGCAGCGTATCCATCTTGAGGCGATAGGGGCTGGCGATATCTCGTGTCTTTTTGCGCGAGCCCGAAGTACCCGACGCACCCGGCGCCACTTCGTACGGCGCGACACCGGCGATGAGCTCGTAGACCGTACTCGCCGCTGCATAGACATCGATCGCCGGCGACATGCGAAGCATGCGCAGGTCGGGGATATCGTCGGTGAGCATCTCGGGCGGGGCGTAGGCCACCGTCGCGCGGCGCAACGTGGCATAGCGCTCGGTAAACGACGCCTTGCCGCCGGTGCCGGCCACCGCAGAGGCGGGCTCGAGCGCCAGCGACGAGCCAAAGTCGATCAAGCACAGGTCGAAGGTGCCTTCGGCAAGCTGTCGGTCGAGCGGCAGGCGCGCCGTGCGCACCATGATATTAGCGGGCGAGATATCGCGATGGACGAACCCCTCGCCTACCAAGCTCATGCGGCAGAGCAGATCGAACAGGTCGCGACCCAGGCGCGCCGCCACGAGCGGCGACAGACGCCCGGCATCATCTACGGCAAAGCGCGAGCGCAGGCGGGCGAGCGTCTCGCCCTCGACCCACTCCATGACAATCGCGGGCACGCCGTCGACCTCGCCCCACCCGTATAAGCGGGGAAAGCCCTTAAGGCCCGAAAGGGCACGATGGCATTCATATTCCTCGCGAAACGCCGCCTTGAACTTGGCGACCAGCGCCTCGTGGGCGACATCGTCATCAAATTCGTCGCGCGTTGGCAAGATGAGCTGCTTGAGCGCCACGGCCTCGCCCTGCGCGTTAACGGCACGCGTCACACGGCCGATACCGCCGCGGCGCATGGTGGCGTCATCGGCAAACAGCATCGTAAAACGGCGCAGGTAGGCGGGAAGCTCGTCCGTGCCCAGGGCGACGGCCGGCTCAAACCCGTCGACGCGCGCCAGGCGCAAGCCCACCATGGGATCACGGTTGAGCGACTGGGCTACCGTAGAAGCGAGGTCGTTCGTCATAGGGCGATCGCCGCCACATTGGTGTTGAAGTTGTTGAGCGCGACGTCGTCGTTGCCGTAGTGCCCAACCCATTGGCACAGGTTGGTATAGCAGCCCCACAGATTGGCATACTGCCGATACCACTTAGATTTGGTCGAGAACCTTTGTCGACCGAACTCGGCACGGATAACAAACATGTCATTCGCCAGGGTGTCGCACGGTCCGGTATCGCCCGTGGCGTTATAGGTCGACACCACGCTATTGGCGCGGGCGACATAGCCATCGAGCATATTGTATTTGGTCACGAGCCAGCTGTGGATACTCTCTTCCTCGGCAGCCGAGAGACCACCCGAGTTCGTGTCGCCGCCGGTGCCACCGCCCGTCGAGCCGCCGCTCGTAGATCCGCTTGAGCCGGAACCCGCATTGGAATCGCCACTCGCACCAGAAGATCCCGAGCTAGATGCATCCGAGCCGCCGGCGCCTCCCGGCTGCTGCGCATCCTGCTCTTTCTGCTGCTCGGCCTTATTTATGACGGATGCCACACTGTTGTTGGAAAGCTTCGTAATGACCTTGGTGTTGGTGAGCACGATGGTCTTGCCGTTTGCCAGCGTAACCTCGTTGTCCGATGTTTCGGGACTGTCCGCATCGTCGCCACCGAACACAACGTGCGAGACCACACTCGCCCACGTATATCCGGCTGTCGTTCCCAAGTCGCTTTTGGCCTTGCGCCCAATATGCAGCTCACGCGCAGCATGCGCCTGCACCATGGACGGCACCGTCATGCCATAAGCCGAAACACCGGCTATGACCAGCACGAGCGAGCAAGACAGCAGCACACACGCCCGAGGTGCCAGGCCCAGCCGGCGTCGCATGCGCACCGCGGCGCCATGCTTTGTCTGAGTGCCCCCGGGCCGCATGCGATCTCCTCCAACAAAAACACGCCGCTTAAAAGCGGCGCATTCTTTCACATCCACATTTGAGTGTATCAGCGAACCCAAAAGGTTGTGCAACGAATGGGCAAATACGAGGTGCGACCGGACCCATCCACGCGATAAGCGGATGAAAAGCAGGTTTGTTGCACAACAAATGTATGAACGCGCACCCAATTATGAGCGCCCCGTGCGGCAGGCCGACGGGACATGCCGCGGAGCTGACGCCGCTTAGATCGCGCGGCGGGCCTCGATAGCGCGGCCAAGCGTAAGCTCGTCGGCATACTCCAAGTCGCCGCCCACGGGAAGGCCGCTCGCAAGACGCGATACTTCAACGCCCAATGGCTTGATGGTGCGAGCAAGGTAGCTCGCCGTGGTCTCGCCCTCAATGTTGGGGTTGGTGGCGATAATGACCTCGTGGATGTCCTCGTGGCCCAGGCGCGCCAGCAGCTCGCGGATATGCAGCTGCTCGGGGCCGATCTTGTCCATGGGGCTGATCACGCCGCCCAGCACATGGTACAGGCCATGGTAGCTGCCCGTGCGCTCGATTGCCTGGACGTCGCGCGGCTCGCCCACCACGCAAATGCGAGTGGTATCGCGCATCGGGTCCTGGCAGATGGAACACTCGTCGGCCGTGGCGTAGTTAAAGCAACGGCTGCAAAAGTGGACCTCCTGCTTGACCTCCAGGATGGCCTCGGCCAGGCGGCGGGCCTCCTCGGCATCGGCCTCGAGCAGGTAATAGGCTATGCGCTGGGCCGACTTGGGACCAATGCCCGGCAGACGACCCAGCTCATCGAGCAGTTTTTGCAGACTGTGATTCGCGCTCATATATATGTGTGTCTTAGAACGGCATGCCCGGGATGTTGAGGCCGCCGGTGATGGCGCCCATCTGCTTGTTGGCGAGCTCGTTGACGCCGCGAACGGCCTCGTTAACAGCAGCCATGATCATGTCCTGCAGCATATCGACGTCCTCGGGATCGAGGGCATCGGGGTCGATGGTGAGGTTGACGAGCTCCATCTCGCCGTTAACGGTCACCTTGACCATGCCGCCGCCGGCAGAGGCGTCGACGGTCTGGGACTTGAGGTTCTCCTGCGCGGCGGCAAGCTGCTCCTGCATCTTGCGAGCCTGCTTCATCATCTGCTGCATGTTCATACCGGCCATGATGGCTCCTTTGCGTGCGGCCGCGCAACGAGCTGCAAGGGCAGCCGGGGCGCGGCGGGACTTTCAAACTCAAAAATCGTACCACGGCGCGAGGCCAGCAAGCGGGGCGGTCACGCTACCTCAGTCGATATACATGTCCTGAGTGCAGACCGCACCCAATGATTATGCAAAGTTGCATAATTCGCATCTGCATAAGATTGAAAGCTAAATCTTGTAGAGCCGGAATCCGACATTTAATGCGTACCACTAAATGGCTAAATGCCGAGCCACCACTCGAGGTGGCGCTCATGACGGTGGGGTATAATTTGATTGCCATAGATAGCAATTTGGAGGTACCCCATGAATGCCCCCGACGCGCTCCAAAACATCCGCTCAAAACACCCCGCTGCATATTTTGTTCTCTATCTCTTTGTCGGCTGGGCATTGTTGGTTGCCATCACCCATGCTATATCCTTTGGAGCAGAACTGCTAATAGCCAGCTCGGGCCAGCCCGTCGTCAAATGGGAAGCGACCGATGAGTGCACCGACGGAACCCGAACCGTTTACTACAACAGCCCATCCCTCTACCAAGAGTTCAAGGTCAAGATAAAGAACTCCAAGATTGTCGATGCCGAACTAGGCGTTTTCTCGACAATCGGAGCAACCGTCAGCGCCGAGCAAGTCGAGTACGCGGACAGCCATGCAACGTATCGTATCGACCTCAGCATCCTAGGCCGACCGTCACGTACCTGTCTACTCGAATGCGATATACGCGGCACCACATTACACATGTCCGAAATACAGATGCGCCCGGACAAAGAGTTCTCTTCTTGAGCAGTATGCCCGCCCGCGCAGCTACTCCACCGGCTTGAAGATGGTGGCCTGGCCGAAGACGCTGCGGATGAGGGCTTTGGCCTCGTCCTCGGTCTGCGGGATGCTCGGGGCTGCGCCCTGATGGCCGAAGGGGCTGCCCGCGCCTGGGTTGGACTCCCAAGGGGCAGCGGGGGCGTCCTCCTCTTTGGGGGCAGCTGCAGCGGGCTTGGGCGCGGACGCCGCACCCGGCACGTCGAACGGCGGCAGATCGTCCCCGCCGGCATCGGCAGCAAAACCGCCGACCATGGCATCGTCGTAGGGAACCTGCTCGGATTCCCACGGCGCAGACGACGCGGCAGGCTGAGATTTGGGGGCGGCAGAGCGCTCGGGCGCACGGGGCGCGGGCTCGGTCGGGAGCTTGCCCGTAGCGGGAGCGCCGGCAGGGTTGTCGGAGCGCAGCCAGGGGGCCTTAGCCAGATCGGATGACTTGGGCGCAGGCGCGGCAGCGGGCTTGGGCGCGGGAGCCGGAGCGGCCGGTTTGGGCGTGGCGGGCTTAGGCGCCGACGGGGTCGGTGCCATCACCGGCGTCGCTTGCTGCTGCGGAGCGCTGGCGCTCGAGGATGCAGGGGCCGCCGAGGACACGGGTTGCGGGTCCGCAGATACCGCAGCCCGTGCAGATGGAGAATGCTCCTCATGTTGAGGAGCCGGCGTGCCACCCCCATCCAGGACATAGTCGACGGTACGACGACCGAAGACCGCACTGACTGTCGGCAGAACCACCGACTGTGTGTCGGCGCGACCGAGCATCTTGATAGCAAAGGTCGAGCCCGCGGGGAACGAAACCGTGAGCTTGGAGCCGTCGTCGGCCGTGGCGCGGGCGTTGAGCAGCAGGCCTGCGTAGGAAGCCTGACGAGCCTTGACGCGCTCGACGACCTCGGCCCATTTGCGCTGGAGCTCGCCGGCGTCCTCGACCGCGGGGGTCTCGGCAGCACCGGCGGCGGCAACCTCAGCGGCGTTGTTGGGCTTGGACACCGGCACGGTCGATGCAGCAGGCACGGGAGCCGGAGCCGCAACGGGCTGAGGTGCAGGCGTTACAGGCTTGGGCGCGGGAGCCGGAGCCGCGGACTTGGGTGCAGGCTGGGCAGCCGGAACAGCAGCGCCGCGGTCCCAAGGCATGCCGCCCTGATGCGCGGACGTAGCAGCGGGAGCGGCAGATGCCACAGGGGCAGCAGCCCGGGCACCCGAGATCAGCGTCGGCTGCTGGACAGCGGGTGCGGATGCAGCAGGCGCACTCGCTTGAGCAGCAGCCACGCTCGCCGGCACGGCGCCGTTGGCAACCATGGCCTCCAGGCGTGCCACGCGCTCGGCCAATGCCTCAATCGTTAAATCAGCCTCGGGACGTGCCAGACGCGTGCAGGCGATCTCGAGCACCAGGCGCACGTCGCTCGCACCCCTCATCTCCAGTGCGGCATCGTCGAGCACTGTCAGCACACGGGCCAGGCGGTCGGCAGGATGCTCGCCAAAGGCAGCGGCCTCGGCAGCAAGCGCCTCGGCCTGCTCGGAGCCGCCCTCAAACAGCTCGGCACGGGCACCGGCAACGCAGGCAACATACACGTCGCGCACATGCGCCACCAAGTCACGCGTCAGCTCAAGCAGGTCATTGCCCTCCTCGACCTGTGCGCGAATGAGCCCATACAGCTCGGCGACATCGCGATCAGCAATGGCGCGCGCAAACTCGCCTAGAATCTGGTCCGAAACTTCGCCCAAAAGCGAACGGGCATCGTCCGCATGCACGGCGCCGTTGCCAAAAACGCTCAGCTGCTCCAGCGTGGAGAGCGCGTCGCGCATGCTGCCCTTGGCATGGCGCGCCACGATAGCCAGCGCCTCGTCGTCGTAATCGAAGCCCTCCTGCTCGCACACGTATGCCAGGCGGCGCTCGATATCCTCGTTGCCGATGCGATGGAAATCGAAGCGCTGGCAGCGTGAGAGGATGGTCTCCAGAATCTTTTGCGGGTCGGTGGTGCACAGCACAAAGATCACGTGCGCCGGCGGCTCCTCGAGCGTCTTGAGCAGCGCGTTAAACGCCGCCGTCGTGAGCATGTGGACCTCGTCGATGATATAGATCTTGTACTTGCCACGCACCGGGGCAAAGTTGACGGAGTTGATGATTTCCTCGCGCACGTTGTCTACGCCGGTACGGCTTGCGGCATCGAGCTCGTAGACGTCTGGGTGGTTGCCCTCGGCGATGAGCTCGCATTCCTCACAGGTGCCGTCGGGCATGCAGCCGCTCGCACCCTCGGCGCGCGCCGCCTCGGCATTGCGACAGAGCAGCGCCTTGGCAAGAATACGCGCCATGGTGGTCTTGCCCGTGCCGCGCGGTCCGCAGAACAGGTACGCATGGGACAGGCGCCCCTCGGTGATGGCGTGCTCGAGCGTCGAGACGATATGCTGCTGGCCCACCACGGAGTCGAAGGTGAGCGGGCGATACTTTCGGTACAACGATTCCATGGGTGCTCCCCCGGGTATACTGAGTCTTGTTGCCGCGGCGGCCATGCGGTCGCACGGCATACTGCATCCATAATAACCCGTACGGCGAGCCCGCCGCGATAGGAGTCCAAAGAGCATGGCAGACGCAGAGAGCAACCTCGTTCCCTCCGAAGCAGCCGACCAGGTCGAGGTCGCGCTCGAGGAGCAGGCCGCAGCCGACGACGGCATTCTGTACCTCAACGAGTACCAGTACGAAAACGACCTCGTCACCGACTTTGCGCGCCTGGTCGCCTCGCCCAGGCGTCGCGGCTCGCTGTATGTCGCCGCGGCAATTGCCGCGCTCATCGGCATCGGCATGCTGGTGGCCGGCGGCAACTGGATCAAGTTCGGCGTCGTCCTAATCGTATTCGGCGCCTTTTTGGCCTGGTGGAGCAAAAATCTGCACCATACGCTCGCGCGCGACTTTATCGAAGCCGTCGAGGCAGACGAGTCCATGGGCGGCCGCTACCGCCGCGTCGCCGCCAACGAGGACGGCCTGATGGTCTGGGGCAAGAGCGGCAAGTCGCAGTTCTTCCCGTTTGAGAAGCTCGACCATGTACTCGACGGCGAGCGCATCTTTGTGGCCATGTTCGCCGACCAGGGCGTGACGATCCCTAAGGACACCTTTGTGCGTGGTGATGCCGAGCAGTTTGGCTCCTTCCTCAAGACGCGCATCAACAAAAAGCTGCGCATCGAGACCAAACGCAAAAAGATGAAGGCCGAAAAGGCCGCTGCCAAGGCCAAGCAGGAAAGCGAGCCTAAGAATGCAAAGGCCAAACAGCGCAAGCAGAAGAAGAACAAGAAGAAGCGCTAAGGCCAAGTCAGATAGGCCACCTCGCCCCGCTACCTTCACCATGCACCCGAGCGTGCTACACTAGCAGCATCTATGCCACCGCGAACGGCTCGGCTCCGCGCCCGCCGCTCGCAAACGAACTTTAAACGCACGAGGGTTGGCCATGCCGCTTTTCTCGCAACATACCGCCCGGTTCTCGCCGGACGTTCCCTTGGAGGGCACCAGCTCTCGCGAGCTGCTCAAGCGGTTCCAGCCGCTCGAGACGCTCGCGACCGGCGGTTTTGGCTCCATCGAGATTTGCCGCGACACGCACCTGCGCCGTCGCGTGGCCATTAAGCGCATCCCTCTTATCAACGGTGCCGGCATGCCCGCCAGCGACATCATGGATGTCCTGCGCGAGGCGCACACTGCCGCCATGCTTCAACATCCCAATATCGTGCAGGTTATCGACTTTACGCACGATACCGTCTATGCCTACCTCGTCATGGAATATGTCGACGGCATGTCCCTAGCCGAGTTTTTACATCGCGTGGACGGCCATTCGCTTACCTTTGACGAGGCCGCGGCAATTGCCGACGCGCTGGGCCAGGCGCTCACCTTCGCCCATAGCAACGGCGTGCTCCACCTGGATATTAAGCCCGCCAACGTGCTCATCGACCACTCGGGCAACGTAAAGCTCACCGACTTTGGCATGGCGCGACTGTCGTCTGCCGGCGGCTTTGGCGGCTCGCGCGGCGGCACCATCGGCTACATGCCACCCGAGCAGCTCGACATCGAGACTGGCACGGTTGACGAGCGCGCCGATGTCTTTGCCCTCGCCTGCGTGATCTACGAGGGCCTGTGCGGCAGCGCTCCCTTTATGGCCGCCACGCCCGGCGACTCGCTCGGCCGCATCATCGGCGGTGCCACCTACCCCAGCGAGCTCATCCCGCACTTTCCCCCAGGAGCCGAGGCTGCGCTCATGAGCGCCCTCTCCCCCATGCCGCAAGACCGCCCCAGCAGCATCGAGGCATTTTGCGACCAGCTGCTCGCCGGCTTGGGCAGCGTACGCGAGGGCCGTCGCAGCCTAGAACAGATGGTGGGCGAGCTTTCGGACGACGAGTGCGCGGCAGACGGCATCGAGCCATCGGCCTATGAGGACGACACCATCGAGGTCGACCCCGCACTCGGCTGGGCCGGCACGCGCTGGAGCCACGCGCGCGATTACACGATGCGCGCCATCTCGGCGCTAACGTGTGGTGCCTTTAGCTTTCTGATCATGCAGACGGCTGGCGTCGCGGCGCTTCCCGGACTTATTGCCGCAGCCATCGCGATCGGGGCGGCCGCCGGCCTGGCCCCGCAGATTGGCTCGGCTATCTCGGCCGTGGGCTTTTTGGTACTTATGGCCAACGCCACCATGCAGGCGCAGGGCATCCTGTCGATGCTGCCCGTCGCGGTGCTCTTTGCCGCCGCCATGTCCGGTTGGTGGATCGCCTGGGGCCGCACCGAGGCCGCCGCGAGCGCCGCGCTCACCTGCGCGGTGGCACTTGGCTGTCTAACGGGCGACGCCCTCCTTGCCGCCGGGGTCGCCGCCGGCATCGCGGCCTTTTGGCTCGGCCCGGCAAGCGCCGCGGCCGCCACGGGGATGGGCGCGCTTTTTGGCCGCCTGGCTACGGTTGCGCTTTCCGCCGGAGGCGTGCTGGGGCTCGGCAATGTTGCCGCGGCGCTGGGAGACATGCTCTTCTGGGCTGCCGTCGTGCTTGTCGCGGCGACAGCTGCACTGACATCTCTGCTGCTCAACGCCCATGCCAAGCGTGCCGAGCAGGGCTCGAACCTGGCTGCAATCGCTGCCATCGCCGGCTGCGGAATAGGCACCGCGGCGTCGCTCTGTCTTGCACACCATATGGAAATTGCCAGCCTTGCGGCCGCGGTCGTCGTCAAGGCGGCGGTTGCGGGAACCCTATCCTCTATAATCGTTGGGATATGCCTATATTTGCTCGGATACCAAAGAACCTATACGGAGAGTGATCTTTCGTGAACTTCCTGAACATCTTCGAGGACCACGTGGCCGGCATCTTCGGTGCCACCCGTGCCCCGTTCTCCTTTAAGAAGCTTGCCAAGCAGGCCGCTCGCGACATGGAGGATCAGACTCTGGTGATCAACGGCGTCAACACCGCGCCGGCACTCTATACCATCCTGATCGCCGCCGACGACGATCCCATGCTCGCCCCGTTCTACCCCGAGCTTTCACGCGAAGTCCGCGAGTTTGTGAAGGCACAGGCCGAAAAGCGCCGCTATGTGTTTGTCGGCGAGCCCCTCGTTCGCTTTATGATCGACCCGCAGCTGCGTGCCGGTAAGTTCTCGGTCTTTGCCGAGAACGTCGACGCCCCCACGCTCGGTCGTCTGTACGAGGAAGAGCGTGCCTACCAGAATGGCCTGGGCCAGAACAACTCTGCCGCAAGCCGCGCCGCCAGCGCTCCCCGCGCCGGCAAGCAGCAATTCGCAGCTCCGCAGCAACAGCACCCCGCCGCCATGCCCCAGCAGCCGACGCCCCGTGCCGCCGCTCCCGACCCGCTCGCCGTGGCCGATCCCTTTGCGCCCAACGCCCCCGACCCCGCCGCCGCGCCCATCCCCGTGCCGCAGACCGTCTCTCGTGACGCCCTCGCCGGTATGGGCGGAGCCGCCGCGACCGGTGCCGCCGTGGGCCTTGGCGCCGCGGCCGGTATTGCCTCCAACATGGCGAGCACCCGCGCCCCGCAGCGCCCGCTCGCCCAGCTCGTCGATGTCGTGAGCGGCGAGAGCCACAGCATCACTTCCGCGCAGGTGACCATCGGTCGCGAGCGTTCTGTTTCGGACATCGCCCTGCGCGACCCCAACGTGTCGCGCCGTCACGCCCAGCTCACCTTTACCGGTTCGGACTGGTCGATCGAGGACCTCAATTCCACCAACGGCACGCTCGTCAACAACCGCCGCATCACGCGCTGCCCGCTGCGCAACGGCGACCTGCTGACGTTTGGCCTGAGCACCTTTGAATTTAGGGGATAGTCGCTTATGAACATCGATATCGTCCTTTTTGCAGGCCGCATCGTCCTGGTCGCCCTGCTCTACATCTTCCTGTTCGCCGTCATGAAAACCGGCGTGGGACTCGTACGCGGCCAGCGCCGCGACTCCGCTATCTGGACGATCGATGTGGACAAGGGTCCGCGCGGCATCCGTGGCATCCATGTAGACATGCTCGGCCCCGTCATCGTTGGCCGCTCGCCGTCCTCGGACATCTGCATCAACGAACCGTTTGTCTCGGCCTCGCACGCACGCTTTTCGCTGCAGGGCCCGGCACTCATCATCGAAGACCTCAACTCGCTGAACGGCACGCTCGTTAACGGCCGTCAGCTGGTGGAGCCCGCAACGCTGCGCGAGGGTGACGAGGTCCAGATTGGCGACGTGGTCATGAAGGTGAACCGTCGATGATCGACGAGGAGAACAAGTCCGCAACCATGCCCGAGACGCCGACTGCACCCGCAGTTGCGCCGGCTCATGCCGCTCCGACGCGCCCTGCGACCGTGGAGCCCGAGGACACGGTGTTCTCCCTGCCTCTTTCGCATGTAACTCAAGAATATCCGGCACTCGTCGATGACGAGGACGCCGACACCGAGCAGCTCGATGCCCCCATCGGCGCGCACGCTGCCGAGCAGCCCGCGGAACCGGAGGCAACGCCCGCACCGGCCCACTTTGCCGAGCCCGTCGCCGAGGCGATCAACGAGAGCGCTACCGTGTTTGCAGCCCCCGAGCCTGCCGCGCCGGTATTCCCCGTCGCCCCGGCAAGCGAGGCGGCACCCGCATCTGCAACGCCTGCCGAAGTCGAGCAGCCCGTTGCCGCGCCCGCCGCAGCTCCCGAGTCCTCCGCTCAACCCCAGAGCACGCCTGCGCCGTCGCACTTTGCGACGCCCGAGCCGACGGCTGCCGAGCCGCAGCAGGACGGCGATCCCGCCGACCGCGTAACCGAAGATCTCAACCTTCCGGACGTCTCCGACGTCGAGTCGGGAGACGATGCCGACACCGTCTCTCCCGGTGACACAGCAGAGATCGACGTTGCCGCCGTTGAGGCCAAGCTCAAAGATCCCGGCTCGACCATGAGCTTTGAGCCGCTGACCGACGAGCGCATCGAGACCGACTCGACCTACGACGCCGGCACCACCACGCAGCTTATGTGGGGTGCCCGCTCCGACGTCGGATGTGTACGCCCGCACAATGAGGACTCCTATCTGGTGCAGTCACCGCTCTTTTGCGTGTGCGACGGCATGGGAGGACACGCCGCCGGCGAGGTGGCATCCTCCATTGCCGTCGAGACCATCGCCAAGACGGCACCGCAGTCCGCCGACGCCGCGCGCCTGGCCGCAGCCGTCGAGGCCGCCAACGCCGCCGTGATCGAGGCCGCCCTCAACGGCCTGGGCAAACCCGGCATGGGATGCACGGCCACCTGCGCCTACATCGAAAACGACACGCTCGCCATCGCCCACGTGGGCGACTCGCGCGCCTACCTGCTCCACGAGGGCACGCTCATCCGCGTGACCCGCGACCACTCCTACGTGGAGGAGCTCGTGGATGCCGGCGAGATTACGGCCGACGAGGCCCGCGTCCACCCCAACCGCTCGGTCATCACCCGCGCGCTGGGCTCGGATCCCGCCATGTATGCCGACCACTTTACCCTGCACATCGAGGAAGGCGACCGCCTGATTCTGTGCTCCGACGGTCTTTCGAGCATGATTCCCGATAGCGATATCGAGAACATCGCTACGCAGTCCTCGAGCGCACAGATCTGTGTCGACAACTTGGTGGACGCGGCGCTCGCCGCCGGCGGCCACGACAATGTGACCGTGGTGGTGGTCGACCTGGTCGACGACGGCGTCATGCGCGAGGCAAAACGCGTCCGACGCCGCAATGTCACCATCGCCACCGTCTTGGCCCTTGTCTTTGTGCTGGTAGCAGGCATCTGGGCATACACGGGCGTCACCGGCTCCTATTACTTGGGAACCTACCACGGCAATGTCGCCGTCTGGCGCGGCCTGCCCGGCAAGACGCTCGGGGTCGAGCTCCACTGGCTCGAGAGCGAAACCAGCATCAAGCTGTCCGACCTGCCCGAAGACACGCAAAACCGCCTGAAGACAGGCATTCCGCAAACGAGTGCCGACGATGCGCAGGACACCATTTCCAAGTACCGCCATCAGATTGACGAGGAGCAGACCCGTCAGGTGATTGACGCGCAAACAATTCGCGACAACACCAATCAGGAATCCACCTCCGAGTCAGATTCCGAGAAAACCGCCGAACAGTCAGCCGAGGCCGAAGCCTCCGATAAGAATTAGAAAGGGAGTGCCGCTTATGAGTCGCCGCAACACCGAACTGCTCTTGCTCATCGCCTCGGCGTTCCCCGTCATCCTGCTCTATGCGATGTACGTGCTCACCGCGGGTGCCACGATTTCCTTTGAGACGCTCGCCGTGCCGATCGGCCTGTTCGCCGCCTTCGCCGCGGCGCATATCGCCGTGCGCATCCTGGTGCCCGGCGCCGACCCCGCCATCCTGCCCATCGTCTTTGTGCTCTCGGGCATCGGCATCACATTCGTGACGCGCCTGGCCCCCGACCTCGCCATCTCGCAGCTCATCATCTTGTTTGTCTCGGTGGCGCTCATGGTGGGAACGCTCGCACTGGTTAAGAACCTCGACGTGGTCATGCGCTACAAGTACACCTTTGGCATTATCGGCATCATCCTGCTGATGCTGCCGATCTTTATCGGCACCACGATCTCGGGCTCCAAGCTGTGGATTCGCATCGCGGGCTTCACCATCCAGCCCGGCGAGTTCGCCAAGGTCTTTATCGTCCTGTTCCTGGCAGGCTATCTGGCCGAGAACCGCGAGCTGCTCTCCATCTCCAACCGCAAGATCCTGGGCCTCAAGATTCCGCGCTTCCGCCTGCTGCTGCCGCTGTTTGCCGTGTGGGGCGTGTGCCTGCTCATCGTCGTCTTCGAACGCGACCTGGGCTCGGCCGTCCTGTTCTACACCATCTTTTTGCTGATGCTCTATGTTGCCACGGGACGCTTTTCGTACGTCATCATCGGCCTTGCTCTGCTGGCAGTTGGAGCCGTGGGCGCCTACAAGTTCCTGTCGCACGTGCAGGTGCGCTTTCAGGTCTGGGTCGATCCGTTTAAGGACGCCCAGGGCCAGGGCTACCAGATCGTACAGTCACTTTACTCGCTGGCTGACGGCGGCCTGGTTGGCGTCGGCATCGGCAATGGCATGGCAAACAACATCCCCGTCGTCGAGTCCGACTTTATCTTCTCGGCCATCGGCGAGGAAATGGGCCTTTTGGGCGGCGGCGCCGTGCTCATCCTGTTTATGCTTTTTGCCGTGCGCGGCCTCACCACGGCAGCCCGCGCCAAGTCCGACCTTGCTGCCTTTAGCGCGACCGGCCTTACGGCGGCCATCAGCTTCCAGGCATTCTTAATCGTTGGCGGCGTAACCCGCCTAATCCCGCTGACCGGCGTCACCCTGCCCTTTATGAGCCAGGGCGGTTCTTCGCTGCTGGCGAGTTTTATCATCGTCGCGCTGCTGCTGCGCGCCGGCGACGAGGCAACCGGACGCGAAGCCGAGCTCACCGGCACCGGCACCATGGCCGCCATCACCGATGACCAGGTCGCATCAGCCGCCGCCCCGACCGGTACGCGTTTTGCCAACATACCTTCCTACAGCCACGGCAACCACTCCGCGGGCTCTCGCATGCGTCGTCGCCTGCTCGACACGCCTGAATCCGGCGTGCTCGGCCGCGTGGCACTTGCCAACCGTCTGACTCGTGCCGTGTTTGCCTTTACGGCGCTGTTCGCCATCCTTATCGGCAACCTCACCTATGTCCAGGTCATCAAGGCGAAGGACTACCAGGACATGCCGACCAACAACCACACCATCGCCCGCTCCAAGTACATCCAGCGTGGCTCCATCATCACGTCCGACGGCGTGACACTAGCCGAGTCGCTGCAACAGGAGGACGGCACCTACGCCCGTTCCTACCCCAACGGCAACATGGCCGCGCACGTGGTGGGCTACGTGAGCCAGCAATACGGCACCGCCGGCATCGAGAGCGTCATGAACGATACGCTCACCGGCTCCAAGGATTACTCCAGCTGGAACAATGCCATCGCGTCGCTCGCGGGGCAGACCCAGCCGGGTAATACCGCCAAGCTCACCATCGACTCGCGCATCCAGACGGCTGCCGAACAGGCACTCAAGGGCTTTAAGGGCGCTGTGGTGGTCATGGATCCGCGCACCGGTGCGGTCCTTGCGTGCGCGAGCTCGCCCACCTACGACAACACCAACATCGATGCGCTGCTCCAGTCGGGCGGCGGCGAGGACGGTTCCATGTACGACCGTGCCATGGACGCGCTGTACACCCCGGGCTCGACCTTTAAGGTCGTCACGCTCTCCGCGGCGCTCGAAACCGGCACCGCCAGCCTTACCAGCACGTACCAGGCGCCCGGTTCCATGGACATCGGCAACGCGCCGGTCACCAACGATGCCAACGAGAGCTACGGCACCATCAGCCTGCAGCAGGCCTTCGCAGTGTCGTCCAACGTCGTCTTTGGCCAGGTGGCAAACGAGGTCGGTGCCAGCTCGCTCGTCCAGTTTGCCAACGCCTTTGGCTACGGTCAAAAGCTCGGTCAGGATCTGACCACCGCGGCTTCCATCATGGCCGACCCGTCGCTTATGACCGAGTGGGAGACCGCTTGGGCAGGCGCCGGCCAGCCCGTCGGCATGGACCACACGCCTGGCCCGCAGACCACCGTTATGCAGAATTGCGTGATCGCTGCCGCTATCGCCAACAGCGGCGTGGTCATGGACCCGTTCTTTGTGTCCCAGATACTCGCCCCGGACGGAACCGTGGTTAAGACTACGCAGTCCCGCTCGCTGGGCCAGGCTGTCAGCTCTGCCACGGCCGACCAGGTCAAGCAGGCCATGCTCACCGTCGTCCAGTCCGGTACCGGCACCGATGCCCAGATTCCGGGCGTCAAGGTTGCCGGCAAGACCGGTTCGGCCGAGACCGGCGGTACCAACGTCAACTCTATGTTTGTTGGCTTTGCACCTTACGATTCACCCACGGTTGCCATCTCGGTGGCCCTGGAGGATTACGACAAACACGACGTCGAGGCGGCCAAGATTGCCGGCATCGTCCTGACCGCGGCGCTCGCCGCACAGGGAGCGTGATGCCCATGATCAAAGCGGATACTTATGGCGCGCCGCGGCCGATGAGCTAGCGGCAACACGCCACACGGCCCCAGAGGCCACACATTTGGTACTACACGCATCGTTGAGCGAATAGTTATGTTAGGAGCAGGAATGGAACAGAGGGTCCTCGGGGGAAGATACCTCCTTAAGGATAAGGTGGGGACGGGCGGTATGGCGACCGTCTTCCGTGCACAGGATCAGGTCCTCGACCGCACGGTTGCCGTCAAGATCATGCTGCCGCAGTATGCCGGCGACGCCACCTTCGCCGCCCGCTTTAAGCAGGAGGCCCAGGCAGCGGCCGGCCTGTCCTCCCCCTATATCGTGGGCGTCTACGACTGGGGCAAGGACGGCGACACCTATTACATCGTCATGGAGTACCTGCGCGGTACCGACCTTAAGAGCGGCATCAAGAGCCACGGCGCCCTCGATCCCAAGAAGGTCGCGCAGATCGGCTCGCAGATCAGCTCCGCGCTTTCAGTCGCACACAAGCACGAGATCATCCACCGCGACATTAAGCCGCAAAACATCATGGTGCTGCCTGACGGCAACATCAAGGTAATGGATTTTGGCATCGCACGCGCCAAGAACAGCCATCTCACGCAGGATAACAACGTGCTGGGCACCGCCCACTATGTAAGCCCCGAGCAGACTCGCGGCCAGGACCTCGGCCCCACCTCGGATATCTACTCGCTGGGCGTCGTCATGTACGAGTGCGCCACCGGCCGCGTACCCTTTGACGGCGACGACGCCATCTCGGTCGCGCTCAAGCAGGTCAACGAGCTCCCCATCCCGCCGAGCCAGATCAACTCCGGCGTCGATGCCGACCTGGAGCGCATCATCCTCAAGTGCATGGAGAAGGACCCGGCAAACCGCTTCCAGACGGCCGACGAGCTGCGCCAGGTGCTCAACAGCTACCTGTCCGGCCGTGCCGTCAACGTCTCGGAGCCCACGCGTATCATCGGTGCCGCCGGCGACCTGGGTGCCACCAAGACCCGTGAGCTTTCCGACTCAACGCGCGCTATGGTTCGTCCCGTCTCGGGCGTGAGCGGTCAGAACACCGCCCGTAGCGCTGTCTCGGGCTCCACGGGCTCCTACGAGGTCGAGAAGCCTAAGTCCAACAAGAACAAGATCATCGCCGCCGTGATTGCCGCCGTCGCCGTGATTGGCGTGGTGGTGGCCTTTGCCACGGGCATGTTCAGTGGCGAACAGGTCACGGTGCCCGACGTGCTGGGCAAGGACCAGGAAACCGCTATTGAGCTGATCAAGGAAGCCGGCCTTGAGGTTGGCACCGTCGACCAGAGCTACAACGACGATGTCGACGAGGGAAAGGTCGCCGAGCAGACCCCCAACGGCAACACCAAGAAGGCCAAGGGCACAAGGGTGAACCTGGTAATCTCCAAGGGCCCTAAGCCCTCCGAGAAGGTTGAGGTTCCGCAGCTCGTCGGCCTGACCAAGGACCAGGCCGAGGCCGCACTGGCAAGCGTGGGCCTGAAGGGCAGCGCTTCGGAGGAAGCCAATGAGGCCGAAGAGGGCCAGGTCTTTGAGCAGAGCACTGCTGCCGGCAAGGAGGTCGAGAAGGGCACGACTATCTCGTACAAGGTCTCTGGCGGCCCGGACACCACCTCGGTGCCCGATCTGACCGACATGACCGAGGCCCAGGCGCGCAACGCTCTCGACATGGCTGGCTTTGGCGTCGACGTGAGCTACCAGGAAAACGACTCGGTTACCGAGGGCACCGTAATTAGCTGGAACCCCAGCGGCAAGCAGAAGCCCGGCGCCACGATCACCGTCGTCATCGCCAAGAAGTCCGGCAAGGCCAGCGTCCCGGGCAACCTGTACGGCAAGAGCATCTC
This sequence comes from uncultured Collinsella sp., assembly GCA_937989885.1. Classification (GTDB taxonomy): domain Bacteria; phylum Actinomycetota; class Coriobacteriia; order Coriobacteriales; family Coriobacteriaceae; genus Collinsella. Next base: position 20,877 of record CALKBP010000001.1, read on the forward strand.
CGCCGCCGTCACCGCGCTCAACAACGCCGGTTTCTACAACATCGCATTCTGCGATCAGAACGGCAACCCCGTGAGCGGCAACGAGAATGCCACCGTTACGGGCGTCTCCCCCACCGGTAAGCAGTCCACCGACAGCACGATTACGCTGACGGTTTCGATTTCTGGTTCCGGCGACGACTCCGAGTCTAGCAACTAACGTCAATCGCTTGTTGCTCCGAGCGGTTTAGACCGCAAACACATTCGCTCAAAAGCGCCCGCTTGCTCCCCCGGCAAGCGGGCGCTTTACGTGTCTCAGTAGACATCTGGTGATTTGATTTGGAAAATGTGGACGGACCCGCAGCCGGACGGGTAGAATGTTTCTAGAAAACGACGCATCCCGCGTAAGTGTTAAGGAGCGCGGGCGGCCTAGTTTTCTAACGTGTTAAACGGCCGGGCTGCAACCCCGGCCGTTTTTATTTGCGCTTGCGGCGCAAACGCCGAGAACCGTCCGCACCGCGCGTGCGCCTACGGACCTTAAACCGAACCTCATACGAATCAAGAAACGCAATGATGAACGTGCCGACCGTCGCAAGGGCGGCGAGCGCGTTAAGGAATTTCAGCAATTGGGGACCTCCGATCAAGTCTTCGGCCGCCCGCGCACGGGACGCGTCGCACACACGATTCTAACCGATGCAGCCCTGATGATGCGGGCGACGGGAAGGGTGGCGCGAGCGGGGCTAGACGAAATGCGACCCATATTGGTGACGCGGGCGTCGACGGCCCGAATCCGGCCCTTAGACCAGAAGAGCCCGGCACCATAGCGGTACCGGGCTCGGTCAATCTCTGGTGCCCCCGGGCGGATTCGAACCGTCGACACCCGCTTTAGGAGTGTTTGACCCCGTGTGACCCCATTTGACCACGCTAGCCATCTACCTGCTGTTTCTTTGCCAAGCGCTGTCAATGTTTGACTCTGATAGACTGTATTTGCGCCAAAGTTTAGGGCACAAATGGGGCACAGAGGCTTGGAGGGGCAATGACCGAACCCAAATACACTCTCAAGGGGGGAACCGTCTACGCTTTCCGCGACGGATGGAGGGCGCGCGCGACCTACCGAACCCCCACGGGAGAGTACACGGAGGACGGACAGCCCGTCACCCGCCTACGGGAGAAAACCCGCGTGTTCAAAGTCAGCGGCAAGCGCGAGGCCAAGAGGCTAGCCGCCGAGTGGGTGGACGAGCTGAACGAAAACGCCGAGGCGGGGCCAAGACCCGCCGAGACGGTAGCCGAATACGTGGACGCTTTCATATGCTCCAAGGAGGGGCGTGTGGAAAGGTCAACCATAACGGGCTACAGGCGAAGGGCCAAATACATTCGCGAGGGGCTGGGGGACGTTCGGCTTATCGACCTAACGCCCGACATGATCACCTCTTGGATGAACCGCCTTAGCAAAGACCTCTCCCCCGCGTCGGTGAACGATGCGCGCGTGTTGCTCAAATCGGCGATGCAGGACGCGTACCTGAGCCGCCGTATCCCATTCAACCCAGTCGACAGGACGAAGAAACTCAAAACGACCAAGGAGGAGGCGAACGGCCTCGGGCAAGCCGAGATAGCGCGCCTTATCCAAGACATAGCCAACCCCATCCCCGCCGTGAGCGGCAACGAGAGCGCAGCGCTCAAGCTGGGAATCATCATCGCGCTGTTTACGGGGATGCGAGAAGGGGAGATATGCGGCCTGAGGTGGCGCAACGTCGACACCTCGAACGGCATCATAAAGGTACGCGAGGCAATAGGAAGGGACGGGGAAGGTTCGTATATCAAGGAACCCAAGACAGGCCGCAGCCGAAGGGATATACCGATACCCGCCCCATTGGTCGAACTGCTGGAGCAGCGCAGGCGAGCGATGAAAGCGGACTGTCTGGAGGCTGGAATCTCATTTGACGCGCGCATGTTCGTGATAGGAGAAATCGACGGCAGCTTTGCAGACCCGCGCCACCTATACCGCGCTTTCGTTCGACGCGCGAAGCGCCTAAACCTGATCGGAACGCAGGGGAAACCGCCGAAGTTCCACGACCTGAGGCACACCTTTGCAACCAAGGCGATTGCAAACGGGGTCGACGTGAAAAGCTTTTCGAGCACCCTCGGGCACGCGAACGCGGCAATGACCCTGAATATCTACGCAAGCGCCGACCCAGACGCGACACGCAGGGCAATGGACACGGTAGCAAAGACCATAACGGCACCCGCGCCATCCGCCGAGGTCTTGGAGCTGAAACCGACGGGAACGGAGGCGTAGCGGAGCAACGGAGGAATGGGCGGCAGGGGCCGCAGGATGCCCCACAGGGGCGCGTTTTCAATCGAACCAAAGCAACGGAGCAAAGGAGCGGGAAATGGACAGCAAGGACGATAAGAAGGCGGCAGCACTCAAGCGTTTCTATGAGGCGGCGTTCAGAGTCTCATACGTTGGCGAGCTGATGGAGAAAATCAACTGTAACGAGACGATGGACGGATGCGCTATAGCGACCCTCGGGCAGATCATCTCAAAGGGCATGGACGAGGCGCTAGCCGCGCTCGACGAGTGCGAGCTGGACTAGGGGTCGCGGAATGGGCAGGAAACCCGCCGAGAAGATAGCCGCCGAGCCGAAGAACGCGGAGGCTCTGGGGGCGATGATTGGGGGCGCTGATATAAGCGCCGAGAAGCTGGGGGAGATATGCGGCGTTTCGAGGCAAACGGCAACGAAGTACCTCAAGGAACCCTCAAGGATACCCGCCGAATACTGGGCAGACATAGCGAACGCGTGCGACGTTAGCCCGCGCGTGTTCGATGATGTGGTTATGAGGGCGGGAGGCATCGACTCCCTATTGCCCGAGCTTAGCGCGATCCACAAGGAGCGCTATAGCACCCCAGCACCCTACGGAACGGCTGGGATGCTCTACGCGTACACCGCCCTGCCCGAACGCGAGCGCTCCTATCTGTCCGCGCTAGCCGCTACCATGCTCGAGGAGGCCACGGAACGAGGCGAGACGGAGCCGTACATTGCACGCGACTACCTAGCCGCCGTATTCGAATGCGGCCCCCTGCATTACGACCTACAGGACGCAGCGGAGGCGGCGGGAATCACGGACGAAAACGCCAACGCGCGACCCGAGGCGGCACGCACGGCACTCATTGGACAGCTGCCCGAGGTCGACCGCTTGGCAATAGCCGAAATGGAGCGCGACAGCCCAGCGCGGGACGCAAAGCTCACGAGAAAGATAGCGGAGGCCATTCGGGAGCAGGAACAACAGGCCCGAGAAGCAGCAAACGCGGCAAACGGCAGCAAATGTGACAAAGCGGTGAAATCGTAGGACGAGGCCGAAGAAGCGCATGTAAACCTAACGGCCTGCCCTTCGAGGCATCTAGCGCCGTTTGGGGCGAATTTGGTTTACACCGCAGACGGCTAGCCACTGAAGCGTCACCCAAAAGCCGCCCAAATGTGCGCACTGGAGGGCGTTTGGGCTTACATTCACGCCGAAGTGCAACGCGTCTACCTGCTGTTTTGTTCGTGTATAGTCCCAAGACATACACGCTAGACACAACGAAGCAGGAGGCTACAAACGATGCAGAACGCAACGCAGGCCAACAAGGGCACAACCCTATCCACGCTCCCCGAGCTTGCAACGCCCAACGAATGGGCCGAGGCTTTCAACGTGAGCATGAGAACCGTCTACAGGATGTGCGAGGACGGGGAGCTGAAAACCGTGAAGGTTCGCGGCAGCATCCGCATTTGCCGCGATCTCTCCTTTGCACTGCTAGGACTGTCATAGCCTATGGCATGGGGCGAGAGCAGAAAAGGCCCCTACGCGACCGTCTACCACGACTGGATACGGGAGCTTTGCAAGGCCAAGAGGCTTGGCGGCACAGGTGCGGCGGTATTCATGCTCCTTTGCGAACGCCTCGAATTCGCCTACGACGAGAGCGGAGAGAGGCGTGCCTTCGCCTCCTACGGCCGCAAGCAGATGTGCGCGGAGCTGGAACTGAGCGAAACCGCCGTAAAGAGGGCAGTGGATCGCCTCAAGGACGCGGGGCTTATCGAAGTTCACCAAGAAGGCTACAGGGGCCGAGCGACGATATACGCCGTCATGCCCCGCAGCCCGTGGCCCGACGGAGACGCGGACAAGCCCCCGCCGACAAGAGCCGAACCCGCAGGGGCACCGCCCGATTGGGCCGCGAGCCGAGCGGATGCCACGCAGCACTAAAGGGGCCTTTAGCAAACCCTAAAGGGGGCTTTAGCAAACCTAAAAGGGGGCTTTAGCCAAGGGAAAGGGTTACCTTCGAAATCAAAAGGGTTACCTTCGACGGGCACAAAGGGCTACCTTCGACGGCACCAAAGGATTACCTTCGAAGGTGCCCCCATAAGAAAGTAATAAATAACAACAAGTAACAGGAAGAAGCGCGCTCTCATGGACGCTGGAATCAGATCACCCCTCAAGGGGGCGAGCAGGACGCAAGCAGACTTCATAGCTTTTCACCTTCGCCCAGAGTCGGCGCGCCCCTGCGCCTGCCCCGCCTGCAAGCACCGCGAGGGGCAGGGAGGGGGCCGCGCGCTCCAGCCCGTGGGCAACGGCAACCGTTGGCGGTGTTCCGTTTGCGGCAAGTCGGGGGACGCTTTCGACCTAGCGGGAATCATCGAGGACACGGGGAACCGAGCCGAGCAGTTGGCGGCGGTGGCTGGATGGTGCGGCGTTCTCTACTGATTGGAGGCGAGGCGATTGCTCTTTGACGATGAACAGCTAACGAGCGGCGAGCTTTGAACGAGGCCCTAGCCATTCGGCTGGGGCCTTTTCATGCAAAAGGGCTACCCCCTCTGAAAATCGAGACGCTTTGCCCCCTACCCCGCGCGCCCAACACACGCGAATACCGCAGCGAAATTGGAAAGTTCGGGGGGCATGGAGGGGCGGCACCGAAACGCGGATACGATCCGCTAGGGACAGCGGCCCCGAGCCGCTAAAGACCTTCGCCCAAAGCAACGAAACCGCCTTGCAACGCTAAGGGCAATACCGCGCAACGCTAGGGCGCGGGCGCGTGGCGGCACTTTCCGAGGGAGCGCTACACTTGGCAGGGAACAGGACACGGGAGGCCCTATGAAACGCTGGAGTCAGTGGGAAGTAACGTATCTATTCGACCATGCGGGGGACGGCTTGGAGGCGGTAGCGGCGGCGCTGGGGCGCACGGAGGCATCCGTTAGGAATACCGCGAGCCGCTACGGCGTGAGCCTCATGCAGTCGCACGTGTGCCCCAAGTGCGGATGCGTCACCCACAGCCCCCTGAACCCGCGCCGTGGATGGTGCAGGGTCTGTAGCTTAGAGCTGAACAGGGACAGGGCGAAGCGACGGGACGAGAGGGCGCGCGCCGAACTCGCGGACGAGGAACGCCGATACGCGGACGTATGGCGGGAACGCCAAGGCTATTACTCAAGCACCCACCGCGTAAACAAGAAATTACGCGCGTTGCGTGAAGGGCGAGAGGCGAACGGGAACCCGCAGGATAGCTAGGGCGAAAAGGAGCCGAAAAACGGAAAAGCCCCGAGTTTGGGGCATATTTGGGGCACAGCTCAAAAGCAAACCGAGCCAAAACAAAAGCAGGTCAGAGGTATATAGCCTTTGACCTGCTGTTTTTTCTGGTGCCCCCGGGCGGATTCGAACCGTCGACACCCGCTTTAGGAGAGCGGTGCTCTATCCCCTGAGCTACGGAGGCATGTTGTACTAGTTTAGCAGATTTACTGCATCGCCATACGCCCCATGACCAGACTTCAAAGTTGCGGTGGAATAGTTCCTGCCTAAAGCATCTAAAGCCGCATTTAGGAACTATTCCACCGCAACTTATAAGGGGCTAGTTACCTTTGTGAAAAAGGTTTTTGATAACGGAGGGGATGCTCTTCGCGCCCTTGGCCGTCACATCGATAAAGTCGGGCGAACGCACGAGCTTATCCTCGTCGACGTACTTACGAACCGCACGAAGCGTCTCTTTGTCGTCGCGCGTCGAAAACGTAAAGTGACCGTTGTCCTTGGTGAAGATGGCAAAACGCGTGATCTTCTTGGTGCCGCGTAAAACCTCGGCGGCAATATAGTCGACCTCGTCCCATGGGATTTGAATATAATCCTCGGGATTGCGCTCGTTATAGTACTCGAACGCCTTATTGCCCACCATTACGTTACCGTGACTGGTAAGCCCCATCAGGCAGGTTGCCGGCGTTGCCAGATCGACCGTGCTGTTCTGAGATTGCGCCATGCGCGCCTCGCCCTCCAAATAAAACAATCGGACCGCATCCAGTGTACCCACCGGGTGCGGTCCGTTTCAATGGCTCAAAAGCCCTTGCCTAGCAACTCTCGGTCTTAAGCCGAAGCGTGCTTACATGAAGCCGCAGACGCGACCGATGATGCCGACGGCGAAGAGAGCCAGGATGATGACGATTGGGCTGACCTTCTTCTTGAGGAGCTTGCAGACCAGCAGGGTCAGGCACACGGCGGCAAGGCCGGGGATGAGCTGATCGAGGTTAGCCTGAAGCGTGGTGACCTTCACCTGATCAAGGGCGTTAGCACCGATGGAGTTATACATCGTCAGTGCTTCCTTGACACCCTCAGAACCGGAGGGCAGATTAGCCCAGTCGATAAAGGCGCCAGCAGACTGCGTGACCTTGGAGACGACCGGGGTGAAGGAGATGGACACCCAGCGCTCGACCAGGGCGCCGATGATGAACATACCCAGGATGGAAGCACCCTCGGTGACCTTGCCCATCAGACCGCCGGAGAGGTCCTTGGCGATGGAGGAGCCGACCTTGTAGCCAAACTCCTGCGTGTACCACAGGAAGGCGTAACGGATGATGTTCCACGCGAAGAAGAACAGCAGCGGACCGGCGATGCTGCCGGACAGGGCCATGGAAGCGCCCAGAGCGCCCAGAATCGGGCGAAGGGTGAACCAGAAGGCAGGGTCGCCGACGCCGGCGAGCGGGCCCATCATACCGACCTTGACGCCCTGGATGGCGACGTCGTCGATCGGAGCACCGTTGGCGCGCTCCTCCTCGAGGGCGAGGGTAACGCCAATGACGGGGGCGGAAACATAGGGGTGGGTGTTATAGAACTCCAGGTGGCGCTTAAGAGCGGCAATCTGGTCATCCTTGCTGGTGTAGAGCTTCTTGATCGCAGGGATCATTGCGAAGCACCAGCCGCCGTTCTGCATACGCTCGTAGTTCCACGAGCCCTGAAGGAACTGATGACGGAAGCAAACCTTCTTGCGGTCAGCCTTGGTGAGCTGAATCTTGTTCTCTGCCATATGTATCACTCCCCTCCTACTCGTAATCGTTCAGAATATCGCCGAGCGGGTCGCCGGAGCCACCGCCCATGCCGCCACCCTGCTTGGCCAGATCCTTAAGGCCAAGGTAGATGAGGGCAAGGGAGATACCGATGAGGCCAAGGGCGATCAGCGTGAGCTGAGGGATCGCAGCAAGGACAAAGCCGAGGATGAAGAACGGCCAGGTCTCCTTGGTGGCCATCATGTTGATGACCATGGCGTAACCGACGGAAGCGACCATGCCGCCGCCGACAGCCATGCCGCCGGACAGCCAGTCGGGCATAGCGTTAAGCGCGTTGGTAACTGCCTCGGCCGGGATGATGCACAGAAGTACTGCCGGGATGGCGATACGAAGGCCCTGCATAAGGATGGCAATGTACTGCCAACGCTCGATGCCGGCGAAGTCGCCCTTCTCGGCGCAACCGTCCATGGCGTGAGCGATAGCGGTAGCCAGGGTACGGCAGATCATGGTCAGGAACAGACCAGCGACCGACAGCGGGACAGCGACGGCGATAGCGGCGGTAACGGCCTTCGACGGATCGGTAGCGCCGCCGTTGAGGGCGAGCACCATGATGATCGAAGAGGCGACCGAGGCCAGAGCGGCGTCAGGCGCGACGGCGGCGCCGACGTTAGCCCAGCCAAGGGCCATCATCTGGAGCGAACCGCCCAGGAGGATGCCCTCCTGAAGGTGACCGGTTACGAGACCGATAAGCGTGCATGCCACGAGCGGCTGATGGAACTGGAACTCATCCAGAATGCCTTCCATACCGGCAAGCAACGCGACAATCGCAACAAGCAGAATAGTGATTGCAGACATGTATCGGACCCTCCTTTACTATGCTTGAGCGGCCAGTTCGGCCTTAGCTTTCTTCAACATGGCGTCGAGATCCTCGGAGGAATCCGAAGGAACCTTGCGGACCTCGAACTTGACGCCCTTAGCCTTGAGGGCCTCGAGAGTCTTGACGTCGTCATCGCCCATGGCGACGGCGTTGGTGACGACGACCTTGCCCTTGGAGTGAGCCATGGAACCGATGTTGACTTCCTTGATGTCGACGCCGGCCTCGATGGCCTTGAGCAGATCCTGCGGGTTCTCGAAGAGCAGCATGGCCTTGGTGTCACCAAAGCGCGTGTCCTTGACGACCTCGGCCATCTTCTTGATGGGCACGACGTTGGCATGGACTCCCGGAGGGGCAGCCTGCTCGATCATGGTCTTGCGGAGCTCGTCGTGAGCAACGCCGTCGGAAACCACGATGATGCGGTTGGGGTTGATCTGCTTGGTCCACGTGGTGGCCACCTGACCATGCAGCAGACGGGTGTCGATACGGACGTGGGCGATCTTGATGTGCCCGTCGCCGATGACCGTTCCCGGAGGGATGGCGCCTGCAGGAGCAGCAGCGGCCGCAGCCGGCTTCTTCTCCTCGGGCTCCAGAGACTCGGGCTTGACGCGCACGCCAGCCTTAGCCTCAGTCACGAGATGTTTTGCGATCGCATGTGCAGTGTTCTTTGCATCAAAGCGCTGCGAATATGCCTCGATGAGCATAGGCAGGTTGACACCGGTGACGATAGCCCAGGAATCGTGGCCCTCGATGAGCCCGCTGATCTGGTTGAACGGCGTGCCGCCCCACAGATCAACGAGGAAGAGCACCTGCTCCTGGTCCTCGAAGGAAGCGACTGCTTCCTCGACCTTGGCACGGAAGTCGTCGGGGCCCATGCTCGGCTCGAGCGAGACCACGGCTACAGACGGCTGATCGCCAAAGACCATCGAGCCCGTCTGCTTGATTCCAGCTGCCAAGTCCCCGTGGCTAGCAAGAACAATACTTACCATCACATAACCTCCTTTTTGTCTACGTATTCCCTACACGACATTAAGGAAGTATACCTGTTTAGTTTATGGAATTATCGCTAAATTTGCAAAAGGTTGCATTATTTGTTTAAACCCTATTTGTTTAAACGTCTAGGTTTGTTACAAGTTGATTACGTTGCTGGTTTTTCACTCATTACCCGCCAAGGCGCCGCTCATCAAGCCGTGCATTTTACAGATACAAGCAGGCTGTTCATTAATATCGATTTTGGCAAGCGCGAATGCGCTTGTACTGCCGCTATTTTGTTTAAACAGACATGACTTGACTGTTATCGTGACTTATGTTCTAGCGCAAGTAGTCATTGGGGACGTTCTTGTTTGACTAGTCGTTTAAGAACGTCCCCAACGACCAAGTTAGGCGATGTGGAGGGGGTTGGCGGCGTCGACGGCATCGGGGGCTTCAGAAGGGCCATCGGGGGCAGCGCCTGCCGGGTCCTCGTCGGGGGTCTCGATCTGCTTGATCATGACCTCCTGGCCCTGCAGCAGGTATGTCTCGCCGCTGCCGCAATGGGGGCAGGTCTTGCCGTGCTCGACCGTCGCGTAGTCGCAGCCGCACGCCTCGCAATGCGTCACGGCCTCGACAGGCTCCACAATAAGCTCCGCACCCTCGGTGATGGACTTTTTATCTGCCGCCCAGCGCCAAGCGTCGAGCAGCAAGTCGGGAACGACGCCCGAGACCTCGCCCAGCAGCAACGTCACGCTCGAGACGCGACGCACGCCATTGGCACGCGCCACGTTCTCAACATCGCGAATGATGTGGTAAACGATTCCGAGCTCGTGCACTTTTTCCTCCGCCGTTCCCGTTATGACTACTTACTTGCGACCGAACTTGATTTTGATTGCGCGTTTCAAAGCGTACTTACCCAGACTGGGGAGCTTTTGCTCGTATTTGACCATCGTGGAGCACTCGGGGCGGTCGCGATCCAGATGGATGGCGTCGAACGCGCACTTGGTGGTGCACAGGCCGCAGCCGATGCACTTGTTGGGGTCGACGATCGAGGCACCGCAACCCAGGCAACGGGCGGTCTCGGCGCGCACCTGCTCTTCGGTAAAGGTCTCGACGTACTCGCTAAACGGCGCGGCCTTCTCGCGCTCGCGGTCCACGTGGGCAGCCTCGCGGCTCGCGTTGTCGTAGCTCTCGATCACGACATCGTCGCGGTCGAGCGCGGTATAGCGGCGCTGGTTGCGGCCGATGGTGAGCGTGGAGCCCGGCTGCACAAAGCGATGGATGGACACGGCGGCCTCGTGACCGGCGGCGATGGCGTCGATGGCAAAGCTCGGACCGGTATAGACGTCGCCGCCCACAAAGATGTCGGGCTCGGCAGTCTGATAGGTCTGGAGATCGGCAAGAGCACCCTGGCCGCGGCCAAGCTCCACCTTGGAGCCAGCCAACAGGTCGCCCCACACAATGGACTGGCCAATCGACATGACGACACGGTCGGCATCGACACGACGCAGATCGTTCTCGTCGTACTCGGGCGCAAACCGGCCCTCGTCGTCAAAGACGCGCGTGCAGCGCTTGAAGGTGATACCGCACACACGACCGGCCTCGTCCAGGTGAACCTCCTTGGGACCCCAGCCGCAGCTGATGTGAGCGCCGTCCTCAACGGCCTCGCGACGCTCCTCCTCGCTGGCGGGCATCTGGGCCTCGCTCTCCAGGCAGAACATCTCGACGTGCTCGGAACCCAAACGGCAGGCGTTGCGCGCGACATCGATAGCCACGTTGCCGCCGCCCACCACGATGGTGCGGCCGGGCAGCGCGTCGATCTTGCCGCTGTTGACCTCGCGCAAAAAGTCGACGGCCACGGTCACGTCCTCGGCATCCTCGCCCGGAATGCCGGCAAGGCGGCCGCCCTGGCAGCCAATGGCCACGTAGAAGGCCTTAAAGCCCTGCGCGCGCAGCTCGTCGAGCGTCACATCGCGGCCGACCTCCACGCCATAGCGGAACTCGGCACCCATCAGGCGAATGATCTCGACCTCGGCCTCGATAACGTCCTTCTCCAGCTTAAAGCTGGGAATACCGTAGGTGAGCATACCGCCCGGGCGCTCGTTCTTCTCGAACACGACAGGCTTGTAGCCCTTCTCGGCCAGGTAGAAAGCGCAGGACAGGCCGGCGGGACCGGCACCGATGATGGCGATCTTCTGATCGAAGCCGCCAGCGCGCGTCGGCGTCACCACGGGCGGGACATAGCGGGTCGCGGCATCAAGATCGCGCTGGGCGATGAACTTCTTGACCTCGTCGATAGCCACGGCGGCGTCCACACGGCCGCGGGTGCAGGCGTCCTCGCAGCGGCGGTTGCACACACGGCCGCAGATGGCGGGCAGCGGGTTCTCGCGCTTAATGAGTGCTAGGGCCTCGTCATAGCGGCCCTGAGCCGCGAGCTTCAGATAGCCCTGAACGGCAACGTGCGCGGGGCAGGCCGTCTTGCAGGGCGCGGTGCCGGACTCGTGCGTCTCGATGCGGTTGTCGTTGCGGTAGTTGGGCGACCACTTGGTGTGGTCCCACTTGGTGGCATCGGGCAGCTCCTGGCGCGGATACTCGGGCACCCGTCCGCCCGCCTTTTTGCTGCAGAGCTTCTGGCCCAGCTTGGCGGCGCCGGCCGGACACACCTCAACGCAGCGACCGCAGGCCACGCACTTGTCCTTCTCGACCTTGGCGACATAGGCCGAGCGCGACAGGTTGGGCGTGTTGAACAGCTGCGAGGTGCGCAGGGCGTAGCACACGTTGACGTTGCAGTTGCAGATGGCGAAGATCTTGTTCTCGCCGTCAATGTTGGTGATCTGGTGCACAAAGCCGTTGTCCTCGGCCTGGCGCAGGATGTCGTAGACCTCGTCGCGGGTCACGTAATGGCCACGATCGGTCTCGACCACGTAGTCGGCCATATCGCCCACGGCGATGCACCAATCGGCCGGGTCGTCGGCGCAGCCCTCGCCCATCACGCGACGGCTTGCGCGGCAGCTGCAGGTGCTGGCGGCATACTTACCCTCGTATTTGTCGAGCCAGTGCTCGATATGCTCAATAGGCACCGAGGTGCTCGCGGCATCGATGGCCTTCTCGACCGGAATGACGTGCATGCCGATGCCGGCGCCTCCGGGCGGCACCATCGGCGTGGCCTTGGACAGCGGACCCTTGGATGCCTGTTCAAAGAACTTGGCGTAGACCGGATGCTCATCGAGCTGGCTCACGCGCATGTTGAGGAACTCGGCAGAACCCGGCACCAGCATGGGCAGGACCCACTGCTTGGCGCGCTCGGGGTTTTCCCAGTTATACTCGAGCAGACCCGTGTAGCTCATGTCGTCGAGCATCTTTTCGATATCGGCCTCGGGCATGCCGGTGAGCTTGACCATCTCGGGCAGCGTATAGGGACGGCGCATCTTCATCTTGCAGAGCACTTCGGCTTGCTCGTCAGTCGCGGCCTCGGCAAACGACCAGTACTCGTAGCCCAGCAGCTCGTCGCGATGCAGCAGGCGGTTAGTGCAGTGCTCGCACAGCTTGACGATGGCCTCGCGCGGATGCTCCGGCAGCGGCGGCACAAACTCCGCACCGATATCGGGCTCGGTGTAGCTAATCCCCGGTCCGTTGAGAATCATAGTCGTCCCTTCTCTTGCCGCAACCTGGCAGGCACGCAGCGCCCCTCTTTTTACGGGCTCGACATGCCCCCACGCCGTTCACCCGTTATTGTTGACATTGTGTCAAAAACAGTATTGACGAACCGTCAACAATATTCAAGACTGTTAGGCGAACGATCAGGCAAAAGAGGATGAAAGGCGGCAAAACATGAGCAACAACACAGCAGATACCTCTGTAGTCGATGCCGTCCCCGCATCCGATAGCGCGGCAAAGCGCTTGACGGGCGACGAACGCCGTCGCGAGATCCTCGCCGCCGTGCGCACCGTAAGCTCTGAGCTGGGCGTGTCGCATCTATCGGTATCGGCCGTGACCAAACGAGCCGGCTGCACGCGCTCGCTCTTCTACCACTACTTCGCCGACATGGACGCCGCTGTCACCGCTGTTATGGACGAGGCGATCGACGGTTTCATCTCCGAGCTCGAGCAGTGGAATGCCAACCGCACCGTCGGCGATATCGAGGGCGCGCTCGACACCGTCGCCCCGCTCTTTAAGCGTCTGGTCGCCAGCGGTCACGAGCTGCCGAGTACACTCACCTCAAGCAGCGGCGCGCTCTACGGCGGCTTTCTGCACAACGTGGTTCAGCGCGTGGCTCAGTACATCTGCGACACCACCGTGGTGGATTTTGTCGCCCATCACGAGCTGCGCATCGACCATGTCTACGAAACGTTCTACACCCTCATCATGGGGTTGTTGATGTATATCCGCACGCACCCCGATGTGCCCGACGAGACGGTCAAGGAAATCATCGCCTCGACACTCCACATCGAGGGCTATACCGCCAAGTATCCGGAGCGCATGCCCCAGAACTGACGACATTTGGCCAAACTGCCCGCGATCAGAAGAGGGGCCGCGGGCGTGTGAAAGGAGAGCAGCATGCTGTTCGATGTTTGGGGTAGCGATGCCCTTATCCACTGGGCCGGCTGGGCCATGGTCTTTATTGGCCTGATCGTGCTCAACGAGGTCGGCCGCCGCACCAAGCTGGGCGCGGCAATCATCTTTGGCGTGGCTCCGCTGGCCATGACCATCTACTGCGTCGCTATCGCCATCGGCGTCTCACAGGGCGCCGAGTGGGCGCTCACCAACCCCACCCATGTGTACCAGAACAGCTGGTTCCACTACGCCAAGGTATACGCGGCGCTGGCCGGTTGCTGGGGCTTCATCGCCATTAAGTACCAGTGGGGAAAGATCGGCAAGGCGCATTGGTTCCGCGCATGGCCGTTTGTGATCGTCGCCATCAACATCTTGATCGCCGTCGTGTCCGACTTCGAGAGCGCCTATCACTTCTTTGTCCTGGGCGAGTCCACCTGGGTCACCTCCGAAGGTGCCACGCAGCTGGCCGGCTGGAACAACGTGTTCAACGGCATCGCCGGTATCATCAACATCTTCTGCATGACCGGTTGGTGGAGCGTCTACGCCTCCGAGGATCAGACCGACATGCTATGGCCCGACATGACCTGGGTCTACATCATCGCCTACGATATCTGGAACTTCTGCTACACCTACAACTGCCTGCCCACCCACTCCTGGTTCTGCGGCTTTGCGCTGCTGCTGGCGCCCACCGTCGCCGCCTTTATCTGGAACAAGGGCGGCTGGATCCAGAACCGCGCCTTTACGCTGGCCATTTGGTGCATGTTTGCCCAGGTGTTCCCGTACTTCCAGGAGGAGTCCATCTTTGTAACCCACTCCACGCTCGACCCCGGCGCCGCTACCGCGGTCTCGATCGCTGCGCTGATCGCCAACGTCGCCGCGATCATCTACATCGCCTACCGCGCCAAGAAGTTCGGCCGCAATCCCTACAAGCAGGATGTCTTTGAGGGCACCAGCGACTGGGAGAAGGCCACTGCCCGCCGCGCCAAGGTTGATTACGCGCACGCCGAGTAACGCGCCTGACGCAAACATCACTTGAGTACGAAGCCGCATAGCCGGCTCCGCGCAACTCAACGCATTGCAGGGCCCCCGGAATGTGATTCGTTCGCGTTCCGGGGGCTTTTTGCTGCCGCGAGGATGCGGCTGAACGATGCGCTCGGGTTAAATCGGATCTTATATTTCGCATGCGCTTTATATGCCTCCATTTTTGGGTACAGTGTTGTCCCGATATTGAGCTTGGGGGATATATGAAAGATGAAACGATGGGCCAAGAGGATGCGGCCCAAGATGCAGAAGCGTGTGCCGAGGCCCTGGAGAGCCTAGACCAGATCGCGCTGGCCGAGATTGCGTTTGACGATTCGAGCGTTGATGTGCGGGATGAGCCGGAAATCGAGGCGCAGCCCGATGATCAGGATGCAAAAGACGATGGCGCCGCGCCCACCGAGGACGAGGCGGGGCACGAGGAATCCGAATGCGAGGCCGACGACCAGCCCGAATCCGACACGAGCGAGGAAACCATCTTGCTCGACAGCTTGCCGGCCGAAGATTCGCTGACCCGCGAGCTTCCCGGCCTGGGCTCCGCGCCTGCCGTGGACGAGACCATCGCCATGGGCGATATTCCCCTACCGTCCGTTCCTTCGGAACGCGAAGCCGAGGTTCGTCATCGTAAGATGCCGCCCAAGCGTCGCAACCTGATGGTTGCCGGCGTTGTGGCCGTCGCGCTCGTCGCCGGCGGCGCAGGCTATGCTGCCTGGAACGGATATCAGCAAGAGCAGGCTGCCGCTGTCGCCGCCAGTGCACACACGATGATGTCGGTGCAGATTGGCGTGCATGCCGCAGGGCTCGACTGCTCAACTGGTTCCAAGATTCCCGTGCAGGTGAGCGGCCAGGATTCCGACGGTTCTTCCGTGAGCGAAACGCTCTACGTTGACGAACACGGTCGCGGCATTAAGCTGCTGCCCGGCGACTATACGCTCTCCATCGCTGGGTCCCCCATCGCAGCCGACGGTACCATCTACACTGTCCCGACCACCAAGGCGCAGGTCACCATTAAGAGCGATGGGCAGGATTTGAGTGCCCAGGCCACCTTTAAGCTCAAGGCGCCTTCGGCCGACACGGTGACTGACGACCAGATCGATGCCGCCGCCAAGTATGCCGCGGAAGGCGGGGTGAACTCCGCCGCGGTCGCAAAGGTGCTCCAGCAGGCGGCAACCGCGCGCCGTGACGCCGCCGTCAACGCCGTGAGCTCCCGCGAGGCACAGGCGGCCCGCGACGCCGATGCTCGACATAAGGCAACGGACCTGTATCAGCTCGATATTCCCGTTGAGTGGTACGGCAAAGTCGCGACTTGGCAAAACGGCAGCACGCTGTGCATTTATCTGGACGGCGACACCAACACACCGCTCGTGACGCTCGTCGCGGTGCGCGAGGGCGAGAGCTTTACGCCCGATGAGGGCGACGCGGTTTTGGGTGCGGCAAACCTCGGCAACGGCTACACCGTCTACGCCAGCGGCCCCGTCTATCCGTACGTGGTGCCCCAGACCATCAACGGACGGACGCAAGACCCCGTGTCGACCTACCCCATGGATACGGCGATTGAGCTTGTCGAGCTCACGACCGGCAACCGCTACACATACAGCCAGATTAAAAACGACCTGGTCGGTAAAGACGGCAAGGCCGACGCCGCCACCAAGCTCGAATGCGACTACCTCGCCCAGATTCTGATGCCGAGCATCAAAGCCCAAGACTAGCCGGGCGCATCATGGTGCTCCCCAACCGTGATAAAGGGGCCAGGAGGTCCTGGCCCCACAGATCCGTAGATGATTAGGCAAGGAGCCACTTCCATGCGGGCACAACGTGTACCGCACCGTGCTCGCATGGAATATCGGCCTGCTCATCCATGGTAACGATTGCCGACTCGCCAAGATCGAACTGGGCCATCGAGGCATCAAGCGCGGCAATTTCGCGCTCGCGCGTTTTCTCACTTGCCATATCCACACTCACCTGAATCAGGCTATAAGCCCGCATGAGAAGTGCGTCCCCAGCCACAAAGTCCACCTCATGGCTTTTGCTCTTCTCTTTGATCAGCAGGCGGCAGACCGAGCCGGTCCTCACCGCGGGAGTCCTTCTTCTTAGCGCATTGAACACTGCGGTCTCGAGCCTCTGGCCCTGGTCCAATGCCGATGCGGGAGAGAATGCTCCAAACATCGCAGGGTCGACAGCGTAGACCTTAGACGCAGACCGCATGTTATTTGCCAATGAACGCGTGAACTCCGGCACAGAAAATAACAGGTAGGCATCCTCATAATACTCAAGTAAATCGCTGAGCGAATTACGACTGACGGGTATCTGTCTGCTCTTGAACTCGTTGTACACTTTGTTCACTGACAGCTCTCGTCCCGAAGATGCCATACACCGCGTCAAGAACAGCGATGCCAGGCGAGGGTTCTTGACGTCGTAACGCTCAATGACGTCCATAGCGACCGTTCGCGAAGCATATTCCTGTAGCAGCTGAATCGCGTCTGCGGGCGTCTGCTCAAGCGTCGCGATGAATCCCCCTCGTTCAAGATATCCGATCAGATGATGTCGAAGCAGCGCTGCATCGCTTGGGGAAAAGGTCGCATCTGGCTCGAAAACGCTCCCCGTCTTATACCGAACGTATTCCGAAAAACTCAACGGAAAAAGCTCCCGTATAAGAGAACGACCCCTGAACTCGCTCTTAAGCTCTGAGGACAGCATCTTGGAAGAAGATCCCGTCACATAGACGGTCGCTTTCTCCGTATCGACTACACGCCGCAGAAACGCACCCCATTCGGGAATTTCCTGGATCTCGTCAAAGAAAATGTAAGCGCCCTCGGTTCGAGCAGCAGGATACAGCGCATAGAACGTGTCGAGCACGTCCGCCAGCAGCGATGACTCATACGGGCGCAAGCGCTCGTCCTCAAAACTAAAGTAAAGCATCCGGTCAAGCTCGATGCCCCGGCCCTGAAGCCGCTGCATCTCCTGATACAGGCGATACGTCTTTCCACAACGGCGGGCCCCCACAACCACATTTACGATGTTGTCGCGCTTTGGCTCCTGTGGGTTTCCCAGATCAAGGTCTCGCTCAAAGACCTGCGGAACCCCCTGCTGTTCAAAGTCCTTTATTTTCTGGGCGATCAAGTCGTTGAATGCCATGATTCTCCAATCTTGCTCTCTAGCTAATCAAAATTATACTGATTCTTGATTAATTAGAGAGCAAGATTGTGTGTAGCTTGATTAACACTTAAGCAAGTTTTTCACTATTATTGCTCCGAAGGATATCGAGTGGCTAAGAGGACAACCGAGCTCGAATGCGACTCCCCG
This sequence comes from uncultured Collinsella sp., assembly GCA_937989885.1. Taxonomy (GTDB): domain Bacteria; phylum Actinomycetota; class Coriobacteriia; order Coriobacteriales; family Coriobacteriaceae; genus Collinsella. The sequence continues at coordinate 38,886 of CALKBP010000001.1, forward strand.
AGCAGTCAATTTGGGACGGGGCTTTTTTGACTACCCTCCCCCTGCAGAAAAATCCCTAACGCAGTTGCGGTGAAATAGGGACTGTTTTTGCTGGTCAAACCGCAAAACAGTCCCTATTTCACCGCAACTTATTGGTGGCCTTTTGGGTGGCACTCAGCGCCACGGATCGGCTTCGAACATCGGCTCGCGCTCGGGGCGGCGATCGCTGTAGGGATCGTAGCCGTCGTCGTCCTCGTTCTCGGCACGGATGTAGGGGTCGCGCGGCTTGGGCGCCGGCTTAGGCGCAGGCTTGGGCGCGGCGGGTGCGGCATCGGTCGCCGGCGCGCTTGTCTTGATCTCGTCTTTCATCTGCATATCTCCTTGCCATGCAATCGTGTTCAACATCATCGATTGTCGCACGAAAAAGGGCGGCGGACCCAATTGGATCCGCCGCCCTTGGCGTTTAGAGACGACTGACAGATTTTAAGGCATGGCCCAAAATCTACTCGGCGTCGGGGACCTCGTAGGTGGCCGCCGGCGTGTTATCGCACACGACGGTAAAGCCGCCGTCCTTGTCGACATCGACCGTCACCTGATCGCCCTCGCGCACCGTGCCGTCGATGATGGCGGCGGCGATGGCGTCCACGACCTCGCGCTGGACCAGACGCTTGAGCGGACGGGCACCGAACACGGGGTCCAGGCCGCCCACGGCGAGCATCTGCTTGGCCGCCGGGGTGATGGCAAGCGTCATGCGCTCCTTGGCCAGGCGTGCGCGGACGTCGGCAAGCTGGATGTCGACGATCTTCTCAATCTGCGCCATGCCGAGCGGATGGAACACCACGATATCGTCGATACGGTTGAGGAACTCGGGGCGGAAGGTCTGAGCCATGGCGGCGTCGACCTGATGGCGCATCTCCTCCTCGTCCTTACCGGACAGATCGGCGATGGCTTTGGAGCCCACGTTGGACGTCATGATGATAATCGTGTTCTTGAAGGACACCTGGCGACCCTGGCCATCGGTCAGACGGCCGTCGTCGAGCACCTGCAACAGCACGTTAAAGACATCCGGATGAGCCTTCTCCATCTCGTCGAGCAAGATCACGGAGTACGGACGACGGCGCACGGCCTCGGTGAGCTGGCCGCCCTCGTCGTAACCCACGTATCCCGGGGGCGCACCGATCAGACGCTGGACGCTGAACTTCTCCATGTACTCGGACATGTCGATACGCACGAGTGCGCGCTCGTCGTCGAACAGGCACTCGGCAAGCGCCTTGGCGAGCTCGGTCTTGCCCACGCCGGTGGGGCCCAGGAAGAAGAAGCTGCCGATGGGCTTGTCCGGATCGGAGAGACCCGCACGGCTGCGGCGCACGGCCGCGGCAACGGCGGAGACGGCCTCGTCCTGACCGATGACGCGCTTATGCAGCTCGCCCTCCAGGCCCTTCAACTTGTCGAGCTCGCCCTGCATCATCTTGGAGACGGGCACGCCGGTCCAGGCGCTCACGACCTCGGCGATCTCATCGGAGGTCACCTGCTCGTTGAGGCCCTCGCCGTCCTGCTGCTTTTGTGCCTCGAGCGCGGCCTCGGAATCCTGAATCTGCTGCTGCAGGCCCGGAATCACGGAGTAGCGCAGCTCGGACGCACGGCCCAGGTCGCCGTTGCGCGTCGCGCGCTCCTCTTCGCTCTTGGCCTCGTCAAGCTGCCCCTTGAGCTCTTGCACGTGGTCGATGGCGTTCTTCTGGTTGAGCCAGCCGGCCTTTTGCACGTTGAGCTTTTCCTGAACCTCGGCAATCTCCTGGCGCAGGGCCTCCAGACGCTCCTTGGAGGCGTCGTCGGTCTCCTTCATGAGTGCCTGCTCCTCGATCTGCAGCTGGGTGAGCTGACGCGTGGTGGCGTCGATCTCGACCGGCATGCTGTCGAGCTCCATGCGTAGGCGGCTTGCCGCCTCATCGACCAGGTCGATGGCCTTGTCGGGCAGGAAACGGTCGGCGATGTAGCGATCGGAGAGGTCGGCAGCCGCCACGAGCGCGCTATCGGTGATATGCACGCCGTGGAAGATCTCGTACTTCTCCTTGAGGCCACGCAGGATCGAGATGGTGTCCTCGACGGTAGGCTCGGAGACCATCACAGTCTGGAAACGACGCGCGAGCGCCGCGTCCTTCTCGATGTACTTGCGGTACTCGTCAAGCGTGGTCGCGCCGATCGCGTGCAGGTCGCCACGGGCAAGCGCCGGCTTCAGGATGTTGCCGGCGTCCATGGAGCCCTCGGTGGCACCCGCGCCCACGATGGTGTGGAGCTCATCGATGAACAAGATGACCTTGCCCTCGGACTTCTGTACCTCCTTGAGCACGGCCTTCAAGCGGTCCTCGAACTCGCCGCGGTACTTGGCGCCGGCAACCAGCGCGCTCATGTCGAGCTCGATGAGGTCGCGGTCGCGCAGCGTGCTCGGCACGTCGCCGGCCACGATACGCTGGGCGATGCCCTCGACGATGGCCGTCTTGCCGACACCCGGCTCACCGATGAGCACGGGGTTGTTCTTGGTGCGGCGGGACAGGACCTGGATGGTACGACGGATCTCGTCGGTACGGCCGATGACCGGGTCGAGCTTGCCGGCGCGGGCGAGGTCGCAGATATTGCGTCCGTACTGCTCCAGCGCCTCAAACTGCGTCTTATCCTCGGCAGACGTCACGCGGTCATCGCCGCGCAGTTCCTCGTAGACCCGCTCGATGCGCTCCTTGGTGACGCCGGCGTCGCGCAGCACGCGGCCCGCCTCGCCCTTGTCCTCGGCAAGCGCCATCAGCAGATGCTCAGTCACCACAAAGCTGTCGCCCATCTTGGTGGCCTTCTTCTCGGCCTTCTCGATGACGCGGACGAGCTCGTTGGACAGGCCCATCTGCTGACCCTCGCCCGAGACCTTGGGCGCGTGGTCGATGGCATCCTGCGTGGAGCGTGCGAGCTGAGCCGGATCGGCACCGATGCGCTCGATAATCACGGAGATATTGCGCTCGCCGGCACCGAGCAGGGCAGACAGCAGGTGAATCGGCTCCACCGCGCCGGCCTGCGCGTCGGCAGCCGTGCTCATGGCGGTCTGCAGCGCCTCGCGCGACGTCATAGCTAGCTTATCGATTCTCATGGAATCACCTCTCTTGGGGCGGCCGCCCTACGGGGCGGCTTCACGTTGTTCGAGAAGTATTGTTGCCAGCTTTGCTCGATCTTATACACAAATCTAAGTCTCTATATATAAGATTTTCTGAGTGATTGAGAGATAGGGGGCAGGCACGCTCGCCCGCTGCGGCCTCGTCCCCTTACTATCTCAATCTGTAACATCTAGCGACTGTTTATGGCTCCAGATGTTACAAATCAAGATGAAATGGCCAACGGCGCCCGTTTGTCTCAATCTGTAACATCTACTCGGCAAATAGGGCCCTATCTGTTACAGATTGAGACAAACAGAAGACACCCGAATCGAAAATCTAAATCTGTAACACCAGGCCCACTTTTAGCGGCCAAGATGTTACAGATCGAGACAAACCGAGAACTACTACAAAGGGGACGGGTGCCTTTGTGGTGGTTGCAGTCTCTACTTACTTGCCGAACCCGTGCTTCCCGATTCGCCGCTCCAGGGCATCTCATCCTCGAAGAGCCATATACGGGCAGACCCACTATCGCGTGCAGTCTGCGGGTCGGGCAAGCAGGTCTGTTCATAGGCATCTTGGATACACTGACCCATAAAATCGTTGAGCTCGGCCTGGTCGCCCTCCATGACATAGGCTGCATCGCCGGCCATGATGTAAATACCCGGACCCTCATTGCCCTCGTAACCCGGATCGTACGAGACATCACATAACTTTGCGCCGTTTGCAGTGTCCAGCTCGATGGAAGAGTGACATCCGCCAACCATGTCGTTCGCTTTTGCCCGATAGGACGCATATCCGTACCAACGCTTAAATGTTTTGCCCTTGAGTAGCTCGGACGCCCTATCGATCAGGCTTGTATCCGTGGTATAGCGCATGGCCCCAAGCTGAATACTCGGATAATTGCTAATACCCAGCACAGCCGGCTGCTCATCAAAATCAACGGTAATGGTCTCGGGCTTGTCGTCGCCGGTCAGAAGTTCGACAGATTGAGCCACAGGCTTGACCAACGGCTCCGTCACCGCAGCAGGTAGAAACGCCATGCCGACAGCGCCCATGCCAACCACGGTGATCGCAAGCGCCAAAACAATCAACCCAATACGGGCAGGACTTCTCACAGCAAAGCACCTCACAATGCAAGCCTTCGCCATCTGTACTAATAATATCGCCAGCCAGCACTATTACCAAAAGGAGCCGCGCGCTCCTCACCACCACAAAGGGGACAGGCACCTTTGTGGTGGTTTTCGACGCTAACGGTCGACCATCTCGCGCCATGAGATTAAACTTGAATTGTTCTCTGAACATATCCATTTCTGCCTATCCTCAACAGATCTTTGTCTCGAGGAGCGCATATGAAGCCGTCTCATTCCACCGGTCGCAACGTCATTACCATTTTCGCCATACCCATCGTGATGCTCTTCCTTATCGTCATCACGCCCTTTTCTTTTGGTATCGCCTCGCCCTTCGATCTTTGCGGGATGATCGACGCCGGCTCGCGTGCCACCTCGCTCTCCTTTGTCTGCCGTGGCGTGTTCTACGAATATGCAATTCCCACCGGAAGTTGGCAGTCCAAGTTACCGTTGCTCGGCAAGGTCGACGGATGCTCCCCCTATTTCTGCCTTGAACCTCAGGCGCTAAACTATCTGATCGACGACCAGCCACTCGACTCCATCACCCTCGCCTACGACTACGCACCAAACACCGATGAGCGCCACATGAACCAAGTCCTCGACAAGCTGCTTGGACAGTGCGGGCTCACCGCGGAAGCCGGTCGAACCATCTATAGCAACCGGAAATTAAAGCGAACAGAACTCCGCCGTGTCGGAAAAATCAAAGGGCGAAACGGGGCCGCCTACTGGGATGCCTGGGCAACACGCGACAAGGGCGAATTCGGACACAGCACCTATATGGTCACTGTCTACACCAAAGACGGAATTAAGGACAATGTTGACGATTTCGCGTCATCCAAACTCGGCATCCCCAAAACAACCAAGCCCGCCAGCCCAGATGAAATCCTGTAGAGACGCTCATTAACATACCGCTCAACAATCACAACAACATCGAGCTCGTTCCCCACCACCACAAAGGTGCCTGTCCCCTTTGTGGTGGTTTTCGACAAAAAGAAGCCGCCCCGATAACAGAGGCGGCATCAAGCAAGTCCATTTATTAGCGTCCCTCAAGATCCAACGAGAACGCAGAAATGTAGCCCGGGGCTTACCCTTTCCCGAACGCGACCCTTGCGAAGCGCGTGAGCGGGCGGGAAAGGGTAAGCCCCGGGCGGACAATTAAGTGCGTTACTCGGCAGCGGCCTTGAACTTGTTGTAGTTGATCAAGCAGCCGGCCTTGACGATGGCACGCTCCTCTGCCGTCATATCGGCAATGTATAGCTCAATCTGCTCGACCGTGCCGTCGGCGCGCACCACGTAGGCGGCGATGTCCTTCAGGTCGCCGTCGAGCGCGGCACGGATACCCGGCACAAAGACGTAGTCGCCCACCTCAAAGTTGGGCTCCGCCTCCATCTGGAAGGGCACCATGCCCCAGTTCATCACGTTGGAGCGATAGCGCTTGGTGGCGTACTCGTGGACGATGTTGGCCAGGCCGCCAATTACGCGCTGGCAGCTCGCGGCCTGCTCGCGGGCGGAACCGTCACCGGGCTTCTTGGCATAGAGCATGGAGCCGTACTCGGTCGCCTTGGCGTCGGCAGCGACACCCGCGCCGGCCAGCGCCTCAAACACGCCGGCAAGCTCGGCATCGAGCGCGGCCAAGTCGCCTGCTGCCTCGCCGGCAACGCGGCGCTTCTCCACGGCGTCGACCTCCTTGGAACGGCCCACGTAGGCCGGATCGCGGCGGCTGAGCGTAAACTCGGCCAGGCCCAGCGGGTTGGAGCGGAAGGAGCTCGTCTCGCCCGAGGGAATGAGCTCGTCGGTCGTGGTGACCGGGTCCATGATCTTGGAGCACACCTTGAGCAGGATATCGTCGCCGAGAGGCTCCATCGCGGGCCACGGCTTGATATTGGGACCCTCGACCAGCTCGTCGGCAGGCTCCGCCTTGCCAAAGCCCCAGTACACACGCTTTTTGTACGGCGCGTCGTCAAAGGTGTACTCGCAGGCCTCGTCCCAAGTGTCCTCGGGCAGGTCGGTCGCCGGCGTCAGGACGCCGCCGTTGGCAGCCGTCGCCGCAATGGAGCGAGCGTCCATCAGGGCCACGGCGCTCAGCTGGCCATTGCCCGGCTTGGAACCCTCGCGGTTGGGGAAGTTGCGCGTGGTGTGGCGGATGGACAGGCCGTTGTTGGCGGGTGTGTCGCCGGCGCCGAAGCACGGGCCGCAGAATGCCGTGCGCACGATCGCGCCGGCCTCCATAAGGTCGTAGATATAGCCGCGGCGTGTAAGCTCGAGTGCCACGGGCTGGCTCGTGGGATAGACCGACAGCGAGAACTCGCCGCAGCCGGTGTTGGCGCCCTTGAGCACGCGGGCAGCCTGGACCACGGAGTCGTAGTTGCCGCCCGAGCAGCCGGCGATAACGCCCTGCTGCACGTGCAGCTTGCCGTCGATGATCTTGTCGAGCAGGCTAAAGTGCGTCTTGCCCTCACCGATCTTGGCGGCCTCAAGCTCCACCTCGTGAAGGATGTCCTCGAGGTTCTCGTTGAGCTCGTCAATCTCAAAGCCGTTGGAAGGATGGAACGGCAGCGCGATCATGGGCTTGATGCTCGACAGGTCGACCTCGACGCAGCCGTCGTAGTAGGCAACATCGGCGGGCTTGAGCTCGCGGTAGTCGTTGCCGCGGCCATGCATGGCCAAAAACGCGTGCGTGTCCTCGTCGGTGGCCCAGATGCTCGACAGGCAGGTGGTCTCGGTGGTCATGACGTCGACGCCGTTGCGGTAATCGGTCGTCATGCTCGCGATGCCGGGGCCCACGAACTCCATGACCTTATTCTTGACGTAGCCCTTGGCAAAGACGGCCTTGATGATGGCGAGCGCCACATCGTGCGGACCGACGCCGGGGCGCGGGGCGCCCGTGAGGTAGATGGCGACAACGCCGGGATAGGCGACGTCGTAGGTGTCGCGCAGCAGCTGCTTTGCCAGCTCGCCGCCGCCCTCGCCCACGGCCATGGTGCCCAGGGCGCCGTAGCGGGTGTGCGAGTCGGAGCCCAAGATCATCTTGCCGCAGCCGGCGAAGTTCTCGCGCATAAAGGAATGGATGACCGCGATATGGGGCGGAACGAAGATGCCGCCGTACTTTTTGGCAGCCGAGAGACCGAAGACGTGGTCGTCCTCGTTGATAGTGCCGCCCACGGCGCACAGCGAGTTGTGGCAGTTAGTGAGTACGTAGGGCAGCGGGAACTGCTCCATGCCCGAGGCGCGCGCCGTCTGGATGATGCCGACAAAGGTGATGTCGTGGCTCGCCATGGCGTCGAAGCGAATCTTGAGTGCCTCGGGATCTCCGGACGTATTATGTGCCTGGAGGATCGAATACGCGATGGTGCCGCGCTTGGCATCCTCGGGCGTCTGCGTAATACCGCGCTCGGCAGCCTCAGCCGCAGGCACAACCTCGCTGCCGCCGCGCAGGTAGATGCCGTCCTCGTACAGCTTAACCATACTGTCTCCCACTCTGCCCGAAAGGCTCGGGCGCATAGCATACATTCGTTCAATATCGTGCCATAGAACGGTTGCGAGTGGGTTACGAATCTGCACGTTCACTTTATCTCGGTAAAGCATAGAACGAGCCCGGTGTAGTGACATCAGACTTGGTGCAAGGAGTGTCCCAAAGTGCCGGCACAAAAGGAACGTCCCCAAGCGCCAGCCAAAAATGGGAGTGGATAATCCCCCGTTTCTAGCCCTCAAGCGGACCAAAAGTGGGAGATTATCCACTCTCATATTGTTAGGATTTGCGTCGTAGAGCCGCCGTAACTAAAGATCGGTTCCCGCGCCTAGCAGCTTGCGCATGACTTGCTCGGGGTTGACCGAGCCATCGCGCGGGGCCAGGGCGGTGATCTTCTTCTGCATCTTGTACTCGTGCAGCTCGTCCTCGAGCTGGCGTACGCGGGCGCGGAGCTTCTCGTTCTCGTGCTCGCGCTCCTCGGCGCGCTCCTTCATATCGAGGATGCGCACCACGCCGGCAAGGTTGATACCCTCGTCGGTCAGTTGGTTGATGAGCTCCAGGCGCTCGATATCGGCACGCGAATACAGGCGCGTGTTACCACCCGAGCGCTGAGGATTCACCAGGCCTTTGGACTCGTAGACGCGCAGAGTCTGCGGGTGCATGCCGGTCAGCTCGGCCGCCACGCTGATCATGTACAGCGGTTTGTTCCTATTGTCCTCGGCCATGCTACCTGACCCCTTTCCGTCTCGTTATCGTCCATCATAAGCCCGCGGGCGCGGGCGCGCGCCACGACCGCCCTAGTACGTCGCCTTGTAACGGTTGACCTTCTCGCGATAGTCGCGCGTGTCGGCCTCGCGCAGCTTGGTCATGGCATCGCGCTCATCGTCGGACAGGTTCGCGGGAACCTGCACCTTGATCTCGACGAGCAGCGCACCCGTGCGGCCGCGATGCTTAACGTCGGGCGCACCCATCTCCTTAAAGCGGAACTTCTTGCCCGTCTGGGTACCAGCGGGCACCTTCAGACGAACCGTCGCACCACCGGGCGTGGGCACATCCACCGTGCAGCCGAGCGCCGCCTCGTAGACCGAGATCGGCACCTCCATGGTCACATCGGCACCTTTACGCTTAAACAGCGGATGCTCCTCCACGTGCGTGGTCACGACCAGGTCGCCGCGCTCGCCTCCGGCAACGCCGTACTCGCCACGGCGCTTGTAACGCAATTTGCCGCCGTCGACCGCACCCGCAGGCACCGAGACCGTGATGGTCTGCTGCTCGCCCGTCGAGGGAATGCGGTAGGTGACCTTGTGCGTCACGCCGCGAAACGCGTCCTCGGCCGTCACATCGACAGTCAGCGACAGGTCGCCGCCCTTGCGCGCGCGGTTGCGGCCCGCGCCCGCACCGGCATTACCCGCGGTCCCGGCAAAACCCGAGCCCCAATCGCTGCCCCAGGCGCCGTTGCCACTAAAGATACTGTCGAAGATATCGCCCCAGCCGCTCGCGCCGGCACCGGCGCCATAGCCACCGCTATACGCGCCGCCCGCGCCCGGCATGCCGCCGAACATGAGCATCTGGTCGTACTCTTTGCGCTTCTTCTCGTCCGAAAGCGTCTCGTAGGCCTCGCTAATCTCCTTAAACTTGGCCTCGTCGCCGCCGGCATCGGGGTGATATTTTTGCGCGAGCTTGCGAAACGCGCTCTTGATCTCTTTGTCGGAGGCGCTCTTGGATACGCCCAGGATGTCATAGAAGGTTTTGCCTGCAGCCATCGTAGCTCCTCTCCTGTTATATCCGCCGCCCCTGCGGACGGCGGCTCATACTGTCATATGGCACTAGGCCAGAAAGGGCCCCGGGTGTTGCCCCGGGGCCCTTCTCAATTACTCCTCGGTGCTCTCGGCCGTATCGGCCGTAGCATCCTCGGGCGCCGCTTCGGGCTCCGGTGCGGGGCGCTTCTCGCCACCGTAGGTCACCGTCACCATCGCGGAACGCAGGATGCGATCCGCCATGCGGTAGCCCTTCTGGTACACATCGTTGACGGTCTCGTCATACTGCGATGCGTCCTCGACGCGACCCACAGCCTGGTGCTCGAGCGGATCGAACGCCTCGCCCTTGGGGTCGATGGGCTCAACGCCCTCGTGCGCAAACACGTCGAGCAGCTTGGCATGTACCGCGTCAACGCCATCGACGAACTGCTTAAAGTCGTCGGAAAGCTCCTGGCTGCGGGCATGGTCGATCGCGCGCTCGATATCGTCGATCACCGGCAACAGCGCGGTGACAAGCTTCTCGGTCGCGCGCTCGCGCTCGGCGATGCGCTCGTTGGCGGTGCGGCGACGGAAGTTCTCCCAGTCGGCCTGCAGACGAGCGGTGCGCTCGGTAGCGTCCTTCGCCTTGTCCTCGGCGGACTTCTGAGCCTCTGCCGCAGCATCGAGCTCATTGCGCACGTCGGCAAGCTCCTTTTGGGCCTGCTCGAACTTGAGCTTAAAGTCGTTGTCGGCGGCTTCCTCACCGGCGCGGATAGCGGCTTCCACCATCTCGTCCTCGGTCATCGTCGCCTCCTTGTTGGAATCCTCTACCTGGTTCTCGGCAGCCTCGGCGGCCGGGGCCTCATTGACCTCGGTATCGTCTGCGGCCTCTACGGGAATCTTCACGTCCTTCTCCTCAGAGTCAACGGGGGCGGCGCCGGCGGCAGCCGCCTCCGTGCGAGCTTTACGGGCGGACATGATTACTTGTCCTCGTCGTCCACAACCTCGTAGTCGGCGTCGACTACGTCATCGTCGGCAGGCTGGGCACCAGCGGCACCGTCGGTCTGCTGCTGAGCGTCGGCGTAGACAACCTGGGCCAGCTCGTAGGCCACGGACTGCAGGGACTCGCCGGCGGCCTTGATGGCCTCGACGTCAGAGCCCTCGAGCGCCTTCTTGGCGTCGGCGATAGCGGCCTCGGCCTTGGACTTCACGTCAGCGGAAACCTTGTCGCCCAGCTCGTTGAGGGTCTGCTCGGTGGAGTAGCACAGGCTGTCGGTCTGGTTGCGGACCTCGACCTCTTCCTTCTGCTTCTTGTCCTCCTCGGCATGAGCCTCGGCGTCCTTGACCATACGATCGACTTCGTCGTCGGACAGAGCGGTAGAGCCGGAAATGGTGATCTGCTGCTCTTTGCCGGTGCCCTTGTCCTTAGCGGAGACCTTGACGATGCCGTTGGCGTCGATGTCGAAGGTGACCTCGATCTGCGGCACGCCGCGGCGGGCAGCCGGGATACCGGTCAGCTGGAACTTACCGAGCGACTTGTTGTCGCGGGCAAGCTCGCGCTCGCCCTGGAGCACGTTGATCTCGACGCTGGTCTGGTTGTCGGCTGCGGTGGAGTAGACCTCGGTCTTGGAGGTCGGGATCGTGGTGTTGCGGTCGATCATCTTGGTCATGATGCCGCCCATGGTCTCGACGCCCAGCGACAGCGGGGTAACGTCGAGCAGCAGGATGCCCTCGACGTCGCCGGTGAGCACGCCGCCCTGGACGGCAGCACCGTCGGCAACGACCTCGTCGGGGTTCACGGACATGTTGGGCTGCTTGCCGGTCATGGTCTTGACGAGCTCCTGGACAGCGGGCATACGGGTGGAGCCGCCGACGAGGATGACCTCGGTCAGATCGGAGAGCTTAAGCTTGGCGTCGCGCAGGGCATTGGTGACAGGCTGCTTGCAGCGCTCGAGCAGGTCGCGCGTGATCTTCTCGAACTCGGCGCGGGTCAGCGTGTAGTTGAGGTGCAGCGGGCCGGACTGGTTCATGGTAATGAACGGCAGGTTGATGGTGGTCTGCTGGGCAGCGGAGAGCTCCTTCTTGGCGTTCTCGGCGGCCTCCTTCAGACGCTGCAGGGCCATGGGGTCCTGACGCAGATCGACGCCGTTCTCCTGCTGGAACTTGTCGGCCATCCAGTCGATGACGCGCTGATCCCAGTCGTCGCCGCCCAGGTGGTTGTCGCCCGAGGTGGACAGAACCTCAAACACGCCGTCGGCGAGGTCAAGGATGGAGACGTCGAAGGTGCCGCCGCCCAGGTCGAAGACCAGGATGCGCTGGTCGGTGCCCTGCTTGTCCAGGCCATAGGCCAGAGCAGCAGCGGTCGGCTCGTTGACGATACGCTTGACGTTGAGGCCGGCGATCTTGCCGGCGTCCTTGGTGGCCTGACGCTGGGCGTCGTTGAAGTAGGCCGGGACGGTGATGACGGCGTCGGTGACGGTCTCGCCCAGATACTTCTCGGCGTCGGCCTTCATCTTCGCGAGCGTCATGGCGCTCACCTGCTCGGCGGTGTAGTCCTTGCCCTCGATGTCGACGACGGCACGGCCACCCTGGCCCTCCTTGACCTCGTACGGCACGGTCTTGATCTCGGAGGTGCACTCGGAGTACTTGCGGCCCATGAAGCGCTTGATGGAGAACACGGTGTTCTTGGGGTTGGTGACAGCCTGGTTCTTAGCGGCCTTACCCACAACGCGGTCGCCGTCGGCACGGAAGCCCACGACGGACGGGGTGGTGCGGTCGCCCTCAGCGTTCACGATAATGGTCGGAGAACCGCCCTCGAGGACGGCCATTGCGGAGTTGGTAGTACCAAGGTCGATACCAAGAATCTTACTCATTAGAAATTCCCTCTCTCTTGTGCGTTCGCGCCGCCTCGACGGTCTGTCACGCGGCGCTTCGGCTTGTCTTTCAGGATGTAGTGTATCCCCTTATGGGCCGGAATATACAAAATCTAAGTCAATTCATATAAGATTTCTTATTGCTGAGAGTTTAGGTTCTCAAATGCGCAGGTAGATGCGCTGATTGAATTCTCGACAAATCTATCGAGATCTATGTAGAGATAGCTGAGGTTTGGGTCCGGGGGTGCCTGGGGCTGCCTTGCGGAAAGCTCGTCCCGGTTTGAGCGTGGATTCCGGGTCGCAGTTTCCGTCTGAAAGCTCAACCGGAAACCATATCCCGTTTTGAGAGCTGATACCGGGTCGCAGTTTCCGCTAGCGGGCCCAACCGGAAACTGCGACCCGTTTTTCGACCAAATAACGGGATGCCCTTTCCGCAAGCGCGCTCAATAGCTCAATATTTCAAGTCACCTTTAGCTAACATTTACGCAGCTCAACGGCCCCACCTGCACGTTTTTTAGTAAACCTTGGCATACTCGGCGAACGGTATGAAGATGCCGGTCAGAGGGTATTGCAAACGGTCGCTCCCGTGGTATGTTTTTGCCCGAATCAAACCGGCGCGCATCGCCTGTAGCGTCGGTCAACAGAGAGGAAACTACCATGGCTCATCCCGTAATTGATGCCGACGAGTGCATCGCTTGTGGCGTTTGCGTCGACTCCTGCCCCGCTGGCGTTCTGGAGCTCCAGGACGTCGCTACCGTCGCTGACGAGGACTCCTGCGTCGCCTGTGGCGCTTGCCAGGACGCTTGCCCCGCTGGCGCGATCACCGAGATCGTCGAGGAGTAACAACTCCCCCACTTGCACACTCAAAAGTACACCGTGCACAAAAAAGGAGGCTTCCGCATCGCCGCGGAGGCCTCCTTTTGCATATGTGGGCAGCTAATTTGGAGCGGGACCCTTGGCAGTTGCGGTGGAATAGTTCCTGTTTTATGTCTTGGATGCCTTTTAGGAACTATTTCACCGCAACTTATAGATGCGGCGTCGACTAGGACAAATCGTCTTCGTAGGGCATCAGGTCTGCTAGGTAGCCTTTTTCCTTGAGCATCGCCTCGATCTCGTCGAGGGTCTGTTCGTCCTCCGCCGCAATGCGATGGAAGTGGTAGCCGCTGGTCACCGTCAGCAGCGGGAAACTCTTGCCGCTCTCGATATCGTGCAGGTAGCGCTCAACATCGCGACGATTGCGGATGTCCAGGTCGGCCGTGATCTTGCCGTACACACGATGGTTGACGATCACGTTAAGCACGGCGCCACCCGCGTCGACGATACTCGTAAGTTCGTCGCCCGCCTGCTCCACGCTGTGGCGCACCTTAACAAGACGCGTGGGCACGGCGGGGCTGCTGGGGGCCTCCTGCAGCACATAACCACGGTTGGTCGCCACGACATCGTGCCCATCGGCACGCAGCAGGGCAATATCCTGAACCACGATCTGACGGCTCACGCCAACCTCGCGGGCAAGTGCGCTGCCCGAAACGGGCTCCTTGGCCACCTCGAGCACGTCCATGATGGCACGGCGACGCTCGCGGGCGTTCATTATTTACCGTCCAGCAGACGCAGGTGCTTAAGCGAGAGGTCGAGGACCGGCGCGGAGTGCGTCAGGGCGCCCGAGCTAATAAAGTCAACGCCCAGGTCGGCGAGCGCACGGATATTGCCGGCGTCCACGTTGCCCGAACACTCGGTCTTGGCGCGACCGGCGATAAGCTCGATAGCGGCGGCCATGTCGTCATGGGTCATGTTGTCGAACATGATGATGTCGGCGCCGGCCTCCACGGCCTCGCGCACCATGTCCAGGTTCTCGCACTCGATCTCGACCGTCGTGGTAAACGATGCATGGGCGCGCGCCATCTCGATCGCACGCGTCACGCCACCGGCGGCATCGATGTGGTTGTCCTTGAGCATGACGGCCGTCGACAGGTTGTAACGGTGGTTGCTGCCGCCGCCGATCTCGACTGCCGCCTTTTCAAACACACGCATGCCCGGTGTGGTCTTGCGCGTGTCGACAAGCACGGTCTTAGTGCCCTCGAGCGCCGCGGCCATGCTGTGCGTGTAGGTAGCGATGCCGCTCATGCGCTGCAGGTAGTTGAGCGCCACGCGCTCGCCCGAAAGCAACACGCGCGCGTCGCCGCGCACCTGGCCCACGTGATCGCCGGCATGCACCTCGTCGCCATCCGAGACATCGAACAACACGGAGCTCTGCGGATCCAGCAGCTCAAAGGTGCGGGCGAATACGTCCAGGCCGGCGATAATGCCGTCGGCCTTGGCGATAAGCTCCACCGTGGCGGGACGCGCCGTGGGGCACACGCTCGCCGTGCTCACGTCCTCAAACGTAATGTCCTCGCGCAGAGCCTGCAGAATCAGATCATCGACGACGAGCTTCATGGTAATGGGATTCATGGTCTACTCCTCCACGGCCTGCGTGCCGGCGGCACGGGCCAAATCATCGATTGCCAGGGCGTCGGCGCTCAGGGCGCGATGACGGCCATCGAGCGCGGGATCGCCCGCCTGCTCCACGGCCAGCGACTCGCCGGTACGCATGTACCACGCGGCGCGACGACCCCAGACCAGTGCTTCGAGCAGACTGTTTGATGCAAGGCGGTTCTTGCCGTGAACGCCGTTGCAGGCCGTCTCGCCCGCGGCGTAGAGCTCGGGCATCGAGGTGCGGCCGTCCTTGTCGACCCACACGCCGCCCATAAAGTAGTGCTGCGTCGGCGTAACGGGAATGGGCTCGTCCAAGATGTCGCGGCCGTCCTCCAGGCAGCGCGCGCGAATGTTGGCAAAGTGCCCGGTCACCACGTCGCGCTCGACGGGGGCAAAGCTCAGCCACTCGTGCTCGGTGCCGTCCTGCTTCATCTGCTCGCGGATGGCGGCGGCGACAACGTCGCGCGGCTGCAACTCGTCGGTAAAACGCTCGCCGGCGGCGTTGAGCAAAATCGCGCCCTCGCCGCGGCAGCTCTCGCTGATCAGGAACGTGCGACCCGGCTGCGGCGAGAACAGACCCGTGGGATGGATCTGCACGTAGTCCAGGTGCTCCATCTTAATGCCATGCTCCTGAGCGATGTAGCAGGCGTCGCCCGTGAGCTGCGGGTAGTTGGTCGAATGGTCGTATACGCCGCCGATGCCGCCCGTTGCCCACAGCGTGTGGCGGGCATGGATCTTAAACGGCTCGCCGGCATGCGCGCCCTCGGCGGCATTTACCAGCTCGTCGGCGGGACGAACCGAGTTGTTCTCGTCCACGGGAACGGCGACGATACCGGTGCACACCGTGGCGCCGTCACGCTCGCCCGTCAGGATGTCGGTCATGGCCACGTACTCCAAAATCTGCACGTTGTCCAGCTTGCGGACAGCCTGAAGCAGCTTGGTCGTAATCTCCTTGCCGGTGATATCGGCATGGAAGGCAATGCGCGGACGGCTGTGTGCGCCCTCGCGGGTAAAATTGAGGCTGCCGTCGGCCTTGCGCTCAAAGTCCACGCCCATCGCCAGCAGGTCGTTGATGACCGAGCGGCTCGAGCGAATCATGATGTCGACGCTCTCGCGGCGGTTCTCGTAGTGGCCGGCGTGCATGGTGTCCTCAAAGAAGGCATCGTAGTCCGAGCCTTCGGGCAGCACGCAGATGCCGCCCTGCGCGAGCATCGAATCGCACTCGTCGACAGCGCCCTTGGAGAGCATGATCACGCGCGTGCTCGTCGGCAGGTTGAGAGCCGCGTACAAGCCCGCTACGCCGCAGCCGGCAATAACGACGTCGCACTCCATGTCGGGGTATTGTTTGGTTTCCACAGGAATCCTCTCCCTTGTAATGTGGCATAAGGGACTGCCCCTCATGTCACATCGTTCTAACGCGCCGCGTACTCGAGCATGCGGTCGAGCGTGAGTTTGGCCTGGTCGGCAGCCTCGTCCGAGACGCCGATCTGCACCTCGCCCTCACCCGTCTCCAGGCAGCGCACGAGCTTCTCGAGCGTGATGAGATCCATGTTGACGCAGATGGGCTGCACCGCGGGGAAGTAGAACTTCTTGCCGGTGCCCTGGCAGCGGCGCTCGAGCTCGTAGAGCACGCCGCGGACCGTCACGATAATGAACTCGCTCGCGTCGGACTCCTCGGCATACTTGATGATGCCGGCGGTGGAGCCGATGTAGTCGGCCTCGGCCAGAACGTCGGCCTTGCACTCGGGGTGCGCCAGCACGAGCGCGTCGGGGTGGGCCTCCGTCGCGTCGACGATCTGCTCGACGGTGATGATGTGATGGCGCGGGCAGTAGCCGTTGTTGAGGATGACGTGCTTTTGCGGCACCTGCTCGGCTACGAAGCGTCCCAGGTTTTGGTCGGGAATGAACAGGATATGCTGCTGCGGCAGCTCGGACACGATCTTAACGGCGTTGGAGCTGGTGACGCACACGTCGCTCCAGCTCTTGATCTCGACCGTGGAGTTGACGTAGCACACCACGGCCAGGTCGTCGCCGTACTCGGCGCGCGCCGCGTCGACCGTCTCGCGCTTGACCATGTGCGCCATGGGACAGTCCGCGCCCGGCTCGGGCAGCAGCACGGTCTTAGTGGGATTGAGCAGCTTGGCGCTCTCGCCCATAAACTCCACGCCGCACAGCACGATGGTCTGCTGCGGCAGGCTTTTGGCGAGCTTTGCCAGGTAGAAGCTGTCGCCGACGTAATCGGCAACGGCTTGGACCTCGGGCGCCACGTAATAGTGCGCCAGGATTACCGCGTCACGTTGGGTTTTTAGTTGATGAATGGCCTCGACGAGCTCTGCGGGCACCAGCGCCGCACGCTCCGTTGCCGTCGTTGCCGATGCCAGGCCGGCCGCGATATCGCGTGCAAGCTCCGACGCATCCATGTTCGCGCTCTGTGCCATCAAGGCCCCTCTCTTTTGGCGAATCTTGGGGCTTTAGTATGACACCTAGGTTTACAGCTGACAAGACAGCTGTAAACCTAGGTGTAAAGTTGAAATAAAGATTCAATCATGTGGCAAGTCCATTTTCGAACTGGCAAGCTGAGGATAGCCGGGCTTTCGATAGCGCAGGAGGCATCTTTCGCCACCGCAACACCGCTTAGCGCGAGCTGCACGCCGTGGGGCGCAAACGGTCCGCACCCCCGCAAGCGGCGCGTGCCCGATGTGGCAAAATCGAACTACTTAAGGGGGCCGAATGCTCAAGATTATTGCCTGCGACGATGATGTCGCTTTTCTAGATAGACTGCACCGGATGATCGACCGTTGGTCGACCGAGACGGGCACGGCGGTCGATGTTGCGCTCGTCACGCGCGGCGAGGACCTGCTGGCCCGCCATGCCGCATCGCGCGCCGACATCATCTTGCTCGATATGATCATGCCGCTCGTCAACGGCATGGACACCGCACGCGAACTGCGCCAGGCCGACACCGCCGTGCGCCTGGTGTTCCTCACCTCGTCGCCCGAGTTCGCGCTGGAATCCTACGAGGTCCGCGCCTTCGACTACCTGCTCAAGCCCGTGACTTACGAACGCCTGGCGCAGTTACTCGACGAGCTTTCGAGCATGCGCCCGGCGGCAACCGACGAGCTCGTGATCAAAACTTCCTTTGGCTACCACGCCCTGCGCCTGTCCGACATCGAATATGCCGAAGCGCGCAACAAGCACGTGGTCTTCCACCTGCGCGACGGACGCGATATCGAGGCACTCGAGTCATTCCGCAGCGTCGAGGACCGTTTGGTGCAAAATGCCACCTTCTTTAAATGCCACCGCAGCTACCAGGTCAACCTGCGCAATATCGATCACTTTGACCGCACGGACATCGTCATGCGCTCGGGCGCGTGCATCCCGCTTTCGCGCAGCTGCAAGCAGGGATTCCAAGACGCCTACTTTGCGGCGCGCTTTGAGGGTGGGAGACACTGATGGTCTCCTCGGTCGAAATGGTCCTTTGGGCAATCCACCACGCCACAACGCTACTCTTTGGCGTCTTTGCCTCGGCGGCGCTGTGCGGTGTCGAGATCAACCGGCGTCATGCGCTTGAACTGGTGCTGGTCGGTGCCGTAACCGGATGCGCATTTGGCCTCGCCAATGCCGTCGGCGGCGAGCTTTTCGCCCGCCAGGTATATCCGATCGTCGTGCATCTGCCGCTCGTCATCTATTTGTGCGCGCGCTACCGCCTGAGCCCGCTGCTTGCCGTGCTCGGCATTACGAGTGCCTATCTGAGCTGCCAGTTCAGCAATTGGATGGGCATCGCCGCATTTGCCGCAACCGATTCTCAGATTGCGTACTATCTGGCGCGCATCGCGACCACACTCGCCGTCTTTGCCGTCCTGTTGCATTGGGCCGGCGACATCGGTCCGCGCTTGGCGATTAAAAGCACCACCGAGCTGGGCATCCTTTTAATCCTGCCGCTCGTCTATTACGTCTTTGACTATGCCACCAACGTCTACACCACGCTGTTCCACTCGGGCTCGGTGGTAACGGTTGAGTTTTTGGCATTTGCGCTCTGTGCCTTCTATCTTATGTTTCTTGCCGTTTACCTGCGCGAATACGAAGAAAAGGAAACCGCCGAGCGAGAGCGCTGGATGCTCGAAACCCGCGACAGCGCCGCCATCAAAGAGCTCGAGGCTTGGCGTCAATCTGGGCGCGAGCTGTCGATTCTTCGCCACGACATGCGCCACTTCCTACGCGGCCTGGCCGCTTTAATTGAGGAGGGCCACACCGACGAGGCGCTCGATCGCATCGACGAACTCTGCGAAGCCGGCGACCGCACCGCCGTACGCCGCTTCTGCGCCAACGAGACCGTAAACATCGCGCTTTCGTCATTTAACTCGGATATCAATAGAAACGGCATTACCGCCAACCTGCGCGCCGCCGTACCCGAAACCATCCACGTAGGTGAAGCCGACCTGTTTAGCGTGCTCTCAAATGCCTTGGAAAACGCTATCACCGCCGCAAGCACCGCACCCCAAGGAAAGCGATTCGTCGACTTTGACCTGCGATTAGAGGACGGCCAGCTGCTGCTGTTAGTTTCCAACACGTTTGACCGCGCGCCGCGCATGGTCGACGGCATGCCCGTAGCCGGGCACACCGGACACGGCTTTGGAACCAAGAGCATTAAGCTTGCCGTCGAACGCATGAACGGCAACTGCCAGTTCCGCATTAACGGCGATCGGTTTGAGCTGCGCGCTGTGATGTAGAAGTGCGGCGCCGATCTCGAGGCGCGCCTTGCCCGCCAGACAATCGCTCGCCGGCGCCAATCCGCTACAGCGGAGCGGCTGCCGGGGTCAGCTGCTTGATGTATGCCCACATGCGCTGCTTGGCGGCCTTGTCGGTGAGTGCCGCCTCAAAGCCGTCGAGCGCGAGCACGCGGCGGCCCTGCACATGGGCGACCAGGCCGGGCTTGAGCATAGCGGTATCGAAGTCGTCGATTGCCACAAGCATGTCGGCATAGGTCTCGCGCATGGTATCGGCCGCGCGATCGTCCAGCAGCAGAACCGCCTCGGGGTCCAAAGCCTCAAGCGCCTCACGGAACAGCTCGCACGGCAGAGTCTCGCCCACCGCGACCGCTCCGTCACCCACGCCGGCGACGCTTGCCAGCACGCAAAAATCCTCGGGCGCGTAGCCGATGGCCCCAAGCGCCTTGCGCAACGCCGCGCCATCCGGGCCGGCGGCAAGCTCGCCACCCGAACGCTCGGCCTCGTCCAAATCGCCTTTGACCAGCACGATCGGCGAGCACGCGTTGCCCGCGATACGCACGCCACGACCCGCAAGCGATGCGAGCTCTTGCTCGGCCGCCTGGGCGATGGCTTCTTTTTTCTGGCTTTGTGACGTGGGCATGCGCTCTCCAATCGTTTGCGTGCCCACCATTATATAAAAGAGCTGCCCGCGAGTGGTTGCTTTGCGGGCGGCTGGGTATAAGCACGGTCGTACTGAGTTTTACGCGGCCGAGCCGCGTCGCATTATGGAGGTCACCATGGCTGACATTAAGCAGATTACCCCCGAGAACTTCGATTCCGTCGTTAACGGCAGCCTTCCCGTGCTGGTTGATTTTTGGGCACCGTGGTGCGGTCCCTGTCGTTCGCTCTCGCCCATCGTTGACGAAGTGGCCGACGAGCTGGCCGGCAAACTTGTCGTCGCCAAATGCAACGTCGACGACAATCAGGACCTGGCCATGAAGTTTGGCGTCATGAGCATCCCCACGCTGGTTGTATTTAAGAACGGCGAGGAAATTGACCGCTCCGTTGGCGCGCTGCCCAAGGCCAGGCTGCAGGCGCTGCTTGAGAAGCACCTGTAATACGCCGGTCATGTGCTGCCGTCCATGAGCGGTTTTGCGCCGCTCACCGGAGAGCCGGGCGCTGCGCCCGCGACCACGGATAGTATGGTAGTCACAAACAGCCCCCAGTGAACGGGTGCGGGTCAGACAGACTCGCACCCGTTTTCTTATGCGGCGATGCGCAAAGCGGGCGTAGTAGAATCTGAACCACTGATTAGACCCGTATAAAAGGAGATTTCCCATGCATGACGTCGGAATGAACATGAGCCAGCTTGCCATGAGCGTCAAGCAGGTCGACGACACGATCGAGCTCGCCCACGAGTGGAGCCATCAGCTGCTGCATGCGACCGAGAACTTTGATATGGAGCGCATTGGCGCCAAACTCGAGGCCGCCATGGCGGCGCTCCACGAGGCGCACGACGCACTCGAGGGCTACGAGGAGGCCATCGAGGCCGACCATAACTCCGTTGGCTCCGTAAAGCTGGTGTAGCGTGACCGAGCACGAGCACACCTGCGATCACGGACACGAGCATTCGCACGGGCCGACTGGCGACGCGGACTGCCGTTGCAGCGGCTCCGCCTCCGAGCTGGTCCGCTTTTCGGTCACCGCGCCCGACGACCTGCTGCGCCGCTTTGACGAGCAGATCGCGCGCCGCGGTGACGTGGCCAACCGTTCCGAGGCCGTACGCGATCTGATTCGCGCCTCGATCGCCAAGGAGCAGATGCGAACGCCCAACGAGCAGGTCATCGGGTCGCTCACCATGATTTACGACCATCACACCGGCGACCTGACGCGCCGTCTGGACGAGGTGCAGCACGACTACACCGACGAGATTGTCTCGACCATGCACGTGCATCTGGACCACCACAACTGCCTGGAGATTCTGGCGCTCAAGGGTCGCGGCAAACGCGTCTACGAGCTGGCAGACCGTCTGCTGGGACTGCGCGGGGTTAAACACGGCGAGCTCACCTGTGCCGCCACCGAGCAGAGCCTGGGGCTGTAACAGCACACATTTCAATGAAGGAGGATCGCATGCGGCACGTGCATATCCATGTAACGGGCATTGTGCAGGGCGTCGGCATGCGACCGTTTGTGTATCGCGAGGCCATGGCGCACGGCATTTGCGGCTGGGTGCTCAACGCGGGCGATGGCGTGCATATCGAGGCACACGCTCAAAGCGAGTCGCTCGACGAATTTATCGCCGCGCTTTCCGAACATGCGCCTGCGGCGTCTCGCGTGGAGCATGTCGAGGTTGTGGACCTAGCACCCGGCGACTGGGACGCCGCTAACGAGCAGGGTTTTCGCATTGTGGCGTCGCGGGATCAGACTGCCCACACGACGCTCATCTCGCCCGACATCGCCACATGCGACGACTGCCTGCGCGAGCTGTTCGACCCCGCCGACCGACGCTTTCACTATCCCTTTATCAACTGCACCAATTGCGGGCCGCGCTTTACCATCATTCGCTCGCTGCCCTATGACCGAGCGGCAACCTCGATGGATCGCTTTCCCATGTGCCCCACCTGCGCCGCAGAGTATGCCGACCCGCTCGATCGGCGGTTTCACGCGCAACCCGACGCCTGCTTTGAATGCGGGCCGCACATTACGTGGCGCGAGGCGGATCGCGACGTTGTACCAGCGGGTGTCGACGCAACACCAGCCGTCGGCTCCACGCGCGAGGCCAGCGATGCCATCATCGAACGCTGTGTCGAGCTGCTGGCAGGCAGCGGGATCGTCGCCATCAAGGGTCTGGGAGGATTCCATCTGGCCTGCGATGCCGCCAACGAACAGGCGGTGTGCGAGTTGCGCCGTCGCAAGCGTCGCAGCAACAAGCCGCTTGCCGTTATGGTGCGCAGCCTTGCCGACGCCGAGCGCCTGTGTCACATTGATGGCGTTGAGCGCGACCTGCTGGCCGGCAGTGTTCGTCCCATTGTGCTGTTGCGTCGCCGCGCAGCCGGCAGCGACACCCACGGCTCCCCCAACGCCCTCGAACTCGCGCCATCCGTCGCGCACGACTTGCCCGAGCTCGGCGTCATGCTCCCCTACACCCCACTTCAACATTTGCTGCTCGCCGCGGCTGCAGCGAACGGTATGCACGCAATCGTCATGACCAGCGGAAACCTGAGCGAAGAGCCCATCGAGACCGACGATGCCCTTGCATGGGAGCACCTTGTTGCCGCCGGCATCGCCGATGCGCTGCTCGGTAACGACCGCGCGATTCTGTCGCGCTACGACGACTCCGTGGTACGCTTGGTCGACGGCGACGTCATGCCCGTGCGTCGCGCACGCGGATATGCGCCGCAACCGCTGTCGTTGCCGGCGCTCGACGGCACCACGCCCTGCGTACTCGCCTGTGGGCCGCAGCAAAAAGCCACGATCGCACTCACGCGCGAGGACGCCGACGGTCATACGACCTGTTTTGTGTCGCAGCATATCGGCGATGTCGAAAACGGCGCGACTTTCGATGCCTGGAGCGCCGCGCGCTCGCGTCTGGAAAACCTCTTTGACCTGGCGCCCGCCGCCTTGGCATGTGACATGCATCCCAGCTATCTGTCGAGCCAATGGGCACGCGAGCAGGCACGGGAGCATAATCTGCCGCTTATCGAAGTCCAGCACCATCATGCGCACATCGCGAGCGTAATGACAGAGGCGATTGTCGCAGGCCGGCTTGCGCCCGATGCACGCGTCCTCGGCATCGCCTTCGACGGCACGGGCGCCGGCACCGATGGCACCATATGGGGCGGCGAGTTTCTTATCTCCCATCTCGCCGATTTTGAACGCGTCGCGCATCTGCGCACTTGGACGCTTCCCGGTGGCGCCGCATCCGTACACGATGCCCGCCGCAATGCCTTTGCCCTGCTCAGCGAGCTCGACCTGCTCGAACACCCGGGCGCCGCGGGACTCTTGGACAGCCTTGACGAGCAGACGCGCAGCATAACGGCAACGATGATCGAGCGCGGCATCAACAGCCCGCGCACCAGCAGCATGGGTCGCCTGTTTGATGCCGCAGCCGCGATTTTGGGCATTTGCGGCCAGGCAACCTACGAGGGCGAACCCGCCATCGAGCTCGAAGCCGCCGCCTGGCGTGCACTGGACAGCGAAATCGCCCGTTTTCCCGACGACAACGCCGGCTATTCCGCATCTGACCCATCGTGGTTGGACGGCTCCTATGTTCTGGACCAGAAAGCACTCTTTGAGGCACTTTTGGAGGGAATTGAAGCCGGAGCGCCCGCCGACAGGCTCGCGCTCGACTTCCATGTCGCCGTCGCGCGCTCCTCGGCACACATCTCCAGCGATATCTGCGTGCGCGAGGGCATCGACACCGTCGCCCTATCGGGCGGCGTGTTCATGAACCGACTTCTGCTTCGGCTCCTCACCCGCGAGCTCAAAAGCGCGGGCCTTGCTGTCTTGGTCCCCCACACCGTACCCGTCAATGACGGCTGCATCGCCTACGGTCAGGCGGCGGTCGCGAGCGCTCGTCTTGCGCGGATTGCATCACAGTAGCTCGCCCTCGTACGCCGCCGTGCCCAGCCGTCTCACAGGCGTAACGCGTTTGCCCGCGAACCCCGCGAGCGCTACCATCAACTGATGGATTATTAAGCGCCCATCCAGCGCAAAGCGTCTAAAAGGGGAACAATATGTGCCTTGCCGTTCCCGGTAAAGTAGTCAAACGCGACGACGACCTCAAGGCCACCGTCGACATGATGGGCATCGAGCGCCCCGTGTCGCTACGACTCGTGCCGACGGCTCAGGTTGGCGACTATATTCTCGTGCACGCCGGCTTTGGCATCCAGATTGTCGACGAGCAGGAGGCGCAGGAGACGCTCGACCTGGTCAACACCATGACCGAGCTGGCCGAAGAAGACCAACTGGCCAGCAACCCGGCCGAGGCATACTAGTGGCGGCCGGACAGCCGGCTCGCTCCGGTATCGACTTTTCGGCATTTCGCGATTCCAAGCTGGCCCGCGAGCTCATCGATCGCATTTGCGAGCTTGTCGGCGACCGCACCATCAACCTTATGGAAGTCTGCGGCACGCACACCGTAAGCATCGGCCGCTATGGCTTTCGCTCCATTATGCCGGCCGGGCTCAAGCTGCTGAGCGGACCGGGCTGCCCCGTCTGCGTTACCGCCAACCGCGACATCGACCACGCAATCGCGCTCGCCAACATAGACGGCGCCATCATCACCACCTTTGGCGACATGATGCGCGTGCCCGGATCGTCCGCCTCGCTCGCTGCGCAAAAGGCGGCAGGGCGCGACATCCGCATCGTCTATTCCCCGCTCGACGCGCTCGACATTGCCGAGCAAAACCCCAATCGTCCGGTCATTTTTATGGGCGTGGGCTTTGAGACCACGACGCCCACCATCGCCGCCGCCATCCTGGAGGCCGAGGCGCGCGGGCTTTTGAACTTCTCGGTCTATTGCGCCCACAAGACCACGCCGCCAGCGTTGCGCGCCATCGCCAACGACCCCGAGACCGCCATCGACGGCTTTATCCTGCCGGGCCACGTCGCCACCATCACGGGCTTGGCACCCTTTGGC
Organism: uncultured Collinsella sp.; assembly: GCA_937989885.1. Lineage (GTDB taxonomy): Bacteria > Actinomycetota > Coriobacteriia > Coriobacteriales > Coriobacteriaceae > Collinsella. The sequence continues at coordinate 64,026 of CALKBP010000001.1, forward strand.
TTTTTGGTCAACGAATTCGATACCCCGGGCGTGGTCACGGGATTTGAACCGGTCGATATCCTGCAAGGCATCTGCATGCTGGTCCAGATGGTTGTCGAGGGCGGGCCCGCGATTGGCAACGCCTACCGCCGTGGCGTCAACGCAGACGGCAACCCCGTGGCGCGCCAGCTGGTCGAGCAGGTGTTTAAGCCGTGCGACACCACGTGGCGCGGACTGGGGCCGATTGCCAACTCGGGCCTTTCCATCCGCCCCGAGTTCTCGCGCTTTGATGCCCGCACCCGCTTTGACGTGCCCGTCGAGGAGACGGTCGAGCCGCGTGGGTGCCGCTGCGGCGACGTGCTGCGCGGGGCCATTACGCCGAGCAGCTGCCCGCTCTTTGGCCGCACCTGCACGCCCGAGCACCCCGTCGGCCCGTGCATGGTGAGCTCCGAAGGCAGCTGCGCGGCGTACTACCGTTACCGCGACTATTAGATTCCGCCGTTCTAACGAACGGCGGACCGGCCGACGCTGCGCACCATTCAGACGAGCGATTTGCCTTTCAATCGTCGGCTGCGGGCAAAAGCCCAGCAGCCTCCTCTTTCAAGGCAACTCACTTCGTCTGAATGGCGCTCGCTGACTTTTACTTAACATCGATTCTGCCACACTCGGCTATTGCCGATTCCACCCACGATTGGAGTTTTCGATATGTCCCGTACTGCCACCGATAGCACTGTCCTGCTGGGCCACGGCTCCGGCGGCCAGATGATGAAGCGCATTATCGATGAGGTCTTTCTGGATGCCTTTGGGTCGCCCGAGCTGCTTGCGGGCAACGATGCCGGTGTCGCCGCGCTGCCCGCAAGCGGGCGAATCGCCATGTCAACCGACAGCTTTGTGGTGACGCCGCAGTTCTTCCCCGGCGGCAATATCGGCCGCCTCGCCGTATGCGGAACCGTCAACGACGTCGCGACCTCGGGCGCCAACGTGCGCTACCTATCGTGCGGCTTTATCCTCGAAGAGGGCTATCCCATGGACAAGCTGCGCCAGATTGTACAGACCATGGCCGAAACGGCACATGAGGCAGGTGTGAAGATTATCACCGGCGACACCAAGGTGGTCGAGCGCGGCGGTGCCGACGGCGTCTACATCAATACCGCCGGCGTGGGCGAGGTGCCCGCGGGCGTGGCGCTCAGCGGTGCAAACTGCCAGCCCGGCGATGTCATCTTGGTCTCGGGTACGCTGGGCGACCACGGCATCGCCATCATGAGCCAGCGCGAGGGCTTGGCGTTTTCGAGCAACATTGAAAGCGACGCTGCGCCGCTCAATCATCTGATTGCCGACGTGCTCGCCGCCGCCCCCGACACCCGCTGCTTCCGCGACCCCACGCGCGGTGGCCTGGCATCCACGCTCAACGAGTTTGCCCAGGCCAGCGGCGTTGCCATGGAGATCGACGAGGACGCCGTGCCCGTGCGCCCCGACGTGCAGGCGGCATGTGAGATGCTCGGCTACGACGTTCTGCAGGTAGCAAACGAAGGCAAGATGGTCGCCGTGGTGCCGGCCGAGCAGGCCGATGCCGCGCTGGCGGCTATGCGCGCCGCGCGCTACGGCGAGAATGCCGCCATCATCGGTCGCGTGCTGCCGCTTGCCGAGGGCGCTCGACCCGCCGTGCGCGTACGCACCGGCTGGGGATCGACCCGCATCCTCGACATGCTCGTGGGAGAGCAGCTGCCGAGAATTTGCTAGGGCGGAATCGCGCGGTCGGCGCGATGTGGCTTGATATCCCTGGAGATGTTCAGATTCCAAGCGCGCCCAACGCGGAAGCCCAGTATTATGAGGTGCGTTTTGAAACCCAATGACGGGAGCTTTCATGGCAGCAGCTTTTTCCCATGTGATCTTTGACCTGGACGGCACCATCCTCAACACGATCGAGGACCTGGCGGCCGCCGGCAACCACACCTGCGAGATGCACGGCTGGCCCACGTTTGCCGTGGACGAGTACCGCTACAAGGTGGGAAACGGCATGCTCAAGCTGGTCGAGCGCTTTATGCCCGCCGAGTACGCGGGCGACGGCCGCATGTTTGAGCAGACGCTTGCTGAGTTTAGAGCTTATTACGGCGAGCACAAGGAGGACCACACCTCACCCTACGCCGGCACGATTGAGATGCTCGACCGTCTGCGCGCAGCGGGCGTTCAGCTTGCCGTGCTCACCAACAAGGATCATATTTCGGCAGCCCCGCTTATCGAGAAATACTTTGGCTCTGAGCGCTTTGCGCTGGTGCAGGGCCGTGTCGATGCGTTTCCGCCCAAGCCCGAAGCACCCGTCACGCTGCATGTGATGGAGGAGCTGGGCGCCGATCCGGCAACCACGCTCTATGTGGGCGATTCCAATGTCGATATCCTGACCGGCCACAACGCCGGCCTTAAGAGCGCGGGCGTCAGCTGGGGCTTCCGCGGCCGCGCAGAGCTGGAGGCCGCCGGCGCCGACTACGTGGTGGACACCCAGGCAGAGCTCGCGGCGCTGGTGCTGGGCGAGTAGCGGAGCCGCCGCTTAACGTAGCTGCGACAATTCTTCCGCACGGAAAGCGCATCCCGTTTTGGAGCTCCGGAATGGGATGCGCTTTCCGCTTGAGCCCCATCGGGGAAACCGCATCCCGTTTCAGAGCAATATTCCGGGTCGCGCTTTCCGCAACCCACCCCATCCGGAAACCGCGACCCATTATTCGCCCAAATACCGGCTCGCATTTTCCCGAGCATTCGATGCAACGCTGGTGCAAGGAGTGTCCCCAACTGCCGGCAGAAAAGGAACGTCCCCAAGTGCCGCCCCAATGACTACCATGGCAATGCCGCAGGTAGAGGACGGACAGCGAGCGACGTCCAGGACGAACAAGTTGGCATGAAAAAGGCGAGGCATAGACCTTCTGGTCATGTCTCGCCTTTTGAATGACAAATTGTCGTCCTGGGCGGCGCGCAGCGTCGAGCAGTTGCGGCGTTTGGTAAAACGCCGCAACTCCCTAGCTCATCATGGCATTCATCATCTCGTTGGTTGCGGAATCGTCAGCAGACCACTCGCCGTCGTCATTGCAGGAGTACTTGAAGGTGACCTTGGTGTCCTTGGTCTTAGCAGCCTTGGTCACATCGACCATAACCTGACCGGCCATCTTGTACAGCTCGTCATCGGAAGGCATCGAATCGAGCGCGGCGACCTTCTCCTGATACTGGGTGGCAAAATCCTCAACGATCTGGTTCATGGACTTGCAGGTAATGGTGACCTCGGCAGTTGCGGTACCCTTGTCCTCGTCGACCGTCACGTCGCCGATTTTGTAGTCAAAGCCCTCGAGATAGCTCTTGGCGTACTCCTTGGGATCGATGCCCAGCTGCTCGAACTCGTCGCCCGAGGCCTCTTCCAGGCCGGCGAGGAAGTCGCCGCCACCGTTCTTGACCTCGTCAAACTGCGTCGTAAGATCCTCGGTGATAAGCTCCTCAACCGAAGGACCTCCGCAGCCGGAAAGCACAACCACGCACGCGACCAGAACAGCCATCAGGGGCGCAAGCAGCAGCTTCTTCTTCATGACATTCCTCCCAACAAGCGGCACCGCGCTTCCCGACGCGGTGCACGTCGTAACAATAAGGCCATACTAGCCGCTAACGAACACCCCCGGCAAAGCAAAGGCGCAGACGGCTCGATTTAACGTCCGAACGGTTTACCGGTCCGTCCAACGCGCAATAAAACGTCCCGCCGCATTGTAATAAAAAAGGGCGGTCGAACAATTCGACCACCCTTGCACATCCTTTGGATGTCGCAGTCTACTTGCGGACGACCTTAACGATGGCGTCACCAGCAGCGACGGCAGACTCGGCCTCGACGGTAAGCTCGACGTCGGCGAACTCGGCGGTGTTGGACACAGCCACGACGACGCAGTCCTTGTAGCCGGCAGCAGCGATCTTGGCGCGGTCGATCTTGAGCAAGGGCTGGCCGGCCTTCACGACATCGTCAGCCTTGACGAAGCCCTCGAAGCCGTCGCCGTTCATGTTGACGGTATCGACACCAACGTGCACCAGAACCTCGATGCCGCTATCGGACTGCAGGCCCACGGCGTGACCCATGGTGACGGTCACCTTGCCGTCGCAGGGAGCGTAGACCAGATCGTCCTCGGGCCACACGGCGCAGCCCTTGCCCAGGACCTCACCACCAAAGACGGGATCGGGCACGTCGGCCATCTTGATGACCTTGCCCTTGACGGGCGAGCACAGCACGTCGGCGCCGGCAGAAGCAGAGATGGAAGCGGGAGCTGCAGCAGCGGCAGGCTCAGCCTTCTTCTTAAACATGTCAAACAGACCCATACGTTTTCTCCTCTTGATTAAGCGCAACGTTATGCGCATGCCTATGGTGATTATAGTGCCAAATGGTTCAAATACTAAGGTGGGGACTCGAATCGCGAGCCCTTTCAAGCCCTTCCCAAAACCTTTTCCCCAGTGGCACTCATATTGTCGATTAATCCAGGCCCTCAGCGCCGTTGGACTTGATGATCTTCTGATATGCGAAGAAGCTGTCCTTGCGGCGACGCTTGTAGGTGCCGGTGCCGTCGTCGTACTTATCGACATGGATAAAGCCGTAGCGCTTGCGCATCTCGCCGGTGCCAGCGGAAACCAGGTCGATGGGACCCCACCAGGTGTAGGCAATCAGGTCAACGCCGTCGGCAATGGCCTCGCCCATGGCCTTGATGTGGCTGCGCAAGTAGGCGATGCGATACGGGTCATGGATGGAGCCGTCCTCCTCGACCTCGTCGTAAGCGCCCATGCCGTTCTCGACCACCATCAGCGGAATCTCGTAGCGAGCATAGATCTCGTTAAGGGCGATGCGCAGGCCCAGCGGATCGATCTGCCAACCCCAGTCGGTGGACTCCAGATAGGGATTCTTGCCGCCGAAGGTCATGTTGCCCTCGGTCATCTCGTGATCCTTGTGGGTGCCCACGGTGCCGGACATGTAGTAGCTAAAGGAGTAGAAGTCGACCTTGCCGTCGGCGATATCCTGCAGGTCGCCGTCCTCCATCACAAGCTCAACATCGTTCTCGGCCCAGAAGCGCTTGGCATAGAACGGGTACTTTCCGCGCACCTGCACGTCGGAGCAGTACCAGTTCATGGCGTTCATCTCCTGCTGCGTAGCAAACACGTCGGCCGGATCGCACGTGGCGGCATAGGAGAGGATGAAGCAATCCATGTTGCCCATCTTGAACTGCGGGTAATGCTCGTGGGCATAGCGCACGACGCGGCCGCTGGCGACAAACTGGTGATGCAGCGCCTGCATGCGGGCCTGCGGCGTGGTGTGGACCGCCGAAGCCGGGCCCTCAAAGCCCTGAATCATGCTGGTCTCAAAGAGGTTGCCCATGTCCTGAGTGCCGCAGTTGATCTCGTTGAAGGTGAGCCAGAACTTGACCTTGTCCTGGTAACGGTCGAAGACGGTTTGGCAATACTTCTCAAAGAAGCCGATGAGCTCGCGGCTCGCCCAGCCGTTGTACTTCTCGACCAGGTGATAGGGCATCTCGTAGTGCGAGAGGGTCACGAGCGGCTCGATGTTGTGGGCGCGCAAGCAGTCGAAGACGCGGTCGTAGAAGGCGAGGCCGGCCTCGTTGGGCTCAGCATCGTCGCCGTTGGGGAAGATGCGGCTCCAAGAGATGGACATGCGGAACATGTTGAAACCCATCTCGGCGAACAGCGCGATGTCCTCCTCGTAGTGATGGTAGAAATCGATACCGTCATGGTTGGGGTAGAAACGATCGGGGTCGATGTCGATCGTGATCTGGCGCGGCTCCTTGTAGCTGCCGCCCAGGAAGTGGTCGTCGACGGAAGGACCGCGGCCGTCCACGTTCCAAGCGCCCTCAAACTGGTTGGCGGCGGTGGCGCCACCCCAATAGAAGCCCTCGGGGAACTTGATGTTTGCCATGAGCATCTCCTTTGCATCGCGGGTCGATAAGCCGAGTATCGCCTGCGCACGGGACGGGCGGAAGCGGGCGCGCCAAACCCGACACTTCTTTTCGCGCCCACGGACCGCCGCCGCCCCGTCCCTGACACTTCCTGATACCGACCAACAAAGGGACAGGTTTATTTTGGAAGGTTTTATCTGGGCAAACGCCGGCGGTAGGCGGCCGGCGTGCAGCCATAGCGCTCGGCAAATTTTTTGTAGAAGAAGCTCATATTGGCATAGCCCACCTCGCGCGCTGCGGCCTCTGCAGTAGCACCGGTGTCGAGTAGAGCCGCCGCGCGTGTCAGGCGGCTCTCCTGCACGAGCTGCATAAACGTGCGGCCCGTCTGCCGCTTGAGCAGCGCGCTCGCGTAGTTGGGACTCAGGTGCAGGTGGTGGGCTAAGTCGTCGAGTGTGCAATCGCAAGCATGCCGCTCGATGTAGCTCATCGCCGCCGCAACCTGCGCCGAGGGAAGTGCGGGCGCGTCCGTTTGCAGCAGCGCGGCCTCGTAGCTTTGCATAAGCTCGACCAGCAGCAGCTCGAACAGCCTCGAGGCAATCTGAGGACTCGCCGCTGTCGGCTCCAGGAGTTCGCAGAGCATCTCCTGCATGTACCGGCGCACGCGACGGCTGCCACCCGTGCGGAAATGCACGTGACCGCGGTGGTCGGTTTCGTCATTGAGGGCGTTGAGTAGAAATCGCGAGACAGTACCTGCGGACGAAAGGCTCTGATCCAGGCTGCGGCGCAACATCGGCCGCGAGATGACAATGCTCAGCATAATGTCATGCTCACCCAGCTCGCCTATGGCGTGCGGACATGCCGCATCGAGCAGGAGCACCTCATTTTGGGCGAGTGTGAGTTGTGCGCCGTTGACAATCTGCGGCGCGTTTCCGCAATAGACATAGCTGATTTCGACATAGTCGTGCACGTGCTCCGGTACGGGATTGAAACGCGAGTTGCGCACAATTGACAGGCCCTCGGGCATACCTTTTTGATGCAGAGCGCGCATTCGATTGCCGATCTTATGGACGTGATTATCGTCGATTTCCGGCTGAAAATCCCAGTCGAACGCATCGCACCAGTCATAGCGGGCACCCGCGCGGTATGCGCGCTCGCTATCGGTCAGCTCGAGCAAAAGATTGTCTAAACGTGCGATATCCATAGCTCCACCATCGTTGATTTAGTCATATTCTGCCGTGGTTTTGATATTAGCAGGGCAGCGCGGACGACGTACCCTGACTTCAATCGATTTAAAAGGTTGGTTTTAGAGGAGTGGATATGGCAGCATACGGCAACCATGTGCTTCCGTTCTTGTGGCTCAAGGGCGAAGAACGCGAGACGATTACCGAATACTTAGAGCAGATTGCCGGCGCAGACATCCATGAGGTCTGCCTTGAGTCGCGCACGCATCCCGAATTTTGCCGCGACGGCTGGTGGTCCGACCTGCGTTTTATCATTGGCGAGTGCAAGCGCCTGGGCCTTAAGATCTGGCTGCTCGATGATGCCCACTTTCCCACGGGCTACGCCAACGGCGCGCTTGCAGGCGAGGATGTAGACCCCGCGCTCAAGAAGACTGTGCTTAAGCATCACACGGTAACGGTCGTTGGACCCCAGCCGTCCACGACCATCAAGCTCGGCAACCTCATGGATCCCACGGAGCACTTTGTGGGCGCGGCGGGTTTTGACGCTGCCGGCGCATCGCTCGACCTTGAGCTCGCCGTTGAGCAAACCGAGGGCGGCACTCCCGCCTGCCTGCGCTTTGACGCTCCCGCCGGCGTCACCACCCTCGAGCTCTACGTCACCAGCCAAAAGACCGGCTTTCGCGATGAATACATCAACATGGTCGACGCCGATTCGTGCCGCATGCTCATCAACGCCGTCTACGAACCCACATTCACGCATCTGGGCGACGAGTTCGGCAAGACCATTCTGGGGTTCTTTACCGATGAGCCTGGCTTTATGAACGAGAAGGGTGCGACCCTCGAAGACGCTTCTACCAGCAGCTTTATCGGACGCGGTGACATGGCGCTGCCATGGTCGGACGAACTTGCGCGACGCCTGCACGAGGCACTGGGCACAAATTGGCTGAGTGAGCTCCGCGGGCTTTGGACGCGCGACCCCGCCGGCGCTCGGGTCCGCCACACCTACATGGACATCGCCACGCAACTCTACCGTGCGTGCTTTGACGAGCAGATTGGTGACTGGTGCCGCGAGCGCGGCGTTATGCACATTGGCCATGTAATCGAGGACAAGAGCTGCCACACACGCTTGGGCCAGGGCGCTGGGCACTACTTCCGCGCTGTCGCCGGTCAGGACATGGCGGGCATCGATGTGGTTATTAACCAGCTCGCCCCCGGCATCGACCACGGCCCTTACAGCTACTTCCATGGCGCATGGAACATGGAGTTCTTTACCTACGCGCTTGCCAAACTGGGCTCTTCGGCCGCGCGCCTCGACCCCAAAAAGCAAGGGCGCTGCATGGCCGAGGTCTTTGGCGCCTTTGGCTGGCACGAGGGCTTGCGCGAGATGAAATGGATTGCCGACCACATGCTCGTCCGCGGCGTCAATTGGTTTACGCCGCACGCGTTTAGCATGGCGCCCTTCCCCGATTGGGACTGCCCGCCGCACTTTTACGCGCACGGCAATAACCCGCAGTGGCCGCACTTTGGCCAGCTCATGAGCTATATGAACCGTACGGCAACGCTGCTTTCGGAAGGCTGTGCCACGCGCCCCGTCGCCATCCTGTACCATGCCGATGCCGAATGGGCCGGTAGCGCCATGCCTATCGAGCGCGTGGCGGCAGAGCTCACGCGCGCGCAGATCGACTTTGATTTTGTGCCCGCCGAGGCTTTTGAGGACAAGAGCCGCTACAAGGTTTCGATTGCCGATGGATTGCTTGGTGTTAACAACTGCCACTACCAGGCATTTGTTATGCCCGGTGCTACGTTTATTGGCGCGGAGACGGCAAAGGCGGCGAGATACATGACGGATGCAGGCGTTATGGTGCTTGCCGTCGACGAGGTGCCCGGCGCATTCTACGATTCCGATGGCGCGGTCGAGCTGGGAGGACTCGTCGCAACGCCGCTCGCCGATGTCGCCCGCGCGCTTGCAAGCGCGGGACTGCAGACCGTTGTGCCTGACACACCGCAACCCTGGCTACGCGCACTTCGCTACGAGCGAGCAGGCGAGACCTACGTTATGCTCGTCAACGAGCACCCACGCGAGCACATCGACTGCACGGTTGCACTTGCGACAGGCGAGCGCCTTTGCGGCACGCGGCTCGACCTGCTAAACGGTGCCGAGCCCGTTGCGTTTGACGGTGCGCTGGAGCTCGCACCCTTCGAGAGCTGCATCGTTGTTTTGCAAGCGAGCAGCGAGGATGCGCCCGGAGACGGCGCAATCGACGCTGATGCATCGCTCGACCTGCGCATCGAAGGCCCATGGACCGTTGCCCTCTCCCCTGCCGGCAGCAATGGCGCCTTTGGTGAAGCACAAGAGCTCAAACACCTGGGCGACCTTACGGCCGACCTGTTCACCGGCACCTGCGGCACCTACCGATATCATGCGTCGTTTGAGCTGGCCAACGATTGCGCCGACGCCATGATCGACCTGGGAGACGTCTACGAAACCGCGACGCTCGCGCTCGATGGGCGCCCGCTCGGCACACGCATCTGCCCGCCCTACCGTTTTGCCGCCGGCGCACTTTCCACCGGTGCGCATGAGCTCACGATCGACATCATCAACACGCTCGATCATGCGATTCCCGACATCTTCGGTCTCACCGAACCCGTCGCCCCGAGCGGCATCCTCGGCCCCGTTACCCTTTGCGGGCAAAACCTGCCAAAATAAACCTGTCCCTTTTTGGCAGGTTTGTTGAGTGTGGGAGTTCGCATGGATATCAAACGCAAGATTTCCGAGGCACAGGGCCTTACCCCTACCGAGCAACAGCTCGGCATTGCAGCCCTTGCCATCGGCGAGGACATCCGCGGGCTTTCTATTAAGGAATTTGCCGCACGCACCAACGTTTCGGTCGCGAGTGTGCACCGTTTTTGCAAAAAGCTCGGCCTCGAGGGATTCAAAGACCTCAAGGTCGAGCTTATTCGCTTGGCAACCGAGGCGGGCAACCGGCGCGACGTGGACATCAACTTTCCCTTTGATGCTACGTCCAGCCCCGCGCAGGTTATGGAGCGCATGGAGGGGCTCTACCAGACCACGCTGGCCGAAACGCAGGAGCTGCTCGACCCCACGCAGCTTGACCACGCCGCCAAGCTCATTGCGAACGCCCGACAGGTCGACATCTACACGGGCTCGCACAACCTCTATCCAGCGGGAATGTTCCGCGACCGCCTGCTCTCCGCCGGTAAAAGCGCGACGTGCCACGACGGTGTCGAGGCCCAGGTGCGAACGGCGCTCGCCTCGGGCCCCGACCATGCGGCAATCGTCATCTCCTACAGCGGCCTTGCCCCCAACCTCAAGGACATCTTGCCGATCCTCAGCAGTCGACATGTCCCGGTCATCGTCATCGGCACGCCTTATTGCGCGCGCATTCACCCTGGCTTTGCCGCCTACCTTACGGTGAGTGACCACGAGAGCATGACGCATCGCATCACGCAGTTCGCCAGCCATATCGCCGTGCAATACGTGCTCGATTCGCTCTACAGCAGCTACTTCGCCAAAGACTACGCCCACTGCTCCGAATTCCTGGAGCGCTCGTTCCCCTACACCCGCCTCCCGGGGCTCAAGTAGCGACGAGCGTGGATAATCTCCCACTTTGAGGCCGTACATAGACCAAAACCGGGAGATTATCCACGCTCATTTCTGACTAGTCATTTAAGAACGTCCCCAATGACTACCCATCCGGAGCAAGGCAACGCCGCAAGAAGAGGACGGACAGTGAGCGACGTCCAGAGCGAACAAGTTGGCATGAAAAAGGCAAGGCATAGACCTTCTGGTCATGCCTCGCCTTTTGAATGACAAATTGTCGCCCTGGGCGGCGCGCAGCGTCGGGCCGTTACGCGGGTTGGTAAACCCGCGTAACCACCTACTCCTGTGCTCCGTACTGCTCGTAGTAAGCGTCGATGGCGGCCTTGAGCTCGTCGTCGATGACGACCTTGCCGTCGATCTCGTGGTTGTAGAGAGTCTCGACGACCTCGGCCATGGAAACGATGCTCGCGACGGGGAAGCCGTACTTGGCCTCGATCTCCTTCTGCGCGGTGGTCACGCCGCCCTTGCCGACCTCCATGCGGTTGAGAGACACGATGAGGCCCTTGATCTCGACATCGGCAGCAGCCTTGACCTTGGGATAGGTCTCGTCGATGGACTTACCGCTGGTGGTGACGTCCTCGACCATGACCACGCGGTCGCCGTCCTGAGGCTCATAGCCCAGCAGGTTGCCCTTGTCGGCACCGTGGTCCTTGGCCTCCTTGCGGTCGCAGCAGTACTTGACCTCCTTGCCGTACAGCTCGTGGTAGGCAATTGCGGTCACGACGGCCAGCGGAATACCCTTGTAGGCCGGTCCAAACAGCACATCAAAGTCGTCGCCAAAGTTATCGTGGATGGCCTGGGCGTAATACTCGCCCAGCTTCTTGAGCTGATAGCCCGTCACGTAAGCGCCGGCGTTCATAAAGAACGGGGACTGACGGCCGCTCTTGAGCGTAAAGCTGCCGAACTTAAGAACGTCGGACTCGACCATGAACTTGATGAACTCTTGCTTGTAAGCCTCCATGCGGGCTCCTCTCGTAATCGCGTACGTGCCTTCCAGTTTAGCGCAGGCGAAGCGTCGATGCGGGCGCGCTTTGAGGCCACACCCCCGTTAGAGTAAGGGACTGGTCGGCGTCTCACACGTTAGTCATTTGGTGTCCAGGACCAGAAGAAGTTGATAAGGGCCACGCGCGAGGCGGTGCCGGTCTTTTTGTTGATCGAGGAAATGTGACGGTAGAGCGTGGAGCGCGAAAGGAAAAGCGTTGCGGCGATGTCCTGAACGCTCTGGTCCGAAACGACCAAGGCCTCAAGAATATCGCGCTCGCGCTCTGTAAGCTCAAAGGTGGCGACGAAGGCATCGAGGCGTTCATCGGACGTGAGCTCCGCTGCCTCCACGGGCTCGGAGTCGGAGCATGTGGGCGCAAGATCCCCACCAAGATCATCAGTGGCAAGCGGCAGGCCGTCCTGCATCACGACATCATCGGCCCGTTGCCCCAACTGCCCCAGCAGCGTAATCGCAATACCCACAAACATCACGAGCGCCGCGCCGACTGCCACCAGCACGTTTTGACTCGAGATGATCGCCACCGCCGGCGCCGCCACGAGCATCGAGCACACGTTGTTGACGACGCGACCCATGCACGGCCAAAAATATGACCAGCGCGCATAGAGTGAGATGGCGGCGAATTTTGTGGTAAAGAACACCACAAAGAAGCCCGAGCCCAGATAAAAGATGATCGTGGCAGCAAGCTCGTTGCCGCCATTGCCATCGATGATGAGCACAAAGAACGAAAGCGTGGACAGCATGGCGACACATGTCATGCCGATATTCATATACGAGCGGTCGTGCAGGTCAAATAGTGCGCCGGCAGCCAACGAGCTCACGACAAGCAGCAGGCGCGGCCAGTCACCCAAATCAACGGCTCCGGTAGCATACAGGGTTGTGAGGCCCGCGTTGAGAGCGGCGAATACGCCGGAAAGATACGCTGTCGCCACGGTCAGGCGAACTACGGTGCGGCGAAATGCCGCCTTTGCCTCGGGATCGTCATGCCATTTGGCGCCATATTCCAGAGCATCTACCGAAAGCCCGGCAGCACTGGGTTCGAAGTTGGGATCGGACTCGTCGCGCAGCTTGGCGCGTCGGGCACCGTGGAGCAACGCTACCTGCGCGATCGCACAGATGACCAGAACAGCCTGCTGAGGAATACCAACAGGCATCGCCATGTGGTTGAACACCTGTACCAGAACGCCCATGGCATAGGAAAGTGCTGCGGCGCGCGCCAAGCAGGGCGTCCGCGCAAAGCGTCGCGCAAAGTTTGCGTGGGCAGTCGATCCGCAGTAGCCCAGGGCGCAGCACGCCACCAGGCCGCCGGCAATTACCACCTCAAACCGCACTGCCATAATCATCAGCAGCAACGCCGATACCAAAAGCACGCCTGTAATATCGCTCGTCGCATCGATCGTCTGGGGACGGCGATAGTACAGAAATGGGCGCACGAAAAAGCCAATCACGCTCGCGCCGACAACGATGCTCTCGTAGATGACGACCTCACTCGATGGCACGAACTCGGCTATGCGCACATCAAAAAGATACTCGCACGCCAAAAACGTGAAGAAGAACAGCGCCAGGCATATAATCTCCCGAATGCCCCGACGCAGATATGCGGTTGTGTCTCCCATGCCCCTCACGGTTAACCCCCGGCCGCTTAATTGGTCTGGAATCTATTTTAATAAAGAATCAATCTCAATATCAAAACCAAGCTCGAAATGCTGTTAATTCGACCCCAGTCGTCCACATCACGCCGAGATTTTGAGCCGCATGGCCCAGAAGGGGCACGCGCGACCTCTAGCTCGGCAAGGAGTGTTTTCAACTGCGCTCATTTAAGTACGTCCCCAATGAGTAAAACCACCCCCATTTCCCGTGCTAAGGAAATAGGGGCGGTTCACGCCGGCCTTTATCTTTTTCGACAGCCTTGTTTGGCTCGCGCTACACCAGGCGCATGGCCTCCTGGACAGTACCGTAAAGGTTGGCGTCGTTGCCGAGCTCGGCCACCTTTATCTGCGGCACAGGAATGCCAGCAAGGGTCCCTTCGTAACTCGCGAGGGCCAGCGGCATCTGCGCACGCAGGGCATCGACGAGCTCGGGATGGCACGAGATGCCGCCTGCGATCACAAAGACCTCGGGGTCGAGCACGGCCTGCAGGTTGATGAGCTGTCCGTCAAATGCGCGAGCGTAGCGGTCGAGCGCGCGCTGCGCCGCTATGTCGCCATCCGCGATCCACTCAAAGACGCGGCGGCCGTCCACCGGAGAATCCGCAGGCAGGCCCTTCTCGGCAACGGCGGCATCGCGGAGCGCGCGCCAACCGCCCGAGCCCGCAAAGGAGTTTTCCATGCTCGCGGCAGTCGTGACATCGTTGCGCAAGAAGCTGAACTCGCCTGCAAAGCAGTGCGCGCCGCGCAGGACCTTGCCGTCGATGACGATACCGCCGCCGATGCCCGTGCCAATAGCGAGTACCACGCCAAAACGCGTCCCGCGCAGGGCGCCAGCCGCATACTCACCGAGTGCACAGCACTTACCGTCGTTATTGACGGCAACCGGCACCCCCAGCGCCTCGCGCATGAGCTTTCCCAGTGGGCAGCCGTCCATAAACGTGAGCGCACCGCCGCGATGGATCGTTCCCGTGACATCTCCCTCGTAAATACCGCCGGGTGCGCTCACGCCTACGGCGTTCACGCGCTCGCGGTACGGCTCGACGAGCCCGATCAACGCCGAAACGGTCTCCTCAGCCGTGGTAAAGCCCGTCGGCAGGCTCCCGCGCTCGCGGATGGAAAAATCCTCGCCCAGCACAGCCCATTTAACGGCCGTACCGCCCACATCGATTCCAAAGAACTCCTGCATATTCGCCCCTCACGTGCCATAGCCCCGAACGCGCATCGCCGCGACCACCACAGGGGCTGCCCTTATGATGGTCGTGCAGCAAATCGCGCCCGGAGCCGATTATCTCTATTATTACGCCTCTACTTTAGTCAGACGAAGCAACATATACTGCTTACTAGGGAGGTCGATGCGGAACTTGCCCTCAAAGGTTCCGGGAAGCTCTTCCTCCGTCATGTCCCATGTGTCCACGACATTCACCTTGTAACGAGCGCCCGCCTCGCCCTCAAACTCACGATACGCCGGACGGTTGAACCCAAAGTACATAAGGACATCGGCAGTCCCGTGGCCATGATCGTTGGACATACAGGTGACATCCCAGGTAAACGTACCGTCAAGGATGCCGACCTCATCGGGCACCCAGTCAAAATCGGCCGGCAGCGCCTCCATGTAGCGACGGCAAAAGCCAATGCGATCGGGCGAATCGCCGTAGAGCTTGCCGCCGTGCGCCCACCACAGCTTGGGTCCGCGGTCGACGTAGGTCTCACCGTGGGTCACATAACCGCCACGCAAACTGCCCTCCCAAAAACGACGTACGAGTTCCTGAGCGGTCAGGTTACCCCAGCCCCAGTTGATGTTGCCCTCATAGCCGACCTCGTCGATCAAAACCGGCTTGCTATACTGCGCGCGCAGCATGGTGACGTCCTCGGCTGTGTTCTTGAGGTCGCACCTCTGGTAGCTCACGTGCGTAATCCACGGATGACTGTGGTCAAAGATCTCACGGCAATTGTGGATACTGCGCAGATGACCATACGGGTCGTTCGCCATGATGATACGGGCATAGCGGTCCCAGTCCTCGGCCGGCTTCCACGGCATAAGGTCCCACTCATTGGCAAGGCTCCACCAAATGTTCTTGTATGCCGAGAAGCGACGAGCGACATACGTCAGGTAGAAAATATCCTCCTCGCGCGTCATACGAGAGAAGCCCCAGTCCTCAGGCTTGTCATACGGATGCAAAACGATGAGATCCGCCTGGATGCCCAGCTCGTCAAGCTGCTCGATGCGGTGCTCGAGGTTTTCCCAAAACGGCTCATAGAAGCGAAAATGGTCGAAATCGCCCTTCTCGCCTTCATAGGCATACATCGCTGGGTCCTCAACGTTATAGTCGTAGAACTTGGGGAAGACGCACATGCGGATCTTGTTAAAAGGTGCCTCTGCGAGCGTCTCGAGCGTCTGCTCCTGCAGCTGAACATCCTGGTTGGTCCAGGCATAGCATGTGGTGCCAAAGGGCAGGTAGCGCGTTCCATCCTCGTAGGCAAAGTTGAAATCCTCGTCAGTAATGAACGGAGCTCCGTGGGCGAGCACATCCTTTGCCAGCAGCACGCGACCATGATTGGCGCCCGTGGCGGGCACGGCCTCAAAAGAGCCGGCGGCACCATCGAGCTCGGGGTCATTGGAGCTCACCGTGTAGTTCCAGACACCGGCACTCTCGGGCATAAAGTTGATTCCGTAGCAGCCATTGCCCTTGTAGAAGCCATGGACCTCAAAGCTGTCCTGGCCATCCGCGCGGTCAAATCGCGCCGACAGCTCGACTTCGACATAGGGATTGCCGGCCGCAGTGCCCGCGAGCTCGAGCTTAAACACCTTGTACTGCTCGACGATAGTCATGATAACGCCTCCAAGTTAAGCGATTGAATAGTCGGAGTCCGTCGGGCAACACGAACGCAGCCCGACGGAATGAAAGAGAGTGGCAAATTACTTGGCGCTCTTGATGAGCATGATGGACACATAGCCCACGGCGATGAGCACGATGGAGATTGGGAACGGCATGAAATAGGAGCCAGTGGCGACAACGATTGCCGAGGTCACGATGGGACCAAGGATCTGACCGATGGTGTTGGCGATATTGAGGATGCCCAGGTCCTTGCCGGCGTTCTCCTTATCGGGCAGAACATCGACATTGAGCGCCTGGTCCACGGAAGAGTAGATACCGTAGCCAAGTCCGGCGAGCAGAGCAAATCCGTACATGCCGATAACGGACTTAAGTAGCCAGGGCAGGGCGATACCGATACACATCATAATCGTTGCGACGAGGATGATAGGCTTGCGGCGGCCGATCTTGTCGGAGATGGCGCCCGAGGTAAGCGAGGCGACAAGCGACACGACCATGATCACGACGGACATACTCGAAAGAACTGCGCCGGCTTCTGCCACGGGAAGACCGATGTACTTCTCGAGGATATAGAGCTGATAGCCGTTGATGCAGAAGTAACCGAAGATGAGGAGCAGACGGCCAAAGAGCGCCAGATAAAAGTCGCGGCAGTTCTTGGTGGGCGGAACGAACATGAGCAGCAGCGACTTGAGATTGAGCTTCTCAGACTGCTCGCCCTCGTCAAGAGCGGCAGACTTCTCGCGCGGCCAAATGATGACGGCGAGGATGCCGGTCAGCAACCAAGAGACCGTGCCGATGATAAAGCCAGGAACTGGGTTGGAGAGGAACTGCGTACCGATGATGGTGCCAATCGACTGGCCGGCCGTTGCGTCGCCGCCATAGAATGCGGAGAGCGTGCCGCGCTTGTTAAGCGGGATGCGGTCGGAAAGCACGGCAACAGCAGGGGCAAGCATGCAGTTGAGGCCAATCTGCAGCACGCACCAGGAGGCGACGATCATGGGAAGTGTGGTCGCGACCGAAGTGCTCCAGAAAGCACAGCCGCAGATAAAACCGCCGAGAACGATAAACGGCGTGCGCTTGCCAAAGCGGCTGTGGCAGTGGTCGGAAAGCGCGCCGAAAACGAGATTTGAGAACAGGGCGAAGATCGAACCGACCGAGTTCATCGCCGCGAGAATTGCCTCGGGCTGGCCAATATTAAGGCCGTTAAAACGCTCGGGGAACAAGACGTTGGAGCCGATTGTTCCCGACATCATCCACATGATTCCGAAGATGATAAAGCCGATCATAAAGCGCCATGTCTCGGTTTTGGTCATGGGCTTTCCGGTATCGGGGGCGATGGCGTTCTCGTCAATCGCCGCGGCGGTTTGATTTGCCATGGAATAGATCCTCTCTGTGATGGAATGCGCGAGGGCGCTCGTGCACCAAGGGTCAAGGGGTCAAACCCGCTGGATGCGGCGGCCGTGGAATGGGGTACGGCTGCTCGCGAGCGTCTGTTGAGTTGTTACTTACTAACTAGTAAGTAACTCCACGACCTGTATAGTACGCTTACTAAGTACTTAGTAACCTATAAGAGCGGTAAACGGTTGTTTTGAACCGCTGAACGGCTGAGGTAAGCTATGGGGGTATACAAAAGGCATTTGGCGGCAATACTCGAGCCGCCCTAAATAAGGCAGCGCGATTTATATGGACACTCAGAAAACTCCCACACCCGCGGCAAAGAAACGCAGCGCTGCGGCGCAGGAACGCCTTGACCAGATTGTTTCGGCGGCCGTGCGGCTTATCAACGCGCGCGGCTTTAACGGCATGTCGCTCCAGGCGGTAGCCGACGAGGTGGGCATCACCCAGGCGGGCGTGCTGCACTACGTGGGCAGCAAGCACGGGCTTTTGGTCGAGGTGATCCGTCGCTATTACGATCGCAGCTCAACCTTAGACGACTATCTCTCCCTCTTTCATCCTGGCGGGGCATTTGAGGGCCAGAGCCCCAAGATTCCCGAATACTGCCGTCTGCTCGTGGCGGAGAACAACAGTCAGCCCGAGCTCGTCATGCTCTTCCAGATGCTCAATACCGAGGCCATGAGCACGGAGAGCCCCCTGCACGAGTATTTCAACGACCGCTCGCGCGGAGTTATCGAGCCCGAGCCCGATGTTAACTGGAGCGTTCCCGAGGGAATCGACGCCACCGAAGCCATCTCGTGCGCGCTGGCGGCGATGTACGGATTGGAAGGCCGTTGGGTGGCGCGACCCGACGAGATCGACTATCCCGCCGAGTGGTCTAAGTTCGAGGACATCCTCTTTCCCCTTCCCCTCTGGGAGGGCTACCGTTAAGAGCGGCGGTATGCAATCGCCATTACCAACCGCAACGGCTGTGTCGATACAAAAAGGCCCGGGCTACCACCCGGGCCTTTTCTCTTGCGTTATTCCGTTTTCCTTAACGCGCCGGCGAGACCACGAGCAGCGCGTCGTGCTCAAAGGGATGCTGGGCCACGCGCACGGTGCCGTCACCGTTGTCGCGGACGGGCAGCTTGGCGATGCGCTTGTCCTCCATGTCGAGGACCGTCGCCGTCCAGTCGCGCGCACCGTCGAGCTTAAACTTGAGCGCCGTGGTACGCGGCAGGTACGTGACGACGCGATCGCCAACGCGCGCCACACGAATGGCCTCGCGCGCGTCATCGAGCAGCTCCTGCGCCGGAACCACGGCAAGTGCGTCATCGCCAGCCGTAGCGCCCAGGCCGGCAAGCACATGCTCGATCGCGCCAAAGTCCCAAACGCCCGCAAACTGCAGGCACTCCTGCCAGCGGAACGGCATATCGAAGCCCTCGCCCAGCACCGAGCCCTGGCTCTTGCTGGTCTGCCAGTTCCAAACGCCGTGCGCGCCATAGGTCACACCTGCACTGGCGCCGGCGAGGATCGACGACCACACGCTCGCGCGGCAGTCCTGCGCGGTGAACCGCCAGTACACGTTGCGCGAGGCGCCCATCTGCTCGTAACAGGGCTCGGAGTTGACCATCGGCTTTTTGGGATAGTTGGCGATAAAGTCCTGCGGCAGGCGCCAGGCCTCGGGCTGGCCCTCGTAGTTGTGGCCGGGCTGGAACATGTAGAAGTCCAGGCGGTCCAGGTACTGCAACGGAATGGTGCGGTTGCCGCGGTTGATATGCATGGTGCGCAACGCCTCGGGCGCGCGCTTGACGACTTCGTCGAGGGCATCCTCGTAATAGGCGATCGCCTCGTCGCTGGTAAAGTCGGTATCGCCCGCCACCACGTAGACGGGGTCAAACTCGCCCAGGTTCTCGACGACGCGGGCAACGTGGGCACGGACCTCCTCGCGCGGCATAACCTCGGCACCGCAATGCTCGGCAATCTTGGCGCCCCAGGTACCGGGCACGTAGTTACACCACATAAGTACGAGTGCCGGACGAATGCCGTGCTCGACGGCAGCGCGACACATGGCAGCAGCGCGATCCCAGTACGCCTGGTTGGGACGGGACCAATCAAAATGCACGCCGTCCTCGCTGGCATAGGGCCAAATGCCCAGATCGGGGCAGCAGCGATCCCACTGCGGCAGCGTGTTGATCTGCAGCACGTTCATGCCCTGCTCGGCGCGGCGGGCCAGATAGTAGTCCCAATCGGCCTCGGCGATGCTCGTAAACGCACTCCAGCACGTATCGGCAAACCAAAAGAACGGCTTGTCCTCGCACAAAAAGCCATCCTGGCGACCGTTGACAGTCAGTTTTCCCAAACTCATCTGCATGTCCTTTCGTTTGATAAAGGAGTTGCGAACCGGCAGATTCTTTCGCGGTAACCTTGGCACAAAAGCCTCCGTCGTTTAGCAAGCCCTTGCGGGCGGGCATCTCCCGTCCCAATCAGTCTACCTTGCAGGAAAGGCCCCGTCGGGCTTGCGCCTGACGGGGCCCTGTCGTGTAGGTAAGGTCGCATGTGACCGAATGGCTTGGCCTTAGGCCTCCATCTCGGCGAGCTCCTCTTTGGAGAAGCCAGTGGCAAAGACGACGGCAGCGGCGATGACAAAGGAGATCGCCATACCGACGATAGCCCAGACGGTGTTCATCTGGCCACCCTGCAGGTAGTTGGTGAAGACCAGGAAGTTGGAGGCACCGCCGGCCAGGTAGTAGGTAACACCCATGAGGCCGGAGAACACAGCGCCGATGGCACCGCCGATAAACATACCGAGCATGGTGCGACGGAAGCGCATGAGGATACCGAAGAGCGCGGGCTCGGTGACGCCGCCGGCGATGGCGGAGATGACGTAACCCAGGGCAAGACCCTTCTCGTCGGGGTTCCTCATCTTGAGGAAGGCACCGAAGGCGCAGCCCCAGACAGCGGCCATAGCGCAGTTGGTAGAAACGAAGACGAAGGGATCGTAGCCGGCGGCGATGATCTGAACCTGAGCGAGCAGGATGACGGGCATGTGCATGCCGCAGACCACGAAGAGCTGCCAGAAGGCGCCGAGGACGGCCATGACGATCAGGATGCCGATACCGCCAAGGTCGGCGAGACCAAAGAGGGCGTTGGCAATCAGCGTACCGATTTCGTTACCGATCGGCGCAAGGACGATGAAGGCGATGGGGATGGTGACGATCATGGTGCAGAACGGCGTGAAGACCGTGGACAGCACGTCGGGCATGACCTTCTTAAAGAACTTCTCAACAAAGTACAGGACGGGCACCGAGAGGATGATCGGCAGGACGGACTGCTGGTAGTTGGCAGCGGCGATCTGGATGCCGTAGACGGAGATGATTCCGCCACCCTCCTGAGTCGCGACACTCACGACAGACGGGGCCATGAGAGCGCCGCCGAGGAGCATGCCCAGAACCGGAGAGGCGCCGAGCTTCTTAGCAGCGGCATAGCCCAGGTAGATGGGGATAAAGGTAAACGTGGCCTCGTACAGGGTGGTGTAGAGGAACGTGTAGGTCGGATCGGTATCGGAGAGAACGCCGAGCATGGTGGGACCGAGGACTGCAGCGATGGTGCGGAACAAACCGCCGGCCATGAGCAGCGGAATCAGCTGGGTCATGGAGCCCGACAGATAGTCGAGGATGATATTGGGCAGGTTCTTGAGCTCGATCTTCTCCTTAGGGGCGTCGAGGTTCTCGTCGACCGCGGCACCCTGCTTGACGCCGGACATGGCAACGAACTCGGCGAGCACCTTGGGCACGTTCTGGCCGATGATGACCTGGAGCTGGCTGCCGGCGAACTGGCAACCCAGTACACCCTTGACCTTCTTGATCTTCTCCACGTCGGCCTTGCTGTTATCCTTGAGCGTCAGGCGCAGGCGCGTCATGCAGTTGGTGGCGACGGTAACATTCTCCGCACCGCCCACGAGCTCGAGGACATCGGTGGCAATCTGTTTGTTATCTACTGCCATGGGACCCCTCCCCATATCATCGTGTGTCTACCCGTTTGGACGTAGGCACGTCTTTGGCCCGGTGACTATAACCCCTTACGGTTACCGAACCCTTGGATACGCTGTCGTAAACAATCTGTTTACTGAACGTTTACAGCGCTTAGTTTACACGCAGCGTTGAATTTGTGGCAGTTTTGCCATTTGCAGTCCGGTGAACGGTAGGAAATCGGGGGTGAACGTAATTGAATGCCAAGGCATTACATATAGTGTCGTTTATTTATAAATGGCCGTCTACGTGGGATTTTATATAATCTTGCACCCAAATGCCTTGTTGATTCATCAACAAAAGCCCTGCTAGATAGTAGTAAACGAGTGTTTAATAGTTCATTGAGCGTTTGATGCAACCGTTTACCGAGTTCATCTGCTTATTCTCTAATTCTGCTTTACACTAAACATGTTTAGATTGTATTGCCGCGATTGTTTAGCACGCGCGGCACAAGGGAGGCAGCTCATGGAACTCAAATCGTGCACCTACGCAACCGTCACCACCTTGGGCGACTTTGGCCCCTGGATCAGCAAGGTCGTTCTCGACCTACCCTGCACCGTGCGCGCCAACGATCTCGATTCGAACACTTTCCATATATATGTAGAGCGTCACGAGCGCACGGGCGAGGTCCTGATGCGCAAGGAGCACGGCGCCGACCATGCCACGCCCTCCGTGGGTTACATCGACATTCTCGCCGCGTATCCGTGTGACGAGAACGGCCGCAAGCTCGCCGTGGGCACCCATGTGGCACTCGAGGTCGCCGAGCAGCGCCTGACCAAAAAGATCGAAGGCAGCGTCATGGGCTCGCGCATGCTCGATGACCAGCTGCGCGTCACACAGCTCGTGGCCCTTCCCGGCAACGACGGCGACGACCCCACCTGCGGCCTGGTCTTCGATACCTGTCGCGGCGACATCTGCCCCGCGCTCAAGGGCTGGAGCAATGCCGTGCAAAAGACCGCCATTGATGGCATCGCGCTCGAGTACGGCTTCTTTGAGCCCAACTTTAAGGCAGAGGACTCGGCCTGCTTCAATCCCTTCGCGCCCGAGGCCACGGTCGTGCCCCAAAAGGCCCCGCTCGTGGTGTACCTGCACGGTGCCGGTGAAGGCAAGGGTGCCACGCAGGGCGAAGGCGCCACGCGCGCCTATGTCGGCAACCGCGTGACAGCCATTAGCCAGGCGCAAATCCAGCACTACTTTGGCGGCTTTGCCTGGGTGCTCGTGCCGCAGTCTCCCACGTTTTGGATGGACAACGGCGTCGAGCAGCTCGGTCGCTCCAACCAGAGCATCTACTCCCCCGTACTCAAGGCGCTCATTGACGAGTTTGTCGCCGAGCATGCCGAGCGTATCGACACCGACCGCATCGTGGTCGCCGGCCTTTCCAACGGCGGCTTTATGACCCTGCGCCTGTGCGCCGACTACCCCGATTTCTTCGCCGCCGGCCTTCCCTGCTGTGCCCCGTGGTACAACGCCACGGACGAGGACGTAGCCGCGCTCGCCAAGACGCCGCTGTGGTTTACGCACTCCAAGGGCGATGAGCTCGTGTCGCCGCAGCAGACCGTGCTGCCGCTCACGGCACGCCTGCGTGACGCCGGAGCCAACGTGCACCTCACCTACTTTAGCCATGTCGAGGACCTGACCGGACGCTACCGCGAGGCCGATGGCTCGCCCAAGAAGACGTTCAACCACGGCGTGTGGATCCACCAATTCAACGACCTGTGTTATCAAGACTTCGACGGGGGCAACGTACTCATCGACGGCGAGCCGGTGGGCTGCTGGGAGTGGTCGGCCAGGGTCAATAGGTAATCCGTCCCTTCGCGGGCACTGGGGTTTACCTCTGCAAACGTCCTCGGGCATGCATGGTTCGGCGCTTTGCGCTTCGCGCTGCGCCGGACCATGCCCCCTGCGGAATGTTTGCAGAGGTAAACCCCAGTGCCCGCTATGTTTCCATTGCTGAAACCCTGGCCGGCCGCTTCCGGCAGCACGCCGGGTCGGTGGCGATGGGGGCGTGGGTCCCGTCTTGCCTTGCGCGTAACTGGCTGAATTGATTTTGATTGGAGCTTTTCCTATGTCCCAAGAGTTGACTCGGGTGATTGTTACCACTGATATGGAAGTCGATGATATGAACTCGCTCGTTCATTTGGCTCTGTATCTCAACTTGCTTGATGTTCAGGCTGTGGTGTATACGGCTTCGCAGTATCACTTTCTTGGGGATGGGGTTCATACGCTGGGCGAGGTGAATTCGCATTGGCGGACTAAGGGGCGTCGCTCTTACGAGTGGGCTGTTGTGCCTCATGAGTCCGATCCGCTGGCCGGCGAGCTTCGTGAGTATCGTCCGTTTCCCGAGCATTGGATTGAGAGTCTCTGGAGTAATGAATATACCCAGGCTTGGCCGCAGTTGCAGGCGAATGCGGACGCTGCCGGTGAGCCGCCGTATCCCACGCCTGCCCAGATGATCGAGCGCACCTTTGTGGGAAATGTTGCCTTTGAGGGTGATGTGACTGAGGAAACTGAGGGGTCTCGCGTAATTGCGCAGGCGATTTTGGATGATGATCCGCGTACGTTATGGCTGCTCAGCTGGGGCGGCATGAACACCATAGTTCGCGCCCTGATGAGTATTGCCGAGCGTTATCGCGCCATGCCCGAATGGCCCGCCGTGCAGAAGCGGGTCCATCAGAAGGTGCGCGTGATGGGCGTTGCCGATGGCATAGGGCAGGATAACTCATGGCTCGACCATGGACGCGAGCTCTTTCCCGAGCTCATCTTTTGGCGTGTGCCCTATATGTATGGCGGCTATGTCGACGCCAAGATGGCGCAGCCCGATTCGCTGCCACTGTTTAAGGCTCCTTGGCCCGAGCAAAACCTCACGCAGGAAAACGGCCCCCTTATGGCGCGCTATATGCTCTATGGCGATGGCAGGGCTTACGAAAACGAACCCGAGCGATTCCAGTTTGGCAAGCATGCCCGTCTGGATTGGGGTCTAGAAGGCATGCCCGCGATGCAGTTTGAGCGCGGCGACTTTATGGCCGAAGGCGACAGCATGACCTACATTCCACTACTGCCGTTTGGCCTGCGCGGTATCGATGACCGCAATTTCGATACACTGCTCGGCCGTATGTTTCTTGATGGGCATCCCGATTCGGACGCGCCCGCCGGTTTTGCCGCCATCGGCACGCCCATAGACGGCAACCCCAATCCCTACCTGCGCGCCTATCAGGAAGACTTTGCCGCCCGCGCGCAATGGTGCGCCCATGATCCGGCAGCGTGTTCGCATCCGGCACATGTTGCCGAGGTCACGACCGACCGCAGCGCCGCAGCCGGTGAGCGTGTCGTCCTTGCAGCGGCCATCGTCGACCCCGACGGCAAGGGCTTCGATGCACATTGGGATGTCGCCATGGACCCGTCGAGCTATGCAGGCACGCAGGATCTTTCGCTGTGGCAGGAATGCACGGTAAGCACCGCTTTTGTCGTGCCCGCCGACGCGCAGCCCGGCGACCGCTTTGTGCTCACCCTTACCGTGCAGACGCGCGCCGAGCGCCCCTGCAGCCGCTACGCCCAGGTTGCCGTGACCGTGGCGTAACCACCACGATCACACCAAGCACATTTGCGGTGGCCGGCAAGCGGCGCCAACCAGAAAGGCCACCGCAAAAGTACCTGGCGGTTTTGCAGTGGCCTTGGCTGTCTTAGCAAGCCCACCCTTGGAGGAGAATGGATTCTCGCGAGGTCAGTATTCCATCTCACAATGCCGAATTTTCCACAGCCGCATCGCGTGTCTTAAACTCTCAGCCCTTCATCTGTGGCATTTCTTTTAACAGGGCCGCCATATATAAGGGCAGATACAATATCGTCTTTTCATCCACCACGTTATCCCGGTGAAGCACGACCGCCTGAGTCAATCCATAGTTTTCAACGCTCATCAGGCGGTCAAGGGCAGCGTGCTTCGTGCTGTATCTACCCGATTTGACCTCGACAGGCAACACGATGGGACTCCGCTTATCCTCGATTAAAAAATCGACTTCTCCAACCTTCGCCGCGTTAAAGTAGAACAACGAAGAATGGCCGCATGCGCGCAGCTCCTGGGCTACTGCATTCTCAAAAGCCTGCCCGAAGTTGACCGAATCCCGCTGCGCAACAATGGCCTCAACATCGGCGGGAGAAAAAGTAGAAAACAGTAGACCAACATCGCTCAGATAAAACTTGAAAAAGCTGTCTTCCCGCGAAAGACCCAAGGGAAACATCGGCTCGCTCGCCCTCTTAACCGGAATCGCAACGCCCGCATTAGCAAGCCAGTCAAAATCGGGCTGCAGATCCAAAAAACGCTTCCGCTTGTCTATCCCGGTAACGAGAAAGCGCTTGTTGTCTTTATTAAGCTGCGCGGGCATGGCATCGTAGATCGTCCTGATCCGCTGAGCATGCGCAGGGGTTTCGGCGTACCGTACGATATCCGCACGATATGCCTCGAGGATGCCCTGCTGGCGAGCGCGCATCGCCTGCGTATCATGAGTCGAGACGAACAGCTGAACAGCCTCAGGCATGCCGCCCACAAGAACATACCGGTAATACGTCTCGACCAGCCGTTTGTGAATAAATGGGGGCACCTGTTCCCGTTTGCGGTAACAGGCTCGAACGATATCCCACAATGATTTATCGACTCCCAGGGCCCAGGAGAATTCTTCGAAATCCATGGGAAACATCTCAAGGATATCGATAGTACCCACTGGCAACGACCGAAAATGATACGCCTCGACCCCGAGCATAGAACCGGAGTAGATAACATCGAAGCGATTGTCTTGTGCAAGGTAACGCATCCAGGTGATGGCGTCTCCGCAACGCTGCACCTCATCAAAAAACAGAAGTGTCTTCGCATCCGAAGCAATAGGCGATGAAGACAGTGCGGTGATTCTCACAATGAGGTCATCGAGGCTCTTTGCCTCCCCTATAAGCTCGACCGCGTCAGGCCTCTCCACGAAGTCGATTTTCAGGAAGCTTCTGTAGTTGTCACGGGCAAACTGCTCGACAGCGCTTGTTTTGCCAACCTGTCGAGCACCGGTAATAAGCAGTCCCTGCCCGGTTTTAGTCTGTTTCCAGTTTTCAATCTTCTCGATAATTTTACGCTTGAGCATGCTTGCCTCCTTTTGCCCATTTTAACTGGGATAACTGCAAAATTCCAATTGTAATTTGATATATTCCAGCATAATCTCAATCAGAATTTACCTCTATTGAACATTTTTAAGAAAGCGTTGATCAAACATCCAATAACATGCGGTGCCCACATTCGGCAAGGAGTGTCCCCAACTGCCGCTCATTTAAGTACGTCCCCAATGAGTGGCCGAAGGGTGTCCCCAGCGACTAGTCAAAATGGGCCATGTGTCCCAGTTGTGGAGGCTCGTTGAGCCGTCTGGGTATCGTGAAAGATCGCGCACTCCCCCATCATCAAAAGTGACACACGCTACCTGTTGATGGGAGGCAGCCATGGGCTTCTTTGACAAGATGTTCGAGAAGAAAGAGTGCGCGATTTGCGGTACCGAGCTGGGACTTCTCGGCAAGACCAAGATCAACGAAGGCTACCTGTGCAAAGAGTGCGCCGGAAAGCTCTCCCCCTACTTCCACGGCTATCGCTCCAGCACCGCGGACGATATCCGTGAGCAGCTCGCCTACCGCGAGGCCAATGCCGAACGCCTGGCGTCGTTCAACCCCACGCGCACGCTCTCTGCCGGGCGAACCAACATCATGCTCGATGAGGACGCGGGCCTGCTGATCATCACTTCGCAGAGCCGCTGGCGCGACGCCAATCCCGACATCATCGAGTTCTCGCAGGTACTCGGCTGCGATATGGATATCGACGAGCATCGCACCGAGATCTATCGCGAGACCAAGGACGGCGAGCGCGAGAGCTACAACCCGCCGCGCTATGACCTGGATTACGACTTTAATCTGACCATCCACGTCAACACGCCGTACTTTACCGAGATCAACCTGCGCGTGAACGACTCCACCATCGACCAGCGCGGTTCCATCGAATACCGCGAGGCCAAGCGCCAGGCAACCGAGGTCCGCGACGCGCTGGTGCAGCTGCGTCAGGAGACGCGCGACAGCGTCGTGGCCGCTAAGGCCCCCAAGACCGCGGTCACCTGCCCCTTCTGCGGTGCAACCACCATTCCCGATGCCAGCGGGCGCTGCGAATACTGCGGCGGCGCCATCGGCGCATAGCCTCCGGCAGCGAAAGGACCGATCATGGCCTTCGAAAGCGTCAACTATCAGTGCCCCGCATGTGGCGGCCCCCTTCACTTTGCCAGCGCCGAGCAAAAGCTCGTCTGCGACTACTGCGATTCGCGTTTTGAAGTCGAAGAAGTCGAGGCCCTCTATCGCGAGCGCCAGGACAAGGCCGATGCCAAAGCCGATGCGGCAGCCGCGGCCCCCAAGCCTGCTGTCGACGATGCCGTGCAGGAGCTGGCTCAAAACGCCGGCTACATCTGCTCGTCGTGCGGTGCCGAGCTGGTCTCGGACGGCACCGTCGCCGTTACCACCTGCCCATACTGCGGCAACTCCGCCGTAGCACCCGGTCAGCTCTCGGGCGACTTCTCACCCGACCTGGTGATTCCGTTTAAGCTCG
>CALKBP010000002.1:0-4237 GCA_937989885.1 uncultured Collinsella sp.
CCACAGGTGTCGCGCAGCAGCATGAGCTAATTTGTATTTACTGCAAAGATCGAGAATTCTTCAAGACAACCTGCGAGTTCCAGCGACCAAAAGAGAATGCAGGAAAAATGCTTGCAAAAGCCAAGCAGATTCTTAGCAA
Organism: uncultured Collinsella sp.; assembly: GCA_937989885.1. GTDB lineage: Bacteria > Actinomycetota > Coriobacteriia > Coriobacteriales > Coriobacteriaceae > Collinsella. The sequence goes on from CALKBP010000002.1 coordinate 140, forward strand.
GGAGGGCGGGGTAACTGAAAAAGCAAGGAAAGAATACAAAGATTGGGTAAACCAGCAAGATCTAACTGGGGGGGAAAAGGCATATAATCAAATCGATGACAATGGCGACGTCTTCCGTCCGGTTTCTATGGCGTGGCCGAATAAGAAAAAAGCACCGGAAGATTATTTCATTCCGCTAATTCATCCTGTAACAGGGAAGGAGTGCCCTGTTCCTGAGCGTGGGTGGCGAAACCCTCCTGCAACAATGCAAGAACTCTTGAAGTCAGGGTTGATTATTTTCGGTCCAGACGAGAAGACGCAGCCAACAAGAAAATATCGGCTGAATGACAATTTATTCGAAAATATCCCTTCTCTACTTTATTACGGTGGCAGTGACGACGCTTTGCTTGCTGACCTTAAAATTCCTTTTGATACACCGAAACCGGTTCAGGTAGCAAAGAGACTAATTCAATCAATTTGCAAGAATGACGATATATTGATCGACTTCTTCGCTGGCTCGTGCACGGCGGCGCATGCACTTATGCTTTTGAATGCGGAAGATGGGGCAAATCGTCGATTCATAATGGTTCAATTGCCCGAGGAATGTGACGAGAAGTCTGAAGCCAAAAAACTTGGATACTCAGTAGTTTCGGAGATTGGAAAAAATCGCATTCGGAGAGCTGCAAAAAAAATTAGAGAAGAATTTTCAGAAATATTGGCTACAAGAAATACGGAACTTGACTTAGGATTTCGCCTGCTTAAAGTCGATACATCGAACATGGCTGACGTCTACTACAGCCCCGATGTGCTGGAAAAAGCCAATCTCGACTTGTTTGTTGACAACATCAAGCCTGATCGCACGCCTGAGGATCTGCTGTTCCAAGTAATGCTGGATTGGGGCGTCGATCTGGCCCTGCCTATCGCCAAGCAGTCCATCCAAGGTAAAGACGTGTTCTTTGTCGATGGCAATGTGCTTACCGCCTGCTTCGACGCCAGTGGCAGCATTGACGAAACCTTCGTGAAGGAACTGGCCAAACTGCAGCCGCTGCGCGTTGTGTTCCGCGACGCGGGCTTTAAGAACAGTGCGGTCAAGATCAATGTCGAGCAGATTTTCAAGCTCATGTCGCCTGTCACCGAAGTAAAATGTATCTGAGGGGGACGGTGCAATGAAGCTTAAATTCAAACATCAACCCTATCAGGCTGCCGCAGTGCAGGCGGTCGTCGATATTTTTCAGGGGCAGCCACCGGCCTCTGATGCGGCCATGAGCTATCGCCTTGACCCTGGTAATACCAAAAACGGTATGGGTGATCTGTTTGCGGTAGATACTGGTTTTAAAAATGCTGAGCTAACCCTTAGTGAGGTTGCATTGCTTGATAACATCCAGCAGGTGCAGCGCCAGCAAAATCTGCCGTTGTCGGAGAGCTTGGTCAAGACCAAGGTCGCCAAGCTAAATCTTGATATCGAGATGGAAACGGGTACTGGCAAGACCTATTGCTACATCAAGACAGTCTTCGAACTGAACAAACAGTACGGCTGGAGCAAGTTCGTCATAGTGGTGCCGAGCATTGCCATCCGCGAGGGCGTAGCCAAGTCGTTGGAAATCACGGCCGAGCACTTTCAGGAGACCTATCACAAGAAGGCACGCTTCTTTATTTACAACTCTAAGCAGCTGCACCATCTGGAGAGTTTCTCCTCAGATGCCGGTATCAATGTCATGGTGATCAACGTACAAGCGTTTAACGCCACTGGCAAAGATAACCGCCGTATCTATGAAGCGCTCGATGATTTTCAGTCACGTCGCCCGATCGATGTGATCAGCGCAAACCGACCCATCTTGATCCTCGATGAGCCGCAGCGGATGGAGGGGGGCAAGACCCTAGATTCCTTGGCTAATTTCAACCCGTTGATGGTGTTGCGCTATTCCGCTACACACAAGACCACACACAACAAAATTCACCGCCTAGATGCGCTCGATGCCTACAACCAGAAGCTGGTGAAGAAGATTGAGGTGCGTGGTATCTCGGTGAAGGGACTGGCGGGAACCAATGCCTATCTCTATTTACAATCCATCGAAATCTCAAACAAAAAACCGCCAGTAGCGGTTGTAGAGTTCGAACAGAAACTCAGCGGTGGAAACATCAAGCGCGTCACTCGCAAACTGGGTAAGGGTGACAATCTGTTTGTGCTATCGAACGAGCTGGATCAATACCGCGATGGGTTTGTGGTATCGGACATCAATGCCAATACGGACACCTTGAGCTTTACCAATGGCGTAGAACTGACGGTGGGTGATGTGATTGGTGATATTTCCGAGATAGCGCTGCGCCGCATTCAGATCCGTGAGACGATCAAGGCGCACTTTGATAAGGAGATGGAGCTCTTCGATAAAGGGGTGAAGGTTCTCTCGTTGTTCTTTATTGACGAAGTGGCCAGGTACCGGGACTACTCCGCTGTCGATGAAAAGGGAGAGTACGCAAAAATATTTGAAGAGGAGTACGCTAAGCACATTCAAGAAGTGTTTGATAATGGGTTTATGGAGGGGGATGCCCCTTATGCTAAATATCTACGCCGCATTGCGGCCGATAAGACGCATAGCGGCTACTTTTCCATCGACAAGAAGAGCAAGCGCCTCACAGATCCCAAAGCCGCTGCGCGCGGTGAAAATGCGGGCTTGTCGGATGACGTAGATGCTTATGATCTAATCCTCAAAGACAAGGAACGGTTATTATCACTAGCTGAGCCGGTGCGTTTTATCTTCTCACACTCGGCCTTACGTGAGGGCTGGGATAACCCCAACGTGTTTGTTATCTGCACACTCAAGCATAGTGATAACACCATTTCACGCCGCCAAGAGGTCGGGCGCGGCCTGCGTTTGTCCGTCAATCAAAATGGTGAACGCATGGATCACCCATCCATTGTTCATGACATTAACGTACTGACAGTTGTGGCCAGCGAAAGTTACAAGGACTTCGTGACCGCCTTGCAGAAGGACATTAGCGACTCCTTGTCTGCTCGCCCGCGTGTGGCGGACAAGGCCTACTTCACGGGCAAGATGCTGAACACGAAGGAAGGCCCGATTACGGTCTCGGACGACCAAGCCACGGACATCGAGTTTTATCTGATCCAGAATGGCTACGTCGATAAGAAGCGCAATATCACAGAGAAATACCACCAAGCTAAGAAAGACGGCACATTAGAGGCATTGCCGGACGAGCTGCAGCCCTATGCAGAGCAGGTATTCCAGCTGATTAACAGCGTATTCAGCGAAAGCCAGCTCATGCAGGTAGAAGATGGACGCAAGCCCAAAAGACTGCAGACCAACGCCAACTTTGAAAAGCAGGAGTTCAAAGCGCTGTGGGGGCGAATCAATCGCAAAGCTACCTACAGCGTACTGTTTGATGATGTTGAGCTAGTGAACAATGCGATCAAGGCGCTCAATGATAAGAATGCTGGGTTACGAGTAACGCCGTTACAATACACCATTCACCGTGGCAAGCAGGCTGATACGGCAACTTACGATGACCTCAAAAAGGGTATCGCCTTCGAGCTGAAAGTTACCGAAACAGAATCGCACACCGCCTCTATCCACTCCGCTGTGCAGTACGACTTGATTGGTAAGTTATCAGAGGGGACTTTGCTTACAAGACGAACCATTGCCGAAATTCTAAAAGGTCTCCATGCTGACGTCTTCGCGCAATTCAAGAGCAACCCGGAAAGTTTCATTGCCGAAGTCATTCGCTTGGTCAACGAACAAAAGGCCAATGTCATCATCGAGCATCTGGCCTATGACACGCTAGAAGACAAGTTTGATTTGGACATCTTTACCACGGGTCAGAGCAAACAGGATCTCAGTAAGGCTGGGAATAAATTGCAAAATCACATCTATGATTACGTGCTTACCGACTCTGCAATTGAGCGCAAGTTCGTCGAAGAGTTGGATACCAGCAAGGATGTGGTGGTATATGCCAAGTTGCCACGTGGTTTTCTGATCCCAACCCCTGTCGGCGATTACAACCCCGACTGGGCTATTTCCATCAAAGAAGGCTCGGTCAAGCATGTGTATTTCGTTGCTGAGACCAAGGGCTCGATGTCGTCACTGGATTTACGGCCTATTGAAG
>CALKBP010000003.1:0-19062 GCA_937989885.1 uncultured Collinsella sp.
CACCGAAGATGAACGGCTTCATCTTGGGGTTCCAGCGACGGGTCTGGTGACCGAAGTGGCAGCCGGCCTCGAGCAGGGTGCGGATATTAATCTTGGTAGCCATGTTAAACCTCCTGTGGTTTGCCTCCGCGCGGGGTCATCCTCCAAAACCAACCCGGACATGTGCTACCAAAGCCCGGGCACCACGGTATGAAGTAGCCGCGCGTGCGTGATAAAAACCTGTTGCCGTGAAGCAACCCGATGAATGATAGCAGGATTACCTCTTCCTGCCAACCCGCAATCAAAACCACACACCTAAGCGCAACGCGAGCCGCCCAGCCTACTCGCCCCGGGGATGGGCCTGGGTCACGGCGCGCTTAAGCCGATCGGGCGTAAGATGCGTGTAGATTTGAGTCGTGGACAGGCTCGCATGCCCCAGCAGCTCTTGAACCGAACGCAGATCCGCGCCGCCCTCAAGCAGATCGGTCGCAAACGTATGACGCATCGCATGAGGCGCGATGTCGGCCGGAATGCCGGCGCACGTCGCCAGCATATGGAACCGTCGCCTGAGCATAGCGGCACTCATGCGATTACCGCGCGCAGAAATAAACAGCGGATGCAGACCGGCTGCGGCGTCGCGGTGCTTTGCCTGGGCGAGCAGCACCGGTCTCCCCTCCTCGACATAGGTGCGCGTCGCCTCAAGTGCGCGACGATACAGAGGAACGATGCGCTCCTTGCTCCCCTTGCCCCAAAGGCGAACCACGCGCTCCGACCAAGCGATGGATTCCACGTTAAGCGCGGCAAGCTCCGAGATGCGGGCACCCGAGGCATAGAGCAGCTCGAGCATCGCCGCATCGCGCAGTCCCACGGGCGTCGAAGTATCAGGCGTCTTGAGCAGCGCCTCGACCTGTTGGGTCGTCAGCACACCGGGCAGGTCGCGCGGCAGCTTGGGCGACGCGATCGCCGAGACCGCATCGCCCTCGACAATCCCCTCGGCAGCCATCCAACGATAGAGCGACCGAATAGCCGACAAATGCGCGGCAATGGTGCGAGGCGCCACCTGCTCGCGCGAAAACTCGGCCAAATACGCGCGGACGGTACGCACATCGGCCGTACGCGCATCGACACCCGTACGCTCGCACCAGGCAGCAAAGCGCTCCAACCGCGATCCATAGGCAGTCACCGTATTGGGAGAGAGCCCCTCGACACGTGCGATGTAGGCGATAAACGAGTCGACGGTATCGTACAGGTCAAAGGCTATGACCGGTCGCCCCCAAACAAGTCGGAACGCGTGGCCAAGTAGGCATCGAGGGCCTCGAGCGCGCGATCCGCATAAGCCTGGTAGCGGTCGCGTTTACTGCGGCGCTTGCCGTCCTCGAGCGGCGGCACCAGGCCAAAATTGACATGCATGGGCTGGTAGCCCACGGTTGCCGGATCAGTCGCATAGCCAACGAGCGCACCCAGGGCGCCTACGCGAGGAAGCTCAACAGGCTCCGCCTCGATTGCCTCGGCATAGGTATTGAGTGCAGCGAGCAGACCGGTCGCCACCGCTTCCATGTATCCCTCGGTGCCGGTGATCTGACCGGCAAGGCGCACGCTCGTACCGGGCACGGCAAAGGTGCCGTCAAGAACGTGCGGCGCATCGACAAAAGTATTGCGGTGCATGACGCCATAACGGAAGAACTCGGCATTCTCCAGACCGGGAACCATATGGAAGACACGCTTTTGTTCGCCAAAGGTCAGGTTGGTCTGGAAGCCCACCAGGTTATAGGCGGTCTTTTCCTTGTTCTCGGCACGCAGCTGAATCGCCGCCCAGGGGCGACGTCCGGTTCGCGGGTCGGTGAGGCCGACGGGCTTCATGGCGCCAAAGCGGATAGCATCCTTGCCGGTACGGGCGACCTCCTCGGCGGGCTGACAGGCCTGGAAGAGGTCGCCACCCTCAAAGTCCTTGAGCACCACGCGGTCGGCGGTGGTAAGTGCCTCGATAAAGGCCTCGTACTCCTCCTTGTTGAGTGGAGCGTTGAGATAGTCGCCGCTCCCCTGCTCCTCGTAGCGCGACTGCGAGAACAGCACGTCCATATCGAGCGTGGAGGCATCGACGATTGGCGCAGCAGCGTCAAAGAACGCCAAGGCGTCGCCACCGACGAGCTTCATGACCTCCTCGCTCAACGCGGGCGAACACAGCGGGCCCGCGGCAATGACCACATGGCCCTCGGGAATCTGCGTGACCTCGCCATGCACGACCTCAATATTGGGTCGGGCGGCAACCTCGGCCTCGACAAGCTCGGAAAACGTAACGCGGTCGACCGCCAGGGCACCGCCGGCGGGAACGGCCGCACGATGCGCGCAATCGAGCAGTACCGAACCCATACGCTCGAGCTCGGCCTTTAGCAGGCCAGCAGCGGAATCCGGACGGGTTGACTTAAACGAATTTGAGCAGACGAGCTCGGCCAGGTGGTCGGTATGGTGGGCCGGAGAGCTCACCTGGGGGCGCATCTCGCACAGCTTTACGGCAAACCCGCGATCTGCCAGCTGGATCGCACATTCCGAACCCGCCAGACCCCCACCGATAACCGTCACCTGATCGAACTGCATCTGCAAACACCTTTCTAATTGACACGCTTTCCATTGTGACCGAAGGGCGTCTGGGCGTGAAGGGCAAACTTGGAGGGCGCATACCTTCCATCCATCATGCGCTCGATGAGACCCTCGAGTTCGAGCGACCCTAGGAGCTTGAGCACGCCGACGGCATCGAGCGAGACGAGTGCCGCGATGTCGTCGACCTTGAGCGGCGAGGCGATGAGCGCATGCATCACAGCCTGCTGCGTGGGGTCCAGATCGGCGATACCGGGTGCATCGGGACGCGAATAGCGCAAGGTGCCGTAGATTCGCGAGATGGCCATCTCGATAGACTCCTCGTCAATGATGCAGCAGGCCCCGTTGGCGATGAGGTAGTTGGTCCCGCGCGACTCGGGTGACAAAATGGAACCCGGTACCGCAAGCAGTTCGCGCCCCAGGTCCATGGCGGCCTCCGCCGTCGAGAACGTGCCCGAGGGCATGCCGGCCTCCGACACGAAGAGCGCCTGCGAAAGCGCGGCAATCACCCGGTTACGCCGCGGAAAGGCAAACTTACGCGGCCCCATACCCCAAGGCGAGATGGACACGACCGCGCCGCCCGTATCGAGCGTGCGCGCGATGAGCCCCGCACTCGAACGCGGGTAGACCACGTCGGCGCCCGTACCCAGCACCACGACGTGCTTGCCGCCGGCGTTGACCGCGGCCCAACCCGAGGCCTGGTCGCAGCCGACCGCACCGCCCGAGACCACCGTCACCCCCGCCTCGACCGCGACTTTCGCGGCCAGCTCCGCCACGGCAAGGCCGTACGGCGAGGCCTTGCGAGCGCCGATGATGGAGAGCGCGGGCGTCGAAAGTGCGGCGGGATCGCCACGCACATAGAGCGTTTGGGGTACATCAGAGAGCTCCAAAACGGTATCTGGATACAACGCATCACCGGGATGCAGCTCAAAAGTCTCCTCGGGCATTACTGGTCCCTTCTCCCCTGGTACATCGCCGCCTCGAGCACGTGGTCTTGAGTTACCCGCTCACTTTCGGCGACATCGGCGATGGTGCGCGCGATACGCACCAGGCGCACGATGCCGCGCCCCGTGAGATGTGTGCGCTTCGACAGGCCAAGCACGCATTTCTCGGCGGCCTCGTCGAGCGCAAAGGTCGACACGACGCCGTCAATGGACCGTGACTCATCATCCTCGGCCTCGGCATCCGCATCGTCCATACGGGACTCGCGCCAGGCGCGAAAGGCGCGTCCACGCACCACGTAGTCGCGCAGCTCGGCCGAAGACATGCCCTCCGCGCCCTCGATAATCACCTGAGGATCGGGCCGGGTCACATCAATCATCATGTCGATACGGTCGGCTAAAGGACCGCGCAACTTGGACCGGTAGCGCTCGACCATCGAAGCCGAGCAGCGGCAGGGCACCTCACGATCACCCAAAAAACCGCAGGGGCAGGGATTGCTCGCGGCAAGCAGCTGAAAGCGCGACGGGAAGGTAAAAGCGCCGTCGACGCGCACAATCTTGACGTAGCCGCGCTCGATGGGCTGGCGAAGCGTCTGCAAAACGCCGGTGGGAAACTCGGCGAGCTCGTCCAAAAAGAGCACGCCGCCATGCGCCAAGCTGATCTCGCCCGGGTGCACCGGACGACCGCCGCCGATAAGGCCCGCAGTCGAGATGCTGTGGTGCGGGCTTCGAAACGGCCGATGACCTGCAAGCAGGCCATCGATGTTCTCACCCAAGACCGAATGGATGCACAACGCCTCCTGCTGATCCTCGACGGAAAGCTCAGGCAAGATCCCCGTCATGCGGCGCGCAAGCATGGTCTTGCCCGATCCCGGAGAGCCGATCATGAGTAAACCGAGCTCCCCTGCCGCCGCAAGCGCCATGCCGCGCTTGGCAACCTCCTGCCCCAGCACGTCGGCATAGTCGAGCTCAGGTTCAAAAGTGGCCTCTAGCACTTCAGAATCCAGATAATGCCGCGCGGCATCGCCCATACCCTGGGCAAGCTGAGACAGGTGATCGATAAATCCGCAGTCCACACCCGCGAGCGGCACATGCTGGTCGGACCTGCCGGCGATAAAGGAGAGCCCCATGTCGCGTGCCAGCAGCTGAAACGCTACCTCGCCCTTGACTGGCAGCACCGTACCGTCCAGGCCAAGCTCGCCGGCGATAAGGCAGCGATCGAGGTTATCGCGGGGAATCTGCCCATCGGCAGCCAGCACGGCGATGGCTATCGGCAGGTCAAAACCACTGCCGGTTTTGCGGATATCACCGGGCGCCAGGTTGACGGTAATGCCCGAGCGCGGAATCTCAAAGCCCGCCGAGCGCATGGCGCACCGAATACGCCCGCGCGACTCCATCACCTCCATGCTGGGGATGCCGAGCATCTGGATACCCGGAACGCCACCGGCAAGCGAGACCTCAACGGTGACGGGAATCGCCTCAACGCCGCGGATACAGGCCGCGTGAACGGCAAATGTCTCGTACGCCATCACGACACCTGCCAATCGAACGCGTTGTACTGGTGCTCGATCTCGGCAATATGCCCGCCGCGAATGGTGACGCCAACGGCATCGAAACGAATCGCCTTGAGCGGATAGTGCTCCATAAGGTAGCAGCTTGCGATGCGACGATACCGACGCTGTTTTTGGGCATCTACGGCTTCCTCCGGAAAGACCCGTGTGTTGCAGCCCACGGCGACACGTCTCGTCTTGACCTCAGCCATCACCACGACGTCGTCGAGTTCATCGAGCAGCACCAGGTCGGCCTCGCCCTCGGCACAACGATAGCCCTGCTCGAGCAAGGTGTAGCCGCGTTCGCTAAAGTAATCGATGGTAATCAGCTCACCCAGCATACCGAGCTCGCGGGGACTGAGTGCCTTGATAAACTCGGGCGTGATCGCCCCGCAGTCGAGCTCGCCGTCTTCCCAACGTTCCTTGAGCTGCTGCGTCTTGCTCTTTTTGCTTGCGGCACACATGGGGTCTCCTTTCCCGCACACTGCATTGCCCCGATGATGAGGGCACCTTTCATGCGGGTAAGTACCGGAAGCAGACCAAAAGCTGACCAAATGCCGACAAAAAACGGGCCGTGCGCAACAATCGCGTCGCACTCGGCCCGCTACCAGCTGGTTTATAAAACTCCAGAAGTCCCTGTCTTCACAATTGACCTAGAAAAGCCGCTCGGTCTGCAAAAAGTTTCCGCAAAAGCTCACGCGGTGCAGCGGACAAAGTCCGTGTTTGCGAATGGCCTCGATGTGCTCGGGACTCGCATAGCCCTTCGACTCCGCCAGATGGTACTCGGGATACTCGGCATCGTACTCGACCATCATCTCGTCACGCGTGACCTTGGCCATGATGGACGCCGCGGCGATACAGGCGATCTTGGCGTCGCCCTTGACCACGTCGCGCTCGTTAGGAACGGCGCCCAACGGGTTGCCATCCATAAGCACGCAATCCGGCTCAAGGCCCGTATCGGCCACGGCACCCGCGACAGCGGCACGAATGGCACGCGCCATGCCCATATCATCGATAGCCTCCGGCGCGATATGGCAAAAACCGATGGCCGTCGCCACCTCGGCGATTTTTACGGCCAGTAACTCGCGACGGGCAGGCGTCAGCTTTTTGGAATCGTTGATGCCCCAGACGCGCGGCTCCATAGGCAGGCACACGGCACACACTGTCAGAGGACCGGCAACCGAACCGCGCCCGACCTCATCCACGCCCACGACAACGCCGTCGCCACCCAGCTCGTGCATCAGCTCATACATGCCATTGACGCGCTCGCGCTCGGTGAGCTCCTTGGCATGACGCTTCATGGCGCGTTCGCAGGCTTTGATGACCTGCTGGCGCGGGTCCTCGCGATAATGCTCGACCAGGGCGGGAATCTCCTCAAACGTGGCACTCGCCAGCTCGCCGGCCACCTGGGACGCCGAAACCGAGCTTGTCATGTTGGCCATACCGGGGCCTCCTTGCATGCAAATCAGTAAAAAGAAGGGCCACCCGAAGGTGACCCTTTTGTCCAAATGAGCGGACAGACGCTGCGATCGTCTTAGCGCTTCTCGGGAATACGAGCAGCCTTGCCCACCTTGTCGCGGAGGTAGTACAGCTTGGCGCGACGGACGCGACCATGACGGACAACCTCGAGCTTGCCGATCTTGGGGCTGTGAAGCGGGAAGGTACGCTCGACACCGACACCGAAGGAAATCTTGCGGACGGTGAAGGTCTCGCGGGAACCGGCACCAGCCATGCGGATGACGTCGCCCTGGAAGACCTGGATGCGCTCGCGGTCGCCCTCCTTAATGCGGTAGTGGACCTTGACGTTGTCGCCAACGCGAACCTGCGGGATGTCCTCGCGGATCTGCTGGCGCTCGATTGCGCGGATGTAATCCATGTGCAATTCCTCACTCTTCTAGAGGTGCCGTACCACCTTGGCCGGCACGTAGTTGAACAAACGTATCTGAGTATACACGCGCGGGTTTCTGCTGCAAGAACAATTTTTTACGCAGACAAAAAGACAAAACCCGCACATGACAACCGCCCGCCTCACGAATGAGACGGGCGGCAGGAAGGGGGCTACGCTAGGCGTCTCAACGCAAAACGTTAGGCGGAACGCTTGGCCTCGAGCTTGGCCTGGGCGGCAGCCAAGCGCGCGAGGGGCACGCGATAGGGCGAGCAGGACACGTAGTCCACGTCGGCCACGTTAAACAGGCCCTTAATGGACTTGGGATCGCCTCCGTGCTCGCCGCACACGCCAAAGTGCATGTCGGGATTGGCGGCGCGGCCCTTCTCGACGGCCATGCGCACCAGCTCGAGCACCGCCGTGTCGATGGTCTCGAAGGGGTTGTCCTTCAGGATCTTCTTGTACAGGTACAGCGGGATGAACTTGGCCTCGGCGTCGTCGCGCGAGAAGCCGAAGGTCGTCTGGGTAAGGTCGTTGGTGCCGAAGCAGAAGAAGTCGGCATGGTGGGCGATCTCGTCGGCGACCATGCAAGCGCGCGGCAGCTCGAGCATCGTGCCCACGGGAATGTTGAGCTCGACGCCCTCCTCGGCGGAAACCTCGGCGATCACGCGCTCGATGACCTCGCGGGTCTGAACGTGCTCGGCCGTGATGGAGACGAGCGGAACCATGATCTCGGGGTGCGGGTCGACGCCCTCCTTGATAAGGCGGGCAGCAGCCGTGGCGACGGCGCGAACCTGCATGAGCGGCAGGTCCCCAAAGACGACGGACAGACGCACGCCGCGCAGGCCGAGCATCGGGTTGGACTCGACCATGCCGTCGATGCGACGTAGGCGGGCACGCAGGGCGGCAAGCTCCTTCTCGCTGGCGCCAGCGGCTTCCTTCTTGGTGATGGCGACCTCGAGCTCACGAGGATTATCCAAGAATTCATGCAGCGGCGGATCGAGCAGGCGAACGACCACATCGCGACCGGACATGGTCCTGAACATCGCCAGGAAGTCCTCAGTCTGGACCTTGAGCAGATCGGCGAGGGCCTGCTGCTTCACAGCCTCGTCGTCGGACAAGATGAAGCTCTGGATGATGTTCTTACGGTCGCCAAGGAACATGTGCTCAGTGCGGCACAGGCCAATAGCCTCGGCGCCAAACTCGAGTGCGAGCGCGGCATCCTCGGGGTTGTCGGCGTTGACGCGCACATGGTTGGCGTGGCCACAGGTCTCGTCCAGGCGAATCTCGTCGGCCCAGGACAGGATGGTGTCCAGATCGCCGGTGAGCTCGGCGGAGACCAGGTCAACGGGACCGTCAACGACGATACCCTGGGTGCCGTCGATGGAGATGATGTCGCCCTCGTGTAGCACACGGTCGCTGCCCTCGATGCGCACGATCTTCTCGGCGGCATCGATGTGGAAGCGCTCAACGCCGCAGACGCAGGGCGTACCCATGCCGCGGGCGATAACGGCGGCATGGCTCGTCTTGCCACCGTGGCTGGTCAGGATGCCCTCGGCGGCAACCATGCCCTTCAGGTCGTCGGGGTTGGTCTCCCAACGGACCAAGATAACCTTATGGCCCTCGTTCGCGCGCGCGACGGCGTCATCGCTCGAGAACACGACCTCGCCCACGGCGGCGCCGGGGCTGGCGTTGAGGCCACAAGCCAGAGCCTCGTACTTCTTGGAGGAATCGAACTGCGGGTGCAGGAGCTGGTCGAGCTGCGCGGGGTCGATACGGCTCACGGCCTCCTCGCGGGTGATGAGGCCCTCCTCGACCATCTCGATGGCAATGCGCAGGGCGGCGGTGGCGGTACGCTTGCCCACACGGGTCTGGAGCATCCAGAGCTTGCCCTGCTCGATGGTGAACTCGATATCGCACATATCGCGGTAGTGATCCTCGAGCGTCAGGAACACGCGCTCGAGCTCCTCGCCTGCGGACTCAAGACCCGAGGTGGTCTTGAGGTCGGCGATGGGCTCAGTGTTGCGGATGCCGGCGACGACGTCCTCGCCCTGGGCGTTGACCAGAAAGTCGCCGTAGAATTCCTTAGTGCCATCGGCCGGGTTGCGCGTGAAGGCGACGCCAGTCGCGGATGTCTCGCCCTTGTTACCAAAAGCCATGGCCTGAACGTTGACGGCGGTACCGAGCTCGTCGGAGATACCATGCTGCTTGCGATAGATGCAGGCACGCTCGTTCATCCAGCTGCCAAAGACAGCCTGAATGGCAAGGCGCAGCTGGAGCCCCGGATCATGTGGGAAGACAGGCTTACCGTCGGCGACCTCGAGCTCGGGATACAGGGTGGCCTCGACGTTATCGGAGAAGATACCCTTGAACGTCTCGACGAGCTCCTGCAGATCCTCGGCCGAAAGCTCGGAATCGACGCGAACGCCGGCGACCAGACGGGCCTGGGTCAGGGCATTCTCGAACAGATCGGCATCGACGCCCATGACGACGTTGGAGAACATCTGGATAAAGCGACGATAGCTGTCCCACGCGAAACGCGGATTTTGCGTTTGGACGATAAGGCCCTGGACGGAATCGTCGTTGAGACCAAGGTTGAGAACAGTGTCCATCATGCCCGGCATGGAGAACGGAGCGCCCGAGCGCACCGATACGAGCAGCGGGTCGTTGGCGTCACCGAGCCTCTTGCCGCAGCGAGCCTCGAGGTCTGCCTCGGCGGCAACGATCTCATCGAGTGCGCCATCAGGCCACACGTTGCCGGCACCGGAGTACTCGACGCAGGTTTGGCAGGTAATGGTAAAGCCGCCGGGAACCGGCAGGCCGATACGGCTCATCTCGGCAAGGTTCGCGCCCTTGCCGCCAAGCACAAAGTTCATGGACTTGTCGCCCTCAGTCACACAAGTGCCCTGGGCGTCGGTCCCAAAACGGTAAACCCTCTTGCAATCGCTCACGATACTTCCCCTTCCATGCGCTCTCGCGCACGACCGTGGTAACGAATCGACCCGCCGGATGCGGACCGTGAGGGAACTATACGGCGGGTTTTATGCCGACATGAGAAGATGATGCGCGGTTTGGTAAACGAGCTAAAACTAGCGGTAAACGGTAGGTAAAGGTGGTTACCTTATGAAGGTACCACCAAAGGAAATTGCAGGTCAGATGCAAGAAATACTGCTAAATCGCTTTATCATAAGTAGCTAATTTGGGACGGGGCTTTTTTAGCTGCCCCCGCAGGCAATCGGCCAAAGAGCTCGCGACCTCAGCCGGGGTAGCTAAAAAAGCCCCGTCCCAAATTAGCTACTTTTGTTGGGCGCGGCGGGCGGCACGGCGGGCTCTTGCCTCTTGAATCTCTTCGAGGTGAGCGATGATCTCGGAGGCGCTCTCCTCGATTGCCTTGCCGTCGGTGCGCACCACAAAGCAACCCAGACGTTTCATGAGGGCACGAGCCTCCTCGAGCTCGCCGCGCACGCTCTCGGGCTCGGCATAAGAGCCGGCGACGGCACGGGCGTAATCATCACCCAGGCGGCTATCGCGGATCTCGGAAATCACGTCAACGGTCGAAATCAGACCGAACAGCCGCATCGGGTCGACCTCGTAAATCGACTTCGGCGGCTCAATACCATGTGCCAGCGGAACATTGGCGACTTTATAGCCCTGATAGGCCAAATACATCGAAAGGGGCGTCTTGGAAGTGCGCGATACGCCCAGCAGCACGATATCGGCACCCGACAGATCGTCGCAACCGCGCCCGTCATCGTGCTCAACGAAATACTCCATAGCCTCGATGCGATGGAAATAGCGATCGTCGGTCTTATGAATCACGCCCGCAACGCCCTTGGGCGCAACGCCGATAAGCGACGAAAGCACGGCGAGTGTCGGGCCGATCAAGTCGACCGAGCGGATATGCAGCATGCCCAGGTAGTCGAGCACGCGAGCGCGCAGCGCCGGGTCGACGATGGTGTGGAACACAGCGATATCGCGATGGCCGGCATCGACGCGCGGTTCCACAAACGACTTGACCTGCTCCACCGAGGTCACCTTAGGCAAGCGCAAAACACGAAAAGCCCCTTCATCAAATTGCCCGGACGCCGCAAGCACCACCTCACAAGCGGTATCACCGAGCGAGTCGGAGATAACGATAACGGTGGGACGAGCGGTGACCGGGCAATCCATGCGGGGCTCCTTTTGCGCTTACGCGCAGGCTAGCTTACTTTTTGCGGGCAAGCTCACCGATGTTGGCGATGCCGGAGAAAACGGCCTCGAAGCGGTTGAGCAGCTTAAGGCGATTATCGCGGAGCTGCTCGTCCTTGTCCATGACCATGACCTCGTCAAAGAAGCGGTCGATGGGGGCGCGTAGGGCAGCCAGGGCGGCAAACGCGGCGGGATAATCCTCGGCAGCAAGGGCGGCATCGACAGCGGTCTGAGCGGCCTCGGAGGCATCGGCAAGCGCGAGCTCGGCATCGCCCATCAGGCTGCGATCGTACTCCGCACCCAGCTCGGGCTTGGAGATGTGAGCGGCACGGGCATAGGCGGTAGCCAGGTTGTCGAAGGTCTCGGCATCGTTCTTGCGGGCCTCGTCGAGCGCGGCACAGCGGGCGAAGAAGACGGACGGGGCGATGATGTGCACCGCGGAGACGGCGGCGACGGTATCGGCTGGAATCTTCTCGTCGCGGGCCATGCTCACCAGGCGGCCGTGGAAGAAGTCACGGACCTGCTGGGCGACCTCGGCGGCATCGAACTCGATACCTTGCTCGCTATAAAGCTCAAGGGCGAAGTCGATCAGCGACGTGGGGTCAATCGGCAGGCGATCGCGCAGGATGTTGATGATGCCGATGGCGGCGCGACGCAGCGCGTACGGGTCGGAAGAGCCGGTCGGGGGCTCGCCGATGGCAAAGATACCGGCGATGGTATCGAGCTTGTCGGCGCAGGCCACGATGCAGCCAGCGGTGCCCTCGGGCAGCTCATCGCCGGCAAAGCGAGGGCGATAGTGATCGCGAATGGCGTGGGCGACCTCGTCGTTCTCCCCCATCGCGGAGGCGTAATAACCACCCATCACGCCCTGCTGGCTCGTGAACTCGACAACGGCGTTGGATACCAGGTCGGCCTTGCACAGGTGAGCGGCGCGAGCGGCATCGGCGGCAAGGTGGGCGCCCAGATGGGCCTCGCGAGCGATGGCGAGCGCGAGCTGCTCAATGCGCTCGGACTTGGCGAGCACGCTACCGAGCTTCTCCTGGAAGGCGACCTTGGCCAGACGCTCGCGGAACTCGTCGAGGGAGATCTTCAGGTCCTCCTCGTAGAAGAACTTGGCGTCGTCCAGACGGGCGCGCACGACGCGCTCGTTGCCGTCGATCACGCGCTCGGCGTTCTCGGGCTTGCTGTTGGAGACGACCACGAACTCACGCGTAAGCTTGCCCTCGCCATCATAGATCGGGAAGTAGCGCTGGTTGGTGAGCATGGACTCGCAGATGATCTCATGCGGGACCTTGAGGAACTCCTCATCGAAGGTACCGACGAGCACCGTCGGCCACTCGCAGAGGTTGATGACCTCCTCAAAAACCTTCTTGGGCGTGTCGACATGGCAACCGGGGCGAGCAGCCTCGACCTCGGCGATACCGGCAAGGATGGCCTCGCGACGGCGCTCGGCAGAGAGCACACCAGCGTCCTCGAGTACCTGCTCGTAGACGGCGGGGCTGACGACCACGTGGTCACCGGGGCCAAGCACGCGATGGCCGCGCGTGGTGTTGCCACTCGTCACATCGGCAAACGACACGGGCACAACGTCCTCGCCCAGAAGGCAGCAGATCCAACGCACCGGACGAACAAACGTAGCGTGCTCGTGACCCCAGCGCTGAGAGCGGTAGTTGGGCCACTGCAGGCCGGCGATGGTCTTCTCGCACAGAGCGGTCAGAATCGGCGTAGCCGGTGCAGACGGAATGTTCTTCTCGGCGAACACATACTCGCGGCCGTCGGTGTCCTCGCGACGGACCAGGTCCTCGGCAGCCACACCGCACTTGCGGGCGAAGCCCTGGGCGGCCTTGGTGGCGTTGCCGTCGGCATCAAAGGCAATGTTTGCCGCAGGGCCGCGCTTGACCTCGTGAACCTCATCGGTCGCGGTGGCGACGTTGGCCACGAGCGCGGCCAGACGACGCGGGCTCGAGATCACTCGGACCTCGCCATGGGCCAGACCGGCCTCGTCGAGGCCCTTGGCGATCATGGTGCCAAGCTGCTTGACGGCATTGTTCAGCGGTGCGGAGGGCATTTCCTCCGTACCGATCTCAAACAGGAAATCCTTAGCGTCTGCCATGGCTTACGCCACCTCGCCTTCCTGGTCGGCATTCTCGTTGACTCCAGCGACCTCGGCCATATAGGCCTCGCAGCACGCCTTGGCGACGGCGCGGACGCGCAGGATGTAGTTAGCACGCTCGACCGCGGACAGCGCACCGCGAGCATCGAGCAGGTTGAAGGCATGGCTGCACTTCATGACGCAGTCGTATGCGGGCAGCGGCAGCTTGCGCTCCAGGCAGGAGTGGCACTCGGCCTCGTAGTCGTCAAACTTCTGACGCATCATCTCGACGTTGGCAACCTCAAAGTTGTAGGCACTAAACTCGCGCTCGTTCTCCAGGAACACGTCGCCATAGGTCATAGGCGTGCCGTCGGGCAGATAGCTCCATACCAGGTCGTAGACGGAGTTGACGCCCTGGGCGTACATGGCGATGCGCTCCAGACCATAGGTGATCTCGACGGGCACGGGGTCGACCTCGATGCCGCCCACCTGCTGGAAGTACGTAAACTGTGTGACCTCCATGCCGTTGAGCCAGACCTCCCAGCCAAGGCCCCAGGCGCCCAGGGTCGGGCTCTCCCAGTCATCCTCGACAAAACGGACGTCATGGTCGTTGGGGTCCAAACCGATAGCGGCAAGAGACCCCAGGTAAAGCTCCTGGGCGTTGACCGGTGAGGGCTTAATGAGCACCTGGAACTGATAGTAGTGCTGCATGCGGTTGGGGTTCTCGCCGTAGCGGCCGTCGGCAGGACGGCGGCAGGGCTGAGCGTAGCAGGTGCGCCACTCGGAGGGACCGAGCGAGCGCAGCGTGGTCGCGGTATGGAAGGTACCGGCGCCGACCTCGGAGTCATAGGGCTGCATAATGACGCAGCCCTGCTCGCCCCAGTACTGCTGGAGGCGCAGGATGATGTCTTGGAAGGAAAGCGATGAAGCGTTCATGCCTCTAATATCCCCTCGTCGAAACGATTACACGGTTAGGTACTGTACTATAGCGGTTTTTAATCGATAGCGCCGATGCGGTTGAGCGGCCAGTAGCGCACAAGCGCCACGGCGATCAAGTCAGAGCGATCGACGGGACCAAAGTAGCGTGAGTCGGCAGAGTTTTCGCGGTTGTCGCCCATCACCCACACACACCCGTCGGGAACGGTGTAGGGATAGCTCACCTGAGCGCCGGGAGCCTGGACCGAAAGCGGCCAGCTCATGCCGGTCGTGTAGCCCTCGTCGAGCGCCTGGCCGTCAACGACCACCTTGCCGTCCTGAAGGTCGATCGTCTGGCCGGCCGTGGCAATAACACGCTTGACGAGAACATCGTGCTCGGAGGTGCCATCGGGGTTGTGGAACACCACGATATCGCCTTGGATGACGGGCTGGCCGAGCTCGAGGCTCACCTTTTGCGCCAAGATCTGGTCGCCGATCTCGATCGTGGACTCCATGGAGCCGGTGGGCACCACAAAGGGCTCGACCACAAACGAGCGAATCAGGAAGGTGGCGATAAGTGCGATCGCGACGACCACAATCCACTCAAACGCACCCTTTAGCACGGAATACAGCGATGGAACCATTCTCACTCCTCGCTCTGCGAATACGATGCGTCCAGGATGTCCTGCGCGTATGCGCGCTCCTCGGGCGTGAGCCGCGCCGTCTCGATCAGATCGGGACGCCAGCGGCAGGTGCGCTCGATGGCGTTCTTGCGACGCCAGGCATCGACCTTGGCGTGATCGCCGCTCACAAGCACCGGCGGCACGCCCTCGCCGTTGAACTCGGCGGGACGGGTGTACTGCGCGTACTCGAGCAGGCCACCGTCCTCGGCAGTCGAGAACGACTCATCGACGTTACTCATCTCGTCACCAAGGGCGCCGGGAATCAGACGTACGACGGCGTCGGCAACGACCATGGCGGGAAGCTCGCCGCCCGTAAGCACGTAGTCGCCAATCGACAGGCGCTCGTCGGCATACGCATACGCGCGCTCGTCGACGCCTTCGTAGCGGCTACATACAAACAGCAGGCGCTCGCTTTTGAGCAGGCGCTCGGCCACATGCTGCGTAAAGGGTTCGCCGCAGGGCGTAAAGAACACCACGGTGGGCTTGGGACCCTCGGAGCTAATAGCCTCGATGGCCTCGGCGATGGGTTCAACCTTCATGAGCATGCCCTGCCCGCCGCCGTACGGCTCGTCATCGACGGTACGATGGCGGTCGTGCGTCCAGTCACGCAGGTTATAGGCCTTAAAATCAAAAAGGCCGGCCTTGCGGGCGCGGCCCAAAATCGACGTGGACATGACGGGCTCAAACATCTCAGGAAAGACCGAAAGGGTCTCGATCAGCATGTTGTCCTCCCTACTTGTCCATATCAATCAACCCGTCCATAACGTGGACGGAAATTGTTCCTGTGTCGGGAAGATCGAGCACAACCTGCTCGATCACGGGAATCAGCACCTCGCCGTACCGATCGCCCTCGACAACCCAAACATCGTTGGCGGGCGTCGACATGATCTCGACAATCGTGCCGAGCGAACCGAAACGCTCGTCGACCACCTCGCGACCCATCAGATCGGTATAGGCGGCATCGAGCGAATCGAGCTCAAAGTCGTCACGATTTGCCAGCACGTAGCATCCGGTGATGCCCTCGGCGGCCGTCAAGTCATCAATGCCCTCAAACGAGACCAGATCGCCATCGCCCGTATCGGTGACGGATGTGACCGTGCAAAAACGGTCACGCTTGAGCGCCGGCGGCGTCAAGGCGACGCGCATACCCGGCGTCAATACAGAAGGAAGCCCCCGCAGCGGCTGCGCGAGGACCTCCCCCTTTCTTCCGTGCGGCTTGACCACACGGGCGATGTTTTTGTACTGGGACCTCAAGGTCCTAGCCCAGAACCTCTACCTCGACTGCAGTGTCGAGGCGAGCGGCCAGTGCACGGGCGAGCGTGCGAATGGCCTTGATGGTACGGCCACGACGGCCGATGACCTTAGCGACGTCATCCTCGGCAACCGAAACCTCAATCGTGGAGGCGTCGTCACCATCGATGACCTCAAGGCTCACGGAATCCGGGTCGTCGACGATCTGAACAACGAGATATTCGACGAGATCGGCGATGCGATCTGAGAGCATTGCCTCACCCTCGAGCTGTGCAGCGTCAACCTCAGGCACGATTTACTCCTCGGCGCCCTCAGCGGCCTCAGCGGCAGCCTTAGCGGCCTCGGCCTCTTTGGCGAGCTGCTTCTTGGACTTCTTGACGACGGTCTCGGTCTTCTCGCCCTCGTTGGCGGCCTTGACCAGAGCAGCGACAGCGTCGGTGAGCTGAGCGCCCTTGGACTGCCAGTCAGTGATCTTCTCGAGATCGAGGTTGATGGTCTTGGGGGCGGTCATCGGGTTGTAGCGGCCAACCTCCTCGATGATACGACCGTCACGCGGGGCGCGGGAATCGGCGACGACGACACGGTAGTACGGACGCTTCTTAGCGCCGTGACGAGCAAGGCGAATCTTGACTGCCAAAGGAAACTCCTCCAACCAAGCAGCTTTAGGCTGCAACTACAAACAAACAGTTGAACATAATACGCCATCGACGCGGGCAGGTGAAGTCCGTGAGACCAACTTCTTCGGTGTAGTCGAAGGCAAATCCATATCTTAGACAAGAATTCGCGATTTGCAAGCACATCCACGCACCCCACATGAGCTGCGCGGTATACTCATGCCATGAAAAGACGCGAACATACATACGGTTATGAGGATGCTGCGGGCGTCACACCGCCGCCCTGGACGGGACCGGCGGTGGGCCTCATGGATCTCGATGCGTTTTTTGCGAGCGTGGAGATGCTCGACCATCCCGAGTGGTGCGGCAAGCCGCTCATCGTGGGTGGCGATGCCGATTCCCGCGGCGTCGTGTCCACCTGCTCCTACGAGGCGCGCCGCTTTGGCGTGCATTCCGCCATGCCCTCGGCCGAGGCACGGCGCCTCTGTCCGCAGGCCATTTGGACGCATGGGCATTTCAATCGCTACCACGAGGTCAGCGCACAGGTCATGGCGATTCTCGCCGACGAGACCCCGCGCGTTGAGCGCGTATCAATTGACGAGGCCTTTATCGATATCACACCGGGCCGCTTTGCGCCCGAAGATCCGCTGCTGGTTGCGCGGCGGATAAGCGACCGCGTGGCAGCGCTGGGAGTGACCTGCTCCATTGGCGTAGGCTGCAACAAGACGGTCGCAAAGATCGCAAGCGAGAGGGACAAACCGTTTGGGCTGACCATCGTGCGCCCTGGAACCGAGCAGCGCTTTTTGGCCGCGCTGCCGGTATCTGCCATGAGTGGCATCGGGCGCTCGGCCGAGGAGCGACTGCGCCGCATGCGCATCTATACACTCGGCGAGCTGTCACGCGCGCCCGAATCAACCCTAGCCTCTATTTTTGGCATCAACGGCGAACGCATGCGCCAACGTGCGCTGGGGCTCGAAATCTCCGAAGTCACGAGTCTAGATGAAGAGCGCGAGGTCAAGTCGGTCAGCAATGAACGCACCTTTGCGAAAGATTTGACTGAGCGTCAGGACATCGAAGCGGCGATTGCGCTGTTGGGAGAGTCAGTGGGACGCCGCCTGCGCCGCCAGGGACTAACGGGCGCCACGGTGACGCTCAAACTCAAGTATTCGTATGGAAGCGGTCGCTCGGCACAGCGCCGGCTGCCTCATCCGACCGACGATGAGAACATCTTTGTGGCAGTGGCTCTCGAACTTCTCGACAACATCTGGCAGGAAGGCATGCATGTGCGCCTGGCGGGCATCGGCATGAGCGACTTCGACCATCAGGGCGGCATCCAGACCGACCTGTTCTGCGAAGTCGACGACCGCGGAGCCCAATCGAGCGACCGTCGCGACCTCTCAGTCGCTATCGACGCCGTCCGAGACAAGTTCGGCGACACCGCCCTATCCTTCGGCCGCCAATCCCGCTTCTCCTCCCACTAAGTAGTCAATTTGGGACGGGGCTTTTTTAACTACTTTAGATTGTCAGGGTAGTACGGGGTAGCTAATTTGGGACGGGGCTATTTTAGCTACCCTTCAACTGGTAGCGAATTACCCGGGGCCGGAATATAACTCAACCGATTTATAGGGGTAGCTAAAATAGCCCCGTCCCAAATTAGCTACCCAACCCATACCTGACGCGGTCGCAACACAGACCTCGTCCTAAATGAGCTATTTTTAGACTTTGACCTTTTGTATGGTGCAGTGTCCAATGCCCGTAAGACGTACGATCTGTTTAATCGAAAAGCCCTCGCTCTTCAAAGTGCGAATGCAGGCATCGCGCGTCCCCTTTGGCAAAGCCTTGAGGTGATGAGGCTCGTACGGCTTAAGAAGCGCCTGCGCAAACTCCAGCGCATCTGTGTCGCTCACATGGACGCCGTCACGGAAGCAATAGCGGTTGGGCTCACCTGAGGTGCTAAAGGCAAAAAATCTCTGAGAGCCACCGAGTAACCCGAGAACGCAATCCGTTTTGCAGATACCCGGATATCCCATATACTCGCGAAAGCTACTCCATCGATACAGCGAAGCGGTCCCAATCCTCGCCTTCGCGGGATTGTCGTGAATGTATCTCACGCAGTTGAGTAGCTGATCATCATCGAGGATCGGCACGCTCTTAAATCGATCCTGGAAAACAGGGCCCTTCCTGCCTGTCTTTGAGTTGAAATACATAGCATACGCCGTCGTAATCGAATGCATGCAATCGCTCAGATGAACATGCTCGTCATCAAGCAGAAGATGAATATGGTTATCCATAAGGCACCACGCGATGACATCCACTTTAAACTTCTGGCATTTCGAAGCAATCAGCCGAATCAGATAGAGCCGATCTTC
>CALKBP010000004.1:0-6641 GCA_937989885.1 uncultured Collinsella sp.
AACGTCTACTTGATTCACCGCTACGTAAGCGACGAGGATCTTGTTTGGTTGTTTTCAAATTGCCGCGCAGTAATGCTTCCATATATCGAGGCATCGCAAAGTGGCGTTCTGGCAATGGCATATCATTTTGGAAAACCTGTTGCTGTTTCGAATCTCCCTGGTCTCACCGAATTTGTAATAGAAGGTAAGACAGGGCTTATATGCAACAACATTTCGGATTTTGCTAACGCAATGGGGCTATTTGACTCGGATGCCGATTCGATGCAGCCTGAGATCGTCGCCTATGCCAAAGAGCAGCTCGATTGGAATAGGCAGGTGAAGCAATGGCTAATGAGTTAAGGGTGAGTGACACCACCGTAAGTCGAGAAACCTCACCACGGAGATCCAACTTTCGTACTGTTTCGCAGATTCGGATTGCGGACGCGGTCGCATCGTTTGGGTTAATGTTTGTCCTCGCGAGTGCTTTCCGGCCGTTCATAACTGCATACATGTCAATTGGCGCCGCTTGTGATTTGCTCGATAAATTCGTTTTCGTTGCGCTGCTGCTTTACCCGCTGGTAGTACGACGATCGCCGAGTTGCATAACAGTCGCCACCCTTTTGTTTTGTCTGGCGGTGTGCTTTTCCTCCTTTATTAACGGAAACCTCAATCAAAACGTACTGTACAGTAATTTGCGTATAGCTCTACTCATCTACTACTTCCAGGTTCAATTCGAGAGGTCCCCGCGCCGTCTTCTTTCGGTAGCGTTTTTTGTGCTGGCTGTGATTTGCCTATGGGATATTCTTTCTGTGGCACTTTACCCAAGCGGGCTATTCCAAGATGTGAGATACGAAAATGAATATCATACCGTCTATCTTAAAGGTTGGGTGCTCGGACTCAAGAACAACCATATTCTCTGGTTCCTTTCTCTTAACCTCGTTTCAACCTTGTTGGACTGGTCCAAGAGCGCATCGATTCGACCGTCTTTCCGTACGGTCTTGTGTTATGCGATGACAATCGCAACAACGAGCACGATGGGTTCTTCGACATCTACCGTCGTTTTGTCTGTTCTTCTGCTTCTTCTGTGCCTAGAGCCGATTCTGAGCCGCGCGAGGCATATTTTCAATCCGCGTAACGTTTGCGTGGTCCTAATTCTCGCCTGGGCATTTCTGGTTCTCTCTTCGTCATTGTCCATCTTGAATGGTTTTCTCATGGACGCGTTTGGGAAAGATGCCTCCTTCTCGGGTCGAAACCTCGCTTGGTCCGAAACGCTCAGAATGATTCTCGATTCGCCTATCGTTGGATACGGGACGCAGTCGGCTACTCAAAGAGCGCTTATGCTGGGTAGCGTCGAATACGTCAACGCGCATAATCAACTTTTGGAGCTCTTGTACGTTGGCGGATTGCCGCTTGCTTGTATCGCTGCTTTTCTACCTCTTCTTGTGTCAAAGCCCCCGGCCGGCGCGCAAGTGGGAAGCGCCCATCTCATGGTTATCTGCATGGTGTTTATCGCATTGGGCATCGAGATGCTTTTCGAGGTCATCATGACAATTCCAGCATTTTGGTTCGTCCTCCTGCTGGCTCACTATGGCTGCGTGTCGATGCCTCGAGGCGGTGGTTCGTATGACCGGCTCTAAGGTGCATAAGCTCGTTTTGACGTTGGCGACCACGGGTGTCGCGACAGTTCTTGCGTTCGGGATTAACTTTTTCGTGACCCCACTTGTGACGGAGAAGCTTGGGGCTTCGGCTTACGGTTTTATCACGCTTGCGAACACTTTTGTGGGCTATGCCATGATCGTGATGACGGCACTTTCCTCCTATGCGACCCGCTTCATCGCGGTCGAATACCATAAGGGGAACCAGGAGAAAGCGAGCTGCTACTTCAGCACGCTGATTATCAGCGGCCTCATCCAAAGCGCGTTTCTCTTCGCGGTTCTCGCGCTTGTTGCGATTAATATCGGCTCTTTGATGGACGTCCCCGAGAATCTTTTACCGGATGTCATCTATCTGATGCTCTTGGTCTTCGTGAATTTCTTTGTCACGATGGCGGGAACGTTCTTCTCTTGCGCGGCTTACATAAAGAACAAGCTGGATGTATACGGAATTATTCAGAGCATATCCTATGTCGCAGAGGCTGTGATTCTGATTGCGATGTACAGCACAATGCCGCCGATGGCTTGGTACTACGGTGCCGCGATCCTGGTTGCCGGAATCGTTGTTGCGCTTGGAAACGTCTGAATCTATAGGCGCTATGTTTCTGAGATTGAAATCAAGGTCTCGCTCTTCTCATTTGGAGACCTAAAGACGCTACTTGTAAACGGAGTCTGGAATTCCGTGAATGCGCTCGGGAACACTTTAAACTCAGGCCTTGATCTGGTGATAGCCAATCTTTTCCTCAATGCGGTATGCATGGGCCAAATCGCTATCTCAAAGACATTCTCCGGCGTGTTCTCCAGATTATTTCAACTGATTTCCCAAGCCTTCCAACCGATGTTTCTGGAAAGCTATTCACAAGGAAACAGAAAGAAGCTTCTTGAAGAGTTGAACCTATCGATGAAACTATCGAGCTATATCTCGAACGTTTTGTTTGCAGGGTTTCTTGCTCTTTGCCCCGCATTCTATCGTTTGTGGATACCGGGCCAGGATTTAGGGGTACTTTACGTTTTGACCATGTTGACTATCGTCTGCTCCGCCGCAGAGGGGCCGGTTAATCCGCTCTACTACGTCTATACGCTAACGACGAAGAACCGCTTGCCTTGCTTCGTGACTCTGGTCGGCGGCCTCATCAACGTTGTCGGCATGGTGATTCTTCTCACCTATACCGATTTTGGTCTTTACGCTGTTCCTCTAACCACCGCCGTCATCATGGGCGTGATCAACCTCGTCTTCAACCCCATGTATATAGCCCATTGCCTTGGTGAGAGGTTGACGTCGTTTTATCCATCGCTTCTGCGGATCGCCGCATCGCTCGGATGCATGTGCGCGCTGTTCGGCATTGTGTCATCGATTGTTCCCAACGAGACTTGGCCTAGCTTTGCTCTAAGTGCACTCATTTGCGCTTTTATGGGTGTCTTCATCCATTTTGCAGTCGCGCTGAACGGGAGTGAGCGGATTGCAGCGCTGCGACGTCTTAAAAGAAAGGCGGGCAGCTCGCGATGAGACGGAGAACGCCGCCTATTTTGTTATTGCTTCAGTTAACGTGTCAACCGTAGTTTGGAATACGTATGATCATCACTCGCACACCCTTCCGCATGTCGTTCTTCGGCGGCGGTACCGACATGCCCGAGTTCTTCAACGAGCACGGCGGCTCGGTCATCTCGACCACGTTCGACAAGTACTGCTACGTCACGGCGCGCCACCTGCCGCGCTTCTTCGACTACTCCACTGAGCTCGTCTACTCCAGGATCGAGCGCGTCTCCGACCCCTCCGAGCTCGAGCACCCCGCCGTGCGCAACGCCATGCAGATGCTCGACATGCGCGAGATGCGCATCACCTACGAGGCCGACCTGCCCGCGCGCTCGGGCCTGGGCACCTCCTCGTCCTTCGCCGTGGGCATGCTCAACGCCTTTCACTGCATGAAGGGCACCTATGCCTCCAAGGACCGCCTGGCCAGGGAGGCGATCAAGCTGGAGCGCGAGCTGTGCGCCGAGGCCGGCGGCTGGCAGGACCAGATTGCCGCCGCGTTCGGCGGCCTCAACCGCATCGACTTCGCCGAAGGCGACTTCTCGGTTCGCCCGATCGTCATCTCGCCGGAGCGCAAGCGCGAGCTCAATTCCAACCTGATGATGTTCTTCACAGGCTTCACCCGCTTCTCCTCGGACATGCAGAAGGCCAACCGCGTGGTCGACAAGACCGCCCAGCTCAAGGAGATGCTGTCGCTGGTCGACGTGGCCGAGGGCGTGCTCACCGACAAGACGGCGGACCTCTCCGAGTTCGGCCGCCTGCTCGACGCCACCTGGCGCCTCAAGCGCGGCACCGGCTCGCAGGTCTCCACCGGATCCATCGACGCCCTGTACGAGCGCGGCATGAACGCCGGAGCGCTCGGCGGCAAGCTGCTGGGCGCCGGCGGGGGAGGGTTCCTCGTCTTCTACGTCGAGCCCGACGCGCGGGAGTCCGTGCGCCGCGCCATGTCCGACCTGCTCTACATACCGTTCGAGTTCGAGGACGGCGGCACCTCCGTCGCCTACTACGGGCCCGAGGACTACGACCTGGAGGGATCCCGCTAATGGATACCAAGTGCCCCCAGACGGGCGACGAGTGCCTGTCCACCTTCTTCGTGAACTACCCCGAGATGTTGGCCTGCGAGAGCGAAGTCCGTGCGGCCCGCGACCTAATTGCCGGGTCTTTCCGATCCGGCGGCAAGCTGCTCGTGTGCGGCAACGGCGGCTCCGCGGCCGACTCGGAGCATACGGTCGGCGAGCTCATGAAGAGCTTCCGCTTCAAGCGCCCGGTCGACGGCGCGTTCTCCGAGGCCTACCGCGAGGCCAACGGGGCGGATGCCCCCGCTTGGCTCGAGGGGTCGCTGCCGGCCATCTCGCTCGTCTCGCAGACGGCGCTGTCCACCGCGTTCGGCAACGACGAGGCCGCCGTGGGCGTCTTCGCCCAGCAGGTCTACGGCTACGGCGAGCCCGGCGACGTGCTTCTCGCCATCTCGACGTCGGGCAACTCCGCCAACGTCGTGGAGGCAGTTAAGGTCGCCCGCGCCAAGGGCGTGCATGTGGTCTCGCTCACCGGCTCGAGGGAATCAAAGCTCACCGGCATTTCGGACGTCTGCGTCCGCGTGCCCCGCGACGAGGTCTTCCGCATCCAGGAGCTGCACCTGCCCACCTACCACGTGCTGTGCGCGGCGGTGGAGGCCGACATGTTCGGGGGTGCCGAGTAGATGCGCCCCTACCGAGAGGCGATCGTGCTGGCGGGCGGCTTCGGCACCAGGCTCGCCCACGTCGTGCCCGATGTCTGCAAGCCCATGGCGCCCGTCGCCGGCAGGCCCTTCCTGCGCTTCATCATGGACCAGCTCGCCGCGGCGGGCTTCGACCGTGCGGTCGTCGCCGACGGCTATCGCCGCGAGCAGATCGAGGATTTCTTCGGTTCCGCATACCGCGGCATGGCGGTCGAGTACAGCCCCGAGGACACGCCCCTGTTCACCGGCGGCGCCGTGAAGAGGGCGCTCGGCAGGTGCCAGTCGGACTGGGTCTTTGTCCTGAACGGTGACACCTGGCTCGATGCGGACTTCGCCGCCATGGAGGCGGCCGCGGCCGATGCCCACGATGGCGTCTCGGCCGTCATCGCCGTTAAGCGCATGCGCGACTTCGAGCGCTACGGCACGGTCGATGTCGACGCCGGAGGCGCCCTGACCGCCTTCCACGAGAAGCGCCCGTGCGAGGAAGGCCTCATCAACGCGGGCGTCTACCTGCTGCGTGGGGATGCCCTGGATAACATGCCGGAGAAGTTCTCCCTGGAGAGCGACTACTTCGAGCGCGTCGTCGGCAAGAGGGCGCTGCGCGCCACTGAGTGCACCGGAGGCTTCATCGACATCGGCGTTCCGGAGGACTACGAGCTCGCGCAGACGATGCTCGCGCCGCTCGCCAGGTCGTGGAAGCTCGCCATGTTCGACCGCGACGGCACGATCAACGTGGACACCGGGCACCTGCACGAGCCGGAGAAGCTTGAGCTGATCCCCTCTACGGTCGATATCATGCGGGGCTACTCCGACGACCCCGACTATAAGGTCGTCGTGGTGACCAACCAGGCCGGCATCGCCAAGGGCCTCTACACCGAGGCTGACATGCGCCGCCTGCACCGATTCATGGAGGACGAGCTGGAGAGGCTCGGCGTGCACGTGGACGCCTGGTACTTCTGCCCGCACCACCCCGACTACACGGGTCCGTGTGAGTGCCGTAAGCCGGCGCCGGGGATGCTTCTGGCTGCGATGCGCGACTTCGATGCTAAACCAAGCGGCTGCGTCATGTACGGAGACATGCCTACCGATGAAGCGGCCGCCAGGACGGCAGATATCAACTTTATTCACGTTTGATGCAGCCTTTATGGCTACCCAAAAGTTCACTATTGCGTAGTTGAATTTCAGGAGAAAGCGGCCAGTAGCCCTGCTCAAGGTGCAAATCCGGAACATCGTAATATGCATGGCGATTTTCGTGCATATTATTTGGCTTGCGACAACAAAACAGATTTCTCTTTTAAGTTCAATTAACCCGTGCTGCTCAGTATATTGAATTTTCCAAGTCAACAGCCGCTGGTGAACTACGGGCACGCCCCGCAGAACCTGATCGAGGCCGTCGTGGACGCCAATCGCATCCGCAAGGGCTTCGTGGCAGACGAGGTGCTGCAGATGGTGTGGGACCGCGCGTACGCCGGCAAGCCGAAGCCGGTCGTGGGCATGTACCGCCTGACGATGACGCCCTTGCGGAGGAATTCTTTCGCGCGTCGTGTGTTCGTGCCGCGCAAACACATGATAGAGCGGCGAATCTCAATGCGCTTGTCGGTATCTATGATTCAATTTCATATACGAGAGGATTTAGATAGTGAATAAGTATATTTGCAGCGATTTAGTTCGTTACGGTGCTAACCCATCATTCTGGGGGGTGTTCCTTGTTAGCGCCGGGCGATTTTAGCCGCTAATAGTCAAACTATTTTGACCAATCCCG
>CALKBP010000005.1:0-1239 GCA_937989885.1 uncultured Collinsella sp.
ATGGGGTCGCTGGGCAGTCCAAAGGGCAGCTTGGGGATGACCACGCAGCGCAGGGTCTCGCCCGGCGCGTCGAAGCCCTCCCAAAACGACTTGAGCGCAAACAGGCACAGGTCCTCGTCCTGCAAGAAACGGTCACGCAGGTTTTTCGTGCTCGTCCCGCGCGTCTGCGCGATAAGCTCGACGCCTTCGGCCTTGAGCTTGGGCTTGAGCTCGTGGTACAGCGATTCCATCTCGCGCCGGTTGGTGAACAGCGTGAGCACCGAGCCGCCCATGGCGGTGTGCACTGCCAACAGCAGCTTCTTGAGCGCGCCGTGGTAGGAGCTCTGGTTGGGCTCCGGCATGCCGTCGGGCAGCAAGATGCTCATATGATGCTCAAAATCGTAGCTCGAGTTGAGTTGCCGCGTGCACACGCGCTCCTTATCCACCAGGCAAAGCCCCGACGTGCGCAGGAAATGCGCGAAGGGCTTGTCGCGATCGCCGGTTCCCAGCGTTGCCGAGGTGAAGACGACCGACTTTTGCTCGGAGTAGAAGTCGGTCGCGAGCGTCTCGCCGATATCGAGCTTGGCAGCTGTGAGTGCCTCTGCCACGCGTTGTGGGTCGCGGTCGAGCTCGGCGGAGTATACGTACGAGTCGTCCTCGCCCTCGAGCACCAGGTTGAGCGCGAAGAGCATCTCGTCGAGGACAGAGGTCGTTTTGGACAGGTCTGCCTGCGTCGCGTCGAAGGCACCCTCGAACTGCTCGAGCATGGACATAAGGTCGCGCAAGCGTTTAGTTAGCCCCTCGAGCTTGTCCATCAGCGAATGGCCGGGCCCATAGAGATTTGCCCAACTGCCGCTTTGCCTGAGTGCAGGACTGATCCACAGCGTCTTTTTGCTGTAGACACTGCTGCTCTTCTTACCGTCTTCGAGCTCTTTCACGTACGCGAAGAACGAGCCCGACACCGCGCGCAGCGTGTCGACGCGGTCATCGACATCTGCGGTGGCCCTGTAGAGCACGTTGCCGCCCTCGAGCTGCGCGGCGGCGCGGCGAATCTTTGCGATAAGCCCGCCGTGCGCGCCGGCAAGGCGGTTGCACGCGAGGTCGAGATCGCGTGCGCTCACAGAATGCGACAGCTGCCTGCGCGCCTCGGACTCCATGGTGTGCGCCTCGTCGATGATCCAATGGCGGATGGGCGGCATAATGCCGTTGTCCATCTGCACGCTGCGGAACAGCAGCGCGTGGTTGGTGACGACGATGTCC
>CALKBP010000006.1:0-13856 GCA_937989885.1 uncultured Collinsella sp.
CGAACAGGAGGCCACTTAATGTGGCCTCCGTCGTGAGCAGGACTGTAGAGCAGGAAACTTAACCCCCGCCCCGGAGCCCAGCGGGCAAACCCTCCCTTGTACTCCATCTCACTAAAGTGTATGATTCTGAACGTTACATGATTCACTTTACCTAACCAAAGTGCTACCAAGGGGGATACCATGAATGCCGATATGTCTCGTCGTCAGTTTGTTGGTCTAGCCGGCTCACTCGCTACGGTTCTAGGCCTTGGCCTGGTTGGCTGTGGCGGTGCCGATAAGGGCACTGCTGCCGGTTCTGCCGCAGCCAAGGACATGAAGGGTGCTGCGGAGTCCAAGAAGCTCGTGGTGGGCTTTGACAAGTCCTATCCTCCGTACGGCTTTGTAGGCGACGATGGCGAGTACACCGGCTTTGACCTCGACCTTGCCAAGGCCGTTGCCGATAAGCAGGGCTGGGAGGTCAAATACGAGGCCATCGATTGGGATGCCAAGGACACGCTGCTTAACTCGGGCGCCATCAACTGCATCTGGAACGGCTTTACCATGGAGGGCCGTGAGGACGACTACACGTTCTCCGAGCCGTACATGCTCAACGAGCAGGTGCTGGTGGTCAAGAAGGATGCGGGCATCAAGGGCTGGGACGATCTTGCCGGCAAGACCGTGATTACCCAGACCGATTCCGCTGCGCAGGATGTACTCGAGGGTGACCAGAAGGATTTGGCGGCGACGTTTGCCACGCTCGACACGATCGGCGAGTACAACACGGCCTTTATGCAGCTCGAGAGCGGCGCGGTCGATGCCGTGGCGTGCGATCTTTCGATTGCCCAGTATCAGCTTGCCGCCAAGCCCGATGCCTATACGCAGCTTGATGAGCCGCTGTCCAGCGAGCACTACGCCGTTGGCTTTAAGAAGGGCGACACCAAGTCGGCCGATGCTGTAGCCGAGTCGCTCAAGGCACTCTACGATGACGGTACGGTTAAGGATCTCTGCGACAAGTATTCAAGCTATGGTCTATCTTTCGATAATTGGGTGCTCAAGTAATGTCTATTCAGGTCATGATGCAGATGCTCGGCCAGGGTTTCTTGGTCAGTTTGCAGTTGTTTGTGCTGACGCTGTTGGGGTCGATTCCGCTGGGAATCCCCGTGGCGTTCATGCGCATGAGCAAAATTGCGCCGCTTCGCTGGATCGCGCGTATCTATATTTCGGTGATGCGTGGCACGCCGCTCATGCTACAGATGTTCGCCATCTACTTTGCTCCGTACTACGTGTTCGGCATCTCGCTCACGCCCGATTCCAAATGGACGGCATGCGTCGTGGCGTTCATCATCAACTACGCCGGCTACTTTGCCGAGATCTATCGCTCGGGTTTGCAGTCCATTCCGCGCGGTCAATACGAGGCTGCCGAGGTGCTGGGCTATTCGCGCGTGCAGACGTTTCTGTATATCGTGATGCCTCAGGTCGCCAAGCGTATTCTGCCGGCGATGGGCAACGAGATCATCACGCTGGTCAAGGACACGTCGCTGGCGTTTGCCATTGGCGTGGGCGAGATGTTCTCGACGGCCAAGGCCCTGGTTGCCTCGCAGGTGAGCATGGTACCGTTTGCAATCGCGGCGCTGATTTACTGGGTCTTTAACTTTGTGGTCGAGATGCTGCTGGGCGCCGCCGAAAAGAAGCTGGACTATTATCATGACTAACTCAGTGATGAAAATCGAAAACGCTCGCAAGGCGTTTGGCGGCAATGAGGTGCTCAAGGATATCTCGCTCGAGGTAAAGCGTGGAGAGGTCGTGGCGATTATCGGGCCTTCGGGTGGCGGCAAGTCCACGCTGCTGCGGTGTGCCACGCTGCTCGAGACGCTCGACGGAGGCTCGCTCTCGTTTGGCGACCTTGCCGTTGCGACGGATGCGGGTTCGGGCGCGGTCTATGCGAAGGGCGATGTGCCCAGGCAGGCGCGCTCGCGATTCGGTCTGGTGTTCCAAAATTACAACCTGTTCCCGCACTATACCGTGATGAAAAACATCATCGACGCGCCGATCCGCGTGCTTAAGCGCCCGCGCGAGCAGGCGGAAGCTCGTGCGGGCGAGTTGATCGCGCAGATGGGGCTTACGGGCAACGAGAACAAGGTGCCATGTGAGCTTTCGGGTGGCCAGCAACAGCGTGTGAGTATCGCCCGCGCCTTGGCGCTCGATCCGGAGATCCTGTTCTTTGACGAGCCGACCTCGGCACTCGATCCCGAGCTGACGGCCGAGGTGCTGCGTGTCATTAAAGACCTTGCCGCGCAGAATATGACGATGGTAATCGTGACCCACGCGATGCAGTTTGCGCGCGATGTTGCCGACCGCGTGGTCTTTATGGATGGCGGCCGCATTGTCGAGGAGGGCCCTGCCGAGCAGGTCATCGACCATCCGCGTGAGCAGCGCACCCGTGAGTTCTTGAGCCGTATCGAGGGATAGGCTCAGGTATTTACTCAACTATTAATTGAGGCGAAGCCGTCGCAGGTCTTACGGTCTGTGGCGGCTTTTTGTTTGCATCGACGGGGTTCAATAATCGCCTCACAAGCTTGTCTCTTCCTCTCGCCGCCTGTATTCATACGTGCGCCGAAAGGTATGCATGGACGGCCGCCCGTGAGGGTAGGGTGGTGGCATAGGACATTTGGAGGGTGAGTCGGCTCGGTTGCCGACCATGCTGCTCCCGGGATGGCACCGACCGCGAACTCTCCCCGTTGGCGTCGCGCATTGCGCGCGGCCCTGCAAGGAGGTCATCATGGGTGCTCCCAAGACCGGCAATGTAAGGAACGTGGTGCTCGTAGGCCAAGGCGGGGTGGGCAAGACTTCACTCGCCGAGGCCATGCTCCACCTTTCCGGCAAGACCGCCCGCCTGGGCGGCCACGACGGTACCAAGCCCACGCTCGACTATGACCCTGAAGAGGTCAAGCGTTCATTCTCCATCTCGACGACCATCGCGCCGATCGACTGGAAGGGCGCGCGCATCAATGTGCTCGATGCCCCGTGCTACCCCGATTTTATCGGCGACGCCTTTGCCGCGATGAGTGTTTGCGAGACGGCTCTGTTTGTGGTCGACGCCGAGGCCGGCCCGCAGCCTACGACGGTTAAGCTCTGGTATGCCGCCGAGGACCTGCGCCTGGCGCGTGCGGTGTTCGTAAACCGCCTGTCGCGCTCCGAGGCCAGCTTTGCGACCACGATGGACCTGCTGCAGGAGCGCTTTGGCACGCGACTGGGCGCCGTGACCCTTCCCTGGGGCGAGGGCGAGGACTTTGATGGCATCATCGACCTGGTGCGCATGAAGGCGCGCCATTGCAACGGCGCCGAAGCCGTTGAGTCGGAGATTCCCGAGGAGTATCGTGCCCAGGCCGAGGAGGCCCATGACCATCTGTGCGAGCTGGTGGCCGAGGCTGACGACGAACTGATGATGAAGTACTTGGAAGGCGAGGAGACGCTGACGCAGGAGGAGCTTGAGGGCTTGCTGTCGAAGGCGATTGCCGAGCGCATCTTTGTGCCGGTCTTTGCGGGCGATTGCATTAAGGAGCAGGGCGTCAACTCGCTGATGGACGACATCGCCACGTACTTCCCGGCGCCGACGGACTACGGCGAGATGCCGCTCATCGACGGTGATTCGCTCAAGATTTCGAGCGACGATGACCGTCCGGTGGCGTTTGTGTTTAAGACGCTGGCCGATCCGCAGCAGGGTCGCATCAGCTTTATCAAGGTGCTGACGGGTACGCTTGAGCCGGGTCTTGAGCTGATCAACGCGCGTACCCGCAAGAGCGATCGTCTGGCCCACCTGTATGTGATGTGCGGACGCGACATAACCGAGGTCGGTCACGCCTATGCCGGCGACATCATCGTGGCGCCCAAGCTGGCGGCCGAGACGGGCGATACGCTCTCCATTACCGGTAAGGTCGAGGCTGCGGCGTTTAAGTTCCCCAACTCGCAGTACCGCATTGCCATCGAGGCCGAGAACCGTGGCGACGAAGAGAAGCTCTATACGTTTATCGAGAAGGCGTGCAAGGCTGATCCGACCATGAGCATCGATCGTGACGAGGAGACCGGCCAGACTATCATCTCCGCCGTTGGTGAGGCGCAGGTTTCGGTGCTGCTCAACCGTTTGGAGGATCGCACCAAGGTCGTGGCCAAGAGCGTGCCGATCCGCATTCCGTATCGCGAGACCATCCGCCGCACGGCGAGCGCCCAGGGTCGCCACAAGAAGCAGACCGGTGGCGCCGGTCAGTACGGCGACTGCTGGCTGCGCGTGGAGCCGCTTATTGGGCCCGACGGCACGAGCGACGGCTACGAGTTTGTGGATGAGGTCGTGGGCGGCCGCATTCCGCGCTCGCTGATCCCCGCCGTGGACAAGGGTGTCCAGGAGACCATGAAGGACGGCATCATTGCCGGCTACCCGCTCACGGGCATTCGCGTGGCTGTGTACGACGGCTCGTATCACAGCGTCGACTCCAACGAGATGGCGTTCCGCGCGGCGGCTCGCATCGGCCTGCGCAAGGCATGCGCCGATGCCGACCCGGTGGTGCTGGAGCCCATCGAGGAAATCACGGTGACTATTCCCGAGAGCTACGCCGGCGCCGTGATGGGTGACATCTCGGCATCGCGCGGTCGCGTGACGGGCATGGAGACCGATGAACGCGGCGACACCGTGGTCATCGCCCAGGCACCTCTCGCCGAGCTGACGGATTACTCGACGCGCCTGCGCTCTATCACGCGCGGCACGGGTGACTTTACCATGAAGCCCGCTGGCTATGAGCAGGTTCCCTATGACGTTCAGGCCAAGCTGGTCGAGCGCTATGAGGAGGGTCGCGCCAAGTAGCGTGTGGCGTTGCCTGCAACATATATGCCGATGCAAGGACCGCTCTGGGTAACCCAGGGCGGTCCTTTTTGATCCCTGGGGGACGGAGGAAAACAGATCATCTTTGGGTTACGGGTGGCGCGGTCGGCACTAGTCTCCGGATGCCTGGTTGCGACCGGTGGCGTAGTCGATCTGCACGTGCGGCTGCAGGTTGTAGCAATATACGTGGAAGCAGAGGGTCTTGCCGTGGTCCTCGACCGATTGCGCCTCAAGGCGCACGCCACGGCAGACAAGTTCCTCTTCGTTATACATGGGCGTGACGCGGTAGAGCACATGGTTGCCCGTGTCGCGGATGTAGCCGAGAATCTGCTCTTCAAACGGCAGCATGCCCGTCTCGTTGAGATAGCGCGTGCCGGTGAGGAGATTTTTGCGGTTGGCGTTTTCGCCGCAGAGCGACCAGGCGATGAGGTGGCAGCGGTTGTAGAGGCTCTGGCCTGGAATAAAGTCGTAGCGCTGCTGATGCCAACCGGCAGGGTGGATGCGCGAGATATCGCCGCGCTTGCCCTGGCCGAGCGATTCGGGGCCAACGCAGGCGAGTGCCTTGCGGGTGCGGCCCAGGCTATCGAGCTTGGAGAATTTCTTAAAGCAGCCCTCTTCGGTGGCGCGATCGTATTCATCGAGCGTGAACGACGGCATGCCCAACGGGTGCGTGCTGTCGGCGCGAAGGGCAACGTAGGGGTTGCCGGCGTAGTCGGGAATGCTGCTGAGATAAACACCGCGGGCGCGGTTGAGGTCAGGGTTTTCGACTTCGTTGATGGGGGTGGCGGCGCTTTCCGCGGAGGCAGCGTCACCGGCGTCGGTTGCGACGGATTCAGAGCCATCGCCAGAGTCTTGGCTATTTTGAGAGTCCGGGGAGCTCGCTGTTCCCGATTCGAGCCGGGCGACCAAGTCCGCCTCGTCGTCGGTGCGGCTGGGACTCTCGTTTTGCTTCTCGGCCAGAGCTGCCGCCTGCTCATCGCTTTGCGGCGACAACAACTTGGGCGCTCCGTCGAGCGACCCTGTGAACAGCGCAAACCCCAGCACCATGGCAGTGCCGATGGAAAGTGCTTGCTTGTAGGCGGACTTGCGCGACATTGAGGCTCCTGGATGGACGGTTGGGAATCTACCAGTCTAGCAGGAGCCGGCAGGGGCCGTTCTGTCGAACAAATACTTAAGATTTGAGACAAACGCTACTGATTCATTTGTCCCGCGGTCTAGATCGAGGTGGAGTCGAGCCAGTTGAGCTTGCACTCGAGAATGCGCTGCTCGCCGGGTTCGCTGCTTCCGTCAAGTAGGGCGAGCAGCATCTCGGCTGCTTCGCGACCTTCTTGGTCGACGGGCTCGATGATGGTGGAGACGGTCGGTGTGGTGAGATTAGTCCAGTCTTCGCAGTTGAGTCCCAAAAGGCCGATTTGCTGCGGAAGCAGATGGGCCATTGGCTGGAGGGCCTTGTAGACACGGGGAAGTGCCCACTGATTTTGCACGAAGATAAGGGTTCGCTTGGCGGGATTGAACTTGAATTTAAAGTATTCGGTGAGCTCGTTGATTGACGGCTTGTTGTGATCGATGGGAATCGCTTTGTAGAGCTGCCCGTTCGCTGCCAGCGCCTCGGCATACCCCTGAAAACGCTCCATGCGGGTGCGCATTTCGGTCATGTTGGCGGCAATGGAAAAGAAATCTTCGTAGCCGGCGTCGAGGAGTGCCTGTGTGGCGTTGTACACGCCGTCGTAAAGGTTGGTTTTGATCCAGCTGGTACCTGGGCTATAGATGGCCGCATCGAAAAAGACGACCGGCTTGCCGGCGCGTCTAATGCGGTCATGCACGGCTTTGAAGTTTGCCGTGGGCTGGATGATAAAGCCATCGACGCCCAGCGAGAGCATCTTGTCGACGTACATGAGCTCGGTCTCGGGGTTAAAGTTGCTCGTGCAAACGACCGTCTGGTAGCCCGCGGGGAGCATGACCTGCTCCATGCCATTGAGAACGAGCCCCGCCCATTTGTTGGTGTTATCCAAAATGATGATGGCAATGACGTGGGTTTGCTTGCCGGTGAGCGTCTGCGCTTGGGCGTTGGGAACGTATCCGAGTTCCTTAATGACGCGCGCGATTTTGTTCTGCGTCTTCTCGCTAAGCTTTTCTCGTTTGTCGTTGAGGTAATACGAGACGCTTGCCGTCGAGGTTCCCGCCTCTCGAGCGACGTCTGCGATCGTAACGCGCTGTTTTGCCACAGCGACTCCTTCCGACAGATGAGCATTTTCCAACATGATGACTTTGAGTCTTGGTGAAGGATACGCTTCGGTGAGCGGCTTTTTCCTTTCATATGAGTATGCAACAAATGCGGCATACGGGTGGGGTCGAAATTTGTGACCGGCATGCGCATCTGCCGTCTACCGAGAAAATCAAATACTTCTTGACTTTTGAAATCGAGGGCAAAATCGCAGGATTCATTTTTGGTTAAACGCATAACTAAATCGCATAACCAACGCTCTGACCTGCGCGTTTACCGAAATAAGCTGGCATTAAGAAAAACGAGCACCTATATTGTTCTTGTCGAAAAGACAGCAAGTCCAAACGGCAGGGGATGCTCCGGAGGCCTCCGCAAACGGTGTCTTGCGCACGCAACTCTATGAAAAGAGGGAAGCAATGAAGATCGTAGGCGTTGCCGCCTGTACTGTGGGTATCGCCCACACGTATATGGCCCAGAAGGCGATTCAGGATGAATGCGCCGCCCGTGGCATCGAGTGCAAGGTCGAGGCTCAGGGTGGCCTGGGTATCGAGAATGAGCTCACGCAGGAAGACGTGGACTCCGCCGACCTGGTCCTGGAGTCCGTCGACGTGGGTGTCGAGAACGAGGACCGTTTTGAGCAGAAGATGGCCGAGGGCAAGTTCCTGAAGGTCGGCACCTCGGATGTAATCGCCGATCCGGTAAAGATCATCGACCAGGCCATTGAGATCATCAAGGCGACGGGTGGCGCCGTTGACGCGCCCAAGGCCGAGGCCAAGGCAGAGAAGAAGGCCGTCTCCGCTGCCCCGCAGGCCCCGACACCGGCGTCCAAGCAGTCTATCTTTGCCGATCCTGGCAAGACGCTGCTCAATGCATTCAATACCGGCGTTTCCTATTTTATCCCCATCGTCGTTATCGGCGGCGTGTTTCTTGCCTTCTCGCTGGCATCCGGTACCGCCGGCGCCAACGGCATGGAGGTTACGAACCCGCTGATGGTGAGCCTTAACACCATCGGCATGGCCGGCATCTCCATGATGATCCCGGTGCTTGCGGCATACATCTCCTACTCGATGGCCGGCAAGCCCGCGCTCGCCCCCGGTTTTGTCCTGGGCTACCTGGTCAACAACGCAGTCGTTACCCCTAACGGCAACAGCGTTTCGACCGGCTTCTTGGGCGCCATGATCATGGCGGTCATCTGCGGCTACTTTGTCCGCTGGATGAAGACCTGGAAGGTCAACAACACCATCCAGACCATCATGCCCATCCTGATCATCCCGATTCTGACCTCGCTTGTCCTGGGCATGGCCTATATCTACATCCTGGCCACGCCGCTTGGCTTTGTGATGGACTGGCTCACCGGCGTGCTCGGCAGCCTGCAGGGCGGTTCCGCAGTTGTCCTGGGTCTGGTCATTGGCGTTATGACCGCCTTCGATATGGGTGGCCCCATCAACAAGACCGCCTCGACCTTCACCATGGCCATCATGGCCTCCGGCATCTATGGCCCCAACGGCATGTTCCGCGTCGCCGTCGCCATTCCCCCGATTGCCTGCGGCCTTGCTGCGCTCATCGCCAAGAACAAGTTCGATGACGCCGATCGCCAGATGGGTATCTCCGCACTGTTCATGGGCTGCATCGGCATTACCGAGGGCGCTATCCCCTTCGCGGTCAAGGACCTTGGCCACACCCTGCCCGGCATCTGCATCGGCTCTGCCGTGGGCGCGGCGCTCGCCGCCTTCCAGGGTATCGACTGCTACGTCCCGCACGGTGGCTTTATCGTCGCCCTTGCCACCAACAACGTCGCGCTGTTCTGCCTGGACATCGTGATTGGCGCCGTGGTCGCCGCTGCAATCCTGATTGCCATGAAGCCCACGCTCGACAAGCAGGCCAAGTAAACCTTTAAGGACTCCGGTTGTGCGGAGGGATGGATTTGACTCCGCACAACCGCCCCTACACAACAAAATCCATCCGTACTGATAGGGCCCACATCTGGGTCCCAGGGAACTTTTGTCAAAAATCCTCTGGAGAAGGAGAACAAAATGTCCAACCTCACCATCCGCCAGGCCGTTCAGGGCATGCTCAAACTGCAGGATAGCGGCGATCACGCAACCATGGTCGGCATTGGCCCCATGAGCCCCAACCTGATTCAGGCCGTGTTCGAGCTTGCCAAGGACGAGGATTTCCCGCCCATGTTTATCGCCAGCCGCAACCAGGTCGATATGGACGAGATGGGCGCCGGCTACGTCAACGGTTGGGACCAGACGCGCTTTGCCGCCGACATCAAGAAGGTCGCCGACGAGGTGGGTTACACCGGTCCGTACTACCTGTGCCGAGATCACGGCGGTCCGTGGCAGCGCGACGAGGAGCGTAACGCCCACCTGCCCGAGGACGAGGCCATGGAGCTCGCCCGCAAGTCCTTCGTCGCCGACATGGAGGCAGGCTTTGACCTGCTGATGGTCGACCCCACCAAGGATCCCTATCAGATCGGCAAGGTTATTCCGCTCGACGTGGTGCTTCGCCGCACGATCGATCTTATCGACTACCTTGAGCAGTACCGTCGCGAGCATAACCTGCCCGAGGTCGCCTATGAGGTCGGTACCGAGGAGACCAATGGCGGCTTGACCTCTACCGATAAGTACGAGGAGTTCATTTCTCAGCTGCAGCCCGAGCTCGAGAAGCGCGGCTGCCCCATGCCCACCTTTATCGTCGGCCAGACCGGCACCCTTACCCGCTGGACGGAGCAGGTCGGTCACTACAACTTCAAGAACGCCCGCGAGCTTGCCGATATGGCCAAGCGCTATGGCGTGGGCCTGAAGGAGCACAACGCCGACTATCTGGACGACGCGACGCTGCTCGAGCACATCCCGGCACACGTGACCGCCTCCAACGTCGCTCCGCAGTATGGCACCGAGGAGACCCGCGCCTACCTCAAGCTCTGCGCCACCGAGCAGATCCTGGTCGACAACGGTCTGTGCGATGACCCCTCCGACCTGTATCACACGCTGCTGGTCAAGGCTATCAAGACCGAGCGCTGGCGCAAGTGGATGACTGGCGACGACGTCAACCTGCAGGTCGATGACATCCTTGCCGACGATGAGCTCAGCCTGAAGATCCTGGATGTCTCCGGCCACTATGCGTTCAACGATCCCGAGGTCAAGGAGCAGGTCGAGAAGCTCTATCGCAACCTCGCTGCCCAGGACATCGACGGCAAGCGCTTTGTGATCGAGCACATCAAGCGCCCGATCAAGCAGTACGTCGTCGGTCTTAACCTCAAGGGCGTCACGACCCGCATCGAGGCCGCTCTTGCCGAGTAAGTAGCTTTTCCTACGCGACGCCGGGCCTGGGGCATGTCCCAGCTGCAGGCCCGGCACATGGGACAAAGGGGCAGTCCCTTTGTCCCATTCTTTTGAGTTTTAGCTTCCTTTGAAGGGGTTCACCATGAAGTTCTTTATCGATACCGCCAATCTGGACGAGATTGCCGAGGCCAAGAGCTGGGGCTGCCTGGCCGGTGTTACCACCAACCCGTCCCTGTACGCCAAGACCGGCGGCAAGCTTGCCGACTTTGAGCCCCATATGCTCAAGATTGCCGAGCTCTGCGAGGGTCTGCCCGTGTCTGCCGAGTCCACCGCGACTACTGCCGAGGGCATGATCGAGGAGGGCAAGCGTCTTGCCGCCCTCGCTCCCAACATCGTGGTTAAGCTTCCCGTGTGCGAGGCCGGCCTTGCCGCCTGCCGCGCCCTGGCCGACGCAGGTGTGCGCGTCAACATGACGCTTGTTTTCTCGCCGACCCAGGCCTTGATGGCCGCCAACGCCGGCGCTCGCTACATCAGCCCGTTTGTGGGGCGCTTCGATGACATCGCCGAGGACGGTATCTCGCAGCTCGACAATGTTGTGACTTGCATCAAGAACTATGACTGGACCGGCAAGAACGTCGACGACACCGTTGAGATCATCACCGCTTCGGTCCGCACGCCCAACCATGTGACCCAGGCGGCGCTGCTTGGTGCCGACATTGCGACCGTCCCCATGGCCGCTCTTAAGAAATGCTTGCATCA
The DNA here is from genome assembly GCA_937989885.1 of uncultured Collinsella sp. Lineage (GTDB taxonomy): Bacteria > Actinomycetota > Coriobacteriia > Coriobacteriales > Coriobacteriaceae > Collinsella. The sequence continues at coordinate 11,126 of CALKBP010000006.1, forward strand.
CCCGCTGACCGACCAGGGCCTTGCCTCTTTTGAGGCTGATTGGCAGAAGGTCGTCGCTCAGGCTTAACGAGTGGATTGCCCCGGCATCGCGTCATCCGGTGCCGGGGTTGTTCTCAAGAGAGGAATTCGTATGACCAACCAGGAGCTGGCAAAGGTCGCCAATGAGGTCAGGAAGGGTGTCGTGACTGCGGTTCACGCGGCCAAGTCGGGACATCCGGGTGGATCGCTCGGTGCTGCCGACATCATGACGTATCTGTACTTTGAGGAAATGAATATCGATCCTGCTGACCCTCACAAGGCCGATCGCGATCGCTTTGTGCTCTCCAAGGGTCACGCGGCGCCGGGCCTGTATTCGGTGTTGGCAAATCGCGGCTATTTTCCCGTCGAAGAGCTCGAGACGCTCCGCCATATTGGCAGCCGACTGCAGGGCCATCCCAACATGAACGACACCCCGGGCATCGATATGTCCACCGGATCGCTCGGTCAGGGTATCTCCGCCGCGGTTGGAATGGCACTCGCCGCAAAGCACTGGGGTGACAGCTACCGCGTCTACACGTTGCTGGGCGACGGCGAGTGCGAGGAGGGCCAGGTGTGGGAGGCGGCCATGTTTGCCGGCAACCATGCGCTCGACAATCTTGTTGCCGTCGTCGACCACAACGGCTTGCAGATTGACGGCACGATCGATGAGGTCAACTCGGCCATGCCGCTCGCTGACAAGTTCCGCGCCTTTAAGTGGCATGTGATCGAGCTAGCCGATGGCAACGACATGACACAGATTGAGGCGGCTTTCGCCGAGGCTCGTGAGGTGACCGGCGTGCCCGTCGCTATCATCGCCGAGACGGTGAAGGGCAAAGGCGTCTCCTTTATGGAGAACCAGGTTGGCTGGCATGGCAAGGCGCCCAACGATGAACAGTTTGAGCAGGCCATGGCCGAGCTTGCGGCAGCAGGAGAGGAGCTCTAATGGCAGAGGTCAAAAAAGTCGCCACGCGCGTAAGCTACGGCGAGGCGCTCGTCGAGCTGGGCAATGAGCACGATGACTTTGTAGTGCTCGATGCCGACCTGGCTGCCGCTACGCAGACGGGTAAGTTTAAGGCTGCGCACCCTGAGCGCTTCTACGATGCCGGCATTGCCGAGAGCAACTTGATGGGGCTCGCCGCCGGCATTGCGACCACGGGCCACGTCGCCTTTGCGAGCACCTTTGCCATGTTCGCCGCCGGCCGCGCGTACGAACAAGTGCGTAATTCCATTGGCTATCCGCACCTCAACGTCAAAATCGGTGCCACGCATGCGGGTATCTCGGTCGGTGAAGACGGCGCCACGCATCAGTGCTGCGAGGACATCGCGCTCATGCGCACGATCCCGGGTATGACGGTAATCGTTCCCGCCGATGACATCGAGGCTCGCGCTTGCGTGCGCGCCGCCTATGAGTTTGAGGGACCGGTCTACATGCGCTTCGGACGCCTGGCAACGCCGGTCATTAACGATCACGAGGACTATGAGTTCAAGATTGGTCGCGGCGTGGTCGTGCGCGAGGGGTCCGATGTGACCATCATCGCTTGTGGCCTTATGGTCGCCGAGGCGCTTGAGGCTGCCGAGGCGCTCGCTGCCGATGGTATCGATGCCGAGGTCATCAATATGCACACGATCAAGCCGCTCGATGAGCGCCTGGTGGTTGCCAGCGCCAAGAAGACCGGTCGTGTGGTCACTGCCGAGGAGCATTCGATTATCGGTGGTCTTGGCGAGGCCGTGGCCTCGGTGCTCGCGGAGCAGCATCCGGTGCCGATGCGTCGCGTCGGCGTGCGCGATGTGTATGGCGAGTCCGGCCCTGCGGTCGATTTGCTGCACAAGTACGGTTTGGACGCCGACGGCATCGAAGCTGCGGTCAGGTCCGTGTTGTAAGGAAGGTTTCCATGGGATTTGTATCTGCCAACCAAGTGACAATCGGGTATACCGCCGCCTCGCGCGAGGACGCCCTACATTATTTGTCCGAGCAGGCCATCGAGCTCGGCTTTGCCGATGACGCATCTGCCGTAGAGGCCGCCTTCATTGCTCGCGAGAACGAGGCCGAGACCGGCCTTGTCGCCGGTTTTGCCGTTCCGCATGCCAAAAGCGACGCGATCCACACGCCGGGCGTTGCCGTGCTTAAACTGACCGAGCCCGTTGAATGGCCGAGCTTCGATGGGGTGCCCGTCGATGTTGCGCTCGCGCTGTACGTGCCTGCCGGCGAGGCTGGAACCACGCATCTGCGCCTGCTCTCCAAGGCTGCCGTAATGCTGATGGACGCCGGCTTCCGCGACAAGGTGCGCGCGAGCACCGATCCCGTTGAGATTGCGGAGCTCATCAATAGCGGACTCGAAGACTAGAACGGTCATCCCGTTCAATCAATCGATCCTTCTCCAAGGAAAAGGGCCGCGACGCCATATAGGTGTCGCGGCCCTGTTTGCGTTTCCCCAGATAAAACCTGCCAAAATAAACCTATCCCTTTTTGGCAGGCTAATCGTGAGTTATTTCACCGCAACTTAGGGCACGGTTAGGAAGTGTGCACCTTAAAGAGTGGAGCCCTTGATTAGAGAGGTCGCGCTCATCTCTCTAAATGTCTCTCTAAAGAGAAGGTTGGTTAGAGAGATAGCATTAGGCAATCTAGCAGCGAATTCGATACATCTCTCTTAATGTCTCTCTAAAACAAGGCGCTTATCTCTCTAAAGTTAGAGAGATAAGCGCCTTGTTTTAG
>CALKBP010000007.1:0-29186 GCA_937989885.1 uncultured Collinsella sp.
GCCGGTGTCAACGTTGGAACCTGTATATGGAATTCTATAGTACGTTTGGCCCCATTCGTCTACCTCTGATGTGACTTTGCTGTCGAAGGAGATATTCATTTGCCGTATATTATTTTGCCCCATGTAAACAATGGGGAAGACATTGACGGATACTCCGCAGTAGGAGGAACCTTTCGGAGCTTTTAGGCGCGAATAGTAAGTGCCTTCGGCCTTCGGTAGCTCGGTCGACCAGTATTTATCATTGTTTAGATAGTCATCCCACGTTAGTTTGCTATCTTCTTTGGCGTATTCAATCGCATAGTCTTTGCCCTCTATCAGTTCGTTGCCCTGTTTGTTGACGACTTTGATCTCGGGACGTTTTCCAATTGAAAGGTAGAGCGGTTCCATGTTGACATGAACTCCGGGATCAAGAAACTTCATGCTGCACAGTGCCAAATCATTTTTGGCATAGACGGTTACTTGCTCCGTGAGCGTTCCGTAGTGGTTTCCCTTGCCCTTAAACGTGAATGTATATTCACCAGGTTTGGATGGGATGGAGGTTCCAACATTTTTGCCATTTTCATCGATGACTTTAACAATTTCGAATTCCGAGCTGGGGTCCAAGCTCAATTGCTGCGGCGTGTCTTCTGAATCAATGTAGTATACACGGAGATCGATGCTATTCTCATCGCCGATAATCGGGCAATTATAGAAGTGGTAATTAGATATGTCAGCGGAATCAATGGCGTCGATATTACCGCTATTCGATCTTCCATAAAGCCCCGATCCTTCCGTTGCGCTTGCGATGAATTGATAGGTTCCGGGCTCTGATATGGAGTCAAATTCTTTACCATTTTTATAGTAAGTGAAGGTATAGTCGTCTGGGTCGCTGAGCACCTCTCCGGCTTTGCTGGTAATTTTAAGGGGCGGTTTTGTTCCAACGAGAATTGCTCCCTGATAGGCATTGGAATAATCTGCGCGACTGCCCTCGAGAGAGAGGGGGTCTCTGAGGGTAAATGACAAGCTCTGGGTGCCGTGCAGCTTGCTTCCCTTGGCTGGAACTATAATTGCGATGTAAAAACCCGCTTTATCTGGGCAGTTTTTGCCGAGATTTACACCGCTCTGGGATTCGTAATGATCAATTACGAAGTCCTTATCTTGTTCATAGTAGGATTCACCTCTGTAGGTTATCGTGAACGAAGGCTCATAGCCGGTTATCAGATCGTTCGATCCCGTCTGATACAGGAAAGAGAGGTCTAATGGGTCGGCGATTTCGAGACCATATTCTGTCGTCTCTCCGACTTTGTTTGATCCATCGACAGCAACTGCTTTTACGGTGTACCATCCAGCCTCCGAGGGAAACCCTGAGACCTCTTCTCCGTTGTGCGTAAAGACCAGTCTGTATTCAGAAGGGTCCACCGTACTACCGTCAGAATTGTAGACGGGGAAATCGGCGCTGCTGAGCTTATCGCCGACTTTAAAACCACCCTCGAGGTTAAAATGGCAAAATGCCATATCGTTGGCAGCCTTTACGGTAAAAAGAACTTTATTTGTTCCTTTATACGATCCCGCACCCTGCAAAACTGCATAATAATCGCCGGGGTTTGTTGGGGGCTCAGGCTGATAACTGGTTGACTCGCTATCTGAACAATAGCCTAAAACGTTATAGTCGATTCCTTGTTTCAGGTCGATTGTTACGGACTCTCCGTTTTCACTGAGACAATAGAGCGACGATCTAAATGTTGGCTCTGTTCCCCCAATTACTGCGCTTTGGTTGATATAGAAATTGAAGAATGAAATGTCCGTTGTATCGACAATATTGATGGTGTAATAAATATTGGTCTGACCGGTATAGCCTGTTCCTGCAATTGCTTTGGCGTTAACGTGATATTCGCCGCACTCCACTGGAACGCTGTCCAGCTTATTCCAATTTTTGTCACTATAAGAGAGCATATAGCAGGATTTGTCGACTTGGTTTCCGTTGGAATCAATCAGTGTTGCATTTAATGCAATAGGTTTTCCCGTATAAGCAATGCTACTATTGGCGACATGAAGGCTCATGCCTTCGAGGTCATTTTCTTCGAGTATTCTAAAATTCCAATAGCCGGTTATTCCGGTTGCGCCGGAGTCTTTATTGGCTTTTGCGTAAACATAGTATTCACCAGCAGCTGTGGGAACCTTGTCGGTTTCTTTTCTTTCGCCGTGGTTGGTGTAGGTAAAGAATACAAGAGAATAGAGTTTCGGGTCTACTTTTTCCCCAGAACCATTGTGTACTTCAAAGTCAGTTGTTTTTGGCCCCTTTCCTTTTATGTATTGATTTCCATAGCTCAAGCTATTGTTAAAAGATATCCTACAATTTGACAGGTTGATTTGTTCGCTGTCGTTTTGGGCTGTTTCGGCTTTTACATCTTGGGTTTGGGCACTTGTTACGACTGGAGTGCCCAAGATGGATGCGGCCAAGACAGTGCTAAGCACGATTGGTACGGTTTTTCGCATCGCTCCTCCTTACTCTAAGGCTGAGTTAACTTATATCGTAAAAATGCAGGCTGATCGGTTAGATTTTTGTTAGCGTTGCCTATCACCCTGCGGGCGGTGCAATTTACAAATGAACACAGTATTATTTTTTGTTTGTAAGGGGATGCTATGGGCGGCTTTCTGTTTCCTCATACACCCTCAGCTCCCACTGTTTCCGCTCTACTTTCGCCACGGAGTCCAAGATGAAGCCTATAGCGAGTGACAATCCGCACAGGAACATAAATGCGGCTGCGAGAATCGCGGTAGGGAAGCGAGGCACGAGACCGGTGGCGAGGTATTCTGAGATGAGAGGGACTCCTAGGATAAGACCGATAGCCGCAAAGACAAGCGCAACAAGTGAGAAGAACTTAAGCGGGCGGTAGTCCTTAAAGAGGGTGCCAATCATGGCGATCACTCGGATGCCGTCGCTTACGGTATTGAGCTTGGACTCCGAACCGGCTGGACGGTCTCGATACTCGATGGGTACATCTTTAATGCGCCAGCGATGGTCTACGGCGTGGATGGATAGCTCTGTCTCAATCTGAAAGCCTTCAGAAAGAACGGGGAACGTCTTAACGAAAGGTTTGCTCATGGCGCGGTAGCCAGTCATCACGTCGTCAAAACTGTAGCCATAGATCCACTTGATCATGCTGCGTACCAGGTTGTTGCCAAAGCCGTGGAAGGCGCGCTTGTTCTCCTCGGCATATGTGCCGTTGGAGAGCCGGTCGCCTACGGTCATATCCGCTTCGCCGGCAAGGATGGGCTCGCACAGTGCGCGCGCTGATTCCGCCGGATAGGTGTCGTCTCCATCGACCATGAGATAACAATCGGCCTCGATATCACGGAACATTTGACGACATACGTTGCCTTTACCTTGACGCGGTTCGAATTTAACGGTTGCCCCGTGTTCGCGTGCGATTTGAGCAGTGCCGTCAGTCGAGTTGTTGTCGTAGACGTAGACCGTTGCTTCGGGCAGCTCTCGGTGAAAATCATCTACTACCTTTGCAATGGTTAGTGCTTCGTTGTAGCAGGGAATAATAATTGCGATATTGCTTGAGTTCACGATGGTCTCCATGGATGTGTTCGTTGCTGATAGAAGTATAGTTGTTGCATTTAAGCGTTGGTTTTAAAGGCCGGAAAACCAGATGGGGCACATGTGCCCGTCATGCTATTGCTTTAGATTGGCTGTAAGACACGGGGGTGATTTGCAGCCTTGGGTGCATTTCTCTTGTGCTCACCCCATACTCTAAAAAAGTACTTAACACAGCCTTAAAGGCACCTCGGCTTGCGTTGACAGCGTACAATACGCATGTTTGACTATGGAAAAAGTGGAATTTAAGGGAAGGGGCGCGCCATGGAGGTGCTGGTTGTTGGCAATACCGCGTATGTTGACGACGACTTTTGTGCCAAGGCGTTTCCCGGTGACCATGTTCAGGTTGTAGCTGCCGATGATGCGCATCGCGAGTCATCATCCCACGGCTCGTGGAAAGAGTTGCTGCGCCACCTGGACCAGGCTTATGAGTTCGACCGCGTGGTCTACCTCTCCACGTATCTCACTCCGCATACCGAGACTTTTGGCGACATTGAGTTGCTGCGCTCGGTGTTTCGTGCCTGTATGGGCCGCCGTGTGCAGCTGCTGTTTGTGGCGGGGCCTGCGGGCGCGGAGGGTGCTGGCGGCACGGCGAGCAATGCCGATTCGCTTGATGCTACAGATGTTGCCGCCCAAACGGGCAAGGGCATTATCGCCCGCGCGGCCAACGACCTCTGTCGCTACTACGCCTCTCAAGATGGCATCCAGGCCAAGATTCTATGCACGCCCTATCTGTATACCGCCTCCATGGCGCTCAACGACCCCTTCTTGGTACCGCTGTTCGAGGCGTGCTCGACCGGGTCGGTCGCGCTCCAAGGTGCCGCGGACGCGCCGTTTCCCCTGCTGTGCGCGGAGGAGCTGGCGGTGCTGGTGCATCGCGTCTTTGATAGTTGGGATGCGACCTTTGAGACGCTCGAAGTTGCAGATGCTTTCCATCGCACAACGGGCGACTTGGGCGGCGCGCTCCAGTGTCTGTTCCCCGGGCTGTCCGTTGCCTATGGAGAGTCGACCGGCTATGCGTTGCCCGCAGGCGATGTCGCTCGCAAACGCTATGGCTGGTTTCAGCGTTATGACCTGCTGCGCGACCTTTCGACCATCCACGCCCGCTGGGCTAACACCCGCACTAAAAAGGCCAATCCTCTTCGTGCGGCCATCGAACGCATTCAGCTGCGCACGCTGCCCATTAAATGTCTGGAGACAGGCGCCGCATGGGTGCTGTTCGAGGTGCTGGAGCATCTGTTCTCCCAATCTGCCCAGCTCAACGTACTCGACTACCGTCTGCTCTATGTGGTCCTGATTGGCACGCTCTACGGGCTCGACTTTGGCCTGGTCGCCGCACTGCTGGCATCGGTGGGCCTGGCGGTAAGTTATTTTGCCCTGTACGGCTACACCTTTCAGGGCTTGTTCTATGAGCCTTCCAACTGGCTGCCGTTTATTGCGTACTTTGTGGTGGGCGCCGTGTGCGGCTATGTACAGCTGCGCAACAGCGAGGCCGTTAAGGCGGAGCGTGACGAGAACGAGCTTGTGCGAAACCGCAATACGTTCCTAACGCGGCTCTATCACGACGCGATTGAGGACAAGCGTGCCTATAAGCGACAGATTGTGGGGCGCCACGATAGCTTTGGCAAGATCTTTGCCGTGACGCAAGAGCTCGACGTGCTTAACCCGCGCGACATCTACCGCAAGTGCTGCGAGCTCATAGGTGAGATTCTCGAAAACGATTCGGTGACGATCTACCACGTTTCGGGCGGGGCGTTTGCGCGTCTGGTGGCGGCGAGTCCCGTGATTGCCGAAGATGCCACGCGCTCGCTCACGCTCGAGCAGCTTGCGCCCCTTTTGGGCGGCGGGGGTCGTTCGAATCTGTGGGTGAATCGCGAACTGACGCCGGGGCTTCCCATGTTTGGATATACGATTGAGCGCGACGGGGCGCCCGCCGTGTTGATCTTTGTGCGTCGTGCGGCCGAGAACCAAATGACGCTCTATTACCAAAACCTGTTCCGCATCTTGTGCGGACTGGTCGAAAGCGCGTTGGGCCGTGCCTTTGACTATGAGGCCGTGGCACAGGATAAGCGCTGCGTTGACGGCACTTGCGTGCTCAAGCAGGCGGCCTTTGGCCAAGAGCTCGCGGCCGAACAGGCGCTGGCAGACGGCAAGATGGGGAGTTTTTTGCTCCTGCGCGTCGTGCCGGGCATGGAGCCTGTCGGCGAGCTGGTCGGCGCTATTGGGTCGGTGATCCGCGAGAGCGATGCGGCGGGCTTGGTCGACGGCGACGTGCTCTACCTGCTTATGCGTCAGGCAAAGGCGTGCGATTTGCCCATTATCCGCGAACGCCTGAGCGCCAAGCAGATTGCGGTGGAGCCCGTCGACGGCGAAGACATCGTGGCGCTGCTGCAGCACATCGCTGACACCGGTGACGGTGAGGGGGAGGCCGCTTGATCTCGCTCGTCGTTGCTGCCGTACTGCTATTACTTCATGCGCTGGTTTGTCTGGTGCTGTGGACGCTTATGAAACTGGGCCTGTTGCCGGTTCGAGGGCACATGCTTGCCGTGATGGTGCTCGTACCGCTGTGGGGCCCGTTGCTCGTTGTGCTGCTCTCGGTGCGTAGCGCGGTGTTCGGTGACGACCTTAAGGATGCCACGCTGGAGACGCTGCGCATTAACGATGACATGCATCGCAGTATGCTCGTACAGGCGCGCGAGGGCAATGATGGCGTGGTGCCGCTCGAGGAGGCGCTGATCGTCAACGACCCGGGAGACCGCCGCCGTCTGATGCTCTCTATGCTTACCGAGGATCCGGATGCGTACCTGGCACAGTTACAGGCAGCAAAACTCAACGACGATGTTGAGGTCGCGCACTATGCCGCAACGGCGGTGGCGCAGATCTCCAAGGAGTCCGACCTTAAACTGCAGCAGCTGGAGCGCGCCTTTAAGACCGACCCGAGCGCGCAAAACCTTGACGAATACTGCGATTTTCTCGGTGAATACTTGGACTCGGGCTTGGCCGAGGGGCGCGTAGCTCAGATTCAGCGTCAGCAGTATGCGCGCCTGCTTGCGCGCCGCTGCGAGCGCGAGGACGGGCCGGTGCTGCGCATTCGCTATGCCACGGCGCTGACCGATGCCGGCAAGATTGATAAGGCAGAGGACGTCGCCAGCCAGCTGGTGATCGATGCACCAGATGATCAGGACGTGTGGATGCTCTGCCTGCGCTTGGCTGTGATTCGTCACGATGGGCAGGCTGTGCAGCGTGTAATCGACGCGATCGACAAGCAGCATGTGTATTTGAATGCCGAAAATCGCGAGAGGCTGGTATTTTGGCGTGAAGGAGAGGAGGCCCGATGAGCGTGGTGCAACATATCCGCGAGCGTGCGGGCCATTTTCGCTGGACGGGCCTGCTCGTGGTGTGGGCGGTCTTTATCGCCATGGCAGCCGTGCTGCTGATCGAGCGCGCTGGCGTGCAGTATAGCGCCGGGCAGCACAAGCTGGGCATGCTCGCCGCCAACGACGCGGTGCCGGCAAGCTCGGCGATGTTTGGCCAAAAGCCGACGTGCCTGGTTGTTACCGATACCGAACAGGACGGCGTCGAGGACGTCAAAGAGCAGTTTGACCAGATTCTGCTCGACATGAAAATTGCCCACCGCGATGTGGATATTGCCACCGATGGTGTTGATGCGATTCCTTCCCTCACATCCTTCGACCGCGTGATTTTACTGATGCCTTCGATCGACGGGCTCGGTACGCACCTCTCCGACATCATGAGCTGGGTGAGCGCCGGCGGTTCGCTGATGCTCGCCATGACGCCGGACAATTCGAGCTATCTGCAGGCAATCGGTCCCAAGCTGGGCATCGATTCTGCCGGCTATGAATATACGACGGCAGAGAGCATCGTGCCGAGCGAGGACTTTATGATCGGCGGCGGCCAGCGTTATGAGTTATCGGATCCCTTCGATTCGTCGCTCTCGGTTTCGCTGCGCGAGACGGCCCACGTGTGGGCTAAAACCGGCGACACGGGTACTCCGCTTATTTGGTCGAGCGATTGCGGCACCGGGCGTACCGTGGTGTGCAATATCGGCATCTACGACAAGGTTATGCGTGGTTTCTATGCCGCGGCCGTGAGCCTGTTGGGCGATGCCACGGCCTATCCGGTCATCAATAGCGCGGTGTTTTACCTGGACGATTTCCCGAGCCCCGTTCCCTCGGGCGACGGCACGTACGTCAAACGCGACTACGGCCTTTCTATCGCCGATTTTTATGCCAAGGTGTGGTGGCCCGACCTGCAAAAACTCGCGCAGCAATACGGCATTCGCTATACCGGCGTGATGATCGAAAACTACGAGGATGTGGTCAACCAAACCGAGCCCACGCGCCAGGCCGATACCACGCAGTTCCGCTACTTTGGCGGCATGCTGCTGCAGATGGGCGGAGAGCTGGGCTTCCACGGCTACAACCATCAGCCGCTGGCACTCTGGGACACCGACTATGGCACGCTGTACGACTACAAGACGTGGAAGAACAAGGAGACGCTTGTCGCGTCTCTCGACGAGCTTGTCGCCTTTCAGGACGAGGTGTTGCCCAACGCGCACGGCTCGGTCTACGTGCCGCCGTCGAATATTCTTTCGGCCCGCGCCCGCAAGATTATTGGCGAGGACGTGCCGCGCATTAAGACCATTGCCAGTACGTACTTTGAGGACGGAACCGACCTGCCCTACGTGCAGGAATTTGGCGTGGCGAGCGATGGCATCGTGGAGCAGCCGCGTATCGTTTCGGGCGGCATGGTCGATGACACCTATATGCGTCTGGCCGCGGTGTCCGAGCTCAACATGCACTACGTGAGTACTCACTTTATGCATCCCGATGACCTGCTGGATCCCGATCGCGGCGCTAAGGAGGGCTGGGAGGTCTACAAGGGCGGCCTGACCGACTACCTGGACTGGCTTACCAAGTCTGCGCCCGACCTGCGCCACCAGACGGGTTCGGAATGCTCGGGTGCCATTCAGCGTTTTTCGTCCGTGACGGTGAGCGTGGATACGGGCGATGATGCCTGGACGCTCAACCTGGGCAACTTCCACGACGAGGCTTGGCTTATGTTCCGCGCCAATAACGGCGAGCCGGGTACGGTGTCCGGTGGCGAGATTAAACACCTGACGGGCGACCTGTACCTAGTCAAAGCGACGGACAAGACCGTGACGATTGGGCGCAAGGAGGGCGGCGACCGATGAGAATCTGCTTAGTGCTCGAGGGCTGCTACCCCTACGTGCACGGCGGTGTGTCCACCTGGATGCACGGCTACATCACGGCCATGCCCGAGCACGAGTTTGTGCTGTGGGTGATTGGCGCTCACGCCGAAGACCGCGGCAAGTTTGTCTACGAGCTGCCCGGCAACGTCGTCGAGGTGCACGAGGTGTTCCTGGACGATGCTCTGCGTCTTTCGGGCGAGCAGGAGGAAGTCGACTTCGACGACCGCGAGCGCGAGGCGTTGCGCCGTCTGGTTTCGCTCTCCAATCCGGACTGGGACGTGCTGTTCGACATTTTCCAGCGCCGCCACGTGCATCCGCTCTCATTTTTGCAGAGCCGCACGTTTATGGACATCTTCCGCGACGTGTGCCTGGCCGAGTACCCGTATACGCCTTTCGCCGACGCCTTCCACACCATGCGTTCGATGTTGCTGCCCGTGCTCTATCTGCTGGGCAGCGAGGTTCCGGTGGCCGACGTGTACCACGCCATCTCGACCGGCTACGGCGGCCTGCTTGCGAGTCTTGGCTCGAGCGTTCATAACGCGCCGGCATTGCTGACCGAGCACGGCATCTACACGCGCGAGCGCGAGGAGGAGATCATTCGCGCCGACTGGGTGGTGCCCTCGTTTAAGGACCGCTGGATCCGCTTTTTCTACCTGCTCTCGGAGGAGATCTACCGTCGCGCTTTCCGCGTGACAAGCCTGTTTCACAACGCCCGCAAGACGCAGATCGATATGGGCTGCGATGCGGACAAATGCCTGGTCATCCCCAACGGCATCCAGTTCGACCGCTTTAAGGACATTCCCTTAAAGCCCGATGACGGCTGGGTGGACATTGGCGCGGTGGTGCGCCTGGCGCCCATCAAGGACGTCAAGACCATGATCTACGCCTTCTTTGAGCTGCACGAGCGCCTGCCCAAGGTGCGCCTGCACATTATGGGCGGCGTGGATGACGAGGAATATGGTGCCGAGTGCCATGCGCTGGTGGAGACATTGGGCGTGCGCGACCTGATCTTTACCGGCCGCGTCAACGTGGTCGAGTACATGGAAAAGCTCGACTTTACCATTTTGACGAGCATCTCGGAGGGCCAGCCGTTGAGCGTGTTGGAATCGCTGGGCGCACGTCGCCCCTGCGTGACGACCGAGGTCGGCTGCTGCCGCGAGCTGCTCGAGGGAGCCCCCGGCGACGACTTTGGCGTGGCTGGATTCGTGAGCCCGCCCATGTATCGCAAGGGTCTGGCCGATGCTATGGAGCGCATGTGCGCGAGCCGTGCCCGCCGCCTGGAAATGGGGGAGCGCGGCCAGCGTCGCGTGGCGACCTACTACCTACACGAGCAGATGCTCGCCAACTATCGCGCGCTGTACGACGAGACGGCGCGTGCGTTTGACCTGCCCAGAGAGGGGGAGTAGCCGGTGGCCGGAATCGCTTTTGAGCTCAAGCGCTTGTTTAAGCGCAAGGGCCTGTTTGCTACGATGCGCGCCTATGGTTATGCCGGCATTGTGTGTACGGGCCCCATGCTGCTGGGCGTGCTGCTCCAGGTGGGTATCTTGGTGCTGTGCGGCCTGTGGGGTGTGGGCCGTGCCAACCAGGACCTGCTGGTGTGCATGGTGACCTATACGCTGCTGGCGTCGCTCACGCTCACGAGCTTTTTCTCCATGCCGGTCACGCGCTTTTCGGCTGACATGCTGTTTGCCGAGCGCGAAGAAGAGGTCTTGCCCTCGTTTTGGGGCTCCAGCGCCATCATGCTCGTTGCGGGCACGGTGCTCTACGGCGTCTTTTTGCTGTTCTCAGGCGCCACGCTGCTGCAGGGGCTGCTGTGCCTGTGGCTGTTCAACATTATGATCGTCAACTGGAACGGCATGAGTTACCTCACGGCCATTAAGGATTACCGCGGTATTCTGTGCAGTTTTGCCGCGGCCATTGGCATGGCGTGCCTGTGTGCCTTGGCCGCGCTGGTGCTGGGGTTGCCGCCGGTCGAGGGCCTGTTGGCGTCAATCGCCCTGGGCTATGGCGTCATGCTCGCCTGGGACGTGGTGCTGCTGTACCGGTATTTTCCGCAGAGCGACCGCAGCCCCTGGCTCTTTTTGCGCTGGCTCGACCAGTTTATGCCGCTCGCGCTAACGGGCCTATTTACCAACCTGGGACTCTTTGCGCATCTGGTGATTATTTGGGCGGGGCCCATTGGCGTACAAGTCAAGGGCTTGTTTTATGGCGCGCCCTACCATGATGTGCCGGCGCTCATTGCGTTTTTGACCATTCTGGTCACGACCGTCAACTTTGTGGTGTCGGTCGAGGTTAACTTCTATCCGCGCTACCGCGACTACTACAGCCTGTTTAACGACGGCGGCGTGGTGGGCGACATCGTGGTGGCCGAGGAGGAAATGCTCGCCACGCTCAACCGGGAGCTGCGGTTTTGCGCGCTCAAGCAGCTGTTTGTGACGGCAGCAGTCATCTCGCTCGAGACCACGGTGCTCTCGGCCCTGCCACTGGGCTTCAACAACCTGATGCACGGGTATTTTCGCACGCTGTGCGTGGGCTATGGCCTGTATGCTGTGGGCAACACGATTCTGCTGATCTTGCTGTACTTTACCGACTACAGGGGCGCCGTGCTTGCCTCCGGGCTGTTCGCGGGCGTGGCGGGGCTGGCGACCATCGTTTCGCTGTTCTTTCCGCAGCAGTTTTATGGCTTTGGCTTTTTGCTCGGCGCGGCGGTGTTTTTTGTTGTGGCGCTCGTGCGGCTCGATACCTATACCGCCAACTTGCCGTATCGTATTCTGAGCCAGCAGCCCATTGTGGCGACCGACAAAACGGGTCGTTTTACACAGCTGGGTCGCTTGCTCGACCGTGCCGAGCAGCGCTACGAGGAGCTGCGTCAAGAGGGCGAGCCGCATGGTGCGTTTGAGCGCACGGTGGTCCGTGTGTATCGCAATCGTTGGGGAGGTCCTGATGACCGATAGGATGATGTCTCGCCGTCGCCTTTTTGAGGCGGCTGCCGGTGCGCTGTTGCTTTCGGGCTGTTCGTCTCAGGACGAATCCTCGACAAAAAAGACTAAGAAGCAGGGCAAGATTAAAAAGGCCGATGCAGCTAGCGAGACCAAGCATCTTCGCGACAAGGATGAGCTGTACGAGGTCTACGACGACTCGGGTATCGTATGCATGTACCTGACGGTCTCTCGCGGCAACAGCTCCGAGAATACCGATCATAGCTGGGCCGAGATCAATACCTACTCGGTCTACGACTATGCCGACATGGGCGTGACGCGCTATCAGGTTATGGGCCTGCTGCAGCCTGGCGATGATAAGGGCCCCGTTGCCGGTGAGGTCGGTTATGGTGAAGAGGCTCCCAACGCTACCGTGCAAGTGCGCGGTCAGACGTCGAGTACCTATACGCAAAAGAACTACAAGGTGGAGCTCAAAAAGGGCAAGGGCATGTGGCGTCAGCAGCGCGCGATTGCGCTTAACAAGCATATGGGCGAGGGCATGCGCTTTCGTAACAAGATGGCCTACGATCTGATTCGTGGCATTCCCCAGATGATGGGCCTGCGCACGCAGTTTGTGCACTTATGGGTGTGCGACCAGACCGAAAAATCTAACGACACCTTTGAGGACTACGGACTGTTTACGCAGGTCGAGCAGCTCAACAAGACGGCACTTAAGGCCCACGGTCTGGATAAGAGCGGACATCTGTATAAGGTGAACAGCTTCGATTTCCATCGCTTTGAGGACACCATTAAGCTCACCGATGACCCCGACTATAACCAGACGGCGTTTGAGGGCATGCTCGAGATTAAGGGCGACTCGGACCACACCAAGCTCATCGAGATGCTCGATGCGCTCAACGACGATACGCAAAAGATCGACGATGTGCTCGACACCTACTTCGATACCGAGAACCTGGTCTATTGGATGGCGTTTCAGATCTTGACGGGCAATTGCGACACGCAGAACCGTAACTGCTATCTGTACAGCCCGCTTAACTCCAAGGTCTGGTACATCCTGGATTGGGATAACGACGGCATGCTGCGCAAGCTCGAGTTGAGCCTGACGGGATTCTCGGATTATGCGAGCTGGGAGCGCGGCGTGAGCAACTACTGGGGCAACGTGCTGTTTAACCGCGCGTTGCGCGGCAAGTCGTTCCGCAGCGAACTCGACCGTGCTGTCAAGGACTTGCGCTCGTATTTGACCGAAGGGCGCCTGAGCAAGATGATCGAGCATTATCGCGAGGTCACGGAGCCGCTCGTCTTTGCTGCGCCCGACCTGGAGAATCTGCCCGTGACCAAGGACGAATACGAGCAGATTGCCGCGGCGATTCCTTCCGAGATCGAGGAGAACTATAAGAGCTTTCGCGAGAGCTATAAAAAGCCCATGCCGTTCTACATTGGCGTGCCACAGATCGATAACGGTAAGCTGCGCATCAACTGGGATGCGTCCTACGACTTTAAGGCGCGCGATATTCGCTATACCGTGGAGCTTGCGCGCGACTATGCCATAAGCGACGTGGTCTTTAAGGCCGAGGATGTGCTGCTGCCGGAGGTAACGTGCGATGCGCCCGATGCCGGCCAGTATTTTGTGCGCGTGCGCGCCACCAACTCCGACGGCTATACGCAAGATGCGTTTGACTACTATGTGACCGACGGCGGCAAACAGTACGGCATGAAGTGTTTTTACGTGCAAGACGGCGGTAGGGTCGTGGAGGACACGTATGAGGAGGGCTAGCGCGCTTCTCGAGCGCCTGGCGGCGCCTCCCGTGCGCACCACGCAGGAGCGTTATCGCCATGAGCTCAAGTACCTCATCAACGAGGGCGAGCACGCTGCGCTGGCCTGCCGCATGGCGCCGGTGTTTAAGCTGGACAAGCATGCGCGGGCGGGCGGTTACACCATTCGCAGCCTGTACTTTGACGACTACTGCAACTCGGCCTACGAGGAAAAAGACGCCGGCATTCTCATGCGCAAAAAGTATCGCGTGCGCATCTATAACGGCAGCGACAAGGTGATTAAGCTCGAGCGTAAAAAGAAGTACGGCAGCTGGATCTACAAGGAGGATGCGCCGCTCACCCGCGACGAGTTTGAGCAGATTCTGGCCGGCGACTACGATTTTTTGCTGAGGAGCCCCCACCAACTCTGCCGTGAGTTCTATATCGAGTGCATCTGCAACATGATGCGCCCGCGCACCATCGTGGACTACGAGCGCGAGCCGTGGGTGATGGACGAGGGCACCGTGCGCGTTACGTTTGACATGAACGTGCGCGCCGCGGTGGGAAGCTTCGATATCTTTGATGCGACCTTGCCCGCGCTGCCGGTCTTGGAGCCCGGCAAACTAGTGATGGAGGTCAAGTTTACCGAGTTTTGCCCGCAGCTGGTGCGCGATTTGGTGCCGCCGGGTGCGGCCGAGCTCACGGCGGTTTCCAAGTACTGCCTGTGTTACGAAAAGACCGCCTACCTGCGCGGTTTTAATTACTGGGAATCGGATTTTGAGAACCGAGGGGATATTTAGACCATGAGCACCAGGGACTTTTTTAAGAACTCCGTCTTGGAGGCGTTTGGCCAGGTCGACCCTGCCAAGATCGGTCTGTCGCTGCTCGTGGCACTCGCCATGGGCATCCTGATCTATTGCGTGTACAAGCGTTTCTTTACCGGCGTGGTGTACTCGCGCAGCTTTGCCGTGACGCTCGTGGGCATGTGCGTGCTCACCTGCATGGTGACGCTCGCGATCTCGACCAACGTGGTCATCTCGCTCGGTATGGTCGGTGCTCTGTCTATCGTCCGCTATCGTACGGCGGTCAAGGACCCGCTCGACCTGCTGTATCTGTTTTGGGCCATTACCACGGGCATTACGGCGGGTGCCGGCATGTATGCGCTCGTGGGGCTCACGGCGGTGGTCATCGTGGCGATGATCGCCGGCTTTGCGAGCCATCAGGACAAGGCGCGCGTGTACATGATGGTCATTCACTACACGGGCCAGACTACCGGTGATGATATCGTGCGTGCATTTGGGCGCACCAAGTTTACGGTGAAGTCCAAGACCATGCGCGGTGACAAGGTGGAGATGGCCGTCGAGGTGTTCTCGGACGGTGTGGATATGCCCTATGCCGACGCCATCCGTGCGCTCGGTGGCGTGGAAGACCTGACATTGATTCAATACAACGGCGAATATCACGGGTAACTATGTTCCGGCGTTTTAACAAACACCGGACCGCTCGACGCTGCGCGGGCATCTGCCGGGCAATCTGCCGCTCAAACCGTCGCTCGCGTACATGAAGTACGCGTCGCTCCTCTTTCGCGGCACCTCGCCACGGCAGCTGCGCGCTCGCTGACGTTTGCTTGACCTGGGCGGGCCGATTTGGTCCGCAGGCCGTCTTCACGGGTATTATGGTGAAAGCGATCTCAATGACAGGGGTGCTCGTGGTAAAGATGAAAGATGTGGCCGAGCTGGCCGGCGTTTCGAGCGCCGCGGTCTCGCGCTACCTCAACGGTGGATATATCTCGGCGGATAAGGCCGAGCGCATTAAGCAGGCGATTGAGCTGACCGGATACGTGCGGTCCAGCCAGGCGCGCGCGCTGCGCACCGGCTCCACCAAACTCATCGGTGTCATTGTGCCTAAGATCAACTCGGAATCCGTGAGCCGCATTACCGCCGGCATCGGCCAGGTGCTCGGTCGTCGTGGCTACCAGATGTTGCTTGCCAATACCGACAATGGCCCCGATCGCGAGCTCGAATACCTCGATTTATTCCAAAACCACCCGGTCGATGGCATTGTGCTGGTAGCAACCATGATTACCGACGAGCACCGTCGGGCGATTGAATCGTGCCGTGTGCCCATCGTGCTGATCGGTCAGAATGTTGAGGGCGCGGCGTGCGTCTATCACGACGATTACGAGGCCGCCTTTGAGCTGGGCCATGCGCTTGCGGGTCGCGTGGACGGCAAGATTGCCTATATTGGAGTTACCGAAGAGGACCGTGCGGCCGGTTATGACCGCCGTCGCGGTTTTGAGGCCGGCTTGCGCGCCGCGGGCAACCCGCTCGATGCCGCCTTGATTCGCCTGGGCTCGTTTACGCTCGACTCGGGCTATGGTGCGGCGCGTGAACTGCTTTCCGTCGACCCCGATGTTTCGTTTATCGCGTGCGCGACCGACACCATGGCGGCGGGCGCGCTGCGTGCCATTGATGAGGTTCGCGGCATGGGCGAGGGTATACACCGCGTGAGCGGTTTTGGCGACAACGCGTTTTTGCGCGCGCTGACGGGCGGCATTCCCACCGTGCATTATGGCTACCTGACCAGTGGCGTCGAGGCGACCAATATGTTGCTCAACACGCTCGATGGCGTGGAGGGGGAGAGCGGTCTCAAGACGCTCAAACTCGGCCATCAACTTATGAATGTCTAGGCTTTGGGCATGTCTGCCTGCCTTTGAGGCCCCTGTTTTTGCGGTAAAACTACCATTCGCCGGCTTTTTCCTACCGTTCACCCTACTATGAAATCGATTACAGACATATGAAACTGAAAACGATTACAGTGTAAGTGTCAAAGGTAGTCGGGTGCGCATGCACCCGTTGGAGGAAAGGGAAGTCATGGACTACCGCAAATCAGCCCAAGAGGTGCTCGACAACATCGGTGGCGCCGGCAACGTTGTTTCGGCCGCACACTGCGCCACGCGTCTGCGCCTGGTGATTGCCGATAACGCGAAGGTTGACAAGGAGGCCCTCGAGAATATTGACGGCGCTAAGGGCGTCTTTGAAGCCCAGGGCCAGCTCCAGATTATTTTTGGCACTGGCACCGTCAATAAGGTCTACGAGGAGTTCATCGCGCTCAGTGGCGTCGAGGCTGCCACCAAGGCCGAGGTCAAGGAGGCCGCGGCGCAGCAGCAGAACATCTTTATGCGCGCCATTAAGGTGCTCGGCGACGTCTTTGTCCCCATCATCCCTGCCATCGTGGCCTCGGGTCTGCTGCTGGGCATTATGAGCGCCCTCAACTTTATGGCCTCCAACGGCTTTATCGCGCTCGACACCAATAACTTTATCTACAAGATTGCCGACCTGGTCTCGGGCACGTCCTTTGGCATTCTGCAGATCCTGATCGGTTACTCCGCCGCTAAGGCCTTTGGCGCCAACCCGTATCTGGGCGCCGTCGTCGGTGGTGCGTTCATCAACTCCTCGCTGCAGAGCGCCTATACGGTTGCCTCCGAGGGCGTGCAGACCATGGTCACCGTCATTCCCGGCGTGTACAGCTTTGAGTGGGTTGGCTATCAGGGCCACGTGATCCCGATCGTCATCGCCTGCGCCATCCTCGCCTTCTTGGAGAAGCGCCTGCACAAGATCGTTCCCGAGATGTTCGACCTCTTTGTGACCCCGCTTGTCTCGGTGTTCGTGACCGTGCTCGTGACCCTCGTTGCCGTCGGCCCCATCTTCGTGTGGGCCGAGAACGCCATTCTCGGTCTGATTCAGGCCCTGCTCACCCTGCCCTTTGGCATCGGTTCCTTTATCGTCGGCCTGTTCTATGCCCCCACGGTCGTTACCGGTATCCACCAGATGTACACCGCCATCGATCTGGGCCAGCTCGCTCAGTACGGTGTGACCTATTGGCTGCCCATCGCCAGCGCTGCCAACATCGCCCAGGGTGGTGCCGCGCTCGCCGTTGCCTTTAAGACCCGCGATGCCAAGATCAAGGGTCTGGCGCTTCCTTCGGCCCTGTCCGCCTTCATGGGCATTACCGAGCCTGCCATCTTTGGTGTGAACCTGCGCTTCTTTAAGCCCTTCATCGCCGGCTGCATCGGCGGCGGTTGCGGTGCCCTGGTCTGCGCGCTCACTTCGCTGGCTGCCTCCGGCACGGGCGTTACCGGTATCTTCGGCATCCTGCTGTGCCTGGCCCAGCCCGTGCAGTACGTGATCATGTTTGCGGTCGCCGCGCTGGTTTCCTTTGCCGTCTCGTTTGTCCTATACAAGGACGAGCCCAAGGCTTCCGAGCAGGCGTAGGATTCGCGTAAACAAAACGCCCGCAGGCTCCATCCTGTGGGCGTTTTGTTTATCTGGAACCCTTGATTTAAGCGTTCGTTGATTTAATTCGATTGGATACCGACATGTCTAACGCACTTCAGCGCGATCTTGCCAAGCTCGTTGCCAACATGGATGCCGCGGCCGCCGAGCGCGGTCATGGGCCCTATGCTCAGCATTTTCATATTATGCCGCCCACGGGCTGGCTCAACGACCCCAACGGGCTTTGCCAGGCCGATGGCGTGTTTCACGCATACTTCCAGTATGCTCCGTTTGATGTGAACGGCGGCGTCAAGATGTGGGGTCATGCCACGAGCCGCGACCTTATGAACTGGGAATATGTTGGCGCGCCGCTGCTTCCCGACGAGCCGTTCGACTGCCATGGCGTGTATTCGGGCTCGGCATTGGTCGAGGACGGTCGCATTCGCGTGCTCTATACCGGCAACGTTAAGCTCCCCGATGCGGACGGTGTCTATGACTACGTCAACACCGGTCGTCGCGCCGATACCGTGTATGTCGAGAGCGCCGATGGACAGACGTTTAGCCAAAAGCGCGTGGTGCTGGCGTCGGAGGACTATCCCGAGGATCTGACGTGCCACGTGCGCGATCCCAAGGTGTGGCGCGATGAGGCTGGTCGCTATCACATGGTGCTAGGCGTGCGTCGTTGCGTTGACGGGCCGCATGTCGAGAGCCGTTTTTGCGCCATGCATGGCGAGGGCGCCGGGCGCGATGTGGGCGAGATCTTGGTGTATGGTTCGGCGGATATGCTGAACTGGGAGCTCGAGAGCCGTGTGTCTACGCCCGAGCGTTTTGGCTTTATGTGGGAGTGCCCGGGATACCTTGAGCTTGAGGCCGATGGTGGTGTGCCGGCGAGGTGGCTGTCCTTCTCGCCCCAGGGGCTCGAGGGTGGTCGTTGGGACCGCGGCAACGTATACGCTGCTGGCTACATGCCTGTAACGGGCGACATTACCGGTGGTGACGGTGCCTATGAGCTGGGCGAGTTTCGCTTGTGGGACGCCGGTTTTGACTTCTATGCTCCGCAGGAGTTCACGGCCGAGGACGGTCGCCACATTCTGATCGGCTGGATGGGCATGCCCGATGAGCCGACCTATGGCAACGCACCCACCGTGGTGTGCGGCTGGCAGCATTGCATGACGGTGCCGCGTGAGCTTACGGCCGGTGACGGCGACGTGGTGCTGCAGCAGCCGGCGCGCGAGATCGAGCGCCATTATGCCTCGGTGCGTGTGGGGGAGGGCTCGTTGGAGGTTGCCGGCGATACCTGCTTTGACGTTGTTGCCGACGGTGTCAACGGCGCGTTCACCTCGACCGTTGATGGCGAGCTTAAGCTGGCGTTTATGCCCGCCGAGGGCGAACTGCCCTCGCGCTTTGAGATGCGATTTACCGATGAGAGTCGCGCTTCTGCCGGCTGCGGTCGTACCGTGCGCTGGGAGCCCGTCGACGAGGTTCGCAACGTTCGCATTGTTGGCGATGTCTCGTCGGTCGAGGTGTTTGTGAACGATGGCTCGCTCGTATTCTCGACGCGCATCTATCCCGAGGCCTATGGCGTGACCATTGACGCTCCGGGTGCGAGCGTGAACTATCACACGCTCAACATCTAGGCGATTTGTCGCATATCGGCGCTATACTGCAGCCGTTGCCCACGATGCGGGGAACACCCGCATCGTGGGTTTTTGTTTATGAAGGGACGGTGCCTTGTGGATGTACAGCAGCTAGAAGAGGCTTGCGCTTTGAGGGCCGGCTCGCGTGAGGCGCGTCTTGTTGCGGCCCCGCATGTGCCGGCGGCGCTGTCTCTGTTGGGGATTGTGCGTCCCGGTGATCGTCTGGTTGCCTTTGCGGACGACTTTGCCGATGCGTTTGCGCACTGCTTTGATGCCTGCGACGTGGCTATGGTGGGGGAGCCGTCGGCTGCCGCGTTTGCTGCTGCGTCCGAGGGCTTTGATGCTTCGTTTGATGCCGAGGGGCCGCACCTGTGGTGGTTCGTCAACTCTATCGGCGGGTTTGGTCTGCTCGTTCCCGATCTTCGTGCGTTAGGCCGCGCAGCGCGTGAGGCTCATGCGCTGCTCGTAGTGGATAACACCGTGGCTGGCCTCTTTGGGTGCGATCCGCTGCGTTTGGGTGCCGTCCTGTCGCTTGAAGCACTCGACCGTGTGTGCGCCGGTAAGGCTCCTCGCAAGCTCGTTGCCGTATCGGTCGCACGCTCGCAGCTCAAGCGCCATCGTGTGGATGCTGCTGCCGAGTGCGCGCATGCGCTGCTCGAGGGGTGCGGATTGGCCGCACTCGACTTGTCCTCCGATGAGGCTGAGGTTCTAGAGCACGGGCTCGATACGCTCGACACCCGCATGCAGGCACACTTCGA
The DNA here is from genome assembly GCA_937989885.1 of uncultured Collinsella sp. Lineage (GTDB taxonomy): Bacteria > Actinomycetota > Coriobacteriia > Coriobacteriales > Coriobacteriaceae > Collinsella. Next base: position 20,177 of record CALKBP010000007.1, read on the forward strand.
CCGCGCGCGTGCACTGGCCGAGTATTTGGCCGCGAACGAGATGGTGCACAGCGTGCGCTATCCTGGGCTGACCTCGCATCCCGACCACGCGGTTGCAACGGGAATCCTCGAGCACGGCTTTGGCCCGGCAGTTGAATTTGACCTGATTGACTACACCGCGTGCGAATTCTTCAGCATACTGCCAGACGAATTCCGCACATCGCCTGCCGGCGGCGCAACGACGCGTCTTTCGGCCCCACGCGGCAAGCGGGGGAGCACCATCCGTCTCTTCGCCGGCACCGACGACCCCCTGGTCGTAGCGTCCACCCTAGACAACGCCCTCCGCAACTAGCTAAATCATCCTCGACTCCATAAGTTGCGGTGAAATAGGGATTGATTTACGGCTTTAACCGCATAAACAGTCCCTATTTCACCGCAACTTATGAGAGGGGGTTGTGTGGCTATAAGGCCCTGTCCCAAATGGGCTACTCTTTGATGCTGGCGATGAGAGCGTCGGCTTTGGTGGCGATGACGTTGTTGATGTCGGCCTGCAGCTCCTCGTAGACCGCTATGGCTCGCTCGCCGGCGGGGGTGAGGGTGGATCCGCGGGCTCCGTCGCGCTCGATGAGCTTGCAGCCCAGCTGTCCTTCAGCCTCATTCACGATGCGCCAGGCCTTGGAATACGCCATGCCCATGCTCTTGGCGGCGCGGTTCAGCGAGTGCTCGCGGGCAATACCCTGCAGCAGCAAGACGCAGCCGTGGCCAAACACGCCTGGCAGATCCTTGTCGCACGCTTGAATGACCAGCTTCGCCGTCGTCTTGTACTTCATACGCTCCACGTCTCCCCGCTAAAGTGTTTGCTGGGCAAACGCAAAGCCTGCGTCAAGCCCTCGTGTGCTCTTCTTAAATCATGCATTGTAGCAGTCAAAGTGCGTTAAGATACTTCCCCAGTATTGGGCGCCCAAGGTTGGGCTGGGTCCTACGAGGCCTGCAGCCGACCGGTCGCATGGAAAAAGGAGAAACATGGCTACGTTCTTTCCCGGTGAGTCCCACACGTTTTCGGAGTATCTGCTGGTTCCTGGTTACTCGTCCTCGCAGTGCATCCCCAACAACGTCTCTCTTAAGACGCCGCTGACCCGCTTCAAGCGCGGTGAGAAGCCGGCAATCACCCTGAACATCCCCATGGTTTCCGCCATCATGCAGTCCGTCTCGGGCGTCGACATGGGTGTCGCGCTCGCTACCGAGGGTGGCCTGTCCTTCATTTACGGTTCCCAGAGCGCCGAGTCCGAGGCCGCTATGGTCAAGGCCGTCAAGGATCACAAGGCTGGCTTCGTTCAGTCCGATTCCACGCTGACCCCCGACATGACTATGGAGCAGGTCATGGAGCTCAAGGAGAAGACCGGTCACTCCACCATGCCGGTTACCGACGATGGCACTCCCAAGGGTAAGCTCCTGGGCATCGTCACCAGCCGTGACTATCGCCCCAGTCGCGATGACCACCAGACGAAGGTCTCCGAGTTCATGACCCCGCGTGAGCAGCTCATCGTGGGCGACAAGAACATCAGCCTCAAGGTTGCCAACGACGTCATCTGGGACAATAAGCTCAACGCCCTGCCCATCGTCGACGACTACGATCACCTGATGGGCATCGTCTTCCGCAAGGACTACGACAGCCACAAGACCAACCCCAACGAGCTACTCGACGGCGACAAGCGCTACATGGTCGGTGCCGGCATTAACACCCGCGACTATGCCGAGCGCGTGCCGCTGCTCATCGAGGCCGGCGCCGATGTCCTGTGCATCGACTCCTCCGAGGGCTTCAGCGAGTGGCAGAAGCGCACCATCGAGTGGATTCGCGCCAACTACGGCGAGGACGTCAAGGTCGGTGCCGGTAACGTCGTCGACGCCGAGGGCTTCCGCTTCCTGGCCGACTGCGGTGCCGACTTCATCAAGGTCGGTATCGGCGGCGGTTCCATCTGCATTACCCGCGAGACCAAGGGTATCGGCCGTGGTCAGGCCACCGCGCTGATCGACGTCTGCCGCGCTCGCGACGAGTACTACGAGGAGACCGGCGTCTACGTGCCCGTGTGCTCCGACGGCGGTATCGTCTACGACTACCACATGACGCTCGCCCTTGCCATGGGTGCAGACTTTATGATGCTGGGCCGTTACTTCGCCCGCTTCGATGAGAGCCCGACCGAGCGCGTCAACGTCAATGGCCAGTACATGAAGGAGTACTGGGGCGAGGGTTCCGCGCGTGCCCGCAACTGGCAGCGCTACGACCTGGGCGGCGCCGCGAAGCTCAGCTTCGTCGAGGGCGTCGACTCCTACGTCCCGTACGCCGGCTCCCTCAAGGACGGCGTGGGCGGCACGCTCTACAAGGTCAAGTCCACGATGTGCAACTGCGGTGCCCTCTCGATCCCCGAGCTCCAGGAAAAGGCACGCCTGACCCTGGTCAGCTCCACCTCCATCGTCGAAGGCGGCGCCCACGATGTAGTCGTCAAAGACTCCCAGCAGAGCGTTTCCTATCGATAAGGTAAGAGCTGCATATCAAAGGTTGAGTATCAACCACGTTATTTAGATAAAGCGAGATGCATGCAAGTCGCAGGCATCTCGCTTGTCGTATTTGCTATCATCAGTCAAGTTAACCTTAGGGTCGGTCGGCTTGGCTTTGTTCGCTACAAGTTCCGCACGCAAAGAAGAGCACTTAATGTGCTCTTCGTCTTGCGCAGGACTGTCCGCAGTAGCGAACAAAGCCAAGCCGACCGACCCCAGCTAAGATTAAAGGAGCTGATATGTGCGATTGCACAGATCATAAGGACGAGATCCCTGCTTACGACGCGCAGGCCATTGAGTCCAGGTGGATGAAGGCCTGGGAGGACTCCAACCTCTTTGCCGTCGACACCGACGACAGTAAGCCCAAGAAGTACGTGCTCGAGATGTTCCCGTATCCGTCGGGCGACCTGCACATGGGTCACGCGCGCAACTACACCATCGGCGATGCCATGGCCCGTCAGGCCCGCATGCGCGGCTACGACGTGCTGCATCCCATCGGCTTCGATGCCTTTGGCCTGCCCGCCGAGAACGCCGCCATCAAGCACAACACGCAGGCTGCCGCCTGGACGTATAAGAACATGGATCAGGCGCTTTCCACGATGAAGCGCATGGGCTTCTCCTACGATCTGGATCGCATGGTCAAGACATGCAGCCCCGACTATTACCGCTGGGGCCAGTGGATCTTTGAGAAGCTGTGGGAAAAGGGCCTGGTCTACCGCAAGAAGAACCCGGTCAACTGGTGCCCCACCTGCAAGACCGTTTTGGCCAACGAGCAGGTCACCGAGGGTAAGTGCTGGCGTTGCGGCACCGAGCCCGAGAAGCGCGACCTTGAGCAGTGGTACTTCAAGATCACCGAGTACTCCCAGGAGCTGCTCGACGATCTGGAGAAGCTCCCCGGCTGGCCTGAGCGCGTCAAGCAGATGCAGGCCAACTGGATTGGCCGCTCCGAGGGCGCCGAGGTCGACTTTACCCTGTGCGACAAGGACGGCGAGCCCATTGAGAGCGAGGAGGGTAAGATCACCGTCTTCACCACGCGCGCTGATACGCTCTTCGGTGTCTCCTTCTTTGTCCTGGCTCCCGAGTACGCGCGCCTGCACGAGCTCGTCGAGGGCACGGAGTATGAGGAGGCCGTCACCAAGATCGTCGAGGACTCCAAGCATATTTCTGCCGTCGAGCGTGCCCAGGGCACCCTCGAGAAGCACGGCGCCTTTACCGGCCGCTACGTTGTGAACCCCGTCAACGGCGAGAAGGTCCCCGTGTGGGTTGCCGACTACGTCGTTGCCGACTACGGCACCGGCGCCGTCATGGCCGTTCCCTGTGGCGACCAGCGCGACTTTGAGTTCGCCCGCAAGTATGACCTGCCTATTGTGCCGATCATCCTGGACGATGACGACCGCGCTGCCGTCGAGGCCAGCGGCGAGACCATCGATACCTTCCATGCCGAGACCGTCGACTGGGATTGCGCCCACGCTGCCGAGGGCACGCTCGTCCAGTCCGGCAAGTACACTGGTATGCGCGGCGGTAAGCACTCCGAGGGCGAGGCTGCCATCGTGGCCGACCTCGAGGCCATGGGCTGCGGCCGTCGCAAGGTCGAGTTCCGTCTGCGCGACTGGCTCATCAGCCGTCAGCGTTATTGGGGCAACCCCATCCCGGCCATCCACTGCGAGCACTGCGGCATCGTACCCGTGCCCGAGGACCAGCTGCCGGTGACGCTGCCCGAGAATCTGGACCTGGGTGCCGGCGAGACCCTCGCCGAGTGCAAGGAATTCTACGAAACGACCTGCCCGGTCTGCGGCCGCCCGGCCAAGCGCGAGACCGATACCATGGACACCTTCACCTGCTCCAGCTGGTATTACCTGCGCTACACCGACCCGCACAACACCGAGCTGCCCTTCTCCCGCGAGGCCGCCGACCGTTGGATGCCCGTCGATAACTACATCGGCGGTATCGAGCATGCCATTCTGCACCTGCTCTACAGCCGCTTCTTTACCAAGGCACTGCGCGACCTGGGTCTGCTGAGCGTGGACGAGCCCTTCACCAACCTGCTGTGCCAGGGCATGGTCAAGGACGAGAACGGCGACACCATGTCCAAGTCCAAGGGCAACGTCGTGCCCCCGAGCTCGGTCATCGAGCCCTATGGCGCCGACACCATGCGTCTGGCGATCCTGTTTGTCGCCCCGCCCGAGAAGGACTTCGACTGGGATCCCAAGGCCGTCGAGGGTGCCAACCGCTTCATCAAGCGCGCCTGGCGTATCGTTTGGCAGCTCGTCCAGTCCGGCGACGCCAACGTGGCCTTTGACAAGTCCGCTCTCGACGAGACCGCGATGAAGCTCTATCGCGAGCGTCACCGCACCATCGCCAAGTGCACCGAGGACTTCGACCGCGGCCAGTTCAACACCGCGATCTCGGCCGTCATGGAGCTCGTCAACGCGGCGAGCGCCTACCTCAACGCCACCGAGGGCGCTGCCCGCGACAAGGCCCTGTGCTACGGCGTGGCCAAGGACATCGTGAGCGTCCTGGCGCCCATCTGCCCGTTCTGGGCCGACGAGCTGTGGCACGAGGCACTCGGCTGCGAGGGCAACGCCTACACCGCCGCCTGGCCCGAGTTCGACCTGGCCGAGTCCATCGAGGACACGGTGCAGATCGTCGTCCAGGTACTCGGCAAGGTCCGTGGCCGCATCGACGTCGCCCGCGATGCCTCCAACGAGGAGATGCAGGCTGCCGCCGAGGAGGCCGTTGCCAAGTGGCTCGAGGGCAAGACGGTCGTCAAGGCCATCTGCGTGCCTGGCAAGCTGGTTAACCTGGTGGTTAAGTAAGCGCTGCGCGCATAGCTGACATGAAAAGGCGAGGGACGATTCCGCAGGAGTCGCCCCTCTTTTTGGTTATGGATACTTGCGACACACCCAATTATCCATTTCTTGTGGAGAACCTGTGCTCACGCTGACCTGCGGGTTTGTGTTGTGGTTGCACGTTTGTGCAGGTATTGGTATAGTTTGCTTGCAAATGAAGTTGTAATTGAAAGAAGTGGGGTTTCGGCCCCGCTTCTTTTTTGTATGGATGGAGGTGCCGCAATGGTCAAGACCAAGACCGAGCAGGCGATCATCGACGCGCTCGAGGCCGTTGCTCCCCAGCACGATGTCGACATCGTCGACGTTGAGCTCGTGGGTGCCACCAAGGCCCCCTGTGTGCGTGTGCGTATCGAGGGTGCCGAGGGTCAGAGCCTGTCGCTCAATGACGTCACGGCCAACACCAAATGGGTCGGCGATGTGATTGAGGAGCTCGACCCCATCTCTTCGAGCTATACGCTCGAGGTTTCGAGCCCGGGTATGGCGCGCCCGCTGCGCCGCCCGCGTGACTTTGCCCGCTTTGTGGGCGAGAACTGCGAGCTCACCTCCACCGCCACCGAGGGCCGTCGCAAGTACGCCGGCAAGATTGCCGCCGCCACCGAGACGAACGTGACCCTCGAGCTCGAGGACGGCGAGTCCGTTACCCTCGATTTCTCTGATGTTAAAAAGTGCAAGTTGAAGCCCACCTATGACTTCAAGCCCGCGAAGGAAGGAAAGTAAGATGGCAGCATCCGACATGATGTCCGCCCTGATGGAGCTTTGCCAGGAGAAGCACATCGACCAGCTCTACCTGATCGACCGCCTGGAGCAGTCGCTCGCCAAGAGCTATGCCGAGATCCTGCATCTTGAGTGGGGCGCCAAGGTGACCATCGACCGCACCACCGGCAAGATCTACGTCTACCGTCTGGAGCCGATCGACGATTCAATGGACGAGGAGGGCAACTTCACCGAGTTCGAGGAGATCGACGTCACTCCCAAGAACACGAGCCGCATCGCCGCCCAGCACGCCAAGGCCGAGATCAACGCCATCGTGCGCAACTCCGCCCGCGAGCAGATTTACGAGGAGTTCTCCGGCCGCATCGGTGACCTCATCAGCGGTACCGTGCTGCAGTCCACACCCGACTTCACGATCGTCAAGATTCGCGAGGGCGTCGAGGCCGAGCTTCCGCACTTCGACCAGCGCCGTTACGAGAACGAGCGCAACGAGCGTCCGATGGGCGAGCGCTACCTGCACAACCAGCACATCAAGGCCGTGATTATCGACGTTCGCGACCCCAACTCCAACCTGCAGCCGGTCCGTGGCGAGCACAGCCGTCCGCCGATTGTCATCTCCCGTACCCACCCCGAGCTCATGCGTCGTCTGTTTGAGCAGGAGGTGCCCGAGATCTATGAGGGCACCGTCCAGATCAAGTCGATCGCCCGCGAGCCCGGCCAGCGCTCCAAGGTCGCTGTCCACTCGCTCGACGATCGCCTGGATCCCGTGGGCGCCTGCGTCGGCCCTAAGGGCAGCCGTGTTCGCGCCGTCGTGGGCGAGCTCCGTGGCGAGCGCGTCGACGTCATCCTGTGGGATGCCGATCCGGCCGTCTACGTCGCCAACGCCCTGTCGCCTGCCAAGGTCACCCGCGTCCTTATCGACGAGGAGAAGGCCTACGCCGGCGTCATCGTGCCCGATGACCAGCTGTCCCTCGCCATCGGCAAGGAGGGCCAGAATGCCCGCCTCGCCGCGCGCCTGACCGGCTGGCACATCGACATTAAGTCCGAGACCCTTGCCGCCGACATCCTCAAGAATGTTCCCGTTCACGAGGAGCCCGCCGCCGACCTGATCGGTGACGAGGAGGACGAGGACGTCCGTCGCTGCGAGTTCGTGTCCGAGGACGGCATCCAGTGCCGCAACCAGGCCCGTCCCGGCTCCCGTTTCTGCGGTGTCCACGACACCGACGCCTTCGATGATGCGGAGGACCTGATCTAGCGCGCGGTCGCGCCGGGCGGGTCCCAGCGCATACCCCACGCTCGTTCAGTCTCTAGGCACCCAAGGTGCCAGAAAGGGTAGGTGAAGTCATATGGCAAAAGTCCGTGTGTCCACCCTGGCCAAAGAGTTCGGCATGACCTCCAAGGAACTGATGGGTCATCTCGCCGAAATGAAGATTCCCGCTAAGTCCGCTTCCTCCGCTCTGGAGGACGCATACGTCGCCATGGTCCGCAAGCAGCTCGCCTCGGTGATCGAGGCCCGCGCCCAGGAAGTCGAGGCCGCCAAGCTGGCCGAGGAGCAGGCCGCTGCCGCCGAGGAGGCAGCACGCGCTGCCGAGGCAGAGCGCGAGCGCATCGCCGCCGAGAAGGCACGCGAGGAGGAGCGCCGCCAGTTCGCCGCCGCCCAGGCTGCCGAGGAGGCCGCCCGCGCCGAGGCCGAGGCTAAGAAGAAGGCCGAGCAGGAGCGCCTTGCCCGCGAGAAGGAGGAGGCTGCCCGCGAGGCCCAGCGCCGCGCCGTTCCCGCTTCCGACTCCGGTTCGCGTTTCCGCTCTCTGCTCGACCAGATCGCCGCACAGGAGACCGTGCTCAAGGAGAAGAAGGACGCCGAGGAGAAGGCCAAGGCCGAGCGCGCTGCCGAGCGCGGCAACCGTCGTGGCGGCAACAACGACCGTCGTGGTGGCCGTCGAGGCGACCGCAACGCCTCCGACAGCAACTCCGAGCGCAACGCCTCCGAGAACCGTCCCCACAGCCATCGCACCAACGCCAGCAACAACGTCGCTGCCGGCATGGACTTCCCCAACCCCGACAAGCAGGGCAAGGGCAAGAAGCGCAAGGGCGGTCACAACAACGAAGAGGACCACTACAGCCGCATGGCTCGCGAGGCCGAGGAGTACAGCCGCGAGAAGGTGCTCGAGGAGGCTCGTGCCGCCGTCGAGGAGGCCTCTCGCGAGTCCACTGGTCGCCGCAAAAAGCGCAAGGAGAAGCGCGAGCGCGAGGCCGCAAAGGCTCAGGAAGAGCGCAAGATTGAGGAGGCGCTGGCCCAGGGCGTGAACCCCGAGGACCTCGACGCCATCAAGGTCTCCCAGGGCGTTACCGTCCAGGAGCTCGCCGAGGCGCTCGACGTTCCGGCCAACGACATCATCAAGCGCCTGTTCCTGCTGGGTACGCCGCTTACCATGACGCAGTCCATGTCCGACGACCTCGTCGAGCTCGTTGCCGACGACCTGGGCCGTCAGATCAAGATCATCACCCCCGAGGAGGAGAACACCTTCTCGTTCTACGACGATCCCGCCGACCTTAAGCCGCGCGCCCCGGTCGTCACCGTCATGGGTCACGTCGACCACGGCAAGACGAGCCTGCTCGACGCCATCCGTCACACCGGCGTCGCTGCCGGCGAGGCGGGCGGCATTACCCAGGCCATCGGCGCTTCGCAGGTCATGATCAACGACCGCAAGATCACCTTCGTCGATACCCCCGGTCACGCCACCTTTACGGCCATGCGTGCCCGCGGCGCCAAGGTGACCGACATCGTCATTCTGATCGTGGCTGCCGACGACGGCATCATGCCTCAGACCATCGAGTCCATCAACCACGCCAAGGCTGCAAACGTCAAGCTCATCGTGGCAATGAACAAGATGGATAAGCCCACCGCAAACCCCGAG
>CALKBP010000008.1:0-7217 GCA_937989885.1 uncultured Collinsella sp.
TACAAAAACCTGTACTTTTGCGACTGCGCCTAGCTGCGAGCGAGAAGCCTGTTCTTAACGCCCTTGCATCCGCGTGCGTCGCGGAGCCGGAGAAGGGGGCGAGAACATGGAACAGACGATGCGGCGCCAAGAGCAGCTGCCCGGTGCTTTTAACGGCACCACAACCAACAGCCAGCATGGCCGCGTCCGCTGGTATCTGGTCCACACCCCCAACGGTAAAGAGCGCGAGACCTGCGAAAAGGTCCGCCGCATTATCCCGCATGAGCTAATGCAGGACGCTTTTGTGATGCAAAAGGAGTTCTGGTTTAAGCGGGACGGCGCTTGGTCGCTCCAAACCAAACCCATGTACAAGGAATACTTCTTCGTCGCTACGCGCGATGCCGCTCTGCTCGATAAAGCTTTGGCCCAGTTGAGCTTTGGCTGCCGCATTGCCGGCAGCAAGGAGCGGGCCTATGCGCCCATGCCGGACGATGCGCAGGATTGGTACCGCAGCGTGCTCGACGACGACGGCGTGGTGCGCAACAGCGTCGCCCGCATAGAAGACGGCGTGCTGCACATAGAGCAAGGGCCCTTGGTGGGGCAAGAGGCCCGCGTAAAGAAGATCGACCGCCATAAGCGCTGGTGCCTGGTAGACGTGGGCGAAGGTGACTCCGCTTTTAGGGAACTGCTTCCGTTGGACGTGCCCAGTAAGACGTAAGGGGACGTCGCACTGGCAATTCATTCGCAATTTGAATTCATCGATTGGGGGACCCCTGGGGACAGGGACGTGGATTTGAACTTGACTACCAAAGAAGTGACAGGGCAAAACGCGCCGGTAGGGGCCGCGCTTGTTGCCCAGGCCATGAATGGCGGCGACGTGGGCATGCGCTACAAGGCCATGCAGGCCGTGAAGGACTGGGATCGCACACGCCTGGCCTACCGCACCGTCAAGCGCGCCTTCGATATCGTGTTCAGCGGCTGCGTGCTGGCCGTCATCGCCGTGCCGAGCCTGGTGCTCGCCGCGGCCATCCGCCTGGAGAGCGAGGGCAACCCGTTCTACAGCCAGATCCGCGTGGGCCAGACCCATCGCGACGGCAGGCTGTCCACCTTCCGCATGTGGAAGTTCCGCTCCATGTATAAAGACGCCGACGAGCGCCTCGCCGAGCTCAAGGGACAGAACGAGATCGCCGGCGCCATGTTCAAGATGAAGGACGACCCCCGCGTCACCAAGATCGGCAAGTTCATCCGCAAGCACTCCATCGACGAGTTCCCACAGTTCCTGAACGTGTTCCTGGGCCAGATGTCCGTGGTGGGCCCGCGCCCGCCGCTGCCGAATGAGGTGGCCGAGTATACCGAGTACGACCTGCAGCGCTTGGCCGTGAAGCCGGGGATCACCGGCTGGTGGCAGGTGACCGATCGGAATTCAACGGGTTTCGACGGAATGGTCCAGCGTGACCTGGAGTACATCGCCAGGCGCGGCGTCATCACCGACCTCAAGATCGTCGTCCTCACGGTGATCGAGGTCATCACCGGCAAGGGTGCGTGCTAGATGCGCATCGCGATGATCGGACATAAGAGATACGGTTCCCGCGAGGGCGGCGTGGAGGTCGTCGTGACCGAGCTCGCCCGCCGCATGGCGGCGCTCGGCCACGAGGTCACCTGCTACGACCGCTCGGGCAGCGATGTCATGACCGGCGACGCCGCGGATGGCCGCGAGCGCATAGTCGACGGCGTGCGCGTCGTTCCCGTGAGGACGATCGACAAGAAGGGGCTCGCGGCGCTGAGCTCCTCGTACTTCGCCACCCTAGCGGCCATCAAGGACAGGCCCGACGTGATCCACTACCACGCCGAGGGCCCCTGCGTGCCGCTGCCTTTGGCGAAGCACGCCGGCATCCGGACCGTCGCAACCATCCACGGCCTGGACTGGCAGCGCGCCAAGTGGGGGAAGCTCGCCAGCACGTACATCAAGATGGGGGAGAGGGCGGCTGCCACCAAGGCCGACGGCCTCGTCGTCCTGTCCAAATCGGCCCAGTCCTACTTTGAGGGCGCCTACGGCCGCACGGCGACGTTCATTCCCAACGGTATCGAGCCAAAGCAGCCGAGGCCGGTTATTCAGATAAAGGAGAAGTGGGGGCTCGATGCGGGCTCTTACCTGCTGTACCTGGGCAGGCTCGTCCCCGAGAAGCGCCCCGAGCTCCTGATTGAGGCCTTCAAGGAGCTCGATACGGACAAGAGCCTCGTCATCGCCGGCGGCGGATCGGACACGTCCGAGTACGAGGCGTCCCTTCGCGAGGCTGCCCAGGGCGACCCACGCGTCCTCTTCACCGGGTTCGTCAACGGCGAGCCCTTAGCTGAGTTGTACTCCAACTGCTATGCCTACGTGCTGCCTTCCGACGTGGAGGGAATGCCCATGAGCCTGCTTGAGGCCATGGCATACGGCCGCTGTTGCGTGACGAGCGATATCCCCGAGTGCGCGGACGTCCTCGCCGGCAACGGCGTGACGTTCGGGAAGGGGAGTGCCGATTCCCTGCGAGCCGCGCTGCAAGGCCTGCTCACGGACGCTGGCCGCGCAGGCGCCCTCGGCGCCGCCGCCAAGGCACACGTCGAGAAAACCTACAACTGGGACTCCGTCGTCGAGCGGACCCTTGCCGTCTACGGGGGTGAAGGCCTATGCGGATCCTTCTCGTAAACAAGTTCCACTACCGCAAGGGCGGTGCGGAGACCTATTACCTCACAGTCGGATCCGAGCTTGAGCGCATGGGGCATGAGGTGGCCTATTTCTCGATGAGGCACCCCGACAACCTGCCCTGTGAGTGGGACAAGTACTTCGTGACGCAGCGCGAGTACAACAACGTCAGGAACCCCCTCAAGGCGGCGCGCGACGGCGTGGCGCTGATCTACTCGCCGGAGGCGAAGCGCAACTTCCAGGCCCTCTGCGAGGAGTTCCGCCCCGATGTCGTCCACCTCAACAACGTGCACAGGCAGATCACGCTGTCCATTCTCGACGCCCCCTACCTTAGGGAGAACGAGGTCCCGGTCTTCTACACGGCCCACGACTACGTGACCGTCTGCCCCGGCTACCTCATGCTCGACGGAGACGGGCGCGTCTGCGACGCATGCCTCGAGGACGGGCGCTACCGCCACTGCATCGTGAACCGCTGCGTGAAGGGCTCCCGGGCGAAGAGCGCGCTGGCGGCGATGGAGGCGTCCTTCAACAGGGCCCATAAGTCAAACCGAAGGATCGACAGGGTAATCGCCCCCTCCAGGTTCATGCGCTCCAAGCTCATCGAGGGCGGCTGGCCCGAGGACAAGGTCGTCTTCCTGCAGAACTTCGCCGACGACGCGATCCTCGACCGCGCGGCGAATGCCGGGGCGGATGCGACTGACAGGGAGAACCCCTATCTCCTGTTCTTCGGGCGGCTCTCTGTCGAGAAGGGCGTCGACACGCTGCTGAGGGCCTTCGATGCCGCCTTGCCGAGCCTTCCGCAGAACATGCGCTTGGTTGTAGTCGGCGACGGTCCGGATGCCGCCGATTTCAAGGCGCTCGCGTCTTCGTTGGGCTGTGCATCTCGCATCGAGTTCACCGGCTATCAGACCGGTGGGGCACTGCAAGCGTATGTCGAGAGGGCGTCTCTCGCCATCGCGAGTTCGAGATGGCGAGAGAACATGCCGTACTCGATCGTGGAGGCTTTCGCTGCGGGCACGCCTGTCATCGGCACGAATATCGGCGGAATCCCCGAATTGGTCGATGAGGGGAAAACGGGATTCATTTGCGAGCCCGGGGATGTCTCGTCGATGGCGGAGGCCATCTCGCGCGGCACGAGCGCGTTCTTGGATCAGTCCGCTTACTCGATGCTGCAGCGCAACTGCCGCTCCTACGTCATGGAAAACTGCTCGCGCGAGAAGTTCATGAGCGATCTCGTGAACCTGTATAAGGAGTCAATCGATGGCTAACGGCCATAACAGCATCAAGAGGATCGTGCATCGCTCCTGCGAGGAGATCGGCGCAACGTTCCGAATCGCCAGGGCTACGTCGTGGCCCGAGGCGATTAACACGTTTCGGGCGAAGCTCGATATCCAGGTCATGAGCCGCAACGGGTACAAGGAGCCGCCTGCAGCGAAGGAGCGGTTGCTGCGAAAGCACGAGACTGTTCTCAAATATCTCGAAAACCGCTTCGGCGACTTCTTCGAGTCATACGACTACGATACGCCGCTGCCCCCATCCGATCCCGCCCTCGAGGGGAAGATCTGGATGTGCTGGTGGCAGGGCGAGGAGAACGCCCCCGAGATTGTGAAGGCGTGCATCGACTCCGTGCGCCGCAACGCCGGCGGGCACGAGGTCATCGTCATCACGGACGAGAATCTGTCCGACTACGCTCATATCCCCGATTGGGTTCTCGAAAAGGTCCGTCTCGGCATCATGTCGCGTACGAATCTATCCGACTTACTGCGTCTCTCTTTGCTTGCTGAGCATGGCGGTATGTGGCTCGACGCTACTTTCTTCTGCGCCGGATCGCTGGATGAATATATGGATATGCCGCTTTGGTCCATCAAGAGGCCCGATTACCTGCACGCTTCGGTTGCATGCGGCATGTTTGCGGGATATTCGCTTGCCTGCAAAGAGGGTCAGCGGCATCCGTTCGTCGTGGCGAGAGACTTTTTCCTCGAGTATTGGCGCAATAGTGATCGGTTGATTGATTATCTGCTGGTCGATTACCTCATCGTCCTAGCTCAACGCCATGACCCCTCGGTCGCCGCCGCATTTGCGTCCATCGAACCAAATAATCCTCGTTGCGACGACCTTATTTCGATACTAGATAGGCCTTTCGATCAAAGTGCTTGGAGTGAGCTCCTTCTGGATACGAGTCTCTTTAAGCTCACGTGGAAGCAAGAATTTCCAAAACAAACTGATGGTAGGCAAACGTATTACGGCAGGCTATTGGAAGGGGGATTGTCGTGAGCAAAAAGAAAGTCCTGTTCGTCATGTCCTCAATGGACAATGGCGGTGCGGAGCGAGCGCTTCTCAACCTTCTGGAAGAGCTTCCGGAAACGCGCTACGACGTCAATCTCCTGCTTTTGAACCCCACCGGACTTTTTATGGGGCAAATACCCTCAAAGGTAGCCGTACTTCAGACTCCGGCTATAGTACGCGATTGCTTCACATCGGTTCGCGGCCGCAGGGCTGGGGTATGGCGTCTGACGGCAGACGTCGTTTCCGGTATTGCCTCTCGCGATGAAGAGACCCGCCGCGGATTCCGTTGGAAATACTTCTTTTCTCCTGCCATTGATAAATTACCGGGTCATTACGACGTGGCTGTTTCATTTATTAACGGTCAAGTTCTCTACTTTGTCGATGAGAAGATTGAGGCCGATCGCAAGATAGTCTTTTATCACGGAGACTATCGCTCTGCCCACTATTCGGAAAAATACGAGCGACCCTGCCTGGAACGCATGGATGGCATCTATGCCGTTTCCGATAAGTGCATCGACATCGTGCGCTCTGTTTTCCCTGAGATGGCATACAAGATGAAGAGCCTTCCGAACATTGTCTCTTCGGAGGTAGTGCGACGTCGCGCGTCCGAGTTCATCCCGCCAGAGTACGATGCTGACGCGCCGAGAATCCTTACAGTGGCGCGCATCACTCACGAGAAGGGTGTGGACACCGCCATCCATGCGGCAGCCGAGCTCAAGCAGCGCGGCTGCTCGTTTCGCTGGTACGAGATGGGAAAGGGTCTTACTGGCGATTCCGAGCAAGCCGCTTGCGAAAAACTTGTTGAAGAGCTGGGTGTTGCAGACGTCTTCACGTTCTTGGGCGCCCGCGAGAACCCCTATCCCTACATCGCTAACTGCGACATCGTCGTGCAGCCGTCACGCTTCGAGGGAAAGTCAGTCGCCCTTGACGAGGCCAAGATTCTTACGAGGCCCATTGTTGCGACGGCGTACCCCACGGTCCATGACCAGCTGAGCGTCAAAGAGGGAATCATCGCTGGCACTGACGCAGTGTCGCTCGCTGATGCCGTGCAAGGGTTGCTCGAAGACCCCTCTCGTCGTGAGGAGCTCAGCTTCTATCTCAAGTCGAATGAGTACGGGAACGCCGATCGCGTTGAAGGCTATTTCCAGGCTTTAGAGGGCGAGCGGCAATGAGGGCGACGCTTAGCATGAAAAATACAGCTTCGAAGAAGCAGCGCGAGGCTGTCTGCCATTACTTGCTCATTTACCTTATGGTGGCTTTTGCTGATTCATTTTTGTACGACCGCATTCTCACGAACATTGTTATACCGGTGGTGGCCCTAATTGCTCTCATCGTTATGGCTAACAGGAAATATCAGCTTGTATGTCCCATTTCGATATTGGCCTTGGGCTTTCTTGCCATGCTGTTCGTCCGGGTAAGCACAAACGCGCTCGGGTCGACTGAGCTTCTGACTTGGGTAGCGATGGTGGGAATTACCCTTATTGCAGTGTTGTTTAATGTTTCAAGTTTTACTGCTCAGCTATAAATAAACTAAACCGAAACGGATTTACATTGATTGTTTTGTTCACTTCTATGCCGACGCGTGAGGGCACAGTCCAATTTTTGTGCTCTTTTGCCGACGCCCTTCTTGCAAATGGAGAAGACGTTCGGGTCTTTTCGGAGCAAGGGGTATGCGATGACGCTCCGGGTCATATTCGATTTGATCATATAAAACTAAGTGAAGTTGCATTGCACACTTCTAAGAGAATCAAGGACTGTGCGAAAGCCATTTTAGATTTAGATCCTAAAATGGTAATTTTTACTGACGGCTCTTTAGGCGGAGCGGTAATGTGGCATCTACTGTCCGGTAAAGTTCGTTGCGTTTTGGTGCAACACGATCCCGAGCCTCATCCAACAAATAACAAGCTAACGCTAAAAGACATAATTCGCAGCATTTTTTCAGCGCGCTGGTTCGGCAATCAAGACCGTTACATTGATGATTACTTGTTATTATCAAATACCTCTAAAAATAGATTTATTGAGCTGTATCCTCAATTAAGTGGTAAATGTTCGGTTATGCCGCTCTGCCCTCACCCACCTAAATGCTCTAAAGCGGTTATCCCTTCTGAGTTGGCTGATAATGCCGAGCTGTTAAATCCATTCTTTTTATTTTTTGGCAGAATTGATAAATATAAGGGAATAGAAAGGCTCCTCGAGGCTTATTCAAGCTATTCGGGTACAACTCCTCTTGTAATAGCGGGCAGCGGCGAATTTACACCTCGTGAGT
>CALKBP010000009.1:0-38393 GCA_937989885.1 uncultured Collinsella sp.
GAAGCCGTTCATCTTCGGTGAGCGCAACGGCATCTACATCCTCGACCTCAAGCAGACCATCCTCGACGCCGACCAGGCCTACACCTTCGTCAAGAACGTCGCCAAGGGTGGCAACGTGCTGTTCGTCGGCACCAAGAAGCAGGCTCAGGAGGCCGTCAAGAACGCCGCTGAGCGCGCCAACATGCCTTACATCAACCAGCGTTGGCTCGGCGGTATGCTGACCAACTTCGTCACCATCCGCTCCCGCATCAACCGCATGGAGGAGCTCGAGGCCATGGTCGAGGACGGCCGCATGGCAGTGCTCCCCAAGAAGGAGCAGGCTGTTCTGGGCAAGGAGCTCACCAAGCTCCAGACCAACCTCGGTGGCGCCCGCGACATGAAGGGTCTGCCCCAGGCTCTCTTCGTTATCGACACCAAGCGCGAGGAGAACGCTATCAAGGAGGCCCAGCGCCTGAACATCCCCGTCGTCGCTCTGATCGACACCAACTCCGATCCCGACGAGGTCGAGTACGGCATCCCCTGCAACGATGACGCTATCTCCGCTGTCACCCTTATGTGCGAGCTCATGGCTGACGCCTGCCTCGCTGGCTCCGGCAAGGAGCAGGTCTCCGAGGCCGAGATGGCCGCTGAGCCCAAGGCCGAGTAAATCAGTCTTAGTTAATTCTTTTTCATCTCTTTGAAAGGAACCACAATGGCCCAGATTACCGCCGCTATGGTTAAGCAGCTCCGCGAGATGACCGACTCCCCGATGATGGAGTGCAAGAAGGCTCTCGTCGAGGCTGACGGCGACATGGACGCCGCTGTCGACGTTCTGCGCAAGAACGGCCTCGCCAAGGCTGCCAAGAAGGCTGGCCGTGAGACCAACGAGGGCGCTGTCGCCGCGTTCGTCTCCGAGGACGGCAAGACCGGCGCGCTGCTCGAGCTCTCCTGCGAGACCGACTTCGTCGGCTCCAACGCCAAGTTCACTGGCTTTGCTTCCAAGGTCGCTGAGGTTGTCGCTACCACCGAGCCTGCTGACGTCGACGCTCTGCTCGAGAAGCCGATGGGCGAGGAGACCGTTTCCTCCGAGCTCACCGAGATGATTCACATCATGGGCGAGAACATGAAGATCTCCCGTTTCGCCGCCCGCAAGGCCGAGAACGGCGCTCTCGCTTCTTACATCCACATGGGTGGTAAGATCGGCGTTCTCGTTGAGTTCGCTTTCGAGAAGGCCGAGACCGCTCAGGCTGAGTCCTTCAAGACCTTTGCTCACGACGTTGCCCTTCAGGTTGCCGCCGTCGCCCCGATCTGCGCTACCCGCGATCAGGTTCCGGCTGAGACCGTCGAGCACGAGAAGCAGATCTACATGGCTCAGGCTGCCGAGTCCGGCAAGCCCGAGGCTATCCAGGAGAAGATGGCTGTTGGCCGTCTGGAGAAGTTCTACAAGCAGTCCGTGCTCACCGAGCAGGAGTTCATCAAGGACAGCTCCCTCACCATCAAGAAGTACGCTGAGCAGGTCTCCAAGGAGCTCGGTGACACCATTACCGTCGTTGCCTTTGACCGTCTGGTCCGTGGCGAGTAAATAAGCTCTTGTAGCTGGTAATGAGCAGGCTGTGGGTTTTACTCACAGCCTGCTTTTTCATGGCTCTCCGTTAAGCCTTTGATATTATGTTATGAGTCTAATTAAAGGAGGATCGCTTTGTCCGACATCCGATATAAACGCGTGCTTCTGAAGCTCTCCGGTGAAGCGCTGATGGGCGATGGCAACTACGGCATCGACCCCAAGGTTACCGATCATCTTGCCAAGCAGGTCAAGGAGCTGCTCGCCGTTGGTCATGAGGTTGGCGTCGTTGTCGGCGGCGGCAATATTTTCCGCGGCATGGCCGGCGCCGCCGGTGGTATGGACCGCGCACAGGCCGATTACATGGGCATGCTCGCTACCGTTATGAACGCGCTTGCCCTGCAGGATGCCTTCGAGCACAACGATGTTCCCTGCCGCGTGATGAGCGCTATCCAGATGAACGAGATCTGCGAGCCCTATATTCGCCGTCGCGCCATCAACCACCTGTCCAAGGGCAACGTCGTTATCTTTGCCGCCGGATCGGGTAATCCGTACTTTACGACTGACACCGCCGCGGCCCTTCGCGCCTGCGAGATCGGTGCCGAGATTCTCATTAAAGCCACCAAGGTTGATGGCATCTACGACAAGGATCCCGTCAAGTGCGCCGACGCCGTCCGCTTTGACAAGATCACCTATCATGAGGTGCTCGTTCGCGGCCTGCAGGTTATGGATTCCACGGCTACGGCTCTTTGCCAGGACAACCGTATGCCCATTTTGGTCCTCAACATCGATGGCGAGGACACCGTCAAGCGCGCGCTCGCGGGTGAGCCCGTCGGCACGCTCGTCTATCAGGAGGATTAAGCATGGCAGAGAACATCACCGCCCACATGGACAAGTCGCTCGAGTCCCTCAAGCACAATTTCTCCAAGGTCCGCACTGGCCGCGCTAACGCCAACATCCTGTCTGACATCACCGTCGACTACTACGGTGTTCCCACACCCGTCACGCAGGTTGCCGCCGTTAAGACCCCCGAGGCCCATATGCTGCTTATCGAGCCGTGGGATAAGGCGCTCATCAATGCCATCGTCAAGGCCATCAGTGCCTCCGACCTGGGCATTACCCCCAACTCCGATGGTACCGTCGTGCGTCTGCCGTTCCCGGCTCCCACCGAGGAGCGTCGCCGCGAGCTCGTTAAGGAGTGCCGCGAGTACGCCGAGCAGGCCAAGGTCTCCATCCGCAACATCCGCCGCGACTTTAACAACAAGCTCGAGCGCGACGAGGAGCTCACCGAGGACGATGTCCGTCGCGAGCAGTCCAAGGTCCAGAAGCATACCGATGAGTATGTTGCCAAGGTCGAGGAGCTTCTGAAGGAAAAAGAAGCCGAGGTCATGGAGATCTAAGGTGCAATACGACGAGCATAAACTGGTCGAGTACTTTGCCGACGCCCCTGCGGGCGTCGGTTTTTCCGACCTTGACCTCAATAACATTCCGCACCATATTTCGTGCATCATGGACGGCAACGGCCGTTGGGCCACGGCGCGCGGTCTTGCCCGCACCGAAGGCCACAAGGCCGGCATCGTCTCGCTGCGCGAGATCATTACCGCCTGCGTGCGCCTGGGCGTCGACGTGCTTTCGGCTTATGCGTTTTCGACCGAAAACTGGAATCGCCCGCAGCACGAAGTCAACGTTCTGATGCACCTGTTTGCCAAGACGTTTATTGATGAGCTGCCGCTGCTTAAGCGCGAGAACGTTCGCGTTGTCTTTTTGGGCGATATTTCCGCGCTGCCCAAGAAGACCCGCGACGTCTTTGAGCGCGGTCTTGCCGAGTGCGCCGACCATACCGGTATGACGCTGGCGCTGGCCGTTAACTATGGTGCCCGTGCTGAGATCACCCGCGCTGTCCGCCAGATCGCGCTTGATGCGGCTGCCGGCAAGATCGATCCCGCCGCTATCGACGATGATTTGGTTGCTTCGCACCTGTACACCGCTGGTCTTCCCGATCCGGAGCTTGTGATTCGCACCTCCGGCGAGCTTCGTCTTTCGAACTATCTGCTGTGGCAGGTTGCCTATTCCGAGTTCTATGTCACCGATACCTATTGGCCCGACTTTGATCGTTGGGGCCTTGTTGACGCCATTTTGGCTTTCCAGGGTCGCGACCGCAGGTTTGGTGGACTGAGTAAGACCGAGGAGGCTTAATCGTGTCCGAACGTCCCAAGGCTTCCGCTCCCAAGGCGCCTACTTCCGCGACGCCCGCGCGTAAGGCTGCCACTGCAGGAGCGCCTGCAGCGAAGGGCAGCTCCGGTTCATGGCTGGCGGGCTTTATCACCCGTGCCGCCGCCGGCATCGTCTATGCCGTTGTCTTTATCCTGTGCCTGGTTTTGGGTATTGTGCCCACGGCCATCTTCGTGTCCGTCATGAGCGGTCTGTGCTGCTATGAGTTCTTCCGCATGACGAGGCTCGACGGCAAGGTTGCCAACGAGCGCCTTGGTATCGCTGCCGCCGTGCTCTTTCCGCTCTCGGCTCTGGGCGATTCGCTGCTGTTGAACGCCCTGCTGTTCGCTTTGATGCTTGCGGTTGGTATCTGGTATGTCTGGTCTCCGCGCACTCGCATCTCTGACGTTGCCGTTACGCTCATGGGCCCTATCTACACTGGCTTTATGCTGTCGGCTATCGTGCTGCTGCGCGATGCCGTGCCCGGTTTTGCCGGCGCACTGCTTTCGGTGGGCGTTTGCGCGTCCCTTTGGGTTTCCGACTCGTTTGCCTATATCGTGGGCAGCCGCATCGGCAAGCATAAGATGGTTCCCAAGATCTCCCCCAAAAAGAGCTGGGAAGGCTTTGTCGGCGGCATTTTGGGCTCTGTCTTGATCTGGCTCATCCTGTGGGCAACGCACTTCTATAAGCTGAGCCTGCCCTATGCACTGCTGTGCGGCGTGGTCGTCTCCATCCTGGGCGTTATCGGTGACCTCATCGAGTCGCGTATCAAGCGCGGTGTGGGCGTCAAAGATTCCGGCAATCTCATCCCGGGCCACGGCGGCATGCTCGACCGCAGCGATTCGCTCATCTTTGGCTGCATTACCGCGCAGCTGCTTCTGATGATCGGAGGCGTGCTGTAATGGCTTATCAGACCACCTGCGGTTCCGATGGGCGTCTTCGTGTTGCCATTTTGGGCTGTACGGGTTCTATCGGCACTCAGGCGCTCGACGTGTGCCGTCAGCATGCCGATCGCCTGCAGGTTACGGCGCTGTCCGTTAACTCCAGCACCTCCGAGCTCGTTGCCGCTGCCCGTGAGTTCTCGGTTCCGGCGGTTGCCGTGGCGGACGCCTCCCATGGCGCCGACGCCGTGCTGCAGGAACTGCCCGAGGGCACGGAGCTCGGCGTTGGCGCGCAGGCCGTGTGCGAGCTCGCATGCCGCGATGATGTCGACTGCGTGCTCGTTGCCATCGTGGGCGCTGCCGGTCTCGAGGCGAGCCATGCTGCCCTGACCTCGAACAAGCGTCTTGCCCTGGCCAACAAGGAGTCGCTCGTCGTCGGTGGCGATCTGCTTATGCCGTTGGCGCAGCCGGGCCAGCTTATCCCTGTCGACTCCGAGCATTCTGCCATCTACCAGTGCTATCTGGGCGAGAATCCGCGCGAGGCTCACTGCATTTGGCTTACCTGCTCGGGCGGCCCGTTCTTTGGCCGCACGCGTGACGAGCTCGATCGCGTGACGCGCGCCGATGCCCTGGCGCATCCTACGTGGGCTATGGGTGCCAAGATCACGATTGACTCCGCCACCCTCATGAACAAAGGTCTGGAGCGTATCGAGGCCATGCATCTGTTTGGATGCGATCTCGATTTCATTAACGTGGTCGTGCAGCGCCAGTCTAAGATTCACTCCATGGTCGAGTTTGCCGACGGCTCCGTGATGGCGCATCTCGGTGCCTCCGACATGCGCATTCCCATCCAGTTTGCCTTCTCGTATCCCGAGCGTTGGGATACGCCGGCTCCGCGTATCGACTTCCGCGAGTTGGGGCAGCTTACCTTTGACGCGGCCGACATGGATACCTTCCGCTGCCTTGCGCTGGCCGAACGTGCCGGCAAGACGGGCGGCACCATGCCGTGCGTGCTCAATGCCGCCAACGAGGTCGCCGTCGATGCCTTCCTGCATGATGAC
The DNA here is from genome assembly GCA_937989885.1 of uncultured Collinsella sp. Classification (GTDB taxonomy): domain Bacteria; phylum Actinomycetota; class Coriobacteriia; order Coriobacteriales; family Coriobacteriaceae; genus Collinsella. Next base: position 5,694 of record CALKBP010000009.1, read on the forward strand.
TGCAGCTTTACCGATATCGACCGCATTGTGGAATCCTGCATGGATGCTCACGATGCGCAGACGGTCGATTCGTTTGAACAGCTTCGCGACATCGATAGCTGGGCGCGTGAAAAGGCCGCGCAGGTGCTCGCCGCAACCCGTTCTTAACCCATAAGGATTGTTTTTTCGTTTTATGGATACTGTTCTGAGCGTTCTCTCATCGGTCTTTTGGGGCCTGCTGATGCTTTCCGTCCTCGTGTTTTTGCACGAGGGCGGCCACTTTTTGGCGGCGCGTGCCTGTGGCGTCAGGGTGACTGAGTTCTTTTTGGGCCTGCCGTGTCGCTTTGATATCCACCACACGTCGCGTCGTATCGGCACCAAGTTTGGCGTGACCCCGCTGTTGCTGGGTGGGTATGCTGCCATCTGCGGCATGGATCCGACCGATGTTTCTTGTGCCGATCGCGTGCTTGCTGCCATCTATCGCCACGGCCGTGTGACGGTGGCCGATCTTGCCGTCGAGCTCGAGCTGTCCGAGGAGGATGTGCTCGAGGCCTGTGCTTTGCTGTTGGGCTGGGGCTCCATCGCTCCCTGGTATGAAGAAGGGGAAAAGCCTTCGCCCAGTTACTATCCCACCAAGTACCAGACCCTGCCGCGTGACGCGGCGGGTTATACCACCTTTGACGGCCGTCGGTTCGATCGCGGGCACGCGACTGCCGAGGGCGATGTATGGGAACTGCCGTGCGGCGAGGCCGAATTCCTTGCACGCGAGCGCTCGCACACCTATTTGGGCCAGGGCTTTGTCAAGCGTGCCTTTATGCTGCTTGCGGGCATTATCGTCAATATCCTGACGGGCTTTTTGCTCCTTATGAGCATCTATTCCATCGCGGGTGTCACGGTGCCGGTGGATACCAATGTGATCGGCCAGGTTGACGAAGGCTCGATTGCCGCCGCGGCGGGAATCGAGGGCGGCGACGCAATCCTTTCGGTCGACGGAGTATCGTGCTCTACCTGGATGGACGTTTACGATGCCATCGGCAAGGCTGCCGGTAAGGACGATATCGCCATCGAGTACGAGCGTGACGGCAAGCAGCATTCGACCACGGTTGCGCTCAAAGAGGACGAGCGCCTAGGTGTGTATGCCTCTACGCAGGTGGTCCGTTTAGACCCCATCACGTCGGCTCGTCTGTCCTTCTCCTATGTCGTGCAGACAGCGGAGGGTGTGATGCGTCTGCTCCAGCCGCAGCATACGATGGAGATTCTCGATCAGTCCTCTTCGATCGTGGGTATTAGCGTTATGTCCTCGCAGGCTGCTGCCGCTGGCCCTGCAACGTTCCTTTCGTTTGCCGCCCTCATTTCGTTCTCGCTTGGCTTTATGAACCTGCTGCCTATCCCACCGCTCGATGGCGGCAAGCTGGTCATCGAGATCATTCAAAAGATTGCTGGCCGCGAGCTTCCGCTCAAGGTCCAGTCGATCGTGAGCTATGTGGGCATCGCGCTTTTTGCGCTGCTGTTTGTCTATATGCTTCGTTCCGACATCCTTCGATTTATTCTGTAGGGGAGTGTTTGGATTGTCTTTATCCCATCCTTTGCCTCGCGAGCTGACGCGCCCCGTGCATGTGGGCGGCGTGCAGATCGGTGGCGGTGCGCCGGTGGTGGTCCAATCCATGACCTGCACCGATACCGCTGATGCCCAGGCAACGCTTGCGCAAGTGCGTGCTTTGGCGCAGGCTGGCTGCGATATCGTGCGCGTGAGCGTGCCCACCGAGGCTGCGCTTGAGGGTTTTCGCACCATCTGCGCCGAGTCTCCGGTGCCGATTGTCGCCGATATCCACTTTAACCATAAGCTCGCCATTGGTGCCGTTGAGGCCGGTGCTGCCAAGCTGCGCATCAATCCCGGCAATATCGGCGATTGGGCCAAGGTTGACGCGGTGATCGATGCCGCGGGTGCCGCTGGCTGTGCGATTCGTATCGGCGTCAATGCCGGTTCGCTTGAGCAGGATATCGCCGAGCGCGACGACCTTACGCAGCCCGAAAAGCTCGTGATGTCGAGCGAGCGTTTCGTTAAGCATTTTGAAGACCGCGGCTTTACGAACATTGTGCTTTCGGCCAAGGCCCATAGCGTGCAAACGACGCTCGATACCTATCGAGCCCTGTCGCGCGAGATTCCCCACGTTCCGCTTCACCTGGGCGTGACGGAGGCCGGAACCAAGCTGCAGGGCACCATCAAGAGCTCGGTGGGCCTTGGTATCCTGCTGTCTGAGGGTATCGGTGACACCATGCGCGTCTCGCTCACGGCCGATCCGGTTGAGGAGCCGCCGGTTGTCTGGGGAATTTTGCAGTCGCTGGGCCTGCGTCGCCGTGGTCCCGAGATTGTCTCGTGCCCCACGTGCGCCCGCTGCCAGGTTAACCTGATTCCTATCGCCGAGGAAGTAACCGAGCGGCTTAAGAACTATGCCGCGCCGCTTTCGATTGCCGTCATGGGATGTGCCGTTAATGGCCCCGGTGAGGCTTCTGATGCCGACCTGGGCGTTGCTTGCGGACGTGGTCAGGCCCTGCTCTTTTCGCATGGCCAGATCATTGGTAAAGTAGCTGAGGATCAAATTGTCGACGCGCTTATGGCCGAGGTCGACAAGCTTATTGAGGAGAAATAAATGACTCGAGCAATGTATATGTCTAAGCTCTATGCGCCGACGCTTAAAGAGGATCCGGCCGACGCCGAGCTTGCAAGCCATCGTCTGCTGCTTCGTGCCGGTATGATCCGCAAGGAGGCCGCCGGTCTCTATTCCTATCTGCCGCTCGCTTGGCGCTCGATTCGTAAGATCGAGAACATCGTGCGCGACGAGATGGATGCCGCCGGCGCCCAGGAGCTCATGATGCCCATTATGGTCGATGCCGAGCTGTGGCGTGAGTCCGGCCGCATCGATGCCTATGGTAAGGAGCTCGTGCGCTTTGACGACCGTCATGGTCGCGAGTTTGTGCTGGGCCCCACGCACGAGGAGACCGTCACGGCCCTGGTGCGCAACGAGCTGCGCTCCTATAAGCAGCTGCCCGTCAACCTGTACCACATTCAGGACAAGTTCCGCGATGAGTTCCGTCCCCGCTTTGGCCTGATGCGCGGCCGTGAGTTCATCATGAAGGACGCCTACAGCTTCTCTGCCACGCAGGAGAGCCTGCAGGAGGAGTACGACAAGATGAAGCAGGCCTACGCCAACATCTGCGAGCGCTGCTACATCAAGGCTCTGCCCGTTGTCGCCGACTCCGGCGAAATCGGCGGCGACACCTCCGTCGAGTACATGGCGCTGGCCGACGCCGGCGAGGCTTCGCTCGTCTACTGCGACGATTGCGGCTTTGCTGCCGATGACGAGGCTGCAAGCACCAAGGTCGTTGTGACCGAGGGTCCCGGCGACGGCACGCTCACCAAGGTCGAGACTCCGGGTATGGGCACCATCGAGGCCGTCGCCAAGTTCTTCGGCTTCCCCGAGAACGGCACGCGCAAGTCGCTGGCGTTGATTGACTCCGAGGGCAAGCCGGTCGTGGCCATTGTTCCGGGCGACCACGAGCTCAACGACTGTAAGGCCGAGCACGTCTTTGGCAAGGGCTATCGCATGATGACCGACGAGGAGCTCCAGACTTACAGTCTGCATAAGGGCTTTATCGGACCGGTTAACCTGCCCGATGGTATTCGTCTGGTCTGCGACGAGAGCCTGCGCGAGTCCAAGCAGTGGGCTTGCGGTGCCAACGAGGTCGATTATCACTTTACCGGCGCCTGCCCCGAGCGCGACTTTACCGTCGATGAGTGGGCCGACCTGGTCACCGTCGTTGCCGGCGATCCCTGCCCGCACTGCGGCAAGCCGCTCTCTGCTGCCCGCGGCATCGAGGTCTCTCAGGTCTTCCAACTGGGTACCAAGTATTCCGAGGCCATGGGTGCCACCTTTATGGATGAGGACGGCAAGGAAAAACCGCTGATCATGGGTTGCTACGGCGTGGGCGTGTCTCGCTCGCTTGCTGCCGTCGTGGAGCAGCACAATGACGAGCATGGCATCGTCTGGCCGGTCTCTGTCGCTCCGTACGAGGTGGCGGTGATTCCGCTCGATCCCAAGAAGGAGGAGTGCGAGACCGTCTGCGACCAAATCGTCGAGGGCTTGTGCGCCGTTGGTATCGAGGTCGTCGTGGATGACCGCGACGAGCGTCCCGGCTTTAAGTTTGCCGACAACGACCTTATGGGTTTCCCATATCAGGTCGTTCTGGGTAAGCGTGGTCTCAAGAATGGCACGGTGGAGCTCAAGGACCGTGCTACCGGCGAGCGTGAGGACGTGGCGATTGACGAGGTCGTCGCCAAGGTTGCCGAGCTGGTGAAGGCTGCCCGTCGCTAATCGACGTTTCTGCTATTAGATGCAATTACAGGACTGCCCCGTATCTCTCTTAGGATGAGAAGCGGGGCAGTCCTTTTTGTTGCGTGAATCAGCTCGACGGGTAAAGAAAAACCCCACAGCCCAAATGAGCTGCGGGGTTTTCTTTGTGCCTCCGATGCGAAGCGAATCGCTCAGATATTACTGATAATCGACGACGTCGATCCAGTTCTTCAGGAACTCATCGTTCACGTTGCGCTTACGAGCGAGCTCGGATGCGGCGACGATGCTCGTCCACTGACGCACGACCTGCATGGGCATGTCGGCGCGGTCGCAGTAGAGCTCCAGGTAGGCCTCGGCCTGATCCTTGCTGTTGAGGGCAAAGAGCAGGTAGGTGGTGGCAACGTCGGCAGCAGGGGAGCCCTGGGTGGCGTGTGCCCAGTCGCAGACGTACAGCTGGCCATCGTCGCCGACGATGACGTTGGAAGGGTTGAAGTCGCCGTGGCAGACCTTGAACTCCTTGGTCATGCCGTCCAGACGCTCCTGAAGGTTGTAGCGCGTGGTTGCATTGAGCTGATCAAGGCTGTCGATCATGCGGGCGAACTTGTCGCGCTGACGGTTAAGCAGCGGGGAGGTGTAGCCGTGGATCTCGATCTGGAGGTCGACGAACATCTCGAGGTACTCACCAAAGCGCTGGGGCTCGGCAGTCATCTTCTCGGCAAGGGTAGTGCCCGGAACCTTCTCGGTCACGAGCGCCCAGCCGTTGGCGTTCTCGAGCTGGGAAACCTCGAGAGCCTTGGGGCTGCGGATGCCGCACTCATTGATGCGGGCAAGATTCAAAGCTTCGTTGAACACGTCGGAGACGGGCTTGGTCTCGTTAAAGACCTTGACGATCTTGTCGCCCAGGTCGTAAACGACCTTGTTGCCACGGCGGACGAGCTCGGTCTTGGAATCGGGTAGCAGCATGGTTGCATCCTTTCAACGATGCGATAGAAGCGACGGCGGGGGTGTGTGAAACACCCGTGCACCCCCGCCGTTAAAAACCGTGCTAGAACTAGCAGACGGCGTAATCCTGAGGCTCTCGGCCGTAGTAGGCGTCCAGGTAGAGCTCCTTGATCTCGCTCATGAGCGGGTAGCGCGGGTTAGCGCCGGTGCACTGGTCGTTGAATGCCTGCTCGGTCATCTCGTCGAGGGTGTCGAGGAAGTACTGCTCGTCGACACCGTAGTCGGCGATGGTCTTCTTGACACCGATGAAGTCGCAGAGCTCGGTGAGCTTGGTGATGAAGTTCTCGAAGACCTCACGGTCGTCCTTGCCGTCGATGCCGCAGTAACGAGCCATCTCGGCGTAGTTGTGCAGCGCGTTGGGGTAAGGATACTGAGAGAAGGTTCCCATCTTGACAGGAGCCTCGGCGGCGTTGTAACGCATGACGCGGGTCAGGATGACTGCGTTTGCGAGGCCGTGGGGCAGATGGTGGAAAGCGCCGAGCTTGTGGGCCATGGAGTGGTTGAGGCCCAGGAAGGCGTTACCGAATGCCATACCGGCCATGCAGGATGCGTTGTGCATCTCCTCGCGAGCGTGCGGATCCTTGGCACCGTTGGTGAAGGAGCTCGGGAGGTTCTCGAAGACGAGCTTTGCGGCGCGCTCGGAGAGGCCCTTGGTGTAATCGGAAGCCATGATGGAGACGTAGGACTCGATGGCGTGGGTCATGACGTCAATACCGGAAGCTGCGGTGAGGCCCTTCGGGGCGGTCATGCAGTTGTCGGCGTCGACGATAGCCATGTTGGGGAGCAGCGCGTAGTCGGCGAGCGGCCACTTGATGCCGGTCTCCTTGTCGGTGATGATGGCGAACGGCGTGCACTCGGAGCCAGTGCCCGAAGAGGTCGGGACGGCGACGAAGTAAGCCTTCTTGCCCATCTCGGGGAAGGTGAAGATACGCTTGCGGATGTCCATGAAGTCCATGGCCATGTCCTCGAAGTTCGCCTCGGGGTGCTCGTACATCATCCACATGATCTTGCCGGCGTCCATTGCGGAACCGCCGCCGACGGCGATGATGACATCCGGCTCGAAGAGCGTCATCTGCTTGGCGCCGCGACGTGCGCACTGCAGGGAGGGATCGGGCTCAACGTCGTAGAAGCAGTCGTGAGCGATGCCCATTTCATCGAGCTTGGCCTCGATGGCACGCGTGTTGCCATTCTTGAAGAGGAACTGGTCGGTAACGATGAAGGCGCGCTTCTTGCCCATTACGGTGCCGAGCTCGTCGAGTGCGACGGGCGTGCAGCCCTTCTTGAAGTAGACCTTCTCGGGTGCGCGGAACCACAGCATGTTCTCGCGGCGCTCTGCCACGGTCTTGACGTTGATCAAGTGCTTCACCCCAACGTTCTCGGAGACGGAGTTGCCACCCCAGGAGCCGCAGCCCAGGGTTAGAGACGGCTTCATGCCGAAGTTGTAGAGGTCACCGATGCCGCCGTGCGAGGACGGGGTGTTGATGACGATGCGGCAGGCCTTCATGACGTGCTGGAACTTAGCGATCTTCTCGCTCTGTGCCGGGTGCACGTAGAGAGAGGCGGTGTGGCCCGGGCCACCTGCGAGGACGAGGTGCTCTGCCTTGTCAACGGCCTCCTGGAAGTCCTTGGCGTGATACATAGCGAGGACCGGGGAGAGCTTCTCGTGGGAGAACTCTTCCTTCTCGGGATCGGTGGAGGTGACCTCGGCGATCAGGATCTTGGTCTTGGCGGGAACCTCGATGCCGGCGAGCTCGGCGATCTTGGCGGCAGCCATGCCGGGGATGCGGTGATCGAGTGCGCCGTTCTTGAACATGGCGGCACGCAGGGCGTCCATCTCGGCACCCTGCTTGACGAAGTAGCAGCCGCGACGCTGGAACTCAGCCTTGACATCCTTGTAGATGGAGTCGAGGACGGTGACGGACTGCTCGGAAGCGCAGATCATGCCGTTGTCGAACGTCTTGGAGTGGATGATGGAGTTGACGGCGAGCTTGATGTCCGCGGTATCGTCGATGATGACCGGGGTGTTGCCGGCGCCGACGCCGAGTGCGGGCTTACCGGAGGAGTAAGCAGCCTTGACCATGCCCGGGCCACCGGTTGCGAGAATGATGTCGACGTCGCGCATGACCATGTTGGTCAGCTCGATGGACGGCTTGTCGACCCAGCCGATGATGCCCTCAGGAGCACCGGCCTTGACAGCTGCGTCGAGAACGAGCTTGGCGGCGGCGATGGTGCACTTGGCGGCTGCCGGGTGCGGGGAGATGATGATGGCGTTACGGGTCTTCAGGCAGATGAGCGTCTTGAAGATGGCCGTGGAGGTCGGGTTGGTGGTCGGGATGACAGCGCCAACGATACCGATCGGCTCGGCGACCTTGGTGATGCCGTAAGCGTCGTCGCGCTCGATGACACCGCAGGTCTTGGTGTTCTTGTAAGCGTTGTAGATGTACTCAGCGGCGTAGTGGTTCTTGATGACCTTGTCCTCGAGAACGCCACGGCCTGTCTCCTCGATGGCGAGCTTGGCCAAAGGAATACGAGCCTTGTTGGCGGCCATAGCAGCCTCGTAGAAGATCTTGTCTACCTGCTCCTGAGTGTACTCAGCGAATTTAGCCTGGGCCTCACGCATAGATTTGAGTTTGGCCTCAAGCGCCTCCACGTTGTCCACGATGGCGGGAGTAGTGTTTTCCGGTGACTTTTTCACCATTTGTGTCTCCTTGCGATCGGAGATTTACCCTACGCCTTGCATGATAGCAAGAAATTATTCGGCGAACGGTAAGATTCCCGTAAAAGGCACACTAAAACGCTTCAACTAAATGAAACGATTCAACTAATGCTGCATCGCCCCGCTCATTGGGGACAGACTTGCATGAGTGCTTTCACTCATTTGGGACAGACATCGATTTGCCATTTTGCCGTTCTGGGCCCGTTCTTGCCGCTTATTTGTATATAAATAGGTTACAGGCTCAGCATTTCGCGTTGCTTCTCTCCTTTTAGGTGTTGCCTGTACAGCTTTGAAAGGAGAGATTATGCCCCGATGCGCCCGCGCCGTTTCGCTCACCGGCTATTACCACGTCTATGACCGCGGCAATTCCAAACAGATTATTTTTGAAGATGACTCCGACCGCTATCGTTTCTTATCGGATATCTCGGACAGGTTTGCGAGCCATGAAGTGGTGGTATTGGCTTGGTGCCTTATGGACAATCACTTCCATTTGATGGTTGATGATCCACTTGACAATCTTTCAAAGGCAATGCAGTGTGCGCTGACGGCATATGCTAAGTATTTCAATGGTAAAACGGGAAGAACGGGGCATCTGTTTGACAATCGCTATTCGCGGGTCGCGGTTGAGTCGGACACGCAGGCGGTGCAACTGCTCGACTATATTCATCTCAATCCCGTGAAAGGTGCGCTCGACTCGCTCGAGGCGTACCGCTGGTCAAGCTTCAAGGCATATCAGCTGGGCTACGATCCCTTTGACATTTGTGATACGGCCCCTATGCTCGATATTGTCGGAGGCTCCCGTTGCTATTGCGAGCATCTCGAGGAAGTTGCCGGGCACATCTGGTCAGTGGAGATTCTTCCGCGCCGGCGGATCCCCGATGAGGATGCCCTAGCCGTCGCGCGCGAAGCCCTGCCGAGCATAGATCCTGCGCTGCTCAAGGCCCTGCCACGCCCCGAACGCGATGCCTGTCTTCTGAGGCTCAGGCGGGCGCATCTCACGGTCAAGCAAATTGCCCGTATCACCGGTATCGGCGCTACAAGCGTGACCAAGGCCACCATAGGCTGGAATGAGGCAGCGTGAGGTAGGGGCGAACCGCTGCCGGCACGCGTTATGTCTGTCCCAAATGCGTGAAAGCACTCATGTAAGTCTGTCCCCAATGAGTGAAAAAGGCGCCCTCCGTAGGGGAGGACGCCTTTGGTAAGTTCTATGTGAACGCGAGGTCTTTGACCCGGAGAGTCCGAGGTACTTGTTGGTAAGACCTTATTTAGGAGCGCGCAACCTTGCCGGACTTGAGGCAGGTGGAGCAAACGTTCATCTTGCGACGGTGACCATCGACGACGACGTAGACGCGCTGGATGTTGGGGCGGAACTTACGGTTGGTGACGCGGTGAGAGTGGCTGATGGAGCGACCGGCAACGGGGTGCTTACCGCAAACTTCGCAAACTTTAGACATAACTGACCCTCCTTGGGCGACAAACGAACATGTCGCGTTAACAAACAAGCCTGAACTATAGCACAGAAGCATGTCTCTGTGCGCAATCTACACAGAGATATTTCTCTTTTGGCGATAGTGCCCACGCTACGGCCCTGGACGTAGATCCGATTTGCGTGCAGCAGAGGGGATTATGCCAGCTCGCAACAAGGTTTTCAAGCGCGTCCCACAAATATATATAGGTTTATGGAGCGATTGGCTCCGTTTACGGATTGACTAGTATTTATACTCGCATTTGAGCCCGAGGTTGGCTACACTATGCCTTGACCATTAAAGGGGTACGAGATACCCGCATGGAATTACATAGCTGTCAATGAGCAGTACTTCCTGTGGGTGTCTGGTTCCGCTTTGAGCGGTCGGGCATCTATTTTTTTGACTGTGTCAGCAGTCAAGATATGTGAGGAAGGAGATCGATGGGCACGACTTCCCCCAAGGCGGTCATCATGGACGAGACCGCCGTCAACCGAGCGATGACCCGCATCGCGCACGAGATTCTCGAGCGCAACGAGGGCTGTGAAGACCTCGCTCTGGTCGGCATCGTCACGCGCGGCGACCTTCTGGCAAAGAAGCTCGCCGAGGCGATCAAGGAGATCGAGGGTGTCGACGTTCCGCTCGGCAGCCTGGACATCAGCTTCTATCGCGATGACTATGCGACCAATTTCGCTCCCGCGATCCACGCTACCAACATTCCCTTCAGCGTCGACGGCAAGCGCGTCGTGCTGGTGGACGACATCCTGTACACGGGTCGCACCATCCGCGCCGCTCTGGACGCCGTTATGGACCTGGGTCGTCCGAGCCGAGTCGAGCTGGCAGTTCTCGTTGACCGCGGTCACCGCGAGCTCCCTATCTCGCCGGACTTTGTCGGCAAGAACGTTCCCTCGTCGCACGAGGAGAACGTGCACCTATATATGAAGGAAGTCGACGGCCGTACCGCTGTCGAGATCAACGACGTCGCGCCGGGTTCCCACGTGGGCTCCGCGCCGCTGGGAGGTGAGTAGTACCGTGGCGTTCAACCATAAGCACCTGATCGACATTACCGAGTACTCCGAAGAGGACATCAAGCTCATCCTCGAGACCGCCAAGGCGTTCTCCGAGGTCAACGAGCGTGCCATCAAGAAGGTCCCCACGCTCAAGGGCAAGACCATCGTCAACATGTTCAACGAGCCCTCGACGCGTACCCGCAGCTCCTTCGAGCTCGCCGAGAAGCGTCTTTCGGCCGACAGCCTCAATTTCGGCGGCTCCTCGACCTCCACGGTCAAGGGCGAGAGCCTCGTCGATACCGTCGAGACCCTCAACGCCTACAAGATTGACTGCATTGTCGTGCGCGACAAGCATGCTGGTGCTCCCTACATCGTCACGCAGAATTCGCCCGCGAGTGTTATCTGCGCCGGCGACGGTAAGCACAATCACCCCACGCAGGCTCTGCTCGACCTGTACACCATCTGGGAGCACAAGGGTGACTTCCACGGTCTGAAGGTCGCCGTCGTCGGCGACATCGCCCACTCCCGCGTCTGCGGCTCGCTGATCCCCGCCCTTAAGATCATGGGCTGCGAGACCTACGCCGTCGCCCCCGGCACGCTGCTGCCGCCGGCGCCCGAGGTTCTGGGCTGCGACCACGTGACGAGCGACCTCGATTCCGTCCTGCCCGAGCTGGACGTCGTCTACATGCTGCGCGTACAGCAGGAGCGCCTCGAGGGTGCCCCGTTCCCGACCATTCGCGAGTACCACAAGCTCTTCGGCCTGACCAAGGACCGCGAGAAGCTCATGAAGCCCGACGCGATCATTTGCCACCCGGGCCCCATCAACCGCGGCGTCGAGTTCGACTCCTATATGGCCGACCACCCGCAACGCTCCGTCATCCTGGAGCAGGTCTACGCCGGTATCTGCGTGCGTATGGCTATCCTGTATCTGCTGCTTGGAGGTGCCGATAATGGCCTTGCTTCTTAAGAATGCCCACGTCGTCGACCCGTCCGTCGAGCTTGACGGTGTCGTTGACGTCCTGATTGACGGCGACAAGATCGCCGAGGTCGGCGAGAACCTCGCCGCCGAGGGAGCCGAGGTCCGCGACCTTTCCGGCAAGTACCTCGTCCCTGGCCTGGTGGACATGCATGTCCACCTGCGTGAGCCCGGCTACGAGGTCAAAGAGGACATCGAGAGCGGCACCCGCGCGGCTGCCAAGGGCGGCTTCACCGGCGTGTGCGCCATGCCCAACACCGACCCCGTTACCGATAACGGTACCGTCGTTGAGTTCGTCAAGTCCCGCGCTGCCGAGGTCGGCCACTGCCGTGTCTATCCTTCTGGCGCCATGACCCGCGGTCTTAAGGGCGAGGCCATGTCCGAGATGGGCGATATGGTCGCCCACGGCGCCGTCGCTTTCACCGACGACGGTCGCGGCGTGCAGGGTGCTGGTATGCTCCGTCGCTGCATGGACTACGGCAAGATGTTCGGCAGGGTCTTTATGAGCCATTGCCAGGACGAGGACCTGGTCGGTCACGGCCAGATCAACGAGGGCAAGGTCTCTACTCGTCTGGCCCTCGAGGGCTGGCCGGCGGCAGGCGAGGAGCTGCAGATCGCTCGCGATATCGAGATCGCCAAGCTGACCGGTGCCAAGCTGCACATCCAGCACATCTCCACCGCTCATGGCCTGGAGATCGTGCGTGCCGGTAAGGCCGCTGGCGTTCAGGTTACCTGCGAGGCCACCCCGCACCACATGTTCCTGACCGAGAACGACCTGGACGAGACCTACAACACCTCGCTCAAGGTCAATCCGCCGCTGCGTACCGATGAGGATGCCGAGGCTATCCGTCAGGGCGTCATCGACGGCACCGTAGACGTTATCGTCACCGACCACGCTCCCCACACTCCGTGGGAGAAGGCCCGCGAGTTCGAGCTTGCGCCCTTCGGCATGATCGGCCTCGAGACCTCGCTGGCGCTCGTGCTCACCGAGCTGGTCAACACGGGCAAGATGAGCATGGGCCGCATGGTCGAGCTCATGGCCATCAAGCCGCGCGAGATCCTGGGCCTCGACCAGGTTCAGGTCAAGGCGGGTTCCGTTGCCGACCTGACCGTGTTCGACCCCGCCGCAACCTGGACGGTCGGCGAGGGCGGCTACGAGTCGCGTGCCGAGAACTCCGGTTTTGTCGGCCGCACGCTCACCGGTCGTGCCACCGATGTGTTCGTCGGCGGTAAGCAGACGCTTGCCGACGGCTGCATCTGCTAGCATAGCCTTATCGCTTTTGTGCGCGGCGCCCTTGCGGTGCCGCGCTTTCTGTTCGCCTGAACCATGCAACCGCATGGGGGATTGGAGCGTCTATGCCCACACCTTCCACTGCACGCATGCACGACTTCGAGGTCGTCTCGAACCAGGAGATTGCCGACGGCATCTTCTCGCTCGTTATCTCGGCCCCCAAGCTTGCTAGTGCGCTCAAGCCCGGTCAGTTCGTGAATATCGCCGTGCCGGGCGATGCTTCCTCGCTGCTTCGCGTGCCCTTGAGCTTCTATCGCGCCGACGCCGAGGCCGGCACCGTCGAGCTGTGGTACGCCGTCGTGGGCGATGATACCCGCCGTCTGTCACAGATGGCCCCTGGCTCCACCTCTAACTTGCTGGGCCCTGGCGGCCGCGGCTGGCTCGTGCCCGAGGGCACCAGGAAGGCGTTGCTCGTCGCCGGCGGCATTGGCGTTCCGCCCGTGCTCTGCCTGGCCGGCATGCTTGCCGAGCAGGGCGTGGACGTTGACGTATGCCTGGGCTTTGGCACCGCGTCCAAGGCCGTGGGTGTCGACGAGTTCCGCGCGCTGGGAGCCACGGTCAACGTGTGCACCGATGACGGCTCGTTGGGCACGCACGGCTTCTGCACCGATCCTGCCGCCGAGCTGCTCGGCGAGGGCGGTTACGACTACGTCGCCAGCTGTGGTCCCGCCGTCATGATGAAGAAGGTCGCCGAGGCTGCCGCCGAGGCCGGCGCGTACTGCGAGGTGTCGCTCGAGCGCATGATGAGCTGCGGCTTTGGTGCCTGCAACACCTGCAATGTCGAGACGGTCGACGGTATGAAGGGCGCCTGCATGTGCGGCCCCGTGTTTGATGCTTCCAAGGTGGTGGTCTTCTAGTGGGTACCGTGAACATGGCCGTCGATTTCGGCGGCGTCAAGATGCAGAACCCCATCAACACCGCAGCCGGTACCTTTGGCTACGGTTGGCAGTTCCAGAACTTCTTCGATGTCTCCCAGCTGGGTGCCATCACCACCAAGGGCTGCGCTGCCGAGCCCTGGCCCGGCAATCCCGCACCCCGCATGGCCGAGATCCCCGGCGGCATGATCAATTCCGTGGGCCTGCAGAACCCCGGCGTGGCCGCTTTCGCCCGCGAGTCCGGTCCGTGGCTCGAGCAGCTCTCCAAGGACGGTTGCCAGGTCATTTGCCAGGTTGCCGGTCATTCCGTGGACGAGTTTGTCCGTGCGCTCGAGATGTATGTCGAGCTGTGCCCCTGGGCTGCCGGCTATGAGATCAACGTGAGCTGCCCCAACATTGCCGCCGGCGGTGCCGCCATGGGCTCCACGCCCGAGGGCGCCTCTGGCGTCATGGCCGCCTGCCGCAAGGTGACCGACAAGCCGCTGTTTGTGAAGATGGCCCCGGTCAACGTCGCCGAGATCGCCAAGGCCCTCGAGGCCGCAGGCGCCGACGGCCTTTCGGTCATCAACTCCATCCAGGGTATGGCCATCGACGTTCACACCCGCAGGTCGCGTGTGGCCAAGGCCAAGGGCGGTCTTTCGGGCCCGCTGTGCCATCACATCGCCGTGCGTATGGTCTGGGAGGTTGCCCAAGCCGTCGACATTCCCATCAACGGCGTCGGTGGCGTCATGACCGGTGAGGACGCGGCCGAGTTTATCCTGGCCGGCGCTACCTGCGTATCGGTCGGTATGGCCAACTTCGTCGATCCGTGCGCTTCGATTAAGATCGCGCGCGAGCTCGAGGCCTGGGCCGAGTCCCAGGGCGTGAAGGACATCAACGAGCTGGTAGGTGCTTTCGAATGCTAGAGACCGATGCCCGCGACCGCGTTATCGTCGCCCTCGACTGCGACCGTGAGCGTGCGCTTGAGCTCGCCCATGAGCTTTCGGGCCATGCCTCTTGGCTTAAAGTGGGCATGACACTCTATTACGCCGAGGGTCCCGAGATCGTCAAGACGTTCAAGGACCTGGGCTTTAAGGTCTTCCTTGACCTTAAGTTCCATGACATTCCGCATCAGGTGCGCGGTGCCGCTCGCTCGGCCTCGCTTGCCGGTGCCGACCTGCTTTCGGTTCACGGCTTGGGTTCGGGTGCTATGCTCGCCGCCTGCCGTGAGGGTGCCGAGGAGGCGCGCGAGGATCGAGCCAAGCTCGTCGCCATCACCGTGCTTACGAGCATGAATCAGGATGCGCTGACCGAGATCGGCGTCGAGTCGCCCGTGGCCGAGGAGGCCGCCCGCTTGGCAAAGCTTGCCCAGGCCAACGGTATCGACGGCATCGTGTGCTCGCCGATGGAGGCCCACGACATGCGCGAGCTGCTGGGCCCCGATGCGCTGATTGTGACTCCGGGCGTGCGTCCGGTGGGTGCCGCCCTGGGCGATCAGTCCCGTGTTGCCACGCCTTCCCAGGCTATCGAGCGCGGCGCGAGCCATATCGTGGTGGGCCGACCCATCACCGGTGCCGACGATCCGGTTGCCGCATTTGACGCCATCGTTGCCGAGCTGGTCGAAAACGTCGCCTAAAAGATTCCCTTAAGTCACCACTTTTTGGTTTCAATAGCACAAATTAGCCCCTGTGCCTGCGTAAACTTTCCCATCCTTTGTGTGGAATCGCAGGTCGGGGGCTCATCTTTTAGCGCGATATATTGCACTTTTTGCGGGTATCGTCTAACCTATGGAGCCGCGATTGAGCATTTTGTACGTTTTACGTGCTAAAATGCCAATTATTGAATCAGATATAACCCAACTATTTGGAGGTACGAATGGCACTCCCTCAGCTTACCGATGAGCAGCGCAAGCAGGCTCTTGAGAAGGCTGCCGCCGCACGTCACGCTCGCGCAGAGCTCCGTGAGCAGATCAAGAAGGGCGAGAAGTCCCTCGAGTCCGTGCTCAACTCCGATGACCCCATTGCTTCCCGCATGAAGGTTTCCACCCTCATCGAGTCTCTCCCCGGTTATGGTAAGGCTAAGGCCGCCAAGATCATGGAGGAGCTCGGCATCTCCGCTACCCGTCGCGTCCAGGGCCTTGGCGTCCGTCAGCGCGAGCAGCTCCTCGAGCAGCTGACCAAATAAGTGAGCGCTCAGGATTCAAAGCTCTTTGTGATTTCTGGACCGTCAGGCGCGGGCAAGGGCACGCTCGTCACTCGTGTGCGCGAGCGTCGCTCTAACCTGGGCCTGACGGTTTCGGCTACCACGCGAGCCCCACGCAAAGGTGAGGTCGACGGCGTCAATTACTTTTTCCTGACGCGCGAGGAGTTCGACCGCCGCGTGGCAAACGATGAGTTTGTTGAGTGGGCCGAGGTCCACGGTAACTGCTACGGCACGTTGGTGAGCGAGGTCCAGTCCAAGCTCGCCTCTGGTTCGTCTCTCATTTTGGAGATTGATGTTCAGGGTGCCCTGCAGGTTAAGGAGCGTTTTCCCGAGGCCGTGCTGATCTTTATCAAGCCACCCTCGCTCGAGGTGCTCCGCGAGCGTCTGGTCGGTCGCGGTACCGAGACGCCCGAGACGATTGAACTGCGTATGGCAAACGCCGCCCATGAGCTTGCCCTTGCCGACCGCTACGACGACGTCGTGGTGAATGACGATCTCGACCGCGCGACCGACGAGCTCGTTCGCGTTCTCGATATGCATGAAAGGATCTGAGGTCCGTGTCCGTTGTAAAGCCTTGCATTGACGATCTTCTGGAGAAGACCGATCACAACCGCTTCCTGCTCGCTTCGCTTGCCTCCAAGCGTGCCTGCGACATCAATAGCATGCTGCGTGGCCAGCATAACCGCGTGCTTGCCGTTCAGGATGTCGATGACATCACCATCGCGCTCTCCGGCGCCGACACCATCTCGATGGCTATGGACGAGATCGTCGACGGCGATATCTCCTACGACGAGGCCCGTTACGAGAAGGCACTCGGCCATAAGGTTGCTGAAGCCTAAATGGCAGCTCGCGTCTGCCTGGTCCACTATCACGAGGTTGGACTGAAGGGCAAGAACCGCGCACATTTTGAGCATATCCTCATGGATAACATTAAGGCGGCTTTGGCCGCCTTTTCCGTGAATGCCGTGTCTCGAATTTCCGGTTATATCCTCGTGACCTTTAACGAGCATCAGGCCGACGAGGCGGCGCGTGTCATCCGCACCGTCCCCGGCGTTGCCCGTGTGTCCCTGGCGTATCACACCAACCGCGACCCGCAGGAGTACTGCGCCGCCGCCGTCAAGGCGCTGCGCGAGTTTGGCCCCTTCGATTCGTTTAAGGTGCACGCTAAGCGCTCCAATACCGACTATGAGCTCACCTCGATTGATATTAATCGTCAAGTGGGCGAGGTGCTGTGCGAGGCCTTCCCCGATAAAAAGGTTCAAATGCACGACCCCGATGCGATGGTGCACGTACTGGTGGTCCAGGGTAGCGTTTACGTGTACGCGCGCTCCGAGCGCGGCGTGGGCGGCCTGCCGGTGGGTTCTGCCGGCAAGGTCGTGACGCTTCTGTCGTCGGGTATCGATTCTCCGGTGGCGACCTGGATGCTCGCGCGTCGCGGCGCGGTGTGCGTGCCGGTACATTTCTCCGGTCGTCCGCAGACGCCCGATACGAGCGAGTATTTGGTGCAGGACATCATCCGTGCGCTTGAGCCGGGTGTCCAGATCGGCCGCCTGTACGTGGTGCCGTTTGGCGATTGCCAGCGTGAGATTTCCGTCGCCTGCCCCAGCAACCTACGCGTGATCATGTATCGCCGCATCATGTATTCGGTTGCCGAGCGCATCGCGTATATCGAGGGCGCCAAGGCCATCGTGACCGGCGAGTCGCTCGGTCAGGTTGCCTCCCAGACGCTTGAGAACATCATGGCCGTCAACGAAGCCGTGAAGATTCCTGTGTTCCGTCCGCTCATCGGGTCTGACAAGCAGGAGATCATTGCGCGCGCTCAGGAGATCGGTACGTTCGATATTTCCACTGAGGCAGCGCCCGACTGCTGCACGCTTTTTATGCCGCGTCGTCCTGAGACGCACGCCAAACTCGATGCCGTGCACGAGGCCTGGGAGCTGTTCGACCACGAGGAGATGATTGAGCGCTTGCTTAAGCAGACCGAGTATATCGACTTCTCCAGCAACACGTATAAGGCCCCTAAGACCTTAAAACGCAAACATTCGGAGCTTGCTCCGCGTGAGATTTACCAAGATCACGAGTAATTGCCTGCATAGACCGACGATACGCCTGTATCGTCGGTCTTTTGCTATCTGGGCAAATGATGCCAAGATGTTCATTCGCTGACGTGTGGCTGAATAAATGGACATGTTCGCGCAAGGTTTTGGTCGGTCTTTGGTTTGACCGTCAAAACTGGTGTGGACGTGCGGAAGCTGCGGCGTTCGTTTCCTGACACGATGGTGTTGGGAGGTTTTGCTATGGCGCAGCGCGAACAACACGAACGGGTCAAAAAGATGGACCGCTGGGCGGGCAAGTTGCTCGGGCATAAAGCGGTAGTGGTGGCGATACTCGTCGTCATCGCGATGGCGAGTGGACTTGCGATGGCGAGCTTTGGTGGCGAGTCCGGAGGCGTGTCGTTTGAGCGGGCTGGGGGCTCGGGCTCATCGGCGGAGCCGGGTTCTGGCGTTGATTCGCATGATCGTGAGTCCGATGGATCTTCGCACAAAGCTTCTGCCGAATTTGAGGTCTATGTCGATGTCGATGGAGCCGTTGTGAGGCCTGGCGTGTATCGGCTCAAAGATGGAGCACGGGTGTCCCAAGCGATCGATGCAGCCGGAGGGCTTTCGACCGAGGCGGATGTGACAGGGCTTAATCGTGCGTCCAAGATTACAGATGGTCAAAAGATCTATGTTCCGACGGTAGGGGAGCAACAAACGGCTGCGGCCGTCGGCGGCGCCGAAAGCAGCGCTTCCACGACCCCTGGTACAGGGTCTTCGTCGGGACTTGTGAATATCAATACGGCAAGTGCGGCGGAGCTGCAGACGCTTTCGGGCATCGGGCCTTCAATGGCCCAGTCAATTATCGACGAACGGACGCAAAACGGGGCCTTTGCCTCGGTCGATGACCTTATGCGCGTATCGGGGATCGGTGAGAAGAAACTCGCCAAAATTAAAGATTGCATCTGCGTATGAGTGCGACCGAGCGCGAGCATGTGATGCCACCGCGCCCATTGATGCCGTGGACGATGACACTTTGTGCCGGCTTGTGTGCGAGCTGTGGGTTAGTGCTTAACATGGCGGCCGATGCGCTGCTGGGAGAGCGGGCGGCGCCCGTCACATTGCTTATGGCCATTCCCGCTGCGGCAGCAGGGTGCATCGTATTGGCTCGGTCCTGCATGCGCCTTGTGCGGTGGAGGCGATGGCTGTATGCCGCGGCCCTCGGCCTCGTGGCGGGAGCGGTAGTGTCCGCGGGTTGGGCGATAGGGGCGCTGCGCGCTTCGAGGGCGTTGGATAATCGGGCTGCGAGCAGTCTCGAGTTTGTTGTGTGTGGCGACCCTTCCATCAATGACGGTGCGTACTCCTATACCTGTGATGCGTATGCGGGCGAAAAGCGTTTGGGTCAGGTACGGCTGTCGTGTGATCGTGAGCTTGGCGCCGGTTCGCATGTACGTGCTATCGGTCGAATTTCGCGCTTTGAGAATGATGCGTATGGGCGCTCACGCGTGCTTCGGGGCGAGCTTCGAAAGGTTAAAGTCGTCCGGTTGGTATCGATCGACGAGGGCCCTCCAGGCCCGTTGTCTTGGCTTCGAAACGAGCTCCTTGCCGTTATCGCGCCCGCGACCGATCCAGCGCGCTCGCTCATTGCCGGCGTTGTCTGTGGACGCTCGTCCGAGCTGCGCGCCCAGCCGGCGGGCGACTGGTTTTCGGTAACGGGCACCGCGCATCTCATCGCTGTCTCGGGCAGCCATCTTGCCATCGTGGGGTTTGTGATTGAGGGTGTCTTGCAAAAGACTCGGTGTTCACGTGGTCTTCAGCGGGCGATATTGGCGATAACGCTTGTGGGCTACGCTGCCTTTACGGGTGCGTCTCCCTCGGCCGTGCGCGCGTGCTGCATGGTCTTCGCGACGCTTGTCGTAAACGGTGCGGGGCGTCGCCGGCACGGCCTTTCGGCACTCTTCGTAACTATGTCCATCTTTGTGCTACTGCGGCCGACGGTGCTGTTCGAGATGGGCTTTCAGCTTTCATGTGCCAGCGTCTTTGCCATTCTGTGCTTTTGCCCCTATGCGACCTACGCTTTGAGTGAGTTGGGTGTGCCATCGGGCTTTGCCAGCATGCTTTCCGTCACGCTGTGCTCGCAACTGGCGACACTTCCCATTACGATTCCTGCTTTTGGTATTTTCTCACTCATTGCTCCGCTGTCGAATGTGGTCATCGGTCCGGTGGTGAGTCTCCTGCTTGCTGTGTCGATCGTGCTGGTTCTCTTTTCGCTCGTGGCGCCGTTGCAAGCTTGGGCGCTCGTGGTGCCCATGATTGTCGCTCGTTGCGCGCTGTTCTTTGAGCAGCTCTTTGCCGCCGTTCCGGGTGCATCCGTGAGCGTGCCGCCTGATAGCATGTGGATTTACCTTGTGCCGTGTTTTCTGGGGATCCTTCTAGTCTGGTGGCCGCGCCCGCAGGCACGGCCTATGGCTGCTGGGCTTGTCTGCTTGGCGCTCCTGGCGGGGATTCCGTACATCTACTGGGATCGCTTCGCTCCGCCTTCAGTAACGGTGCTCGATGTGGGGCAGGCCGATGCCATTCTTATACGCCAGGGTGGCGCAGTGGTGCTCGTTGACTGTGGGCTCGATGAGCGCGTGGTGTCGGCGTTGGTTCGCAATAACGTCCACCATATCGACGCCGTCTTCGTGACACATTGGGACGAAGACCATTGGGGTGGTCTTCCCGATGTGCTCGATCAGTTTTCGGTTGGAACCATTGTGGTCGCGGCCGATGCGCTTGACGTCGCGCCTGCTGAGGTCCTGAATCGCCCCGGTGTAACGTATCGGCAGGTGGCTTGCGGAGACACGGTCGATATCGGCGCATTTCGGACACGTGTGATGTGGCCGTTTGACACGGTGGATGGCGAGGGCAATGAGGACTCTCTTGTTTTGCTGCTCTCCTACGCTCAGGAAGGCAAGAGCTTGCGTGTGCTCCTTACTGGTGACGCCGAGCTCGATCAGGAGCGCGAGTTTGTACGGGAGGTGGGAGATATCGATGTGCTCAAGCTGGGGCATCATGGCTCAAAAGTTTCCGTCGACACAGACCTGCTGGGCACGCTTAAGCCCGAGCTCTCTATCGCGAGTGCGGGCGAGGGCAACCGCTACGGCCATCCATCCGATGCCTGCATCGATGCGGTTCGCGATGCGGGTGGCGCATTCGCGTGCACCATCGAACACGGCGACATTACCGTCACGCCGAGTGCGAATGGCTTTGCGATGCGATGCCAGCGACCGTGATGACATCGTTGGCGCGCGGTGGGCCCCTGGGCTAAAATGGCACGGTACGAATTCGAGAGTCTGCGAGAGGGGAGCGCAATGTCCGAAACCGGTCTGCTGCCGGCATATCTGATCGTCGGTACCGACGGAGTCAAGCGCGATCACGCCGTCTCGCGTATGAAAGCGCGTCTGGAAAAGACGGGCATGGTCGAGTTCAACCTCGACGAGCGCGATATGACCAAAGACCCCGATATCGAGTCGATCATCGGCTCGCTCAATACCTTTCCCATGGGTAGCGAGTTTCGCCTGGTGATCCTCGACGGCTGCTCTAAGCTTGCCAAGGCGGTCTCGGAACTGCTCGTCGAGTACCTCGCAAGTCCTAGCCCCACGACGGTCTGTCTCATTATCGCCGACTCACTTGCCAAGAATACGCGCCTGTATAAGGCAATCGCCAAGATCGACAAGAAGGCTATCGTCGATTGCTCGGGTACCAAGCGCTGGGAACTGCCGCGTCGCGTTCAGCAGATGGCGACGCAGCACGGTAAGTCCATCTCGACGGCTGCTGCCGAGGAGCTCGTCTCGCGTTCGGGCGAAAACACGCGCATGCTCGATAACGACCTGGCAAAGCTCGCCCAGATGGTCGAGGCGCCCCAGATTGAGCTTGCCGACGTGGAGCGTTGGATCGTGCGTACGGCCGAGGTTCAGCCCTGGGACTTCCTCAACGCCGTCTCGGCTCGCGATATGCGGCGTTCGCTCGAACTCTTTAAGCTTCTGCCCTCCAAGAGCTACGTGTGGACCTACACGCTGCTATGCGGTCGCATCCGTGAGCTGATTGTTGCTAAGGCGCTCGATGGGCGTGGGCAGGGGCGTGAGCTCGCCGCGACGCTCAAGCTTCAGGCCTGGCAGGTCAAGAATCACCTTACCTGGGCACGTCGCTTTTCGATGGCAGAGCTCGTCGCAGCGCTCGAGGGTGCCGTCGATGTGGAGCTCGCGCTCAAGGGCTCAGCCGACTCGGAGACCGCGCTTTTGCTCTGGATTACGAACATCTTGAGAAAATCGTGATGATACCTGCCTATTTGACAAATTCGTTCTATCCCTTTGAGGGGGAGCGTGCTATAGTAGGCGCTTGCATGACCTCACCGTGTCTCAGAGGTGTCATACATTTTTTGCAAGGAACTCGAAAGGAACTCCAGAAGTGGCAAACATCAAGTCTCAGAAGAAGCGTATCCGCACCAATGAGGCAGCTCGCATGCGTAACAAGGCTGTCAAGTCCGAGCTCAAGACGCTGACCAAGCACGTCCAGTCCGCCGTCGCCGAGGGCGACGCCGAGAAGGCCCAGGCTGCCCTCAAGACCGTCACCAAGCGTCTCGACATGGCTGCCGCTAAGCATGTCATCCACAAGAACCAGGCTTCTAACCGCAAGTCCGGTCTTGCCAAGCTCGTGAACAGCATCAACGCTTAAGTTGTAAATTTCACACCACACAGATTACGCGCATAAATGGAGCCTGTTTTATGGAACAGGCTCCATTTTTTGTACCGCTCGGGTAAGATAGTCCGCATGAATACTTCAATTGACATTTCCCACATCCGTAACTTCTCGATCGTTGCGCATATCGACCATGGCAAGTCCACGATCAGTGACCGCATCCTCGAGCTCACCCATACCGTCGACGAGCGCGACATGGAGTCGCAGCTGCTCGACACCATGGACATCGAGCGCGAGCGCGGCATCACGATCAAGTCCAACGCCGTTCGCGTCTCCTACGACGCCGACGATGGTGAGACGTATCAGTTCAACCTAATCGATACGCCGGGCCACGTGGACTTTACCTATGAGGTCTCGCGTTCGCTGGCCGCCTGCGAGGGCGCGGTGCTCGTCGTCGACGCCACGCAGGGCGTCGAGGCGCAGACCGTCTCCAACGCGACGCTCGCCATGAACGCCAACCTGGATATCGTGCCCGCCATCAACAAGATTGACCTGCCGTCGGCACACCCCGACGAGGTTAAGACCGAGATCGAGGATGATCTTGCGATTCCCGCCGACGATGCCGTATGCGTATCGGGCAAGACTGGCGAGGGCATTCACGATCTGCTGGAGTCCATCGTATTTTTGATCTCTCCGCCCAAGGGCGATGCGAACGCGCCGCTCAAGGCGCTCATTTTGGATTCGTATTTTGATGAGTACCGCGGCGTCGTCGCCACAGTCCGCGTGTTTGACGGTTCCATCAAAAAGGGCGATACCCTGCTTATGATGCAGGCAAAGGGTGACTTTTTGGTCGATGGCGTGGGCGTTAAGCGTCCCGCCGAGACACCAGTTGACGCGTTGACGGTCGGCGAGGTGGGCTACGTGGTCACGGGCCTGAAAGACCCCGAGGCCGTGCGCGTGGGCGATACCCTCACGTGGGCGTCGAATCCCTGCCCCGAGCCGCTTCCCGGCTACCGCGAGGCCAAGCCCATGGTCTACACGGGCCTGTTTCCGATCGACAACAAGGATTACGAGAACCTACGCGACGCTCTCGATAAGCTGCACGTCAACGACCCGTCGTTGGTGTGGGAGCCCGAGACCTCGGTGGCGCTCGGCTTTGGTTTCCGCGTGGGCTTCTTGGGCCTGCTGCATATGGAGGTCGTCAAGGAGCGCCTAGAGCGCGAGTTCAACCTGGACCTCATTGCCACGAGTCCCTCGGTGGACTATCACGTTTACAAGACCGACGGTGAGATGATCGATGTCCGCAGCCCTCAGGATCTGCCCGAGGCCACGCGCATCGAGCGCATTGAGGAGCCTTACCTCAAGGCCAAGATTATCTGCCCGCCCGAGTATACGGGTGCCGTCATGCAGCTCGCTATCGAGCACCGCGGAATTACAACCGACATGATCCATCTCACGAGCAAATCGGTCGAGATGCGCTTTGACATGCCACTCGCCGAGCTCATCCTGGACTTCTTTGACCAGCTCAAGAGTCGCACCAAGGGCTATGCCTCGCTCGACTACGAGTTCAACGAGTACCGTCCCTCCGAACTCGTCAAGCTCGATATTTTGCTTTCGGGCGATGAGGTGGACGCGCTTTCGTTTATCGTGCACAAGGATAAGGCCTATGGCCTGGCCCGCGGCCTGTGTGACAAGCTCAAGGAAATCATCCCGCGCCAGCTGTTCGAGGTGCCTATTCAGGGCGCCATCGGCAACAAGATCATCGCCCGTTCCACCGTCAAGGCGCGCCGTAAGGACGTGCTGGCCAAGTGTTACGGCGGCGATATCTCGCGAAAGCGCAAGCTGCTCGAGAAGCAGAAAGAGGGCAAGAAGCGCATGAAGGCCATCGGCTCGGTCGAGGTTCCGCAGGAGGCCTTTATGGCGATTCTCAAGGTGGACGAGTAGGTTCATGGCGCTTTCTGAACACAGCAAGCGGCTGCTGGGCGCCTATGCCGAGCAGCCGTTCCTTATGGCTCCCATGGCGGGCGTAACCGACCCCGCCTATCGCATCATGTGTCGCCGCCGCGGTGCCAACCTTGCCTATAGCGAGATGGTGAGCGTGGCGGGCCTTGCCTATGCCAGCAACAAGACGTGGCGCCTGGTGTTGCCGGCCGACGAGGAACAGCAGATTTGCGTGCAGCTCTTTGGTTCCAAGCCCGATCAGTTTGCGAGTGCCGTCGCTGCCGTCGAGGAACGCGTGGGCGATTGTCTGTCGCTCATCGATATCAATATGGCCTGTCCGGCTCGCAAGGTCGTTACTAAGGGCGAGGGCTCGGCGCTTATGCGCACGCCCGACCTGGCCGAGAAGATTGTCGAGGCAGCGGTGGGCGCGGCGCATGTTCCCGTGACCGTGAAGATCCGCAAGGGTTTTTATGCCGAGGATCGCAACGCCGCAGCGTTTGCCCAGATGCTCGAAGGGGCGGGTGCCTCTGCAGTTGCCGTGCACGGTCGTTGTGCCACGCAGCTCTATACGGGCCAGGCCGACTGGTCTGTCGTCGATGAGGTTGCCGACGCCGTCGAGATTCCCGTGATTGGCTCGGGCGATGTGTTCTCGGCCGAGGACGCTGCTGAGCATCTGCACGGCTCGGGTGCCAGCGCGGTGTTTATCGCGCGCGGCATCTACGGCAATCCGTGGGTGTTCGGCGATGCCCGAGCCCTTGCACTCGATGGCACGCCGGTCCCTTCTCGCTCCTCGGTCGAGCGCCTGGAGGCTCTGCGTGAGCACCTGACGTTGACGCACGAGCTTCTGCCGCTTATGTCGCGAGCCCGTACGTATGCCAGCTGGTACTTAAAGGGCATGCCCCATGCCGCCGCCTGGCGCGCTCAGGTGGTGCGCTGCTCCACGTACGAGGAGTTTATGGCGCTGGTTGATGATATCGAGCGCGACGTGGTGGCCTGCGAGGCCGCGCTTGCCGCCGGTGAGTCGGTGCCCGCTCATCCGCTGGAGGCTTAAGGGTGGCCGTTACCGCGCTGTATGTGCACGTGCCGTTTTGCGCTCAAAAATGCCGCTATTGCGACTTTGACTCGCGCAGTTTCGCTCCGTGCGACCTGAGCGCTGCGCTCGATGCCTATTTTGAGCAGCTGTATGCACGCCTCGATGCCTTTGGAGACGCCGGGGCGCTTGCGCAGGTCCGCACCGTCTATGTTGGCGGCGGCACGCCGTCGCTGGCGGGGGAGCGTCTGGTAGAACTCGCCCGGCGTATCTCTGCGTGGTGTAAGCCCGTTGAGTTTACCTGCGAGGCTAATCCTGAGTCGTTGACTTCGCAGCTCACCGCGGCGCTTGCCGGGGTGGGCGTCACGCGCATTTCTCTGGGAGTCCAAACCCTCGACAACGACGAGCTTGCTGCGATTGGCCGTATTCACGATGCCGATCGGGCGCTCGCTGCCATCGCGACGGTCAAGAACGCTGGGCTTGACGTGTCGTGCGATCTTATGTGTGGGCTTCCCGGACAGACCGCAGCGAGTTGGAAGAGCACGCTCGATGGCGTGCTGACGGCGGCTCCGCATCATGTGTCGGTTTACCCGCTCACGCTCGAGGAGGGGACGCCCCTCTATCGCATGGCGTGCCGCGATGAGTCGCTTGAGCCCGATGAGGATTTCCAAGCCGCATGCATGGACGTTGCGCGCGAGCGGCTGAGTTCGGTGGGCTACCATCCGTATGAGGTGGCGAGCTACGCGCTCGATGGGCATGAATGCGCTCATAATATCGCCTACTGGACTGGTCGGGGCTATCTGGGCCTGGGTCGTTCTGCCGCGGGTATGCTCGATGTCGAGGATTTCGATCGCTTGGCTGGACTGTTTCCCAACGTTTCCGCTCGCGGCGATGCGTATCGCGTGCGTCTGGTGCAACGTGATGATGGCGCGACGGCGTTTGAGGCCGAGTGCCTAACGCATCGTGAGGCGGCAGCCGAGGACCTGATGCTCGCTTGTCGCATGACGCGCGGCGTTGCTTCCGACCTATTGGTTCGCGCGGCTCGTGTCATCCCTGCTGAGGAGCTGACAGCGGCTTGTGACCGCGCTCTTGAGCTTGGGCTTGCCGCTTGGGTGCCCGAGCACGGTGATACCAATGCGGGGCCTATCGCCTCTGTCGATGTCATCGCTGGCCGCACCTGTGCCTGCCTGGCGCCCACCCACCTGGGCTGGCTCGATGGAAATGTTCTGTTCGAGCTGTTTTGGGGTCTAGCTTAGGCCGCTCGGGTAGAATTACCGAAATATATACGCTGCTGTGAGCAGGAGGTTGCCGCGCATGGCGACAATGAACGAAAAAGATTACTACGAGATTTTGGGTGTCTCCAAGGACGCCACCTCGCGTGATATTCAAAAGGCCTTCCAGCAAAAGGCCCGCAAGCTCCATCCGGACGTCAATAAAGAGCCAGATGCCGAGGAGAAGTTCAAAGAGGTTTCCGAAGCCTACGCCGTGCTTTCGGACGAGCAGAAGCGTGCTCGCTATGACGCCATGCGCTCGGGCAATCCCTTTGCCGGCGCTCCCACGGCTTCGCCCTATGGCGGCGGTTACGCCGGCAGCGCGGGCTACGGCAATCCCTTTGAGGGCGGCTTTCCCTTTGGTGGCGCCTGGGGTCAGCCGCGTCGCGGGCAGGCTGCCTATAATCCCGAGAACGGCGCCAACGTGGTCGTCGATATTAAGCTCGACGCCAAGGAGGCCAAGGGCGGTGCCCGCAAGACCGTCCGCTATACGCGCTTCGATACCTGTGGTCACTGCGGCGGTTCGGGCTCTGTTTCGTCCGAGCATGCACATTCCTGTCCGAGCTGCGGCGGTCGCGGCCACATCGATGTCGACCTGTCCTTTCTGTTTGGTGCCGGCACGTTCCAGTCTGTCTGCCCTGAGTGCGGTGGCTCCGGTAAGGTCGTCGCCGACCCCTGTCCCGATTGCGGCGGCAGCGGGCGAACCCGTGTGACCTCCGAGCAGACGATTGAGTTTCCCGCCGGCACGCACGATGGCGACGAGGTCCGTATTGGCGGCATGGGTCACGCCGGCACCAACGGCGCCTCTGGCGGTGATCTGGTCGGTCGGGCCCATGTTGAGGCCGAGCGCCTGGAAGGCAAGGCCCGTACCGGTTTTTACCTGATGGGCATCGTGGCGCCGTTTTTGGTGCTATCGGCCATCTCGGGCGTGTTCTCGGCCTTTGCCGTGATGTGCTTTATTCCGTTTGCCATGGGCCTGTTCATGGTGCTCTCGGACGGCGTGCTGCACCGCAGCCTGCTGTGGTGGAAGCGCGGCGCGATGCAGTTTGCCAACGGTTTTGCCAACGGTTTTATGTTTGCGCTCGTGTCGGTTTGGTTTGCGAGCTGCTCGCAACGTGCCATGCTTTCGCCCTACGCAATGCAATAACATCAAACCCTCTGTTTGCGGCCGGCCCAGCTTGGGTATAGGACGCACTGTGACAATAATGAAAGTCGGAAGGATTCGGTCGTGTCGGAAAATAGGGATTACTACGAGGTGCTTGGCGTCGACAAGGATGCCGACGCGCGGACGATTAAGCGCGCGTTTCTAAAGAAGGCCCGTACCGTACACCCGGACGTTTCGGACGACCCCGAGGCCGAGGCTAAGTTCAAAGAGCTCAACGAGGCATATTCCGTTCTTTCCGATGAGCAGAAGCGTGCTAACTACGACCGTTACGGCACTGCCGACGGCCCCGGTGGCTCCGGCTACGTCGATATCAACGATATCTTTGGCGGCATGGGCATGGACGACTTGTTCTCGTCGTTCTTTGGCGGCGGTGCCGGCGGTGGCGCCCGAAATCGCCGTGAGCGTCGTCGCGGCCGCGATATGGCCATCTCCCTTTCGGTGACCCTTGAGGAGGCGGCACTCGGCTGCAAAAAGACCATCAGCTATGACCGCCTTGCCCCCTGTGAGGATTGCAACGGCTCCGGTAGAGCCGAGGGTGCACAGGAAAAGCAGTGCAGCCGCTGCCACGGCACGGGCTATGTCACGACGGTCCAGCGCTCGTTCCTGGGCCAGGTTCAGTCCTCTTCGCCTTGCCCTGACTGCCACGGCGAGGGCACGGTTATCGACCATCCCTGCGAGACCTGCGACGGTCAGGGCCGCACGCCTTCGCATGAAAAGATCGACATCGATATTCCCGCCGGCGTTTCGACCGGTCGCCAGCTGCGCGTGAGCGGCTTTGGCGAGGCAGGCCTTCGCGGCGAGCCCTCGGGCGACCTGATCGTCAACGTGCGCGTTGCCGACCATGAGCGCTTTAAGCGCAACGGTGATGACCTGTACCTGGTGAGCGATATCTCGATTGCGCAGGCTGCGCTCGGCTGCGAGATTGAGGTCGAGGGCATTATGCCCGACGAAGTCGTCAAGGTGACGGTCCCCGCCGGTACGCAGTACGGCGACACCGTCAGCGTCAACAATTTCGGCATGCCGCGCATCGGCGGTGGCGGCTCACGCGGTCGACTGATCGTGCAGCTGCGCGTGGTCGTCCCCACCAATCTCTCCAACAAGCAGCGCGAGCTGCTTCGCGCTTTTGCCGACGAGATGGGCGATGACGTCGCTTCCGGTAAGAAGTCGGTAACTGATCGCATCAAGAGCGCTCTCGACGACATCCTCGATTAAGGAGCCCGCGTGCTCGCACCTCATATCTCTGTCGTCAACCTCGGCTGCCGCGTCAACCGGGTTGAGTCCGACCGTATCACTGCCGATCTTATGCGCCTGGGGTTTGCGATGGTGGAGCCTCAGGATGCTGAGCTGATTGTCATTAACACCTGTGCCGTTACGGGCGAGGCCGAGGCCAAGACCCGTAAGGCCGTTCGCCATGCGCTGGGCTATCCAAACGAGCCCTATGTGGTCGTGACCGGATGCGTGGTCAATCTGCACCCCGAGGAGCTGCTGGAGCTTTCGGACCGCGTGATCGCCGAGCCGTCCAAGATTGATGTTGCCGAACGCGTCTGCGAGGTGTTGGGCGTTGAGTCCGATAATGTTCCCGCCTGCAGCGACGGCGAGGTGGTCGATGCACTCGGTCGCTCGCGTCTGGGCGTGAAGATCCAGGACGGCTGCAACCATCGTTGCACCTATTGTATTGTGTGGAAGGCCCGCGGCCCCGAGCGCTCTGTGCCGGTCGAGTCCGTGCTCGAGCAGGTTCGCGAGGCCCAGGAGGCCGGCGTGCCCGAGGTCGTGCTGACCGGCGTGAACCTGGGTGCCTATGACGGCAAGAGCGCGACCGACGAACATGTCGAGATCGATGAGCTGCTCCAGGCCATCATGGAGCGCACCGAGATCGCCCACGTGCGCATCTCCTCGGTGGAACCCATGGATATTTCTGAGCGCTTGCTCAAGGTGATGGCTCGCTATCCGAAGCGTATCGCGCCGTTTTTGCACCTTCCCGTGCAGTCTGGCTGCACGGCGACGCTGCATCGCATGGGCCGACCCTATAGCGCCGAGGCCTTTGAGGACACGGTGCGCATGATTAGCACCAACTTGCCCCAGGCGTCTCTTTCGTGCGACGTCATCGTCGGTTTTCCTGGCGAGACGGACGAGGAGTTCGAGGAGTCGTTGGCGCTATGCCGTCGCGTGGGCTTTTCGCGCATGCACGTGTTCCGCTATAGCAAGCGCCCCGGCACCCTTGCCGCCGACATGCCCGACCAGGTACCCCCTGAGGTCATGGCCGAACGCAGCCGTCTCATGCGTGCCGCCGCACAGGAGCTTGCGATCGCCGATGCCCGCCGCCGCGTGGGCACGGTCGAGCGTGCGGTGCTCGAGTATGGCGACAATTTGACGCTCGGCTCGTTCCATCATGCCCGTCTCGATGATACCTGTGGACTCACAGCCCCGTGCCTGCTCGATGTTGCTATCATCGGAGTCGATGATTCCGGCTTGGTCCATGCACGCAGGGAGGTTCATGGAAGCCTCGAAGATTAGACTTACCGTTCCTGAGGGTATCGACCCCTCGCGCGTTTTGGGCGCCGGTGACGGCGTCCTTCGTGCGCTCGAGAACTTGGTGCGCGCCCATGTGGTTGCCCGCGGTGACAGCGTTGCCGTGAGCGGCGATCCGGACGAGGTCGAGCTGGTTGCGCGTTTTTTCGAACATGCCTTTCGTGAGGCTGCTGCCGGGCGCACGCTTTCTGCCGATGATGTCTCGCGCTGTCTGGCCGTTCTGCGCGACGGCGAGCATGATGCCTCGTCGTTGCGCGATGACGTGCTGCTATCGTATCGCGGTCGCGTTATCCGCCCCAAGACGCTCGGTCAAAAGCGCTATGTGGATGCCATCCGCTCTTCTACCATCACGTTTGGCCTCGGTCCCGCCGGTACCGGTAAAACCTATCTGGCCATGGCGCTCGCCGTCGCCGCGCTCAAGCGCCATGAGGTGGGCCGCCTGATCCTTACGCGCCCGGTTGTCGAGGCGGGGGAGAACCTGGGCTTTTTGCCCGGCACCCTCGAGGAAAAGATCGACCCGTATATGCGCCCGCTCTATGATGCCCTCTTTGACATGATGGATCGCGAACGCACCGATGAGCTTATGGAGCGTGGCGTGATCGAGATCGCCCCGCTCGCCTACATGCGCGGTCGAACGCTGAGTGATGCCTTTGTGGTGCTCGATGAGGCACAAAACACAACGCCTGAGCAGATGAAGATGTTCCTGACGCGTCTGGGTTTTAATTCCAAGTTCGTGATTACCGGCGACCTGAGCCAGCGTGACCTGGTGGGTCGTCGCGGCGGTCTTGCCGATATCGAAAGGATTTTGGGTCGCGTCGACGATGTGGCGTTTTCTCACCTGGAGCGCGCCGATGTGGTGCGCCATGCCCTGGTGGGCCGTATTGTTGAGGCCTATGATGCATACGACGATGCGCGTGAGCAGCGCGCACACGATCGAAAGGAGTCCCGTTGAGTGTATTGATCAGCAACGATGCCGAGCTCGATACGCTGCTCGATGCCCAGGAGGTGGAGCACATCTGCTCAGTTGTGCTTGCCGCCGAGGGTGTTGAGCGTGAGGTCGAGATCTCCCTTTCGTATGTCGATGAGGACGAGATGCACGAGCTCAACCACGAGTGGCGCGGCATCGATCGTACGACCGACGTGCTCTCGTTTGAATGCGACTCGGCCTTTGACGAGGACATTCCCGCCGACGAGACGCTCGAGCTTGGCGATATTATCCTGGCTCCGCAGGTTATTGCCCGCCAGGCCCCCGGCTTTGGCAACAGCCCCGCCGATGAGTGCCGACTGATGCTCGTGCACGGCATGCTGCACCTGCTGGGTTACGACCACATCGTGGACGATGAGGCCGAGGTCATGGAGGCACGCGAGGATGCCATCCTGCGCGACTTGGCGCTTGAGCGCGGCGAGGACCCCAAACTCGTCCACGTCGGCCCCATAACCAATCATGCCCACGACTAGGAGCCGTCTATGATTCCCGGATCGAACAAGGACCATCCGTCCTTTTTAAAGTCGTTCTCATACGCGATGGAGGGCTTCGTCACCGCCGTCAAGACCGAGCGCAATATCAAGGTCATGCTCGTGGCGGGCGTGTGTACCGTCATTGCCGGCTGCATCGTGGGGCTTGATATTGCCGAGTGGGCTACGGTCATCATCTGCTGCGGCCTGGTGATTCACGGCGAGCTGTGCAATACCGCCATGGAGGCGATTGTCGACCTGGCGACCCAGGAGCTGCATCCGCTGGCCAAGCGCGCGAAGGATATCGCCGCTGCCTCTGTATACGTTCTTTCCATTACCGCCGCGATCGTGGGCCTGCTAGTCTTTGCCCACGCGCTCGACTTTATTTAGAAAGGGATTCCCATGTCCGACAATATGCAGCCTGCCGATGGAGTTTTGGATGACGAGGTCCTGGACGAGACTGAAGGTGCCGATTCGTTTGACGAGGTCGAGGAGTTCGATCCGTTTGAGGGCATGAGCGACGAGGAACTCGATGCTCTGTGCGACGAGGATGAGGGCCTCGCGGGCTTTGGAGACGTGGAACCCGGTTTCCGCAGCGGCTTTGTGGCCCTGGTCGGTCGCCCCAACGCCGGCAAGTCCACGCTGCTCAACGCCTGTTACGGCAAGAAGGTCGCCATCACCTCTCCGGTGGCCCAGACGACCCGCCGCCGTATGCGTGCCGTCGTCAACCGCCCCGGTTACCAGTTGG
>CALKBP010000010.1:0-23179 GCA_937989885.1 uncultured Collinsella sp.
ACAGTACATGTAGAAGCACCTACGTTCCTCAAAGAATTGTTAGATTAAAAGTAACAGACCGGATGAAGATACGTGCGACGGGGGCGAGGCGAATGGCTGAGCGGTATCGATATGCGGGTTCAACGGTATCACATTGGCCACATAGATTTTTAACTTGCATTTCTAACAGTTAAGGAGACGGGTGCTTTCCAGCACGCTCCTTCGATGATGCCTTCCGCTAGTTGCTATGCCGGTTTCAGCCAACAAAGAATGTGCCCGGGCGCTCAGGTTCACCGTTAGCGTTGGCAACATATGAGATGATGCACACGCGCAACAAAAACGTGTACATCACCCTCCAAAACCGACATTTTTCGACATGTTTGGAGGCTGATGTACATAAATGTGAGTTCCCGCCCCGCCATCAACACCCTCCACATGTCTGGACTCTCTATGGCTTCGCTGGATAGACATCGCCGGAACGGGTATAGTATCGAAAGTTTTGTCGTTTACCAGCGGGGGAGTCCTGTGGGCATCAAGAAGAAGATCAAAAAGGAGCTTATCGGCACTTCCGATTACCCGTCGAATAAGATCTTTACGATCTCCAATTTCATTACCTTTACGCGCCTGGTCCTCACGCTCGTCTTCCTGTACCTGTTTGTGACGGACAACAACCGTGTCGTCGCCATTGTCATCTACGCCATCGCAGCCTCCACCGACTGGATGGACGGCCAGATTGCCCGCATGACCAAAACGGTCTCGTGGCTCGGCAAGGTCATGGACCCCATCTGCGACCGCGCGCTGTTGTTTACGGGCGTTCTGGGTCTGGTAGTCCGCGGCGAGCTTCCCATCTGGGTCTGCGTGCTCATTATCGGCCGCGATATCTACCTGGGCATCGGCACGCTCATCGTGCGCCATTACCACCGTCGCCCCATCGACGTCGTCTTTCCCGGCAAGATTGCCACGGCACTGCTCATGACCGGCTTCTCGCTTATGCTGCTTGGGTTCCCCGTCATCGACGGCTGGCATCTGCTGCCCGCTACGTTCACGGCATTCCCAGGCCTCAACGGCAGCTCGGTGCCCCTCGGCATCTTCTTTGTATACGGCGGCGTCATCTTCTCCATGCTCACCGCTGTCATCTATTCCGTTAAGGGAGGGGCGGCCATTAAACAGGCCATCGCGCATCCCGAGGACGAGGACATCGACTTTCTTAACCCCGAAATCGAAGACTAAGTCGTTGGGGTATGATTACGTACGGTTCATTCTTTGCGGCGTAGCCGCGTTAGATAGGGGTTGTCATGGACAACAAGGTTAACAATATGCCTCAGAACGATAAGACTGCGGACGCTACCTGCGTTTTCCGTGTTCCTTCGAGCGATGTCACCGTTCCCGACCTTATGGCCAACGTGCGCATCACCGCTCCGGTTCTGTCCATCGTCAAGGGCCCGCAGACCGGAGCCGCCTTTGAGCTCGAGGACGACGTGACCACCATCGGCCGCGATCCCGCGAACGGCATCTTCCTCAACGACATGACCGTCTCGCGCAGCCACGCACGCATTATTCGTGAGGGCCTGGGCGCCCGTATTGAGGATCTGGGCTCGCTCAACGGCACCTGGGTCGACGGCGCTATCGTCAACGGTGCTCCGCTGCACGACGGCTCTTCCGTTCAGATCGGTACGTTTACGCTCATCTATCACGAGAGCACGCCGGAGCGCATCGAAACCGGTGAGTAGGTAATGGCCGAACGCAATTATCTGAGTATCGGCCAGGTCGTCAATCTACTTCGAGGCGCATACCCCGATCTATCGAACTCAAAAATTAGATTTCTAGAAGATGAGGGGCTCATCACCCCTCATCGTACGCCTAAGGGGTATCGCCAGTACTCCAAGGAAGACGTTGACCGTCTCGAGGTCATCCTGCACCTGCAGAAGACCCGCTACATGCCGCTCAACGTCATTAAGCAGCGACTGGAAAACGCAACGGACCTGTCCACGTTGGCTTACGAGGTGGGTCTTCTGTCTGATGTTCCACTTAAGACGGAGCCCAAGGAGACCAAGCAAAAGCTGCATCCCATCGAAACCATTCCCGATATGCTCGGCGTCGAGATCTCGTTTATCCGCTCCCTTGCCGAGAACGATCTTATCCGCATCATCAAGAGTCCGCAGAACCGAGAGCTCGTGGATGGCCGAGATTTCCCGATTATCCGTTACTGCTCGGAGCTTTCGCGCTTCCACATTGAGCCGCGCAACCTGCGTCAGTACGTATCGTCGGCAAACCGTGAGTCTTCGATGTTTGAGCAGGTTCTCGTAAGCATGCTCGGCATGGATACCTCCGATGACGAGCGCGACGCCAAGCTCGAGCGTGCTTTTAAGAAGCTGCACGACCTCACCGAGGGTGTGCACACCGCGCTCCTTAAGAACCGTGTCTTTGAGTCGCTCAACGCCGTGGTCGAGGACGCTGACATCGATGCCCTCGATGAGGAGATCGCGCGTTCTGAATCCACCAAGGCTAAAAGCGATGGGGCAAGCGTCCCCGCGGTTGCCGCGCACGACGAGTCGCTCGTGCAGCCGTCCAAGGTCGTCGTCCCCTCGCAGAGCTCGTCTGCTAACACGGGCAAATAACCGCCGTTCACCCGGCAATCCATGAAAGGTCACCCATGTACGACTTCGAATCTCATATCGTCGATATCCCCGACTATCCCGAGCCCGGAGTCGTCTTTAAGGACATCACGCCGCTCTTTGGCAATCCCGAGGCCCTGAAGGCCATGGTGGATGCCCTGGCCGAGCATTTTGCTGGCATGGGTATCACCAAGGTCGTAGGGCCCGAGGCCCGCGGCTTTATGGTCGGTGTGCCCGTGGCCGTCGCCCTGGGCGCCGGCTTTGTTCCCGCACGTAAGCCGGGCAAACTGCCGCGCAAGACGGTGAGCGAGAGCTACGAGCTCGAATATGGCACCGACTCTATCGAGATCCATGCCGATGCCATCAGCTCTAAAGATACCGTGTTGATTCTGGACGACTTGGTCGCGACGGGCGGAACTGTCGAGGCAACAGGTAAACTGGTGCGAGATATGGGCGCAAAGCTTGTGGGCTACGGTTGTATCCTTGAGCTTGCGTTTCTCAACCCGCGCAAGAAGCTCACGCCTTCTAACGAGGACGTTGAGCTCTTTAGCCTGGTAACGGTTGACTAGCCGCTACCCTTAGATACCGGAAAGGAAGCTACATGCGCACAGCAAATACGCACAGAAACATGGCACGCTGCGCTGCTACGGCAACCCTCGCTTGTGTTTTGGGCCTGGGCCTCGTGGCTCCGGCCTACGCCGATACCGCATCCGACCTTGCCGCTGCCCGTACCAAGCTCGAGCAGATCGGCACCCAAACCCAGCAAATACATGAAGAACTCTCCGCACAGACGCAGGAGCTTGATCAGACTGCAGGCGAGATCACTCAAAAGCAGCAAGAGATTGCCGAAGGTCAGGCAAAGCTTTCCAACTACGTTGCCGGTGAGTACAAGACCGGCGGTCTGAGTCTCCTTCAGGTTCTGACGGGCGTCGACGATCTGGGCGACATGCTCAACCGTCTGTTCTACTACGGTAAGGTGTCCGACAAACAGGCCCAGACCATTCAGGAGGTCAAGGACCTTAAGCAGCAGCTCACCGATAAGCAGACCGAGCAGGAGAAGAACGTCGCCGCGACGCAGAAGAAGGTCGACGAGCTCAACGCCCAGCAGGCTGAGGCCCAGAGTGTCGTGAACTCCCTGGATTCACAGCTGCAGGCCGAGCTTGCTGCCGAGGCCGAGGCCAACGCCGCACTGCAGGCTGGCATCAATGCCAGCACCGCCGAAAAGGCCACGGTGAGCAACGACACCGCCGGTACGACCGAGAACACCAACGCTCCGGCTCCGACGCCTTCCGCACCGAGCCAGTCCGTTGACGGTGGTACCGTTGTTTCGCGCGCCTACAGCAAGCTCGGTTATGCTTATTCTTGGGGCGGCATTGGACCGAACAGCTTTGACTGCTCCGGTTTTGTAAGCTACTGCCTCACCGGCCGTTATTGCCGCCTTGGTACCACGGGCACCTTTATGGGCTGGACCCGCGTGTCCGATCCTCAGCCTGGTGACGTCGTGGTTAACTCTTACCACACCGGCATCTACATTGGTAACGGCCAGATGATCCATGCTTCCGACTACAAGACGGGCGTTATCATCAGCTCCGTTGCCGCTGGCATGAACAACAATTACATTTTCGTTCGCTACTAAGTGTTGTAACTCAGTAAACGAAGGTGGACCTCGCATCCTTTGGGAGCGAGGTCCATTCTTTTATCTCGACCGCCCGTTTTGCGTATAAGCAACAATCTAGTTTTGAATACTAGATATGCGCAGCATCTTTCCAAAAGATAGCTATAATTGTTGAGGAACAACTAGAAAGGACCCTCAATGAGCTGGGCACTTATCTCCGATTCAAGCTGCAATCTTCGCGATTGGCAACCAACCGCACCCCATACCACCTTTGCATTCGCGCCTCTCAAAATCCGAGTAGGGGAGCGTGAATTTGTCGATGACCTCTCGCTCGATGTTCACGAGCTCA
This sequence comes from uncultured Collinsella sp., assembly GCA_937989885.1. Lineage (GTDB taxonomy): Bacteria > Actinomycetota > Coriobacteriia > Coriobacteriales > Coriobacteriaceae > Collinsella. The sequence continues at coordinate 4,559 of CALKBP010000010.1, forward strand.
ATTGCGCCGTGCAGGCGGAGTCGAGCGCTTCTTCGAGCGCCTGTCCAAGCGTAGGGGAGTGGGCCGAGCTCTTTAAGCTCGCCGACAAGACGATTTGCATGCCCATCTCCGAGGGCGTCTCGGGGAGCTACAATGCCGCGGCCACCGCTCGTGACATGGTGCTTGCCGAAGAGCCCAACCGTCAGATTCATTTGGTTAACTCGCGCGCGGCTGGCGGTAAAATGGACCTGATCTTCCTGCTGTTCGACCGCTATCTTGCAAGCAATCCGGATAGCTCCTTTGAGGACGCCTGCGCTTACTTCGATAGCTTGGAACAGAACAGCAAGATTCTCTTTAGCCTGTGCAATTACGAGAACCTTGCAAAAGCTGGACGCATTCCTAAGGCAGCCGGCGTTATTGCCAACAAGCTCAATATCCGCATTTTGGGCACGGCGAGCGAAGCGGGCAAAATTGAACTCGTTGGGCACACGCGTGGCGAAAAGAAGATGCTCAACAAGATTATTGACACCATGGAGACCGAGGGTTTCACGGGCGGCCAGGTCGTTATCGATCACGTTGAGAACGAAGCTGGAGCCCAAGCGCTTGCTGACCGGATAGTCGAGCATTGGCCCGATTCCAAGACGATTGTCATGCCCTGCAACGGCCTAGATTCCTATTACGCCGAGATGCACGGTCTCATCATCGGCTACGGCATGGGCGTGGCTTCGGGCCGATAATGTCCAACTAGACAAACGTACGGGCGGGATAAAGAGCCAGTGGCCCTTTATCCCGCCCGTCTTATACCTCGGTTAGCTATTAAAGCCATTGAACTTTAGGTAGCTCATCAGGTACGCCTTCGAAACGAAGGACGAAACCGCACTGCGTACGAGCAACGATTCGCGCGTAACCTGGTGTGCGGTATCGGGTACGGGAGTCTGCTCGACGGAAAACGCCGCACGAATCGATGCCTCAAGTTGATCGACTACATAATCGAAAGCCGTCGGAGCGTCGTAGCTCAAGCGCTGAATATTAAAGAGCGCCTGAACTGCAGCGATGGGTAGCACCTGCTTAAAGATACAAATGGCGATGAGACGCGCAATCTGCTCACGGCCATACTGCTTTTTAACCGGAGCAGGAACGAGACCGACCTTCACGTAGTTATTGATCATCGATGGCGTGATAACGGGCTGCTCTACGCAAATCGAAAGCGGCTCCATCCACAGCGCAACATATTCAATAACCTGATCGCGATAGAGCGTTACGTTGGGCAGCTGGTCATAGCGTGGCAGGCTCAACGCGTTGAGTTTACCCACCATATCGGACTGAATAAATGCATCCGGCAGCACCGTCGGTTGAATATCCTCGGGCTTAATGCTGACCGACGTATCGGACATCGGAATTACATGTTTGACGTGGTTCATAAGGATCCTCCGTTCGTTTTCTATATTGTATTCTAGGTTATCTAGTTTTGCATACCACATTGCCGCAAAGTAAAAGTGGCTGGGAGGCACATTGATGCACCGTCCAGCCACTTTGTTTAAAGATAACAACCTTACATAAGATATATTATCGTACTTATCCGCGTAGGAAAGCGTATGCACTGGTTGCCGCTATGGCTCCGTCCGAAACGGCGGTCACAACCTGGCGTAAACGCTTGGAACGGATATCGCCGGCGGCAAATAAGCCAGGCGTGCGGGTGGCCATAGAATCATCGGTAAGGATGCCGCCATCGGGCCCCAGATCGACCAGATGCTCAACAAGCTCGGTATGTGGCTGTGTCCCCGTAAAGACAAAAATGCCAAACGAGCCAGGTTCAAAGGTCTCAGTATGCGTTTTGCCACTCGCATTATCCTTGAACGTGATTGTCGTGGGCATCGCTTCACCAGAAAGCTCAACAACACTAGTTTGGTACCTAACTGAAATATTGTCCTTAGCAAGCACCTTATTCACAACGCCCTCGGGTGCACGGAACTGATCGCGGCGTAGCACGATGGTCACGCTGCTGGCAATGTCGGACAGGAACAGCGCCTCCTCGCATGCTGAATTGCCGCCTCCGATAACAAAGACCTGTTTGCCACGGAAGAACATGCCGTCACACTTCGCGCAGTACGAAACGCCACGACCGCGATACGTGTCTTCGCCAACAAACCCCGCAGGACGCGGCGTGGCGCCCATGCACGCAATGACGCTCTTGGCCGCTGTGTCGCCCATATCATGATGGATGGTAAATTGTGCCGCATCGGCATCGTAATCGACGCCTGTCACCATACTCCATTCAACCTGAGCCCCCAGGCCTTCAGCATGCTGTTGAAACCGCTCACCAAGTTCGGCACCGCTCAGTAGCGGAATGCCAGGATAATTCTCGATCTCGTTGGACGTGGCGATCTGTCCGCCAGACATGCCCTGCTCAAGGACAGTCGTCGTCAGGTTGGCGCGCGCCGCATAAATGGCGGCAGCATAGCCCGCGGGGCCGCCGCCGATGATCGCAACATCGATTGTCTGATCGGTAATCATGAAGAGTCCTCTCGTCGAAACGTTGTCGTTCTTTGCGCTCATACCCAAATTTACGTGAACGTGACACTCATGCACTACAATGATAAATCCGTGTTACAACGTCGAAGGGGAGTTATCGATGGATCAGACGCAGACGAGCGACGACGCTCCCCTGCTCACGCACAGCACTCCCCAATCGGAGCAAACCACACTCTTGGCTCAGCAAAAACCTCTCGTGACCATCGTGCACGCCTCGGTCGGCTCGGGTCACAAGGCCGCCGCAAATGCGATTGCGCAAGCATTCGACCTCATCCGCGGCACCAATGGAATCCCCGAGGATGTTGAGATTGAAGTGCTCGATATCCTTGATTTTGGACGTATTAAATTCGATGGCAATAAGACCGCGGCTTCTTTTACAGGAGCCACGCGCCCCATTTACGATCTGACCTGGAGATATACGCTTACGGGACATCTTCTCTGGGGTGGCGGCACGGCATGGTCGCGAATTATGTTCCCCGCCTTCAACGAATATATTCGTAGCCGCAGGCCCATAGCCGTGGTCGCAACGCACATCACAGCAGCCAATGTTGCCGTGGGTGCCCGCGTAATTACGGGTATCGATTATCCGGTCATCTGCGTACCGACCGACTACGAAGTAGAGGGCTGGTGGCCCCACAAGGACACCGATCTGTTCTGTGTTGCCAACGAATTTATGGCCGAAACGCTGCGTCCGCGCAAGGTGCCCGAGGCAAAGATCCGCATTACCGGCATTCCTATTCGCGCCGGATTCGACACGGATTACGATCGCGAGGAAGAGCTAGCCAAGTTCAACCTCCCCGCCGACAAGACCGTCGTGCTGGTAATGGCCGGCGCCAGCTTGCCTCAGCCGTACGTCCGCTTTCGCGCGGCGATGGATCACACGCTCCCCTTCCTGCGCAGCTTCGAAGACATGCACTTTGTCTTTTTGCCTGGCAAAGACGTGGAGTATGCCACCCGGCTGAAGACACTCTTCAATGCCATGAAGCTCGAGAACGTCACAGTGTTGGACTATGTCGACGACATGGCGGCCCTCATGCATGGCTGCGACCTGGCAATCCTCAAATCGGGCGGACTCACGGTCACCGAGTGTCTATGCGCACATCTGCCGATGATCCTGCTGGGCAAGTCCTATGGCCAAGAAAAGGCCAACACCACTATGCTTACCGGTATGGGCGCCAGCATGCACGTCACCACGGCACGAGAGCTCATCGTGACGTTGCGCCACCTGCACGACCATCCCGAGTCGCTCAAAGCACTGCTCATCAATGGCGAAGTGCTGCGCCGTCCCCGCGCAGCCGAAGACATCGCCATCGCCACCATGGAACTCGTAGGCAAACCCCAGAAAAGAAAACGCGCATTCTGCCGCTTCTACTGGGGCGAAAAACCCGCGCATATCCGCTAGCATTGGATTGTCCGCTTACCTGCGGGAGGCCCCTATATATCATCTCATGCTCAAACATTCTCGCTTCGCTGCGAAACTGCGCGTGGGACGATATATAGGGGCCTCCCGCAGGTAAGCTACGTTAACGTACTAGCAGCTACACTAGATTCTCCACCATTAGAATCTGCAAAGGCAAAACCGGAAAATATAAATATGGTAAGCCGATACGAGAAAGGAGATGTTCCTTTATCGTATCGGCTTACTAGAAAGAAAGGCTTTTATTTTTCAAGCGAGTAGCCGCCCGCCCGCCTCTCTCACATATCGTTCCACGCGCAGTTTCGCAGCGAGCGAAGCGACGCGAGAATGTTTGAGCATGGAATGATATGTGTGAGAGACGGGCGGGAGGGATACGAGCGCCCCCGCGAGAATGTTTGAGCATGGGATGATATATAGGCGGGTCGGGCCGGTCAGCGGACAGTACGTAAACGACTAAGCGACGCCGCTAGAACCGAAACCGCCGGCTCCTCGGTCGGTTTTATCTAGTTCTTCTACTTCTACGAGGTTGACCGTGGGGACTTCTTGGATGACGAGCTGGGCGATGCGGTCGCCTTTGTTGATTTGGATGTTGTTCGTGGGGTCTAGGTTGATGAGGATGACTTTGAGCTCTCCTCGGTAGTGGGCGTCGATGAGGCCAGGAGTGTTGACTATGGACAGGCCTTGCTTAATGGCCAGGCCGCTGCGGGGCTGGACGAAGCCGGCGTAGCCGTCGGGCAGGGCGACAGCTAGGCCCGTGGAGACCAGGCGACGCTCAAAAGGCTTGAGGGTGCAATCCTCGTTGGCTCGGAGGTCAAGACCGGCATCCGTGGGATGTGCGTATTTGGGAAGCTCGACCGTGGGGTCGAGACGCTTAATGTTAACGGTAATGTTGGACATGAAATCACCTTAGCTTGTCGAGCTCTTGCAGAAACTCATCGACGTCTTTGAAATCGCGATAGACCGAGGCAAAGCGGATGTAGGCCACTTTATCGATCTTGGCCAACCGCTTAAGAACCATATCGCCCAGCTCATGGGACGTAACAGCCGTGAGCGTACGGGAGCGAAGCTCAACCTCAATATCGTCAATGATCTCGTTGAGCTTTTTAGTGTCGATATCTCGCTTGATCGTGGCGCGCATCAAACCGACCAGCAGCTTATTGCGATCGAACCGTTGCTTGGATCCGTCTGACTTAATGACCTCGATAGGGTCTTCACAACGCTCAAATGTCGTAAAGCGATAATTGCATGAGCAGCATTCGCGACGGCGCTTGATGGTGTTATTTGATTCCTGCATGCGGGAATCAACGACGCGGGTATGTGCCTTGCCGCATTTGGGACAGCGCATGGTACCTCCTCTAAAACGATTACAAGGGTACCATGCGACGGTACTTAAATCTTAGGAACGTGCGGGAACTTTAAGATGTGCACCGGCATCGAGCGAGCCATGCTCCAGGTGATTGACGTTGCGGATCATATCAGAGGTCTCCTGCGTGGAAAGACCCTCAATCGGATGCTCCTGGGCTAGCGACCACAAGGAATCGCCAGACTGAACACGGACGGTCTCGTAGGTAACGTTGGATACCGACTCGGCATATGCGGCGTGACGAGCGCTGAAGATCGAGGTGGCAAGTACAAAGAAGAGCGTGAGCGCAACGGCCAGGGCGACAATCGTCGAAGCCTTTAGGGCAACGGGGGCCGAAGTCGTGGCGACGCACTGGCTGCGGACGGGCTTGCCAGGCAGTGTTTGGAAACCAGAGCGGCCGCCTTTAACAACCGTGAAAGCCGGCGCCGCAGGCGTCTCGAACTTAAGGGCGAGGTTTCCCTGGACCATATCCGTTGCGTTCATCATGTTCTCCTCTCGCGTGTTTTGCTGAGAACAGTTTTATCAAGCCGCGCGGACAAAAATGTCTAGCGCGAGAACGAATGTTCGGTTATTATTATCTTCGAACAGTTGTTCCTGTCAAGCAATAATCGAACATTTGTTTGACATTGGCAGAGAGGATCCCCTGATGGCTCGCAAAATTACCAAGCGTCAGCAGCAGATTTACGACTTCATCAAGGAATATCAGCAGGAGAAGGGCTATCCGCCCAGTGTGCGCGAGATGGCATCGGCCGTAGGCCTCTCCTCCCCCAGCACGGTGCATGCTCATCTCTCTGCCCTGGAGGCTCGAGGGCTGCTCAAGCGCGATGCCACCAAGCCTCGCGCCCTAGAGCTTTTTGATGAGGACGGATCCTCCGTCTCGATTTCCAAATCCGATGAACCCATAGCGCCCCGTGGAACGGTCTCACTGCCGCTCGTCGGTCGCGTCGCGGCTGGGATTCCCATTCTGGCCGAGCAAAATATCGAGGACACCTTTACCATCCCGACCGAAATCGCCACAGACCAGGGCTCCTTTATCCTTGAAGTGCACGGCAACTCAATGATCAACGTCGGCATCTACAACGGTGACTACATTATCGTTCGCGAGCAAAAGAGCGCCATGAACGGCGAAATCGTCGTGGCCATGATCGATGGCTCGGCGACCGTCAAGACGTTCTACAAGGAGCAGGGGCGCGTGCGCCTGCAGCCCGAGAACGACACCATGGAGCCCATCTATGCGACGAACCCCGTTATTTTGGGTAAGGTTGTCGGATTAATGCGCCGGTTCTCGTAATGCAAAAACGCATCACCATATTTGATACCATCCGCGGGTTTACGATGCTATCGATGGCAGGTTTCCACGCCTGCTACGATTTGGCTTACCTATATGGATGGGATATGCCATGGTTTACCGAAACGGTTTTCCAGGATATCTGGCGCGCTAGTATCAGCTGGGTATTTTTGTTTATCGCCGGCTGGATGTGCACGCTCTCGCGTAATAACGGTAAGCGCGCCCTCAAATACGCAGCCGCAGCCTTGATCGTATGGATGGCAACGACACTGGTAGCAGTCGACGATTCGGTAAACTTTGGCATCATTTATTGCATGGCGGCGTGCACCGCGGTGGTTGCACTCACCTGTCCGCTACTCCAAAAAATACCGGGCTCGTGGGGCATCGCAGTGTGCCTTATTATATTTGCCCTAACCTGGGGCATTCCAAAAGCGGTCTACCCACTCCCCTACCTGGCATGGCTAGGATTCCCAGGCCCGGGTTTTGTTTCGGGAGACTACTATCCGCTCATTCCGTTTGTCTTTATGTACCTTACCGGCTTTTTTACTGCCCAGGCAGCACAAGCATCAAGCCTCGAAGCGCCAGCATGGGCATACGCCAACCCCATCCCGGCGCTCGCGGTCCTCGGACGGCATGCCTTACCGTTCTACCTGCTCCATCAGCCTGTCATTCTAGGCGTGCTAGAGCTCGCCTATTCCGTACGATAGCGCTCGAGACGCGGCGCGATTCGGGCCGGCAACTTTGCCACAATGCGAACGCCGTCCTCGAGATATTCCTCATGCAGAAGGGTTCCCTGCTCATGTACCAGCGCGATGAGGGCGCCCTCGCGATACGGGATATCAGCGGAGAGCAACACATCGGTGGCAGCCGCCTCACGAGCAATGCGGTCGACGAGATCGTCGAGCCCCTCGCCCGTCTGGGCCGAGAACAGCACGGCCTCGGGATAGCGTCGATGGAAACTCAATCGGTCAACGCTATCGAGTAGGTCAATTTTATTGAACACCGTAAGCGTCAAACGCTCGCCGGCACCAATCTCGTCAAGAACGCGATCGACTGCCTCGAGCTGGCGCTCGTAGTCCTCGTCGGAGGCATCAACAACTTTAAGGATCAGGTCGGCACCAAGGACCTCGGACAGCGTGGACTTAAAGGCATCAACGAGACCATGCGGTAGCTTTTGAATAAAGCCAACCGTATCGGTAATGGTCATACCACGACCGCCGGGCAAGCGATACGAGCGCGTCGTCGGATCGAGCGTGGCAAACAATTTGTCCTGTGAAAGCACCGTAGACCCGGTCAGGCGATTGAGCAACGTCGACTTACCGGCATTGGTATAACCGGCTAAGGCAACGCGAAACGCCGGCGACTCGATACGACTCTTTGACTGGACATCGCGGCGCTGTTCAACCTGCTTAAGCTCGCGACGAAGCGCGGCAATCTTGTTGCGAATCAAACGTCGGTCAACCTCGAGCTGGCTTTCGCCCTGGCCAAAGCGCGAACCAATGCCACCGCGTGTCTGCTCTTTAGCAAGATGGCTCCACATACCGCGCAAGCGAGGCAACAGATACTGCAATTGGGCTAGCTGTACCTGCAGGCGGCCCTCACGGGTCTGAGCGTGCAGGCCAAAGATATCGAGAATCAACGCCGTGCGGTCGATAATCTTAACCGGTTCGCGCACGGCTTTCTCAAGATAAGACTGCTGCGAGGGCGTTAAATCGTCGTCGAAGATAACAACATCGACATCCATACGATGCACGAGCCCGCAAAGCTCCTCAACCTTACCGGAGCCGATAAACGATTTTGGATATGGCTTAACCAGGCGCTGTGACAAACGCGCCACGCACTGGGCGCCAGCCGTATGGGCCAGGCGCTCAAGCTCGTCAAGCGAACGATCGAGCGGCCAGGCGTTATCGCGCCACTCAACTCCGACAAGAACGGCACGTTCGGGCTCAGGCGCCGTGGGAACGAGGGGAAACCGAGCCATTAGGCCGCCTCGATACGGTGAAGGATGTCATCAACGACCTCATCGATCGTAAACTCGTCCATATCGAACCACACGATGCGGTCATCGCGTTTAAACCACGAAAGCTGACGCTTGGCATAGCGACGCGAACGAATCTTGATGAGTTCGCGAGCCTCATCCATAGAAATCACGCCGTTAAAGGCATCGATAATCTCTTTATAGCCAATCGCCTGCATCGAAGTCAGGGCATCTCCCAGCCCCTTGTCCATAAGACCACGAACCTCATCAACAAGACCCTGCTCAAACATCAGATCGACGCGAAGGTTAATGCGCTCGTAAAGCGCCTCGCGATTACGCATCAATCCAAACCACAGAGCGTGATAATGCTCGCGCGGAACACTGAACTGCGACTTTTGCTGCGCGTAGGACACACCATCATCGTGCATTTCGAGCGCGCGAATCACGCGGCGAACATTATGGGGGTGGATGACCGCAGCGGACTCGGGGTCAAGCTCGGCAAGCAGCGCATGCAGCGCTTCCTTGCCAATGTGTTCGGCAAGCTCCTGATAGCCCGTGCGGCGATCGTCCTCAAGCTCGCCCGAGGGAAAATCCATCTCATCCAGGGCGGCCTTGAGATACAAGCCTGTACCCCCGCAAAACACCGGTAGGCGGCCCTCGCCCAGCAAGCGCTCAACATGCACACGGGCGTCTGCCTGATACAGCGCTGAAGAATATGCAACACCAGGTTCAACAATATCGACCAGGCGCAGGGGCGCACAACATTCCTCAGGCGCCATCTTTGCCGTGCCGATATCCATACCTCGATAGATTTGCATCGCATCACACGACAGCACTTCGGACGAAAGGCGAGCCGCCAAACGATCTGCGACATCACTTTTACCAACCGCCGTCGGACCGACAATCGCAACGGCGGAAAGGCCTGCCCCGGGAGAAATCATTAGCGCGGCTCGCCCACAATGGATCCGGACAGATACCACGTCTTGGCAACATCGATGTCAACATCGACAATCTTGCCAATCAACTGATCGATGCTGTAGCCCTCGGGAATCGGTGCATGAACGGTCTGATTCTTAGGACTCTTGCCCAGCAGCACCGCGTCATTCTTTTTGCTCGTACCCTCAATAAGCGCCGGCACAACGGTGTGGAGCTCACCTTGGTTATACTCATGCGCAGTGGTCTCGATAACCTTCACCAGACAGTTAAAGCGCTCAAGAATTACCTCATGCGGGGTGGGGTCGTAAATCTCGGCGGCCGGAGTACCGGCGCGCTTGGAATAGATAAACGTATAGGCCTGAGCATAACGGACCGTCTCAGCAAGCGAGAGCGTCTGCTCAAAGTCTTCCTCGGTCTCTCCGGGGAAGCCCACGATGATATCGGTCGAAAGCGCGATATCGGGCATGCGATTGCGGATGCGACCGACGAGCCCCAGATAATCCTCGCGCGTATAGCGACGATTCATCTCTTTAAGGATGCGCGTCGAGCCCGACTGAACTGCCAGGTGCAGCTGCGGCATGACGGCAGGCGTCTCGGCCATAGCGTCGATAGTCTCGGGCAGCAGGTCTTTGGGGTGCGAGGAAGTAAAGAAGATACGCTCTACACCCGTATCGCCCACGGCACGCAACAGGTCGGCAAAGCGCGGCTTGCCAAACAGGTCGCGACCATAGGAGTTGACGTTTTGACCCAGCAGCGTGACCTCACGCACGCCCTGGCGTACTAGACCGGTTACCTCGTCGACAATCTCCTCGAAAGGACGGCTCTTTTCGCGACCGCGCACATACGGCACGATGCAATAGGTGCAGAAGTTATTACAGCCCGTCATAATGGGGACCCAGGCGTGATACTGCGTCTCACGATGCCACGGCATGCTCATCGCATCCGTGTCCTCGTGCTCATTGGTGCGAATATGGCGCTTGCCGTCCAAGAATGCCTCGGCAATGAGCTCGGCCACATGCGCGATGGAATGCGTGCCAAAGATAACATTGACGTTATCGACATTGGTGAGCAGACCCTCGCCGTCACGCTGCGCGATGCAGCCGCCCACGGCGACCACGCGCTTGCCCGAGGGCGAAGGCGGGAGGCTCTTACAAGAGTTGCACTGACCGTACAGACGGGTGTCAGCGGCCTCACGAACGCAGCACGTCATGAACACGACAATGTCAGCATGCTCCGGATCGAGCGCCATGAGGCAGCCATATGAGTCGAGCAGACCACTCACGCGCTCGGAGTCGTGCTGATTCATCTGGCAGCCAAAGGTGCGGATAAAGTAGGTTTTACCGGCAAGAATATCGCGTACGGAACCCTGGTCCATGTGTATAAGTCCTAACGAGGTGGAATAAGCGGGATCAAAGAGGGCGGGCAAAGAGTAAAAACTCTATGCCACAGGCTTAACGTCGTCCATCACAACGTTATCCATGGCAGCTCGATTAATCTGATGAACGTAAATAGAAAGACGGATGGCCGTGCGCGACTCCCCGTTGATGAGGATGTCGGAGAACACCGGCGCGCAGGAAATATCAAACCCGGTCGGAATCAAAAAGCCGCGCGCGATAGCCACGGCCTTAATTGCCTGGTTGACGGCACCCGCGCCAACACACTGAATATTGACGGGAACACCATCTTTGACCATGCCGGCAATGGCGCCGGCAACGGACGCGGGCGATGATTTGCTTGATACCTTCAGGCAATCCATGAAGAAACTCCTGCGTTTAAAAAGTACGTTTTAACTGCAATAACTGTATCGTACCGAACGGACTCGGTAAAGATGCTATTCCTCTTTGGCAAGATCGAACGTCACGGTAATACGATCACGCGAAACACGAATCTTGGGGTCGCCGCAAAGGTTGAGATAGTACCGCGATGCAAGATCGTTAAAGTCGCGCTCGACGGCTCGCGAGAACTGCGCCATGTCGTCCTTGGCGATACGCAACCCGCGACGATCTTTGGCGAGATCAACCGGAGCAGTCGCATGTGAGGACGAATCGCGCTCGCGTAGCAGGCGTGTGGTCACACCGCGAACGGGCTTAATCTGGCCCGCCAAGATACGATGCGCCGTACGCTCGGACATCTCAAGGCCCAAACCCGAACAGATACGGATAAAGTCTTCCGCATCCGAAGCAAGACCCAGGCGATCGATCACCGGAAGCTCGGCTTCGTCATCGATAAACAAAAGACGAGAAGCATCGAGACGGCTGGACGCCTGCGCATGCAACGTCGCGGCAATCTCGGACGGAGACCCCAAATAGACATCGCAGGCGCGCAGCTCCTCGAGGGCAAACTCGCAGGCGGCGCGAATGATGTTGTGAGGGCCGCGGGCGCAGAAATAGTGACCGTCCTCGTCCTTCACGGCCTGAGGCCAGCTGGACTGATCGGCGCGCTCGCCAAGGCGGTCGGTAGCGACGCTCACCTTAAAGACCGAGCCAAGGTCAACATCCGACGCGACAACGCGTGCCTCGTCGGTGTTTTGCTTAATCGAGAACAATGCCATGCCTCGACCGTGAACGCCCCAACGATCCATCTTCATGCTCTCGAGCTTGGAAGTAACGCGGGCATCGAAGATGCGCTCCTGCATATCCTGCGGCACACCCGAGCCGTTATCCAGAAAGACGAGCGTACGGACGCCATCTTCCTTGGTCGTAGCGAGATAGACCTTGTCGGCGCCGGCATCACGAGCGTTGCGCAGCATTTCGATGACAATATCCTCGACATGCTGGATGTCGTGCTTTGCCTGGCGCCGTTCGGCCTCCGAAACGCGGAGGCGGACATACCCCTCGCCAAGGTTCTCCTCGACGCGAAGGTTGCCCTCCCCCGACATCGACGCGATAAATGAGATGAGCTCGTTCGCGTCGTTCATGTTATTTAGCGATATCGACAGCGCGGCTCTCGCGAATCACGACGACGCGCACCTGACCGGGATACTCCATCTCTTCCTCGATCTGATGGGCGATGTCATGAGCCAAGACCGTGGACTGAGCATCGGAGATCTTGTCCGGCTGAACCATGACGTGGACCTCGCGACCAGCCTGCATGGCATAGGTACGCTCGACGCCGTCATGGGAGTTGGCAATCTCCTCGAGCTTCTCAAGGCGCTTGATGTAGTTCTCGGCCGATTCGCGACGGGCACCGGGGCGAGAGGCAGAAACGGCATCGGCAGCCTGGACCAGAACATCAAGCACCGTGTTGGGGTCGACGTCGGCGTGGTGAGCCTCGATAGCGTGAACGATAACGGGCTTCTCGCCATAGCGACGGGCTAGCTCGGCGCCGATAACGGCATGCGGACCCTCGACATCATGGTCGATAGCCTTGCCAAGATCGTGAAGCAGGCCAGCACGTTTGGCGGTCACAACGTCCAGGCCAAGCTCGGAAGCCATCACGCCGCACAGGTCGGAAACCTCGAGGGAATGCTGGAGCACGTTCTGACCAAACGAGGTGCGGTAGCGCAGAGCACCAAGGGTCTTAACAATCTCGGGGTGCAGATCGTGGATACCGGTATCGAAGGCAGCCTGTTCGCCAGCCTCGCGCACGCGCTGTTGAACCAAGTCGGCGGCCTTGTGATACATCTCCTCGATGCGGGCAGGATGAATGCGGCCGTCCGCAATAAGGTTCTCGAGGGCGACGCGGGCGGTCTCGCGACGGACCGGATCGTAGCTCGAAAGCACGACGGTCTCGGGCGTATCGTCGATCACGAGGTTGACGCCGGAAACCTGCTCGAAGGTGCGGATATTGCGACCCTCACGGCCGATGATGCGACCCTTCAGGTCGTCAGACGGAATATGCACGGAGGTAACGGTGACCTCGGCGGTGTGATCGGCGGCACAGCGCTGAATCGCCAGAGACAAGATCTCCTGGGCGGTCTTATGGCACTCGGCGCGAACCTGCTGCTCGGACTCACGGATGATCGTAGCGGCCTCGTGGGTAACCTCACCACGAACCTTGTCGAGAAGCTCCTTGTGAGCATCCTCGCGGGTCAGGTCGGCGATGCGCTCGAGCTCCGAGGTCTGCTTGGCGCAAAGCTCCTCAAGCTCACGGGAGCGCTTCTCGACCTGGCCAGCCTGGCTGGACAGCTGATGTTCACGCTTGTCGAGGGCATCGTTGCGGCGATCGAGGGACTCCTCGCGCTGCATCACACGGTTCTCAAGCGTACGAATCTCGCTCTTACGCTGCTTGTCCTCGGCCTCAGCAGCCTGCTTGTTCTTGATAATCTCTTCCTTGGCCTCAAGCAGAGCCTCTTTTTTGAGGGTCTCGGCCTGACGCTTTGCATCACCGATGAGGGAATCAGCCTGTGCGTGTGCCGACTGGATCTTTTCGTCGGCCTCGTGAAGACTACCCTGCTTGGCGGTGCGCATGTAGGCAATGGCGGCGATGGCACCCAAAACAATGCCAACGAGCGCTGCGATGATAGGCATGCTCACTCCTTTTTATGGATTCGTTACACAACAAAGCGAACCGTCCTTACGAACGGCTCGCGACATTTGAGTAATATGGGCGCAGCTTATGCGGGTCGGATACAGATAAACATATAAACAAACTCATCAAAGATGAGCACATATCACAAAGCAAATGACAGTGTTTATCGTACGTTGAACCGTAACAACTGTCAAATAAATGGACTCGGTACGGCGACTAAAACGCGGTGAACGGCGGGTACGCAAAACGCATGCGTCTAGCATGTGTCTAAACTACACACTCCTCACGTTCGGCATCGAGACGCGCCTTAACGGCATCGGCGGCGATGTGGTACGAAAAGCCCTTGCCCATCAAAAACCGGACGAGCTTTTCGAATCCACGTGTCTCGGGAACACGACGCTTTGCAAGTAAAGACGATGCGCGTGCCAAGTCGTCCTCCACGGCAAAATAATCCTCGGGATAGCCGGGGATATCATCGAGTACGACATGGCGGCGCTTGAGCTCGGTCTCAATCTTGCGCTGTCCCCAGCCGCGTCGTTTACGCTCCTCGATAAAGTAGGAGCAAAAGCGGTTCTCATCTAAAAAGCGATACTCAGTGGCACGCTGGACGGCAAAATCAATTACGGATTGGCGAAATCCGTAACGAGCCAGCTTGTCACGGACCTCACCCGTGGCATGGTCGCGGCGCGACAGCATCTCAGTCACCATGGTAAGCGCGCATTTTCGCTCAAAGAGCTGAACCGCCTCGCGAAACTCATCCCAATCACAAGGAAGATCGGGGCGATTTTTAAGGAACAGGCGCGCGACACGAACAGGAATCCAGATGGATCGTTCAAAACCGCCCTCGAGCTCACAGTCGATATGTGCACAAGGCTTTTTTGATGCATACCCACTCGAGAACGAGGAGGCCGCCTTCTTATCGGGAAAGACGACCGTAGCCTCGGTCACTGTATACGACATGAGGGCATCCGTTACTCGTCGTCATCATCGAGCATCGCGGAGCCATCGATGGCGTAAAGCTCATCGAACTCGTCAGTTTCGGGCTGATCGGTCAGCTCGACCTCTGACGGAGCATCGTCATCGAATTCAAGGCCGCAGGCGAGACGTACCTTATGCTCGATCTCGTCAGCACAATCGGGGTGTTCGCGCAGGAAGGCCTTAGCGGCCTCGCGGCCATTGCCGAGCTTGTCCTCACCGTAAGCAAACCAAGAGCCCATCTTTTTGCAGATACCGCACTCGACGGCCATGTCCAGAATCGAGCCCTCCTTAGAGATGCCCGTGCCGTACATGATGTCGAACTCGGCAGAGCGGAACGGAGCGGCCACCTTGTTCTTAACGACCTTGGCACGCACACGATTGCCGATGACCTCGTCCTTGAGCTTAATGCTGTCGATGCGGCGAATATCGATACGCACCGACGAGAAGAACTTGAGGGCGCGGCCGCCCGTCGTAGTCTCGGGGTTGCCGAACATGACGCCGATCTTCTCGCGCAGCTGGTTAATGAAGATGCAGGTCGTTTTAGATTTGGCGAGTGAGCCGGCGAGCTTACGGAGCGCCTGGCTCATCAGACGGGCTTGAAGGCCGACCGTAGTATCGCCGATCTCGCCCTCGATCTCGGCACGCGGAGTCAAAGCGGCGACAGAGTCGACGACGATGGCGTCGATGGCGCCAGAGCGCACGAGCATGTCGACGATCTCGAGCGCCTGCTCGCCCGTATCGGGCTGAGAAATGAGGACCTCATCGATGTCCACGCCGATACGCGCGGCATATGTGGGATCGAGCGCGTGCTCGGCATCAATAAATGCCACGACGCCGCCCATAGCCTGAGCCTCTGCCAAAATCTCGAGCGAAAGCGTTGTCTTACCGGAGGACTCGGGACCGTAAATCTCTACGATACGGCCACGCGGCACGCCGCCGATGCCCAGAGCGGCATCGAGGGCCAGGGCGCCCGTGGGAATGGCCTCGACCTCGAGTTCGGGACCACCGTCGCCGTACCTCATGATGGAACCCTGGCCGAATTTCTTCTCGATCTCGGCCTTGGTGGTGGCGATCATCTCATCGCGCTCTTTACCCGTCGTGCGAGCATGAACGGTACGTACGGGACCTGAATTCTTGGCCATGAATAGCCCTCCTCTTAACAACCTGCATCGATAATAAACGAACGGCTGTTCGTGGTCAACCGTTCAGATAAATCATATGCAGCCGACCTTTCCAAAACCCAACCAAAAGCCGACCAAACACTGACCAAAAACTTGACCGCAGGCGAACCAAGCAACGCATGACGAGCAAGATTACGACAACTACCTGTACAAAGATCAAATTCGCCGGAGGTCCCTATCTCCACAATTAAGGGGCCCGGAGGCCCCTTAAAACACGTCTATTCCATAGAATTGAGCACGCAGACAATGCGACCCAGTGCCTCCGCGACCGCATGGGCACGAACACACGAACGATCGCCCTCATAGTGACAACGAATGGAGTCCACGACCGGCACTCCCCCATCGGCCGAGCGATACGCCCAACCAATATAAAAAGTGCCAGCCGGATCGTCTTCGGTGCCTCCACCGGGGCCGGCATAGCCCGTCGCGCTCACGGCAATATCGCTCTGATACAGCTCCAGCGAACCGGCAGCCATCTCTCGCGCCGTCTGATACGACACCGCGGTATAGTGGTCGAGCGTCTCTTGCTTAACGCCGAGCACGCGATGCTTAATCTCGTCGCAGTACGTCACCGCACCGCCGCGCAGCACCGCCGAGGCACCGGGGATATCGGCGATCGTCGAGGCGATCATGCCCGCTGTTAGAGATTCAGCCGTCGATACCGTCACACCACGAACGCTTGCACGCTCGACGATATCGGCTGCGAGCTCTTCATTGTGCGCGGCAATCTGCTCAAATGATTTCGTCATGCCCACCAGGACCTAGACCGAAAAGACGATCTTGCGGCAGTTCCAGAAGTACTGAGCGCCCGAGATAACGGTCAGGATAACGGCCACGGCGTACAGGAAGCGTGAGACGCCATAGAGACCGAGCAACAGCTCCGCAGGCCCCAGCTGGAGACCGGCCATCGCAAAGACGCACAGATAGCCGCAGATGGAAACCATCGTCGTCGCCGTCTTGTACTTGCCAAGCTTATCGGCGGCAACGACCACACCGGCCGCACTCGCGACCATGCGCAGGGCGCTCACCAGCAGCTCGCGGAACAAGATAATGAACACCGACCACACGGTTACGGTACCAAAATCCAAGAACAGAAGCAGAGCCGAGAACACGAGCAACTTATCGGCGATGGGATCCAGGAACTTACCGAAGTCGGTGATCTCGTTGCGCGAACGAGCCAGGTAGCCATCAACCTTATCGGTGCACGACAGGATGACGTACAGAACAAAGGCGGCAGCGGCGAGCGGGCCGTCGAAGGTGCTCAAATCCGTACCGGCAACGCTTGTGTGAGACAGCGCCGACACGATCATGAACACCGGAATGAAGACGATGCGCACGCACGTCACGATGTTGGCGGGCGTCCAAACACTCGTCAGTTCCTTATTGCTCTCGTTAGCCACGACGCTCTCCTACTCCACAACATGACCGATAAGCTCGTAGCAGAAGCTATCGGTAAACTCGACCGTCAGAATATCGCCCACAGATGCCTCGCTGGCATCCAGATGCACCGCGCCATCGGAATCGGGCGCCTGGAACCAGGCATGTCCGATGAGCTCGGCACCGTCTTCGGTCTCCTCGATACCGTCGACGATCACCTGGGCGCGTTCGCCCACATGTGCGGCAGTTGCAGCAAAACCGAGCGACTCGGCCAGGTCCATGGCCTCCTGGGCGCGCTCGAGCTTGACCTCCTCATCGACCTGCCCCTCCATCTTGGCGGCCAGGCTGCCCTCCTCACGCGAGTAGGCAAAGACGCTCGTGTAGTCAAAGCCGACGGTGTCCATAAAGTCGATAAGATCGCGGAACTCGTCGTCGGTCTCGGTCGGGAAGCCAACCATGGCCGTGGAGCGAATCACAATACCGGGGATGCGCTCGCGCAGGTCGCGGAACAGATCCTCGAGCTCCTGGCGCGAACCGGAGCGACGCATGGCCTTAAGGATGCGCGCATCGCAGTGCTGCACGGGGATATCGATATAGGGCAGCACCTCGGGCGTATCGCGAATGGTCTCGATAAGCTCGTCAGTCATGCCCTCGGGCTGCAGGTAGAGTACGCGGACCCACACGTTATGAGGACGCACCGCCTCAGCAACGGCCTGCAACAGCTGCGCCAGATTGCGCGGCTCGCCCTCGGCGAGGTCCTCGTCGGCAAAGTCGGTACCCCAGATGCCCGTGTCCTGACCGATCAGAACGATCTCGCGCACGCCACCGGCGACCAGGTCGCGCACCTCGGAGATAATGCTCTCGGCATTACGCGAGTGATAACGACCGCGGATATACGGGATCATGCAGAAGCTACAGAAGCGGTTGCAGCCATCGGAGATCTTGACGTAGGCGACAGCGCCCTCGACGGTACGCTTGACCTGCGGAATATAGGCGGCAATCTCGCGCTCGACACCCAGCACGTCATCGATGACCGCCACGATGCCGTCTTCCTCGTCGGCCTTCACAAAGGCCGCAACTTCGGGCAGCTCGTCGGGCAGGTCGTCGCCGTAGCGTGACGGC
>CALKBP010000011.1:0-3902 GCA_937989885.1 uncultured Collinsella sp.
AGGACTTATTGATAGGGCGTCGGCATAATTGGTGCCCGTTACGATGATCACCGTCTTGGCCTGTTTAAAGGCCGGGTGGCTTGCGATCTTCATGCACGTCTCGTAACGAGTCTGGCCGGCAATGCGTTCAACCGTGCATTTCTTTCCCGTGATGTTCTGGATCTGCTTATAGGTGGAGGCGCTAATGGCGCTTTCGCCACCTATGACATACACCTTTGTAGGTGCAAGCCTTTTGAGCTCATCTGATGCATCGGTGCTGAGCCCTGAATTTTCGGTAAGGATAATGGGGGCATCCAAGAGTCCAGCCAGCGAGGATGCGGAAAGCGCATCGGGGAAATTGGCACCTGATGCAACGATTACGGTGCCGCCCTGGTCCCATTCACCCTTTTCGACGAGTGCGGCCATCGTCTGATACCTTGTTTGGCCGAAGATGCGGCGCAGGCCGTTTTGATCGGGGTTGGGCTGAGGCTGGGGATCCGGATTGGGAGTGGGATCGGGCGTCGGATCAGGATTGGGGCTGCTGGTCTCGGTTATGTCGTAGAACCACCATTTGCCGCCCGAATTTACCAACACCGTGGAATCGGATAGATTCAGGTCACAGTAATCGGAATACTTAAACGGAACAATTACGGTGCCGTTTTCTTTGACCATGCCCCAGCGTCCCTGGGAATCCTGGGCCCACCAGGCGTTGGCGGAAGAATTGTACGGTGAATTGTTCGTTCTGTAGGTCGCCGACTTCATGGCTGCGACTGTGTGCGCGCCGATCGTGAGGGGCTCCAGTCCGTTTTGGGGATCGTAGACGCGCGCCGTGGCTGCGGAAGTCGTCGCGTCGACGGGGTTTGCAACAAAGTAGGTCTTTTTGTTAACCGTGATCGGAGTAAGTGAATCGCTGGCCTCAACGCTTCCGATGAGATTGAGCGAGTCGGCGTCGTAGACAAACGTTCTTGCGTATTCGGTTTCTGCGTCTTCGGTGGCAATGATGTAGCCGTCTACGAGAGTGAAGTTCTCAAGACCTGTAACGAGGACTTTTCCGCTTTCGTTAATGAGCGCAGAGTACCACGTAAAGCCATCGTTGTAATTTAATTGCGCATATTTGCCGCAGGTGGTCAGGTTCGCTTCCTCGATGGAGTCACCCGTCACGTCATTGCTCGAGACGCTGGCAATCTGTTTTCCCTCGTATGACAGCACGAAGAATCGGTGAACGTATCTGCTGTTTACGGGCTCATATATATGACAGAGATACTTTTGGGCTCCGGGGAAGGCCACTACCGACCTGTAGCTCTTGAACAGGGTGACCTTGGTGCCGCGGTAGTCGAAGCATTCCTTGATGAGCGTTTTGTCATCCGTGGTAAAAATATAGTCACCCTGAACGTTGACTTCGCTGTAGGTGCTTGGCAGGGTTGCCGTCGTCCCGTTATAGGTTATCGATGCGAGCTTGGTCGCGGCGCTTGTTGTGACCGTAAACGATTCGCCTTTGTGGTTTTTGCCCTGCACCGTGGTCTTTACGCCCGTGGGGTCTTTAGTCTCCTTGAGTTTGTCGCCATCGATGGTGTAGTAATGATCCTCGGGATCTTCGCTAATGTGCTCGTCGCCGTCTTCGATAAACCTGATGGTTGCCAGGAACTCGTTTGCGCTGTTGGTCCACTCTACAGTTGCTTCGGTCGTGCCCATAATGTCTATGGTGTCCAGAAGGGTAGATGAGTGGCCTTGGTAGAGCGAGAGCGTTACGGTATTTTGGTAGTAGTTTGCGACTACATATCTGCTGCCGTCGGGCGAGATGGCGATGTCGTCCGTAGTTTTGTTAAGGGTAATAAGGTCTTCGCCCGTCGTCGCATCTGCCAAGCCGCACGTAAATAACCCGCCATTGTCGGTAACGGTGTTGGAAAGTGTAATGTAGCCGTTGCCGAAGGTGGCCAACGCGGATTCCAGTGGGTTGTTCCAGCTCGGCGCGTCGTTAATGTACCAACCGGTGCCGTTCTTTGTTGCTCGTTTAACGGCACCATTAGAGTCGACAAGGTCGATTGAGCCATTGTCGGACTTCATGATTGCCCTGTCGTTTACAACGCCGTAGACATCGTCGTACGCAAGGCCAGTTGCATTGGTTATGCCTTTTGCGGTGTATGCCGCCGCTTGTGAGGGGGCAACAAATAAGGCGAGCGTGGTAAGTAAACTGCTTATGAATAAGACGGGCGCGTTTTTCTTCATTTTGGGTCCACCTTTCGATGCAAGACGCTGGAAAGCGGGCTATTCAGAGACTGCCTTTTCAATCATACACTTTCTATTTCTGCTGTATTCACCCTTTTTATTGCCTGTTGTACAACATGGTTGTAACGCTATTTGTCATGACCCTTTAATGTTGGATATTTAAAATATTTGTAAGGTCATGCCAATTGCTTTCACTGCTGTTTTTGGTCAATAAAGGAGGGCCCTATGAGAAAGAGGATTGTTCGATCCAAGGTGCTTCTTGTGCTGATTTTATCCCTATTCTTAACGCTGGAAGGACTTTTGCCCGTCGTCGTTTTTGCGACAGATGAACCCTCTGAGCAGGAGGTTGTCGGTGAGGCGGAAGCTAAGGGTGAGAGCGTGGCGGAAGATGACGCTAGCGCAATAGGGTCTATGAATGGGCCGAATGGGGAGCCCGTCGAGCCCAATTCACCGGCAGGCTATGATGTGAATGCCACTCCAAGTGAGGATGCCCCAGCTTTGATGTCAAGCGATTCCATTAGGTCTGGTGATTGGTCATACTACGAGAGCGTCAATTCTAGCAATGAGCAAATATATGTGATTGATCACTATTATGGGTCGAATAGCTCGATTACTCTTCCCGCCACGCTTGATGGGCTGCCGATGAGTAAGGTCAGCTTCTTCTATGGTGGGTTACCAGGTTGCGTGACGGAGGTTGAATTTCCAGCTTCGATACGTGAAATTGGAGCTTATGGGTTTGCCTATTCCAGGGTATCGTCAGTCGTAATACCCGACAATTCGCAACTTGAAATAATAGGGGAGAGTGCATTTTACAATACGCCGCTTACTTCATTTGTTCTTCCTAAAGCACTTAAAGAGCTTGGGCATGATGCGTTCGCCAATACGCTCATGAAAAGTTTTACGCTTAACGATGATCTTGGGCCCATGTTCTATTTAGAGCACGTCGTGTCGGGCAATAATGAATTCGATGTTTCTAGGCATTTTAATCCCTGTCCGGGCGCTCCCATTGGACTTAAGTTCAACGTTTCTCCCAGCTCAAGGAACTATAAGACCGTTGACGGTGCCCTTTTGTCTAAAGACGGCACGATTCTGTATGCGCAGTATAGCGATCTGGGCGGGGGTCAATATGTCGTTCCTTCGTCTGTTCAAATTCTTGGGCAGTGGTCGATGGAGTTGAATAAAACGTTTTCGAGCATTTCGCTCCCTTCGGGTCTTACCGATATGGAGGGCGGATGCCTCTATGGAACTGCAATTATCGAACTTTCAATGCCGGATTCGGTCACTCGCGTTCAAGGTTTTATCTGTGAAAAATGCGCCGATCTTACAGACGTCACAATAAGTAATAACCTGATAGAACTTGGTGAATCGGCAGGCTGGGAGTGCTTCTATGGTTGTACTAAGCTCAAGGATGTTCGCCTTGGTTCAAAGCTGCGCGTAATCGGTAATTCCTGTTTTGCTGGATCGGCAATTCGGAGTATTGACCTTCCTGATTCCTTGGAGCAAATTAACTACGGAGTATTTGCCGACTGCAAAAGCCTGGCTACCGTTACTGGCGGCAAGAAACTAAAGAGAATCAATCGTCTTGCCTTTAGCAATACCGCTCTTTCTGACTTTAGCTTTGGTGACAGCTGCACGTTCATTTCGAATGAGGCGTTTGATGGCTGCTCTTTTACACCAAATTATCCGTCTTATCTTAC
>CALKBP010000012.1:0-11131 GCA_937989885.1 uncultured Collinsella sp.
GGAATAAAAGAGTCCCTGCTCGCCACGGGGTTCCTGCCCACCACGGGTGTTGGATGTCTCTAATCTACTTCCATCAAAGTGATGGTCGAGAATTCGACGCTTCTGTTCATCGAACTCTTCTTGGCTAATTGCCCCCATTTCCTGCAGCTCTTTGAGGGATTTTATTTGGTCGAGTATTTCCATCGCATTCCAATCGGTAGGAGCTGAATGGGCAAGAACCCCGTTTAATAAACCAAGAATATCCTAATTTGGGATATCCAGATACGGGATATAGCTTTGACGGCATGAACGTTGACGCTAACAAGGTGTGCGGTCGTTGCCTCGCTCGCATGAGAAAAGAATCTGGTTTGACCCAGGTCGATATTGCGCGCGCCCTTTGCGTGCCGCAATCGTTTGTGTCGAAGGTCGAAACAGGAGAACGGTCTCTTAAGCTATACGAACAATTTGATTATGCGCGTGCATTGGGTATCTCCGCTCTAGCCTTGTCTGAGCGCCTGCAATCAGAGATGGATATGGCGGGTCTCAAGGGATTCGAAAAGAAAAGCGGTAATTAAATATCAAAATCAACTTGATGCATTCACTCAGGTTGAGTTTCGCCGCGCGCATGGCCCGCATTCGTGCTCGAACGGGCGCAAGGGTGCTTAAGGTCGACTTAATCGCCCGCGCTTGTTGTGTGTGGCGGGCGCCGCCTCGGGCATAATGGAGCGCGAGAGGAGCACGCATGAACGAGCGCATACTGGTAGTTGATGACGAGAAGGCCATCGCCGACCTGGTTGGTATCTATCTTACAAAGGAGGGCTTTGACGTCCAGATCGCCTACAGCGGGGCCGATGCGGCCAAGGCAATTCTGGAGCAAGAGTTTGACCTGGCACTGCTCGATGTCATGCTGCCCGATATCGACGGCTTTGAGCTGCTGCGTACCATCCGTGCTGGCCATACCTATCCCGTAATTATGTTGACGGCACGCGATGCCCAGCAGGATAAGATCGAAGGCCTTTCTCTTGGCGCGGACGATTACGTGGTCAAGCCGTTCCGCCCGCTGGAGCTCATCGCGCGCGTTCATGCTCAGTTGCGCCGCTACACCAGCTACGGCAGCCGCGCGCAGGCGACCGAGTCGCCGACCCTCCAGCTCGACGGCCTCGAGATCAACCGTGACGCTCGTTCCGTGACGGTGGACGGTGCGCCGGTGCGCCTCACGCCCATCGAGTATTCCATCTTGCTGTATCTGGCCGAGCATCGCGGCAGCGTGGTGCCCGTGGAGGACCTGTTCCGCGCGGTGTGGAACGAGGACTTTATGCCCGGCTCCAACAATACGGTGATGGTACACATTCGTCACCTGCGCGAAAAGATCGGTGACGACGCTCAGAAGCCGCGTTTTATCAAAAACGTTTGGGGCGTCGGCTATATCATCGAATAACGCCTTTGTTTGCGAGGACATGGACATGACAAAAGACGATAAGCAGACGTTTGAGGTGCCCGATCGACTCTTTGAATACGTGAGGGCGGTCGTCGATAATCGCGCGCTTGCGACGGTGCTGCTCTTTTTGCTGAGTCTGCTGCTGATCGGCACTGATAACATCGCCGGTATCTTAGCGGTGCTACTCATCGGCTTCTTGCTGATCGATCGCTTTGAAATCGTGCGTCGTTGCGTGGTGATCGGCGGTGCCGCGTGGGTCATGACGCTGGCGATCGGCGCCATGGCACTCGGTGGCATTGAGGGACCGGTGCTGTTCGATGCCGGCTTTGTATTCAACATGCTTGGCTTTGTCTTGGCGCTCGCCGTGTGCGTCCTGTTCTTTTGCGGCCGCGCTCTGTACTACCAGGGCTATGAGCAGGGTGAGCAGCATTCCGACCGCGTGCTTGCCGCCCGTATTCAGGACCGTCTGATCGATCATCCCGACGCGTGGGACAACATCGACGGCGACTTCCTGGAGGTCGAGGGTGTGCTCAACCGTGTGCGCGATCGCGAGCGCAAAGTCCAGCAAACCCTGCGTGACGAGTCACATCGCAAGGACGATTTGGTCACATACTTGGCGCATGACCTGCGCACGCCGCTTGCCAGCGTGGTGGGCTACCTCTCGCTGTTGCAGGAGGCGCCCGACCTGCCGGTTGAGCAGCGCGCACACTTTACGGGCGTGGCGCTCGACAAGGCGCACCGACTCGACGCGCTTATTGAGGAGTTCTTTGATATCACGCGCTTTGACTTCCACGATATTGTGCTCACGCGCGGCTACGTCGACCTGGGATTGCTGCTGGCGCAGGTGGCCGATGAGTTCTATCCCATTCTCAACGAGCAGCACAAAGATGTCCAAGTTGATGTGCGTGAGGACCTGACGGTGCTCGTGGATGGCGACAAGATGGCTCGCGTGTTCAACAACATCATGAAAAACGCCATCGCCTATAGCTACGAAGGATCGACCATTGCGATCGAGGCCCGACGCCAAGATGACGGTGGCGTGCGAATTCGCTTTATCAATCAGGGTGATCCGATTCCGGCGGCTAAGCTCAAGGTGATCTTTGAGAAGTTCTATCGCCTGGACGCGGCACGTGCGACCAATCGCGGTGGTGCCGGCCTGGGTCTTGCCATCGCCAAGGAGATTGTCGCGGCGCACGGCGGCACCATTGCGTGCGAATCGACGCCCGAGCACACGGTGTTTACCATTGCGCTTCCCGTTGCATAACCAGCGTGCCCTTACAAACACTTGACAATGCGCTCACGTGCGTATGAGCCGCGATTTCTACTATCGATACTGCTGAATTGATATCGATATGGAGGTATGCGGTATGACGGCTGCTGCGGCGATGGAGCCTACGGAGCTTGAGGAACTCATAGAGGCGCAGGCCGAGGCCGCGCACGAGCGCGAAGTTGGGGATGCGACTCGCCCCACGGCGCAGGACCTTGCCGCCTCGCCGACGCGCATCGATGTTGAGGGCCTTGACCTGTTTTACGGCGACCATCATGCGCTCAAGGACGTGAGCATCAAAATTCGTGACAAGCAGATCACCTCGTTCATCGGGCCTTCGGGCTGCGGAAAGTCGACGCTGCTGCGCTGCTTTAACCGTATGAACGACGGTATCAAGGATTGCCGCATTGAAGGCAAGATTGCACTCGACGGCCAGAATATCCTGGGCGATTACGATATCTGCCGCTTGCGCCAGCGCGTGGGTATGGTGTTCCAACGCCCCAATCCGTTTCCCATGAGCATCTACGACAACGTCGCCTACGGTCCTCGTGGCATGGGGGTGCGCGATCGCGTCGTGCTCGACGAGCTGGTCGAAGACTCCCTGCGGCGCGCCGCACTGTGGGACGAGGTCAAGGACAAGCTCAAGGAATCGGGTCTGGGTCTTTCGGGCGGCCAGCAGCAGCGTCTGTGCATCGCCCGCGCGCTGGCCGTGCAGCCCGACATTCTGCTGATGGACGAGCCGACCTCGGCGCTCGACCCCGTATCGACGCTGGTGGTGGAGCAGCTGGCCTGCGAGCTCAAGGAGACCTGCACGTTGGTGGTCGTTACGCACAACATGCAGCAGGCTGCGCGCATTTCCGACTCGGTTGCGTTCTTTTTGCTGGGCGAGCTGGTGGAGCATGCGCCCACCGCTCAGCTCTTCAAAAACCCGACCGATCCGCGCACGGCGGATTATTTGACGGGCCGTTTTGGCTGATACCATCTAGTGCAGGCGCCTTTAGGGTTAAGATGCGGTCATGCCGGCCGCAGAGGGGTTCAACATGATCTATTACGTCGAGGACGATGACAACATCAGGGATTTGACGGTCTACGCACTGCGCAAGCAGGGAATCGAGGCCGAGGGCTTTTCGTGCGATGGCGAGTTTAAGGCCGCCGTGGCGCGACGGGTGCCCGATGCCGTGCTGCTCGACATCATGCTGCCCGATACCGACGGCTTGGCGATTATGCGTCGCCTGCGTGCCGATCGCCTGACGGCGACGGTGCCCATTATGATGCTCACCGCCAAGGACACCGAGCTCGACAAGGTCATGGCGCTCGATGGCGGTGCCGACGATTACCTGACCAAGCCGTTCTCGCTTATGGAACTCGCTAGCCGTTGCCGTGCGCTGCTGCGCCGCGGCGGCATGGTCAAGCAGGCGAGCGATGTGCTCAGCGTGGGCGATATCGTACTTTCGCCCAGCCACCGCGAAGTGACTGTTGCCGGTGAACCACTCAAACTCACGCTGCGCGAATTCGACCTGCTCGAGTACCTCATGCGCAAACCTGGCGTGGTCTTTACCCGCGAGTCTCTGCTGCAGAGCGTATGGGGCTGGGACTTCGACGGCGGTTCGCGCACCGTCGACGTGCATGTGCAGACGCTCCGCCAAAAGCTCGGCGAGCGTGCGAGCGCCATAGAGACCGTGCGCGGCGTGGGCTATCGTCTGGCCGAGCCTACGGTCGATGACGATGCCGAAGGAGCCGACAGCGCGGCTAGCGCATAGGAGGAGTAACTCGTGGTCTTAGCCCCCCAGGGAAAACGTACCCTGTCGCATCGCGTGTTCGCGACGATTTTTCTCTGCGCTATGGCGGTTATCGTGGCGTTTACGGTGTTGGGCGCGTTCTTTGTGCAAAATACTCTGGCAGATGCCACGAGCGCCAACCTTTCGCAGGAAACCGAGCTTATTGCCGCTGCCCTCAACGAGCAGCAGGAGCCCATTGCCTTTCTGCGCAGTTTCGATCGCGAGGACTTGCGCATCACGCTGATCAACAAAGACGGGTCGGTTGCCTACGACAACGAGGCGTCGCCTTCTATGCTGCCCAATCACGGCGATCGCCCCGAGGTCGTCAAGGCTTTCGAGAGCGGCTCGGGTTCTGCGGAGCGCGCAAGCTCCACGCTCGACGAGATTATGCTGTACCGGGCCGTCCGACTTAACAACGGCCAGGTTGTTCGCTTGGCGCAGGCCCAACCTGGCGTTGCGGCGATTCTGATGTCTCTCGTGGCGCCGATGCTGCTCATTGCGGCGGCAGGTGCGGTGCTCTCGTTTTTCTTGGCGCGTCGTGAGTCCCGTGCCATCATTGAGCCGTTGCAGGAGGTCGATCTTGACCATCCGCGCCGCAGCTACGAGCATGCTTATGCCGAGATGGTTCCCATGCTCGAGCGCATTGAGTCGCAACGCCAGGAGCTCAAGCGCCAGATGGCGGTGCTGGCGGACAACGACCGTATGCGCCGCGAGTTCACGGCCAATATCACCCATGAGCTCAAGACCCCGCTTACGGCAATCTCAGGCTATGCCGAGCTCATTGCGAACGGCATGGTCGAGGGTGAGGACGATCTGCGCACCTTTGGCGGCCGCATCTACCGAGAGGCGGGCCGTTTGGCGGCGCTCGTCAACGATATCCTCACGCTTTCGAACTTGGATGAGGCCGAGCGTGCGAGCGATGGCGAGGCGGTGCCCATTGGCTCAGCGGAGCCCATTGAGCTTTCGCGTGCTATCTACGCGGTCGAGCAGCGTCTTGAGCAGGTCGCTCGCCAGGCAAATGTGACGATAGGCCATGAGACCAAGCCTGTGGTCGTCGAAGGCGTATCGCGTCTGATCGATGAGCTCATCTATAACCTGGCGAGCAACGCCATTCGCTACAACCGGCCCGGCGGTACGGTGACGTTGCGGTGCGGAACCAACGACGACGGGCGCCCGTATCTGTCGGTTGCCGATACTGGCATTGGCATTGCGCCCGAGGAGCAGGGCAAGGTATTCGAGCGTTTCTATCGCGTTGACAAGAGCCGTTCTAAAGCGCGCGGTGGAACGGGTCTGGGTCTGGCCATCGTCAAGCATGCCGCCCTGTATCATCACGCCTCGCTCGATCTGTCGAGCGAGTTGGGGGTGGGGACCACCATCACGGTGACGTTTCCCGTGCAACAGGACGAGCAGTTCGTGTAGCGGTACTGCAAACATGTGAATTTCACGCCGCATCGGGGCTGCCGGTGCGGCGTTAATGTTGCGCAACAATGGTGTAAGCGCTGTATCTTATGTATAGAGTTCGGACATGGCAAAAAGATGCGATATCATACGAGCAGTTTTGTCGATATGAACTAGGGAAATGAAAGGCAAGCTGCATGACCCTTCTCGAACTGTTCCAGCTGCTTAAAAAGCACCTTAAGCTGGTCATCGCCCTCCCGGTGGTCTGCGCGATCGCCATGGGCGTCGTGTCCTTCACCATGATGGACAACACCTACACCGCCACGACGAGCATGTACATTCTCGCCAAGACCGATGGCAGCCAGACGAGCTACTACAACGACCTGTCGGCGAGCCAGATGCTCTCCAACGATATCGCGACGCTGCTCGATAGCGACAGCGTCAAGAGCGGCGCTGCTAAGGAGCTGGGTCTTTCCAACTTGGATGATTACAAGGTGAGCGTTACGAGCGAGACCACGACTCGTGTCATTTCGCTGTCCGTGACCGGCGACAGCCCCGACGGTGCCGCCGCTGTCGCTAACGCCATTGCCAATTCGGTGTCTACCGTGGCTCAGGACGTTGACGCCGCTCAGGCCGTCAACGTGATCGATAAGGCAAAGATCCCCAACCAGCCCAGCGGCCCCAACCGCAAGCTCTACATCGCGGTCGCCGCTCTGGCCGGCCTGTTCGTCGCTGTTGCAATTGTCGTGCTGCTCGACATGCTCAATACCCGCGTCCGCTCCGTTGACGATGCCGTCGAGCTGCTCGGTGTGCCCGTTATCGGCCGTTTCCCCGTTGTGAAGGGCGGTAAGTAATTCATGGCCCGTAAAAAGAAAACCAGCGATACCCTCGCCTTTAGCAACGCAGCCAAGACGCTGCTGGCAAACATTCGCTTTGCGAGTGTCGATACGCCGATCAAGTCCATTACCGTGACGTCCTCCATCCCTAACGAGGGCAAGTCCACCATTGCGGTCAACCTGGCTCAGGCCATTGCGACCAGCGGCAAGAGCGTCCTTCTCGTCGAGTGCGACATGCGTCACCGTACGCTTGCCAACCTGCTGGGCCTCCGTCATTCCGGTGGCCTGTACGCCGTCCTTTCCGACCAGATGTCGATTGACGAGGCTGTCGTCGAAACCGGTCAGCCCAACTTCTTCTTCCTCGATGCCGAGCCGCGCATTCCCAACCCGGCTGACATTATCGCCTCGCGCCGCTTTGCCAAGCTGGTTGCCGCGCTGGAGGAGAAGTACCAGTACGTCATTTTCGATACGCCGCCCGTGGGCACCTTTGTCGATGCCGCCGAGGTCGCCGCGATTACCGACGGCACCATCTACGTTGTCCGTGAGGACTTCGCCAAGCGCAACGAGATCCTTGCCGCCTTTGATCAGCTCAACAAGGCCGAGGTTAACGTAATTGGCACGGTCATGAACTGCTGTGAGACCTCGAGCCATGACTACTATTACTCTTACTATGGCGAAGACAAGGGCCAGAACAACGCTGTTGCCGGAGTTAACCCTGCTGTTGGCGGTGCCGCTGCAACGGGGACCCCTGCGAAGGCGAAGCGTTTTAAGAAATAGCAACGACGCAGATAAGAGGGCGATATGAGAGACATCCACTGCCATATCCTGCCCGGTGTTGACGACGGCGCGGCGAACCTCGAGCAAAGCTTGGCAATGCTCGAGGCGGCCCGCGCCGTCGGCGTTACGCACATGGTGTGTACGCCACACTGCCGGGACCCGTATTTTGGCTTCGAAAAAATGTGGGAGGCCTATCGACTGCTTAGCGCGCATGCGGGCGATATGCATTTGCAGATGGGCTTTGAGGTCAATCATGCCAAGCTCATGGATTTGGGCATCGAATGGGCCGATCGCCTGCATTTCGATGGCTCAAACGAGTTTTTGCTTGAGCTCTCGACACGTGCTGATTCGTATGACTTTGAGGAATACGAGAACACGATCTACGACTTGCAGTGTCGCGGTTACCAGGTGATTATTGCCCATCCCGAGCGCTATCGTGCGATTCAAAAGGATGTGAGCGTGGCTGAACGTCTGGTCGACCTGGGTTGCAAGCTGCAGGCTTCGGCGGACTTTATCGCAGGTGGACGATTCGGTCACGAAAAGAAGCCGGCGCAGCGCCTGTTTAAGCAAGGCCTGTACAGCTATATCGCGAGCGATGCCCACAACGTGGGCCACTACGATTGCCTAGCAAAAGCACGCGCGAAGTTTAGCGTGGGAGCTCATTTCCGCTAAAATTTTCCCCCAACGTTCGCATCGAATGAAGGGGCAGCTATGGATATCCAACTTAAGACGGGTTGCTTTGAGGACGCGGCGCTGGTGCGCCGCGCCGTTTTTATGGACGAGCAAGGCTACGAGAGTGAATTCGACGCTATCGATGAGGCGCAGACTTGCATCCATGTGACGCTGTACGTGGACGGCGAGCTCACCGGCTGCTCGCGCGTGTTTCCCGAGGAACTGGAGCGCGCGGCAGATGCAGAGGCTCCGGTTTCGCCGGCGTGCGATATGGACGAAGGCATCGCAGCGGGGGAGACCTATATTATGGGTCGCGTCGCCGTGCTGTCCGCCATGCGCCGTCGCGGTCTGGCAAGCAAGATTGTCGAAGCCAGCGAAGCTGCTGCGCGCGATGCCGGCGCCAAGCTCATAAAGTTGCATGCACAGGAGTACGTGCTGCCGCTCTACACCAAGGCCGGCTACACGCAGATTGCACCGGTGGACTACGAAGACGAAGGCCAGCCTCATGCCTGGATGGCCAAGCGCATGGGCGACAGATAGGGACATTCCTTTTCTGCCGGCAGTTGGGGACACTCCTCGGCAATCGACGCACGGGTGTTCCAACATACAGTTTTTCGATTCCGTATGTATATATGCGCGCTAATAGGTTATAAAATCTAAGTCTGAACATAGCAGGTCTGCGATGCGGCTCGGGCAACCGGGCCGTTTTTGCGGGCAGGGGTAGCGCGAAAGGACTGCACATGCGTCAATTTAAGACCGAGAGCAAAAAACTGCTCGACCTCATGATCAACTCCATCTACACCAATAAGGAAATCTTCCTGCGCGAGCTTATCTCCAACGCGAGCGATGCCGTCGACAAGCTCAACTTTAAGAGCCTTCAGGATCCGAGTGTCAAACTCGACCAGGGCGACCTGGCCATCCGTGTCTCCTTTGATAAGGACGCCCGCAGCATCACTATTTCGGATAACGGTATCGGCATGACCGCCGAGGAGCTCGAGCGCAACCTGGGCACCATCGCCCATTCCGGCTCCGAGGAGTTTAAGACCGAGAACGCCGAGCAGCAGGGTTCCGATGTCGACATCATCGGTCAGTTTGGCGTGGGTTTCTACTCCGCCTTTATGGTCGCCAGCCACGTGAAGGTCGTCAGCCGCGCTTATGGCGAGGATACCGCCCACGTTTGGGAGTCCGACGGCCTTGAGGGCTACACCATCGAGGATGGCGAGCGTGCTGAGCACGGTACCGATGTCATCCTGACGCTGCGCGAGAACGAGAAGCTCGATGCCGATGGCGAGGCCGAGACCTACGATCGCTTCCTGACCGAGTGGGGCCTCAAGAGCCTGATTCAGCAGTACAGCAACTATGTGCGCTACCCGATCCAGATGATGGTGAGCAAGAGTCGCCAGAAGCCCAAGCCCGAGGACGCCGGCGACGACTATAAGCCCGAGTACGAGGACTATCAGGAGCTCGAGACCATCAACTCCATGACGCCGATCTGGAAAAAGCGCAGCTCCGACGTTGAGCAGAAGGATTACAACGAGTTCTATAAGTCCACGTTCCACGACTTTGACGATCCCGCACGCACTATCAGCTTCCATGCCGAGGGTACGCTTGAGTACGATGCGCTGCTGTTTGTGCCGGGTCGCGCTCCGTTCGATCTGTACAGCAAGGACTACGAGAAGGGCCTGGCGCTCTACAGCTCCAACGTGCTGATTATGGAGAAGTGCGACGACCTGCTGCCCGACTACTACAACTTTGTGCGCGGTGTCGTGGACTCTGCCGACGTGACGCTCAATATTTCGCGTGAGACGCTGCAGCAGAATCGTCAGCTCAAGGCCATTGCCAAGCGTGTCGAGAAGAAGATCACCGCCGATCTCGAGGACATGCGCGACAACGACCGCGAGGCATACGAGAAGTTCTTTGAGAACTTTGGTCGCGGTCTTAAGTACGGCATCTACTCGAGCTATGGCATGAAGGCCGATGAGCTCGCCGACCTGCTGCTGTTCTGGTCTGCCAAGGAGCAGAAGATGATCACCCTTGCCGAGTATGCCAAGGGCATGCCCGAGGGCCAGAAGGCAATCTACTATGCCGCCGGCGATTCGCGCGAGCGTTTGGCCAAGATGCCTGTCGTGAAGGGCGTGCTCGACCGCGGCTACGATGTACTGCTGCTGACGCAGGACGTGGATGAGTTCACCTTCCAGGCCATGCGTGAGTACGTGGCTGCCGATATGCCCAAGGTCTACGAGGATGACGCTGCTCGCGAGGCTGCCGAGAAGGCAGTTGCCGATGGTGCCGAGCCTGAGGTCGAGGATCGTCACCTGGAGCTCAAGAACGTCGCGACCGGCGATCTTGACTTGGCGACCGATGACGAGAAGAAGGAGGCCGAGGACGCCACCAAGGAGAACGAGGACCTCTTTAACGCCATGAAGGAGGCGCTCGGCGACAAGGTCGAGAAGGTTGCCGTCTCCGCGCGCCTGACTGACGCTCCCGCCTGCATCACCACCGAGGGTCCGCTTTCGCTCGAGATGGAGAAGGTGCTTCAGAAGGGTCCCGAGGGCGCGCCCGACGGTATGCCCAAGAGCCAGCGCGTGCTCGAGCTCAACGCTAAGCACCCGGTCTTCGCCAAGCTCGTCGCTGCCCAGAAGGCGGGCGATGCCGACAAGATTAAGCAGTACTCCGGCCTGCTCTACGACCAGGCCCTGCTCGTCGAGGGCATCCTCCCCGAGGACCCCGTAGCCTTCGCGGCAGCTGTTTGTAACTTGATGTAGTTCGGGGATACGGCACCGTAACTAGATTAGAACGAGAGTGGATAATTTCCCACTTTTGGCTCGAGCGCGGGCTTGAAGTGGGGGATTTTCCACTCTCGTTTGCTTTTGTACGGAGTAGTCATTGGGGACGTTCTTGAATGACTAGTCGTTGGGGACGTTCTTGTTTGACTAGTCGGTTAAGAACGTCCCCAACGACTAGTCGGATTGCTAGTTTGTGCGGG
>CALKBP010000013.1:0-75666 GCA_937989885.1 uncultured Collinsella sp.
CACGCAAAGGAAAGCACTTAATGTGCTTTCCGTCTTGCGCAGGACTGTAGAGCAGGAAAGTTCATATGCGCCGCCCGGCTCCCGCCGCTCTCGGGGGCATCTCTCAAGCAAAAACTGTCGTTGGGTAAAGTCCGAGGTCAGTGGCGTTTTATACCGAGAAATTCAAAAAAGTTGAAAATTCATTACATATTTGCGTTGACTTTAGGTAACTAAAGTTTCATACTCCTTTTCAACCACTGGGGGATGTGAACACGCACGGATCGTTCACATCATGATTGAAGAGGATTTCTCAGACATGTTCACGCATCAGCTAGACATTATCAGCGTAGTAATTATCTGATGCGGGTTAGCACATACAGCTAGCCCGTACGATAACGGGCGGCTGATGAAGATGAGGGCCGTCGAGCGCAACCGACGGCCCTCATTTTTTATGTCTGAGTAGTTCTTTTTAGAGGAGGAAATGTAATGAACGGAGTTTTGCTCATGGTTGTGGCCGCGGCGGTGCTCGCCTGCGGCTATCTGGGCTATGGCCGATGGCTGGCCAACAAGTGGGGCGTTGACAAAGAGGCCCTCACGCCGGCCAAGCGCATGAAGGACGGCAAGAGCTTCTCGCCTGTCTCCGCCTTCACCGCGTTCTCGCACCAGTTCAGCTCGATCTGCGGTGCCGGTCCTGTCACGGGTACGATCGTCGCCATGGCCTTTGGCTGGCTGCCCGTCGTGCTCTGGGTCCTCGTCGGCGGCATCTTCTTTGGCGCCGTCCACGACTTTGGTGCCCTGTACGCCTCGATGAAGAACAACGGCAAGTCGCTCGCTCAGCTCATCGAGAAGTACATCGGCAAGACCGGCCGTCGCCTGTTCCTGCTGTTCTGCTGGCTGTTCTGCATCATCGTCATCGCCGCCTTCACCGACATGGTCTGCAAGACGTTCATGTTTACCCCGGCCGTTGACGCTTCTGGCGCTGCTACCGGTGCCGTCGACTTCACCAAGTCCTATGCCGCCGGCTGCGCTGGTACCATCTCCATCCTGTTCACTTTCGTCGCTATCGCCTTTGGTTGGGCCCAGAAGAAGTTCAACCTCACCGGCGCTGCCGAGTTCGTCACCGGCGTGGTCCTCATGGTTCTCATGTTCGCCGTCGGTATGCAGTTCCCGGTCTACCTGGATAAGTTCCAGTGGTTCGCCGTCGTCATGGTCTACCTGGTCTTCGCTGGCGCTATGCCCATCCAGATGCTCAAGACCCCGCGTGACTACCTCACTTCCATCATGATGATCGTCATGATCGCCTGCGCTGTCCTCGGCATCGTCGTCCTGGGTGTTCACGGCCAGGCTACGATGACCGCTCCGGTCTTCACTGGCTTCTCTGGTGCCTCCGGCATGATGTTCCCGGTCCTGTTCGTTTCCGTTGCTTGCGGCGCTCTCTCCGGTTTCCACAGCCTCGTTTCTTCCGGTACTTCCTCTAAGCAGGTCGAGAAGGAGCAGGACGCCGTCAAGGTCGGTTACGGCGCTATGGTCGTCGAGTCCTTCGTTGGCATCCTTGCCATCATCGTTGCCGGCATCATGTTCTCCGATATGAACACCGCCGGTACCGGCGCCCTCAACGCCGGTGTCGCTTCCACCCCGTTCCAGATCTTTGCCGCTGGCATCTCCCGCGGTATGCAGGCCTTCGGTGTTGACGGCACGCTTGCTACCGTCTTCATGACCATGAACGTCTCCGCACTGGCCCTGACCTCGCTCGACGCCGTCGCCCGCATCGCCCGCACCTCGTTCTCTGAGTTCTTTGCCCAGACCAACGACGCTCTGGCCGTCGACTCCAAGGCCGGCTACATGAAGGTCCTCGGCAACCCCTGGTTCGCCACGGTCGTCACCCTGCTTCCCGGTCTCGCCCTCGCCTTTGGCGGTTATACCAACATCTGGCCGCTCTTTGGTGCTTCCAACCAGCTGCTCGGCGGTATGACCATGATCACCCTCGCCGTGTTCTGCAAGTGCACCGGCCGCAAGGGTTGGATGCTCTACGTGCCCGTCGTCTTCCTGCTCTGCTGCACCTTCACCTCGCTGGTCCAGAGCGCCATGGGCTGCATGACCGCTGTCCAGCAGTTTGGCTTCTTCGGTACTATCCCGGCTACCGCCACCACGGCTGCCGTCTCCGTCGCCGCTACCAAGGGCCTGCAGCTCGTCTTTGCCGTCCTGCTGATGGTCCTGGGCCTCATCGTTGCCGTCAACTGCCTCAAGGAGTTCTTCGGCAAGGAGGCCGGTTCCATGCCCGACGAGGAGCCCGAGTGGTCCGAGATGGGCAAGGCTGAGTATGGTCGCGCCGCTGCCGCCGAGGCTCCTGCCGACGCCGAGGCCGCCAAGGCTTAGCCGATCGGACGGATTGAATCCTCCATCTCTATGACTCGGAAAGACCGGGTCCGCAACGATGCGGACTCGGTCTTTTTTTCTTGCGAGAACGGGTGATGCAAGGGCGTCCTCGCAGATGTTTTGCGTGTATAGGCTCACGCGTTGTACCATATAGACGTATATGTGTGCATATGAAAGGGGCCCCGTGGCCAAGACGGTATATTCCGATAACCAACAAAATGTCGATGCTCTGGCTGAGCGTCTGAGCGGACAAACGTCGCTTTCTGCCGAGCGGGCAAAGCTGGTTGCCTACGACCTGCTCTGCCGCAAGACGCTCAAGATCAAGTCGAGCGCGCTGGCGCAAATCTTCCGCTCCGTGGATAAGGAGTGCGATACCAAGGCGATGCGCGACGAGCTTATCGCGGCAAAGATTGTGACCAAGATCGAGGGCAGCGGCATTAATGGTCGCCCGGCGTTCTATACCATCAATGCCGAGATTCATGATGCCCAGGAGCAGCCTGTCGAGGATTCCGTTGAGGTGCCTGCTGCGGAAGAAGTTGCCCCGCGCGAGCATATCGATACCGATGAGCTGCTCGATGAAAACGTCGTTCGCGCTTTTACCGCCAAGGCGGGTCGCGGCGGCTTTGGCGGGGGCGGCAAGCGCGATGCGCAACGCCGCGCTCAGCAGGAGCGCTTCCGTCGCGCCGTTGCTCAAAAGGATGGGCTTGATACCGAGGCTGTTGAGACTGAGGTTGCTGCCGAGTCGCAGAAGCCCGCGAAGGAGCAAAAGCCCGTGGAGGCCCAAGAGCCCAAGCGTCGCCGCGGTGCTCACTTTAAGGCTGCGCAGCAGGACGTTGTGCGCGATGCCGAAGAGGCTGCCGAGGTTGCGGACGATTCCGAGAAGCCGGCCAAGAAGGCCTCAGACTCGTGTCGTCCCGGTCGCGGCTTCGCAGGTCGCGCGTACCCTGTAAAGCGTCAGGAGAAGGTCAATCAGGTTCCGGAGGCGCGGGCCGAGAAGGCCGTGAAGCCAGCCGAGTCGGGAGTCCGTGAACAGAAGCCTGTTGATGAGCAGACTGCGTCCGATACGGAGACTCAGGGCCAGCAACCTGCGGTTGAACAGACGGGGGAGGGTACTTCGAGCAAGCCTCGCCGCCGCCGTCATCGTGGCGGTCGCGGCTCTAACGCTCAGGATGCCGCCGAGAATGTAGCGCCGCGCGACGAAGATGCGAAGGTAGATGCTCCAATGGAGCAGCCCAAGCGTCAGCCGGCGAAGGATGGCAAGCCCGAACGTTCGCAGAAGCAGACGTCTACTTCGAAACGTGAGCGCAGTGTCCAAGGCGATTCTAAGCGCAAGTCTCAGAAGAAGCCCGATTCTGCTGCAGCAGATACGGCTGCCCAGCAGACTGAGTCGACTACCCATGGCGAGGTTTCGGCGTTTGCCCTGGCCCGCGTTCTGGGCAGGCAGCTGCTCAAGGTCGTCCCCACGCCCACGGCGCTCTCCAAAATTAAGGAACAGCAGACCCAGATCGTTAAGGTCGAGGGCAAGGACGGCAAGAAAGCTCCACAGCGCGCCCAGCACAACGAGATGTCCAATCGCAAGATTGCCGAGGAAATCGCGATTATCCAGGCTTGGATCGAGCAAAACCGCGGTGCCGATACTCCGGTTGCCTCACGCCGCCAGCGTGCCTACCAGATCTTCAATGACGAAAAAGCTTTTGACGGCAAGCATGGTGAGCGCCTGATCAGGCGCATGACCGAAAAGGGCATCAGCATGCAGGCGATCAAGGTCGCCCCCAACCGTCCGGTGCACTTTACGGGCTTCTTTGCGCTGGGCGCCGACAAGCCGTTCATTATGGTCGAGAACCTGGATACCTATGACGAGATCGTCAAGCTCCTGCGCGGACGTAAACATGCCAAGCTCTTTGGTACCAAGGTGGGCGGCGTAATCTTTGGCGGCGGCTGCAAGGCGAGCGTCTCGCACGCACTGGATGATTACCTGGCCGAGATCGGCTATCGCTTTACCTATATCTACTACGTGGGCGACATCGATCGCGAGGGTGCGCGCATCGTCGAGCAGGCTCGCAACGCCAACGTCGTTGAGATTCGCCTGCATGCCGGAATGTATCGCGCCATGCTTGCCGAGCATAAGCGCCGCGTGAGGGCGGGCGGCGCGTGCGAGCCCGCGGCTGCCAACCAGGGCGTGCCGCAGAACCTGGCGGCGACGATTAAGGATCTGCCCATGGTTACGCGCGTGCAGTTCCGCAACGTGCTGCGCGAGGGCGGACGAATTCCGCAGGAGATTCTGATGACCGCCGACTATCGGGATGGCGACTCGGGAAGCTTCGACCGCATGCTGAACAACTAGGGGCGTGTGGCCATTCCAAAATCGGGTCTTAGTGTTACAGAACAAGATAAATCGAACCGTTCTTTCGCAATCATCTCAATCTGTAACAGTAAGACCTGAATTAATCCTCTAGATGTTATAGAACGAGACAGACGAAATCAGTCCTACCGAAATATCTCAATCTGTAACATTTAGCCACGCGGCATGAGGATGTCGCTGATCAAATCAGTTGATAAAACGCTCTGATCGAGAGTGCATTCTGTAGTTTGAACGGATTGCCCCAGGTACAGCCTTTGTTTCGAAGAGCTCGGTCCCAGGATTGCCAGACCGATGTGACTCAAACCTGAATATGCTCAAGTTCGTTCGCGATGTGACCTGCACCGTCGCTCTAGACGATGCCGTTTTCGTGCGGTGGCGATAGCTCAACTGCGACAATTTCTTCGTGTGTAGGACCTTGACCACACATGGCTCATTCTGGCACCGAGGCGGCTCAGTGAGCCGCACGCCGAACGGAACCTCTAATCGGTATCGTTGGCTTCATCTATCCTCTCGTTCCGTTCGACGAAAATAGCTTCGACTGCATCATCCATCGCAGCCGAAATACCTCCGACACATCGCGTGAAGTGCGCGAGCACGGGGCTTTCCCCGAGACATCGTGACATGCGGCGACCATCGCCGCCGCGACGCATCCGAGGTCGCATTGAATGTCTTCCAGCCTGTCTGTATCAATCATTTTCGCTCCCCCTAGCTATCCATAGAATGTAGATCAAACAGATTTGAACCCCGCGGGTCGGATGCGCTTTTACGTTTACGGTTTCGCTCTCCAGATCTTAGCCCAGGAATATAATTTGCTATATCGACTACTGTTCCGCTAAGGGGTGCGATTATGCTTGACCTAGACCGTACGATGTTCTTCAAGGCCAAGTTCGATGTTGCCGAGAATTCAGATGGTGATGCCCTTTGGTCGGTGATTATGTGCCTCAAGCGCTGGTCGCTAAAGAAAGCGCGATACGGCGACTATCGACTTCCATCCGAGCCGCACGCATGGAGTGAACTCAAGCATGGGGACAAGATCGTGGCCGACGGCGCAGACGTCAGACTCTTCTCGTGCATGCATCGCGAGGGTGACGTTTACACGTGGGCGTGCCAACATTCCGAGGTATCCCGTATAATCGGGTGCGCTCCTAGGGAGTGGACTACCGAAATTGGATTCGAGGGTCGCACCAGGAGCAGCGGCACCGTATCGATTATCACGATGTACAGCGACGCTCCCGGTTTCCTCGGACCTCTCCAGGAGACGCCGAGCCCGACCATCCCAGGCCTTGTCAGGCTCCTCGCGAACGACGATCAGCTCACCTGCACCGTCGACGGGTGCCCTCTGAGCCTCGAGCCAATCGAATTTAAGATTGATGGGTGCGCTGCCCTATACGAGACCATAGCAAACCCTGCTCGCGAGGTGCCCGTAATCGTCTGTGCTCCGTCGCACGGCGGAAGGCTATCCCTCGATCCGGAAACCATCGTTAGGCAGCTCGGACCCAACGCACTCGTCTACTTTACCCGCGATTGTGAGGCAATGAACGCGTTGAATGCGATTTTCCCCGCAAACGACCTTGGATGTTTCGGAGGAGCGGTTCGCATATACGCCGCACGCCCCGACTTCACCAATCCTTCCAACTCATATCATCACCGCTACTTCTCCACGACGCAGATTCGCGAGCATGGTGCCAATTACCACTACGCGATTCTCAGGCGGGCCCTCGCTGAGGACGTGCATTTCTGGGAGACCTCGATTCGCATTGACGACGTGAAGCGCCTGAATAGGCATTCGCTCCGCGAACGCGACACGGCGAAGCGCATGACGGAAATCGAGAACGCGGCGATCGATCAGCTCACCGCTATGTTTAACGAAGTAGACGAGAGGGCGGAAAGCGCCGAGACCGACCGTGACAGATTGAGGGACGAGCTCACCGAGTGCAGAAGCCGACTCCGTGACGCCGACGCGAGAATCGCCGCATACGAACATTCCTTCTCCTCGCAGAGGGACTGCAGTCTCGCTCGCGCTCTCGATGAACAACCACAGCTCAACCTCGCGGCAATCGCAAAACTTTTCGTTGAGGCATATCCGGACAGGCTGGATTTCTCCGAGCGCGGATGGGAGTCTCTCGAGGGGTGTGTCACGGCTCCGGACGTGTTCTGGCACGCGCTGCACTGCATGTGCACTGTCCTGCACCCACTGTACTCCGAGCGCGGGGCGGGAATCGCAAAGGCGTTTCGTGAGCAGACGAGGCTCTCTCTATCGTTCAAGGAGAATGAGACGACGAGGAAAAGCACCGTTCTCATGCGGCAGCGCGCGGATACTTATGAGGGGAGACCGCTAATCATCGAGCCGCACATTCGCTCCGGCACCGGCGACCCGAACAGCCCCAAATTCGTGCACATTTATTTCAACCGTGACGAGAAGACCGGACGGCTCGTCATCGGCGCGACCCAGCATCTCGATACGTCCACGACCCCCAAGCTGTAACTGAGCCGTATCGTATTCCTGGACACTTGACTTAGAGGAATGGCGTTGAGCGGCGATAATCGTTTCAGCGCCAAAAAGAAAGGAGTGTTCAGCCCCAGCAGACAGGCCCTCTTACGCAGCGGAGTACCGCACCGAGGCCGCGGACTCCGTCATCGCGTCGGAGAAGTCCATCGCCCAGGTGGCCGCCGGCCTCGGCATGGTAGTGTCGCGATAATTAATATTCTCTATTCGGAAAACAGAAAGGGTAATAAATGAGCGAGCCAATACAGGTCGAATTTCTCAAATCATCAATCAATTCACTGCGACATTCGATCCGCGATATTGATGATAGCTACAACAATTTTTGGGATATATTCGCTGAACTTGCCCAGAACTCAGTCGATGCAATTAACAATACTGGAAAAAGCGGAAGCATTGACATCAAAATTGACTGCCAAAAACGTAATGTCACCATTAGAGACACAGGCTGTGGCATTTCTGCTGATAGGCTTCCGCAGCTGCTCAACTTGTTTTCTACCGGAAAATCTGATGACCCTTCGTCCATCGGCGAAAAGGGTGTGGGATTGAAATATGTTCTCTTCCAAAGTTCCAAGTTTATTATTGAGACATCGGATGGCAAGACCGCTGCAAGGGCTACTGTTGTAGATGCCAACACTTGGAAGAAACAGACGAATGAAACTCCTCTATTGTTGGAACAAGAATCATTGGAAGCCAACGGGAATAGCTATACAAAGATTCAGGCATTAGGTATCGAAGAACGCCCTGATGAAGAGGACGTTTTCGCTCTCAGCTATCCCCAAATGGTCTTTGTCTTTAGGACAAAGACGGCTATCGGGAACACAAAAGCACTCTGGGACGATATTCTCGATATAAAAGTTCATCTTGAGATGACTGACATTAATGGAGTTTGCAATTCCGAGACAATACCTTACAAGTATCTGACGCCAATTGAGAAATTGTCGACAAAGGATTTCATCACGACGCAAGACTTTGATGAATGGAATACCTCTGATCGGGATGACACGCAGAAACGAAACAAGCTCCGGGATAAGCTAATCGTATCGAGTAACAGTCATTTGATGCACAACAATAGAGAGCTGAAGTATTGGGCTTGCTTCGTTCCTAGTCGAAAAACATGGAACCAGATAGATATAATCAACAAACTTGCAACCAAGGAAAACCTGGACGACCAGAACTGGATGCAAGCTTGGAATTATCTATTGTTCAACGGAAATATTACAGCTGCTACAAAGGGCATGCCTACCGCAATAACCGTTACCCCTCCATCTGTTGGCAACGCAGGATATTTGCCCAACTTTTTTATCATCTTTGAGGACGATAGTCTGAAGTTTGATATTGGTCGTAAATCTTTTAGAGGAAAAACTTCGAATATATATCGTGAGGAAGCTAAACAAGTATTCAACAAGTTTGCAAAACTTGCAAAATACTCCGCTGGAGCGCTACCTGCTCATGCAACTACTTTCAATAGAGAAGAAGTATTTGATGAGATAAAAAATAAGCAGGATTTAAATTCCTCCAAGGTAAAGTTTCAGAAGAATCCTTATGACCAGGAAGCTTCTGTTGTTGCTATATTTTTCGAACTAATTGGGTCGGGAGATATCACTGGCATTGATCCCATGTATATGGGGTACCAAAACAAATACGATCTTTATGCACGTGTGAATAACAGAACTACAATTATTGAATTCAAGTCGCATCTCAGTAATATTATCCGCGATTTTTCTGACTACACAAAGATCTTCGATGAGATGGACTACATCGTATGCTGGGATGTCAACGATCAGGATACTGCCAAATTAAAGAATGAAGGGATAGAGGTTGAAAAATATGAACCCAGTGAGCTCGGCGAGGATAATTTGCCAAGCTGTGTGACCCACACTATGAGCATCACTAACGTAACGCCAATTAATATCATTGACTTAAAACAACTTGTGTAACCAGCGATTCTTTAGCTTGACACAAGCCATCCAGCGATGTGGATTACTGGTCAAGGAGCGCTTCGGGTCGATAACGGCCTGGAGCGCTTTGTCTTTTTGGCTGGGACGGAGGGATTCCGCGTCCGCCTTTTCGGCGGCCGCGTGCCGCTGCGTCGCTTCGCTCCTTGCGTGCTGCGCTGGAAAACGCTTCGCGTTTCCTCAGCTCCGCACCCTGGCGGGTTCGAATCCCTTCGCTTGCCCACAAGAAAGCGCCCCGGGCTGATGAAAGCCCGGGGCGCTCAGTTACTTTGGCTGGGACGGAGGGATTCGAACCCCCAACAGCCGGCACCAAAAACCGGAGTTCTACCGTTGAACTACGTCCCAATGTGTGGTGTTGCCCAAAAGCAACTCGTTTAGTTTACCTAATCTGCGAGGGCATCGCAAACGCCATCGAGCAGGCGTACCGCGAGCGTCTGAGCGTCGCTGGCCGTGAAGGTGCCGTTGTAGCGCGTCATGCCCGTGAGCTCAATGCGAATGCGTGCCGGCTTCTGCTGTGCGGCGACATTGGCAGTGCGGATGCGCTGGGCCAGGTTGTGGCACTCGGCGAGGGCAATCGTGGCGCGCGGTGCGGCGTCGGCGGGCAGCTCGTCGCTTGCGATCTCGAGCACCAGGTCAACGTCGGTTGGGACCTCGGAGTCGCAGAGCATCATGCCGCTGTTGTCGGTCGTCGCCGTGGCGATGTTCCACATGCGCGATGCTACGCTGCGCGCGATAGGGTCCTCGCCAATGACGGCAATCTGGAAACGCTCGAGTACGTTGGCCGCGCGGGCAAAGCCGATGCGCGATTCGGCCTCGGTCACCGAAGGCTTACCCTCCCACACGTGGTGCAGGCGGTTGATATAGGCGTAGGTATCCTGGAAAGCCATACCGTCGGCAAACAGACCGACGTTTTCCTGGAACTGCTGAAGGGCCGCTTCGGTGTGAGGGCCAAAGTAGCCATCGTCCTCGCCGCAGGCAAAGCCCAAAACGTTGAGCGCCTTCTGCAGGGCCTGCACGTCGGCGCCATGGAAATTGGGCATACGCAGGTAGAGGGTGCGGTCGCCCAGCTTATACGAGGCGTCGACCAGGGCACTCCAGCAGGGGATGTCAACGGCGTGGCCGGCGGCAAGACCGCTGTCGAGCCTAAAGGTGCTAACGGCCTGCTCGGTGGTGGCACCAAAGTGCTTGTCGGCGACCTCGGTGGCATCAATCGTGTAGCCGAGCTGCAGGAGACGAGACTGCACGTCCTCGACGGCTGCTCCCTGCATGCCCGTTGTAATAGGTTCCATGAACGAACCCCTTTCGGCGTATCATTCGTACTATTTGAGCGCCTGTCGGATAGACGACGCAAAGGGATGCATAAACATACATTCAACAGTGTAGCAACTTGTACCCAAATGCGCTGCCGACAGGTTTTGCAACCCCCGCTAGTTGAGTCGCTCCACAAAGAAATCTGCCATGGAGAGGAACAGTTCGCGTGCGTGCGAATCAAGCTCAACGTCCTCGATGGCGGCCTTGGCTTTGGCGGTTAGGTCCAGCGCGTAGGCGTGGGCGTAATCGATAGAGCCGGTCTCCTGGAAGATTTCCACGGCGCGCGCGAGCTGCGCGGGATCCTCGGTGCCCGAGGAGAGGATCGCTTCAATCTCATCGTGATAGCGCTCATCAGACAGGGCGTGCACGGCAACGAGCGTGCGCTTACCCTCGGTGATGTCGGTACGGAAGTCCTTGTTGG
Source organism: uncultured Collinsella sp. (assembly GCA_937989885.1). Classification (GTDB taxonomy): domain Bacteria; phylum Actinomycetota; class Coriobacteriia; order Coriobacteriales; family Coriobacteriaceae; genus Collinsella. The sequence continues at coordinate 10,911 of CALKBP010000013.1, forward strand.
CGGCCTCCTTGGTACCGATCAAGTTGAGCAGATCATCTTGGATCTGGAAGGCAAGGCCCGTGTGCAGGCCAAAGGCGCGCAGCGCCTCGACCTGCTGTTCGCTGCCTCCGCCAATGATGGCTCCGGCGGCAAGCGGCGTGGCTCCGCTGTAATACGCGGTCTTGTGCGTTGCCATGTCCAGGTAATCGTCGACCGAGATGTCAAAACGCCCGTCACGGACCCAGCCCAAGTCGAGCGCCTGACCCTCGATGGTGCGGACGATCATCTCGGTGAGCTCGTGGAGTACGCGCAGCTTTACGTCTGCCTCAAGCGTGGGATCGTCGAGAACCGTCTTGGTGACCATGGTAAGTGCCAGGTCGCCGCAGTTGATAGCAAGCCCCGTGCCCTCGGTGAGGTGCATGCAGGGCTTGCCGCGGCGCAGCTGGCCGTTGTCGGCGATGTCGTCATGGATGAGCGCACCCGACTGAAAGTGCTCGATAGCCGCCGCCGCGCTGCGGGCGCTCTCAAAGCTGCCGCCCACTGCGGTTGCGGCGAGCATGCAGATAAGCGGGCGGTGGCGCTTGCCGGCGTTGGCGGTAAATGCCGAAAGCGGGGTATACAAGTAGCGCTCGATATCGGCAGAGGTCGCCTGTCCGTCAAAGAACGTGGCCAGATAGTCGTTAATCTGGTCAAAGTGCTGGGCTAAAAAGCTGGTAAACGGACTGGACACGGGTTCTCGCATTCTTTCTTAGGTTGCATCGTTGCATTATGCAGACAACATATTGCCACATTAGGGCGTCGAGCGCGGCGGTTGAAGACGATTGAGTCTTGCGGCTGCAAACGCGGCAAGGGGCTCGGCTAGATAAGCCCAAAGTGTTCGAGCGCGGTGACGACGCCGTCGTGGTCAAAGCTGTCGGTTACGTAGTCGGCTTTTTCCTTGAGGAAGTCCGGCGCGTTGCCCATGGCGATGCCAACATCGACCGCCTCCATGAGGGCGATGTCGTTGCTCTCGTCGCCAATGCCGTACACGGTGCCGTGATCTGGCCCCAGGGCGTCAAGCACGGCACTGATTCCGGCCCGTTTGGTGCACTCACGAGGCGAGATTTCTGTGACCTCGAGCTCGAGCTCGTTGAAACAGAGTAGGGGTCCAAGCTCTTCATCTTGGGCGATGCGGTTGGCAAGTGGTGTGGACATAAGAATTTTATAGGCGTTGTAGTGCTCAAGTTGCGTGACGGCGTCGCCCACGGTGCGTGCGTATCCGTACGTCTCGGGGGCATCTGCACTCATGCGCACCACGCGATCGATGCCCTCAAACCGAATGACCTCACCCGATTGCTCAAGATAGGGGGCGAGGCGCTGTAGCAGACCAGGGTTTATGGCTGCATTTCGCACAATGTGTCCCTCGAGTTCGGCGTAACCGCCCGCGAGACACACGACGCCCGTCCACGGCAGCTCGAGCAGCTTGGGATGGATGCAGCTGAGGGTGCGTCCTGTGCAGATAAAGGCCATGTTGCCATTTGCAACGAAATCGCGGATGGCCTGCGAGACCGCCTCGTTGGGATAGGGGGACAGGTCACGCTCGCTCTCGGGAAGCTCTTGTGCCGCTCGAGGGTCTTGCCAGGCGAGCGTTCCGTCGATATCGAAGAAACAGATATCGCTGCGATTATGGGCTGCGCTGGCGGCAGGGGAGGCCGAGGTGGTGGGCACAAATTCCGGCTCGAGGCCCATGATCTGGTCAAAATGCTCTTTGACGCGGGGAACGGAGATGCCGATGATCACCTGGGCGGTCTTGCCCGTAATGATGAGGCCCTTGGCGCCCACCGCGACAAACGACGCGTTATCTGCAACGATGGAAGGGTCCACGACTTCGACGCGCAGCCGCGTGGCGCAGTTGGTTGCGCCCACAATGTTGGAGACGCCGCCCAGAAGCATCACAACCTGCTCGGCGAGCAGATGATCTTGTGATGCCTGGCCGCCGGAAGTGCTGTTTTCGGATGAGCGCTTTTCGTCAACGTCGTCTCCCGTCAAGCGCGAGAGCGCCGTGTTGCTGGCGATATGGTCTTCGCGTCCCGGTGTTTTAAGGTCAAAGGCCAGAATAAGACCTCGAAAACTCAGAAAGAAGATGGCACTAAAGATGAGTCCGATTCCGAGCGCCAAAAGATAGGAACCGGCATGCATGCGCATGAGCGGAATAAAGTTGAAGGCTGCCATCTCCATGAGGCCGCCCGAGAAGATGCCGACGATGCCAAAGAGATTCATGGTTGTGGCAAGGCAAGACGATAAGACGGCGTAGAGAAAAAAGAGCCCGGGGTGGGTTAACATAAAGAGAAACTCGAGTGGCTCGGTAACGCCGCAAACCACCGAGGCGATGATGGCGGGAACAAGGATGACCCTGAGGCCGGCGCGGCGCTCGGGTTTTGCGGTGGAGTAGAATGCGGCTGCGATGGCGGGAAGGCCAAAGAGCTTGACCCAGCCGGTGGCGGTAAAACCGGCCCACGGCGCAAGCTCATTAAGGGGGCGCGTGCTATGGGAGAGGATGGGGAGCAAGCTGCTCCGCGTGGCGTAGATGCCGTCGTTAATGACCAGGTTGTCGTAGTAGATCGGCATGTAGAGCAGATGGTGCAGCCCCATGGGCTCGAGTGCTCGCTCCAAAAACACAAAGATACCCACGCCGAAGGGGCCGACGCCCGCAAGTGCGTGGCGCAGCGTTTCGGTCGCTGCGTATACGAAGGGCACGATGGCGGCCGAGATGGCGGCAAGGGCGAACACGGCAAAAAAGCTGATGAGGTAGACCAGCGAGGAACCCGAGAAGGTACCGAGCCAATCGGGAACCTTGGCATCGTAGAAGCGGTCATGGATGGCGACGACGGTTGCCGACACCGCCAGCGGGCCGATAATGCCGGTGTCGAGTGTCTTGATGCCGTCGATGATGGTGATGCCGCTAGCGGAGGTCAAAGACGACGGGTACTTAAGTCCAAGGTTGTCTCCGCTCAGCTTGATGATCTCGCTCAAAAAGAAGCAATAGGCAAAATAGGCCACGAGCGCCTCGAGGCAGCAGCGTGCTGGTTGCTTTTGGGCAAGGCCGATGGGCAGCGCTACGGCAAAAAGGAGCGGAAGTCGTTTAAAGACCGTCCACGAGCCGCGCTGGATGATAGTCCAAAAAACGTACCAAGGGGTTCCGTATACGGCGAGGTCGCCGACGATATCCGCAGACGTTGCGAGGGCGGAGACGCCGACCATAAGACCCGATATGGAAAACAACATGGCGGGCGCGAACATGGCTCCGCCAAAACGTTGGATTTTCTGCAGCATAATAGGCCTTCCGGATGCAACATGCTGTGCGAGCAAGAACGTTTAAACAATGAACTCATTGTAGAGGACTGGCTGCTTGCCGCATTGACGGTTTTGATTCGATCCGATCTGGGTGTCGGGGGAACCGTCGACGGTAAATAATCCGTGCTTTGCCGATAGACGGTTTAAACAACCCCAAGAAATGCTATCGTGCCTAGCCATACATATTCATTAGAGGTGAAGTCATGCCAAAAGCGATTTACGAAGGAATCTACCGCGAGATCCGTTCGCGCATCATTAACGGGACCTATGCGTTTCAGGAGATGCTGCCAACCGAAGCCGAGCTGACCGCGGAATTTGGCTGCACGCGCAATACCGTCCGCCGCGCTTTGAGCATGCTGGCAGACGAGATGTTTGTGCAGCCCATACACGGCAAGGGCGTGCGCGTTATTTGGCTCAAGGGCGAAACCGACATGCTGGGCGCACTCGAGGAAGTCGAGTCGTTTGGCGAATTTGCAAAGCGCAACAATGCCGTCGCATCGACCGAGGTCAAGTCTTTTGAACATTTGATTTGCACTGAGCAACTCTCTCGTCGCCTGGGCTTTAAGGTGGGCGAGGAGTTGATTCGCGTGGTGCGTGTCCGAAGCCTTAACGGCAATGCACGCCAAGTAGACCATGGTTACTTTTTGGAGTCGATCGCCAAGGGCCTGACGCCCGAGATTGCCGCAAAATCAATTTACGACTATCTGGAGCACAAGTGCGGCGTCAAGGTGATGGCGAGCCGTCGTACGGTGAGTGTCGAGCTTGCCAACGATGAGGACTGCAGCTATCTTGACCTTGGCAAATACAACTGCGTTGCCGTCATGGAGAGCCAGTCGTACACCTCGGATGGAATCTTGTTTGAGGTGACGCACACCCGTACGCACCCCGAGATCTTCCATTACCGCGTCAATTCCAAGCGATAGTCGGCTAGCTCGCAGCCTGACGAGACTCATGCCCTCAACGCGAAAGCGCCCGGTCAAGCCGACGATATATCGGCTTGACCGGGCGCTTTCTCTGCATTCGATAACAAATAATTGTTTATACAAAACTTGTCAAGTATCAAGTTGAAATTACCGTTCACCGAAGGTTTTCTACCGCTCTAGTAATACTTGTTCAAACAACTATCCAAATAGCGTATTGTACAAATCAGCAAAAGGGGCAAAGTCCCCGAGCCAATCTCCGAAGGCGGCGGCAAAGGGTGCCGCCACGGTGTGAAAGGGTGGATTGTAATGAAGAACGAAATGAGCAGAAGGCAGTTCCTGGGCTTCGCTGGTTCCGCGGCTGCGGTTCTGGGTCTGGGTCTTGTGGGCTGCGGTGGCTCCGCCGGCTCCGGCTCCTCTGCTTCTGGTGACGCCGCCGAGGTCTACTTCCTCCAATTCAAGCCCGAGGTCGACAAGGAGTGGAAGGAGATCGCCAAGGCGTACAAGGAGGAGAAGGGCGTCGAGGTCAAGATCGTGACCGCCGCCTCCAACACCTACGAGGAGAAGCTCAAGTCTGAGATGTCCAAGAGCTCCGCTCCGACCCTGTTCCAGGTCAACGGCCCCACCGGTCTTAAGAACTGGAAGGATTACTGCGCCGACCTGTCCGATACCAAGCTCCGCGGTGAGCTCATTGACGACTCCCTGGCTCTGCAGTCCGATGGCAAGGATCTGGGTATCGACTGGGTCCAGGAGAGCTACGGCATCATCTACAACAAGCAGCTGCTCGAGAAGGCTGGCTACAAGGCCGAGGACATCAACTCCTTCGATAAGCTGAAGGCTTGTGCCGACGACATCCAGGCCCGCAAAGACGAGCTTGGTGTTGAGGGTGCCTTCACTTCTGCCGGCATGGATGACTCCTCCAGCTGGCGCTACACCACCCACCTCGCCAACCTCCCGCTCTACTACGAGTTCGAGAAGGAGCACAACCAGGAGGACGACGAGATCAAGGGCGAGTATCTCGACAACTACAAGCAGATTTTCGACCTGTACATCACCGACTCCACCTGCGATCCTTCGCAGCTCGCTTCCAAGACCGGCGACGACGCCACCAACGAGTTCGCAACCGGCAAGGCCGTCTTCTACCAGAACGGCTCTTGGGCCTACTCTGACCTCATCAAGGCCGGCATGACCGACGACCAGATTGGCATGATGCCCATCTACATCGGCGTTGACGGCGAGGAGAACCAGGGCCTGTGCTCCGGCGGCGAGAACTACTGGTGCGTCAGCTCCCAGGCTTCCGAGGATGCCCAGAAGGCCACCGAGGACTTCATGTATTGGTGCGTCACCTCTGACACCGCCACCAGCATCATCGCTGACAAGATGGGTCTGACCGCCCCGTTCAAGAGCGCTAAGGAAACCACCAACGTCTTCTCGCAGCAGGCCGTTGCCATGGCCAAGGACGGTAAGAAGACCGTCGCTTGGGACTTCGTCTACATCCCCTCCGAGGAGTGGAAGAAGAACCTCAAGCAGGCTCTGATCGCCTATGCTGCCGACAACAGCAAGTGGGACGGCGTCAAGAACGCCTTCGTGGATGGCTGGAAGACCGAGAAGGCTGCTTCCGAGTAAGCAATTGCTGCCCAAGCTATCTGATTAGCGACAGGGGGCGGGCAGACGTTGGTTTGCCCGCCCCCTGCATATTGAAAGGACCCTTCTATGGGCAAAGCACTCAAGCGCTGGTGGCCGCTCTTTATGCTGCCCACGTGCCTGGCGTTTATGATCGGGTTCGTGATTCCCTTTATCCAGGGCTTCTATCTCTCGTTCTGCCAGTTTATTACCATTAACAACACGCACTTTGTCGGTATCGAGAACTACGTGCGCGCGCTGTCCGATCCGCAGTTTGCCACGTCGTTCTTCTTTACGGTGGCGTTTGCCTTCCTGTCGACGGTGCTCATCAACGTGATCGCCCTCGCCATTGCGCAGGCGCTCACCCGCAAGGCGCTCAAGGGCACTAACATCTTCCGTACGATCTTCTTCATGCCTAACCTGATCGGCGGCATCGTGCTGGGCTACATTTGGCAGATTCTGATCAACTGCCTGCTCTCCAACATCGGCGCCGACCTTATTGCCCTTAACTCCGCTGCCGGCTTCTGGGGCCTTATCATCCTGACCCTGTGGCAGCAGGTCGGCTACATGATGATCATCTACATCGCCGGTCTGCAGTCCATTCCGTCCGACTACATCGAGGCCGCCAAGGTTGACGGTGCCACGGCATGGCAGACGTTTTGGAAGGTTAAGATCCCCAATCTGATGCCGACGATTACCATCTGCCTGTTCCTGTCCATCACCAACGGCTTTAAGCTGTTCGACCAGAACCTCGCCCTTACCGGCGGCGCCCCTGCGCACTCCACCGAGATGCTCGCCCTGAACATCTACAACACGTTCTACTCGCGTGCCGGCATCGCATGGCAGGGCATTGGCCAGGCCAAGGCGGTTATCTTCTGCATCCTGGTCGTAGCAATCTCCATGATCCAGCTTAAGGCCACGAGGTCCAAGGAGGTGCAGCAGTAATGAAACGCGATAAGGCTATTAACCGCGCGCTCTCGATTTTCTTTACGATTCTGTCGCTCGCGTGGATCTACCCCGTGTTCATGATTGCGCTCAATTCCTTTAAAAAGGGAACTGCAATCAGCACCACCACGGCGTTCGATTTGCTCACGCCCGAGACGTTCAACGGTCTCGCAAACTACGTGCACGCTCTTAACGAGCAGGGCTTTGCCTCGGCGTTTATGTACTCGCTCATCATCACGGTCACGTCGGTCGTTCTGATTTTGGTGTGCTGCTCCATGTGCGCTTGGTACGTAGTGCGCGTCAACAGCAAGATTTCGAACTTCTTCTATTACCTGTTCGTGTTCTCGATGGTCGTGCCCTTCCAGATGCTCATGTTCACGCTGTCCAATTTGGCGGACCGCATCGGCTTCAACACGCCGTTCAACATCTGCTTTATCTACCTCGGCTTTGGCGCGGGCCTGGCGGTCTTTATGTTCGCCGGCTTTGTAAAGAACATCCCACTCGAGATCGAGGAGGCGGCCATGATCGACGGCTGCAACCCGGTCCAGGTGTTCTTTAAGATCGTCCTTCCCATCATGAAGCCCACCTATCTTTCGGTCGGCATTCTCGAGACCATGTGGGTCTGGAACGACTACCTGCTGCCCTACCTTACGCTCGACTCCACCAAGTACAAGACCATTCCTATCTTGATCCAGTACTTCCGCGGCGGCTACGGCCACGTCGAGCTCGGCCCCATGATGGCTTGCATCATGATGGTCGTTGTCCCCATCGTCGTCATGTACATCCTCTGCCAGAAGTACATCATCGACGGCGTGGTGGCAGGTGCCGTCAAGGGCTGATGCCGTAACTGTTTTGCAAGTTTCTGCGGCGCCCTCAACATGGTGCCGCATATCGAAAGGTAAAGACATGGCCGAGATCGTTCTCAAACATGTTCAGAAGGTGTATCCCAACACCGAGTCCAAAAAGAAGGGCTTCTTTGGCAAAAAGAAGAAGACCGAGGAGAAGAAGCACAACCTCAAGGTTACCGAGGATGGCGTGCTCGCTGTTGAGGACTTTAACCTCACCGTTCACGACCAGGAGTTCGTCGTCCTCGTTGGCCCGTCTGGCTGCGGTAAGTCCACGACGATGCGCATGGTTGCTGGCCTGGAGGACATCACCTCGGGTGACGTGTTCATCGACGGCAAGCGCGTCAACGACGTCGCTCCCAAGGACCGCGACATCGCCATGGTGTTCCAGAGCTACGCTCTGTACCCCAACATGACGGTGTACGAGAACATGGCGTTTACGCTTGAGCTCAAGAAGGTCCCCAAGGACGAGATCGACCGTAAGGTTCGCTCCGCTGCCGAGATCTTGGGTATCACCGAGTACCTCGACCGTAAGCCCAAGGCGCTTTCGGGCGGCCAGCGTCAGCGTGTCGCTATCGGCCGCGCCATCGTGCGTGATCCTAAGGTCTTCCTGATGGACGAGCCGCTGTCCAACCTGGACGCCAAGCTGCGTAACCAGATGCGTGCCGAGCTCATCAAGCTGCGCCACGAGATCAAGGGCACGTTCATCTACGTCACCCACGACCAGACCGAGGCCATGACCCTCGGCGATCGCATTGTGGTCATGAAGGACGGCGTCGTCCAGCAGATCGCCACCCCGCAGGAGGTCTTCAACCATCCCGCGAACATCTTCGTTGCCGGCTTTATCGGCGTGCCGCAGATGAACTTCTTCGATGCCCAGCTGGTGCGCTCGGGCGACGGCTTTACCGTCAAGACCGACGACATGAATGTCGCGCTGGCCCCCGAGACCTGCGCTCAGCTCGCCCTTAATTGGGACGGCGGCGACGTGAAGGAGATCACGGCCGGCGTACGTCCCGAGCAGATTCTGCTTGCCGAAAAGGGCGAGGAGGGTGCGCTTCAGGGCGCCATCGAGGTCACCGAGCTCATGGGTTCGACCGAGCACGTTCATGTGATGTCTCCCGACGGCCAGTTTGTCCTGATCATCCCCGTCGTCGATCTCGAGGCCAAGGGTGCGCTCAAGGCGGGCGACCCCATCTGGTTCAAGTTTGAGAAGAACGCGACCCATCTCTTCGATAAGGTGTCTGGCAAGAACCTTATCTAGGCCCGATCCAATCAGGCCCTCCTTTTGGGCGACTGCGGCTTTGCCATCCTTTTGCCGTGGTCACATATAAGGCTCCCCTTCCGTCCACTAGGCGAGAGGGGAGCCTTTCTTTGTGTTGGGGCCGTTCATCTGCCAGTTGGTCTTGATCTGTAACAGGAGGAGGGCCAAATTGGGTCTAGATGTTACAGATTGAGACAGCATCGAGCTGCCTATCCTTTCATCTCGATCTGTAACACGGGAGGCTGATTTCGGCAGCTACCTGTTACAGAACGAGATTGTATTAGCCGGCTTATCCTTTTGTCTCGATCTGTAACAGTAAGGGCGGATTTCAGACGTTAGATGTTACAGATTGAGATAAACCCTAGGGAAAGGACCGGTTTGTCTTGATCTGTAACAGGTGGGGCCGTTTTGGCCGAGTAGGTGTTACAGATTGAGACGATTTTGTCGAGGCGGGCCACGGGCAACACGCGGGCAAAAAAGCGGAGCCGCGTTGCCGCGACTCCGCTTTCAAGAGGATGGGTAAAGGAAACGAAATTAGCTCAGGTGCCAAATCTCGTCGTTGTACTGGGAGATCGTGCGGTCAGACGAGAAGGTGCCGGCGTTGGCGATGTTGATCAGCGCCTTGCGCATCCAAGCGTCCTGGTCCTCGTAGTCTGCCAGCACGCGCTCCTTGGTCTGGATGTACTCCTCAATGTCGAGCAGGGCCATAAACCAGTCCTTGCCCTTGATGTCGTCGTGCAGACGCTGCAGGCGCTCGGCGTTGCCGGTCGCCATAAAGGCGGGGTTGGTGATGAAGTCCACCAGCAGCTTGATGCCGGGCTTGCGATAGAGCGCGCCGGCGTCATAGCTGCCGTCGGCGTAGAGCTGCTCGACCTGCTTGGAAGAGGCACCAAAGGTGTAGATGTTCTCGTCGCCCACGAGCTCGGTAATCTCCACGTTGGCGCCGTCGAGTGTGCACAGGGTCAAAGCGCCGTTGAGCATGAACTTCATGTTAGAGGTGCCGCTCGCCTCCTTGGAGGCCAGGCTGATCTGCTCGGAGATGTCGGCAGCGGGAATCACGCGCTCGGCGGCGGTGACGTTGTAGTTCTCGATCATGACGACCTGCAGGTAGGGGGCCACGTCGGGGTCGTTGGCGATCCACTGGGAAAGCGTCAGGATTAGGTGGATGATATCCTGGGCGATGGTATAGGCAGGTGCCGCCTTGCCGCCAAAGATGATGGTGACGGGGTGCTCGGGCTTGTTACCGTTCTTGATGTCGAGGTACTTCCAGATGATGTAGAGCGCGAGCATCTGCTGGCGCTTGTACTCGTGGATGCGCTTGACCTGGACGTCGATGATGGCGTTGGATGGAATCGTCACGCCCTGCTCGAGCGCCATGAACTGGCGCATAATGGTCTTGGCCTCGGCCTTGGTGGCGGCCAGGCGCTCAAGAACATCCTTGTCGTTAGCGAATTCGGCGAGCTTGCTCAGGTCGCCGGTGCTGCGCCAATCGGTGCCGATCACATCGTCGAGCAGGCTGGCAAGCGCAGGGTTGGCTCCCTGGATCCAACGGCGGAAGGTGATGCCGTTGGTCTTGTTGGAGAACTTCTCGGGATAGATCTCGTAGAACGGGTGAAGCTCGGTGTCCTCCAGAATCTTGGTGTGGAGTGCGGCGACGCCATTGATGGAGAAGCCAAAGTGGATGTCCATGTGGGCCATGTGGACGGTGTCGTGCTCGTCGATGATGGCGACGCGCGGGTCGTCGTGCTCGGCCTTGGCAACCTCGTCGAGCTTGACGATGATGTCGGCGATGGCGGGCGAGACCTTCTGCAGGCTGGCGAGCGGCCACTTCTCGAGCGCCTCGGCAAGGATCGTGTGGTTGGTGTAGGCGACCATGGAGCGCACGATGGTAACGGCCTCGTCAAACTCGATGTCGTGCTCGGTGGTGAGCAGGCGGATGAGCTCGGGAATGACCATGGTGGGGTGCGTGTCGTTGATCTGGACCACGGCGTAGTCGGCCAGATCGTGCAGGTTGCTGCCGCGCTCGACGGCCTCATCGATCAGGAGCTGGGCGGCGTTGCTCACCATGAAGTACTCCTGGTAGATGCGAAGCAGGCGGCCCTGCTCATCGGAATCATCCGGATAGAGGAACAAGGTGAGGTTCTTGGCGATCTTCGTCTTGTCGAAGTCGATGGAGCTGCCGGGGACCAGGCCGTCGTCGACACTTGCCAGGTCGAACAGACGCAGGCGGTTCTTGGTGGGCTGGTCGTAACCGGGCACATCGATGTTGACGAGCTTGGAGGTAACGGCAAAATCGCCAAACTCGACGGTGTAGGAGCGGTCGTCATCGATCAGGATGTCCTGCTCGCTAAGCCACTCATCGGGGACGGCCTTTTGCTGGTTGTCGGTAAAACGCTGACGGAACAGACCGTAATGGTAATTGAGGCCCACACCGTCGCCGGTAAGGCCCAGCGTGGCAATGGAATCCAGGAAGCACGCGGCCAGACGGCCCAGGCCGCCGTTGCCCAGCGACGGTTCGACCTCAAACTCCTCAATCTTGTTGAGGTCGTGGCCGGCAGCGGTGAGCTGGTCTTTAACCTCGGCATAGATGCCAAGGTCGATCAGGTTGTTGATCAGCAATTTTCCAATCAAAAACTCAGCAGAGATGTAGTAGAGCTTTTTCTTGCCATTGTTGAGTGGGCAGGCAGCAGAGCGCTCCTGCACGAGCTTGACCAGCAGTTTGTAAATGCGGCGGTCATCGAGTTGCTCGAGTGAAGTTCCAAAGGACTGCTCGGCAAGATCCGCAAGATCGATACGGGGCATGTTTCCTCCTGTGGTGAGTTGTCTACATGTCAATAATTCAAAAGAAGCCCGCGCGAGGGGATTGGGGTGGCCTCGCGCGGGAAAAACGGTCGCGTCCACACGGTGGGGTGGGATCGGGCGCGGTAGCTCCTATTGGGGAAGCTCGATTTCGGCTTCTGACGGGATGCGGAAGTAGGTCTCGGTCCAGTCGGTGAGTTTGTGCTTGAGCTCGCGGGTGATGGCGCCATCGAGCATACGCCAGGTCCAGTTTCCGCCCAGGGTGGCGGGAGTGTTGATGCGCGCCTCGTTGCCCAGATTGAGCAGGTCCTGCATGGTGTAGATGCAGGTATCGCTCACGCTGGCGGCGATGGTGCGGTTGAGCGCGTCGGCCATGGACTCGCCTGCCTGCTGGTGGGTATACAGGGCCGCCTGCTCGCGCTGACGCGGGGTGGCCGTTCCCTCAAACCAGCCGCGTGCCGTCTCGTTGTCGTGGGTGCCCACGTAGGCGACGGTGTTGGCAATGTAGTTGTGTGGCAGGTAGTACGAGTTGGTGCCCTCAAAGGCAAACTGCAGGATCTTCATGCCAGGGAAGCCCGTGGTGTCGCGCATGTCGATGACGCCGGGGGTAAGAAAGCCCAGGTCTTCGGCAATGATGGGAAGCGTGCCGAGCTTTTCCTCGAGCGCCTTGAAGAACTTGAGGCCGGGTCCCTGCGTCCATGAACCATATGACGAATCGGGAGAGGAGAACGGCACCTCCCAAAATGCCTCGAAACCGCGGAAGTGGTCCAGACGGATGATGTCGTACATGTCGAGGGCGGCTCGGATGCGGCCTTCCCACCAGGAGAAACCGTCTGCTTCCATGGCATCCCAGTCATAGATGGGGTTGCCCCAGTACTGGCCGGTGGCCGAGAACTGATCGGGCGGCGTTCCCGCGACGCTGACGGGATTGCCGGCGGCGTCGATCTTAAAGAGCTCGGGCGTGGCCCACATCTCGACGGAGTCGCGCGAGACGTAGATGGGCAGGTCGCCGATGATCAGGATGTCGCGCTCGTTGGCATAGGCCTTGAGGCGGCTCCACTGGCGATCGAAGAAGTACTGCGTCATCTGGTGGTAGAGCATGCGCTCGGGATGGGCAGCGCAGACCTTGCTGGATGCCTCGCCGCGGCGGCGGAGCTCCTCGGGCCACTCCCAAAAGGCCTTGAGCCCGCACTCCTCTTTCACGGTCATGAACTCACAATAGGGAATGAGCCAGTCCTCGTTTGCCTGGATAAAGTCGTCGAAATCGGCCGGCTTGTCGGCAGCAAAGCGCTCAGCGGCGCGGTCGAGAATCTGACGGCGGCCGCCAAAGATAGCGCCGTAGTCGACATTGCTGGGGTCGGATCCCAGATATACGCCATCGATATCGCGCTGCTCCAGATACCCTGCCTCGATAAGCTCGGCAAAGTCGATAAAGTTGGGGTTGCCCGCGCGGGCCGAGAACGACTGATAGGGCGAATCGCCATAGCTGGTCGTCGTAAGGGGCAGAATCTGCCAGTAATGTTGTTTGCACGAGGCGAGAAAATCGACGAAGTCGTAGGCATTCCAGCCAAAGCCGCCGATTCCGTATGGTCCGGGCAGAGATGAGACGGGCATGAGGACGCCGCTTGCACGCTCCATGAATGCGCTCACCAACCTTCTTGTTGTGGGGTCGGCCTGCCGATGGATGTGCAGTCCGCCCCCGATGTTCTGATTCGATATGCCTATTGTAAAACATGTTGTTTAAACATGTACAGGCAAGATAAAAAAGTTGGTCGATTTTCGGCGAATGGTTACATGCCATGAAAAAGCCCCGACCTCACAACGTGAGATCGGGGCAAGAGCGGTATGTAGGTTTTTGCTACTCGGCGTCGGCGAAGCCGTTGGGGTTGTGGCTCTGCCAGTTCCAGCTATCGCGGCACATGTCCGCGATATCGTACTGGGCCTTCCAACCCATCATGCGCTCGGCCTTGGAGGCATCGCACCAGTTGGCGGCGATGTCGCCGGCGCGGCGCTCGCGAATCACGTAGGGCAGCTCCTTGCCGCACGCCTTGGAGAAGGCAGCAACGACCTCGAGCACCGAGGTGCCGGTGCCGGTGCCCAGGTTAAAGATCTCGACGCCGGTCTTGCCGTTCATCCAGTTGAGGGCGGCAACGTGGCCCGAGGCCAGGTCGCAAACGTGGATATAGTCGCGCACGCCCGTGCCGTCGGGGGTGGGGTAGTCATTGCCAAAGACCTGAACGGCTTCGAGCTTGCCCACGGCAACCTGTGCGACATAGGGCACCAGGTTGTTGGGGATACCCTTGGGGTCCTCGCCGATCAGGCCCGACGGATGGGCGCCGATGGGATTGAAGTAGCGGAGCAGCACGACGTCCCACTCGGGGTCGGCGGTGTGTACGTCCATAAGGATCTGCTCAATCATCCACTTGGTCCAGCCATAGGGGTTGGTCGCGGGCTTCTTGGGGTCTTCCTCGGTGACGGGCGGGTTGTCCGGATCGCCGTAGACGGTCGAGGAGCTCGAGAAGATGATGGACTTGCAGCCATGGTTGCGCATGACGTCGATGAGCACCAGGGTGTTCTCGATGTTGTTGTGATAGTACTCGACGGGCTTGCTCACCGACTCGCCGACGGCCTTAAAGCCGGCGAAGTGGATGACGCGGTCGATCTGGTGAGTGTCGAAGATCTTGTTCATGGCCTCGCGGTCGAGCACATTAGCCTCGTAGAAGGTGAGGTTTTTGGCAGCCTCTTCGCCCACGATGGTCTTGACGCGGTCAACGGCGACAGCGCTGGAATTGGAGAGGTCGTCGACGATGACGACCTGGTAGCCGCCCTCGAGCAGCTGAACGACGGTGTGCGAGCCGATAAAGCCGGCGCCACCGGTTACGAGGACGCAGGTGTCTTTGGGGTCGAGTGCTTTGGACATGCAGTCTCCTATCGAATCAGGAACACTTCTTGAGGGGAGTATAGCGCAGGCAGGGGTACCCAAAACGTGCAGGGCAGGAAAAGCAGATGAACATGCTAACGTACTCATGGAAATGTTTGGCGTGGGCATACCCTCGACCTTGACGTTTGCATATGAGCCGCCGACCATACGGTTTGCTGCCGTTCGTGGAAATCGTTGGGATGCGCCGGATGTACGCTAATATGTATGAGTTGAGCGACATATAAATAAACATGTAACGGAGTAGATATGTCACCAAACAGCGATTCCATCCTTTCCCAGGAGCTTTCGCGTCGCACTGCCCTCAAGGCCCTGTTCGGCGCAGCTTCTGCAGCCGTTCTTTTTGGTCTGCCCGCTCGCGCCCATGCTGCGGAGGCCACCAAGGAAACCACCGACAAGCTCAATGCGGCCCAGGCTCAGCTTGACGAGGTCCAGGCCCAGCTCGACAGCATCGCAAATGAATACGCGGCGCTGGCCAACAAGAACGCCCAGACCCTCAACGATATCGAGGGCGTACAGGGCCAGATTGACAGCACGCAGGCGCAGATTGACGAAAAGAAGGCCGAGCTCAAAAAGAAGCGCGGCGATCTTTCCGATCGCGTTTCCGCCAGCTATAAGTCGGGCGGCACCAACATCCTGTCGCTGCTGCTCGCCTCGGGTTCGTTTGAGGAACTCGTCGCCAATGCGCACTATGTTGAGAAGATCAACAAGAGTGACCGCGACGCCATCGAGGACATTCAGACCATCCAGGAAGAGCTCGATGCGCAAAAGACCGAGCTCGAGTCGCAGAAGGCCGACTTGGAGAAGCTCAAGGACCAGCAGACTGCCCAGATGCAGGATATGCAGGCCAAGCAGCAAGAGGTCCAGACCGTGCTGAGCGGTCTTTCCGACGACGTCAAGGAGCTCATGGCTCAGCGCGATTCAGAGATTCTCGCTGCCGCCCAGGCCGAGGAGGCTGCCAAGAAGGCCGCCGCCGCTGCCGCGGCCGCCGCGAACAAGAACAATTCCTACTCGGGTGGTTCGAGCTCGGGTGGTGGATCGTATGCGCCCGGAACTCCGCAGCAGAATGCCGGCTCGGGCAAGCAGCAGGCCGTCGTCAACGCGTGCTACTCCACGCCTTCGCCGGGTCAGAACTGGTGCGCGGCGTGGGTTACCAATGTCTTCCGTAACGCCGGCGTTGGCTACTTTGGCGGTAACGCGTGCGATATGTTTAACGCCTGGTGCTATAGCTCCGACCGCTCGGCGCTGCAGGTGGGCATGATTGTTGCCGACTCATCGCATGGCGGCACGGGTGCTCCGGGCCTTATCTACGGTCATGTGGGTATCTACGTTGGCGGCGGCATCGTTATGAGCAACGAGGGCGCCATTACGTCTAAGTCGCTTGACTCGTTTATTAGCTTCTATGGCACTGGCTCTGGCGTGCGTTGGGGCTGGCTCGGCGGTATTGCGCTGTCGTAGCTGCGGCTTGAAGCTGGTTGGTCCGGGACTGCGGGCGAGGCATAAGGTTGCCTGCTCTACAGTCCTGCGCAAGACGAAGGCCACATTAAGTGGCCTTCTTTGCGTGCGGAACTCGCGACCAACCTTATGCCTCGCCCGCAGTCCCGGACCTTCCGGGTTCAAAGCGCGACACACCGGACTGGTTGTCTGATATAAAGATGGCGAAGGCCCCTTTCGGGGCCTTCTTTTTTATTAGAGGAATTCGCCTACTCGGTGGACTTCGGGTTCTAGGTCTACGTCGAATTGGTCTTTGACGGTTGTTTGGATGTGGCGGATGAGTTCGTCGACATCGGCGGCGGTGGCGTGGTCGGCGTTGACGATGAAGCCGCAGTGCTTCTCGCTCACCTGCGCGCCGCCAACGGCGTGTCCTCGCAGGCCGGCATCCATGATGAGCTTGCCGGCAAAGTAGCCCTCGGGGCGCTTGAAGGTGGAGCCGGCACTCGGCATGTCGAGTGGCTGCTTGTCCTCGCGGCGCTGGCGGTAGTCGTCCATGTCGGCCTTGATCATCGCGGCGTTGCCCGGTGCGAGGTTGAAGGTAGCAGAAAGAACGATAAAGCCGTCGTCGGCGATGCGGCTCTTGCGATAGCCCAGGTTGAGTTCGTCGACATCGAACTCGATGATGTTGCCGCTGCCGCGGGTGCCGTCGTCGAGCTGGCGAGCGGGTTTGTAGACGCGCACGGACTCCAGCACATCGGCCATGCAGGCACCGTAGGCACCGGCGTTCATGTAGCAGGCGCCGCCGACCGATCCGGGGATGCCCGAGATGGGCTCCATGCCGGTGAGGCCGGCCTCGGCTGCCGCCGCGGCGACATCGGAAAGCAAGGCGCCGGCTGCCGCCGTGACGTGCGTGCCGTCGACGGTGATGTTGGAGAGACCTTCGCCCAGCGCTACGACGACGCCGCGGATGCCCTTGTCGCCGACGAGTAGGTCGGAGCCGTTGCCCACGATGGTGAGGGGCAGATCGCAGCGATAGCAGGTATCGAGCGTGGCGACGAGGCCCTGCTCGGTATCGGGCGTGACAAAGACGTCGGCCGGGCCGCCGATCTTAAACGTGGTGTGCTCGCGCATGGGCTCGCTCATCAGTACGTTGTCCTCGCCGGCAACGCCAGCAAGCGCGCACAGCAGGTCCTCGTTAAAAAAATCGTTTTCGTGCATACGAATATCCGCCTTATGGTGGTCGTTGTCATCAATCGATTGCAATATACCCCACCCGGACGGATTTGGTGCGCTGGCGGCGATAAAACAGCCGTCTACCGGATTGGTAAAGTGTTTATCACCGAGGTAGAGGGGTAGTCGCTATACTTTCAAGAGATTGCGCGTAAACCCGGAAGGAGCGAGATGGCCAACAAAGTCACCCTCAAGCAGATCGCCCAGGAGGTGGGGCTTTCCCCCTCGTCGGTCTCGCTTGTGCTCAATAATCGGCCCTGTCGCATCTCGGAAGAAAACCGCAAACTCATCAAGGAGGTCGCGGCGCGCAACCACTATGTTCCTAACCAGATTGCGCGTAGTTTGGTCATGCGCGAGTCGCGCACGCTGGGCCTTATCGTCCCTAACATCGAGAGCCGCTTTTTTGCCTCGCTCGCCGGTAGCCTGGAAAAGCGCTGCCGCGAGGATGGCTATGCGCTCTTCATTACCAGCTCGGGTGGAAGCGCCGATGACGATCTGGAGCTGCTGCGCCAGCTGGTGACGCGCGGCGTTGATGGCGTCTTCCTGGTTGTGGGCGACGAGTTCTCCGACGACCGCGCCCTGCGCGAAGAAGTCAGCCATCTGCCTATCCCTGCCGTGATGGTCGACCGTGCCATTGAGGGGCTCGAGTGCGACAAGGTGATGTTCGACCACGAGATGGGTGGCTACATGGCCACTCGCTATCTGATCGAGCAGGGCCACCGTCGCATTGCCTGCTTGGTTAACGCGCGCCGTTCCAATACGGGGCGTAAGCGACTTGCCGGCTATGAGCGCGCGCTGCGCGAGGTTGGCCTGCCTATCGACGCACGTTTGGAGTTTGAGAGCGAGTACTACATTCCGAGTGCCTACGAGGCCTCGGAGGCAGTGCTCGCAACTGATGCCACCGCTGTGTTCGCAAGTTCGGACAACATTGCCCTTGGTCTGCTCAAGCGCTTACACGAGATGGGGAAGAGCATTCCGGGCGACATCTCGGTGGTGAGTTACGACAACTCGGCCGCCGACGTTCTCTTTGAGCCGGCGCTGACCGCGATTGAGCAGGATCCTGGTATCCTCGCGGAGCATGCTTTTGGCTGCATGTCCAAGCGTCTTGCCGGTAGGGGCGGTAGACGTGCCGAAGAAGTCGTTCTGGAGCCGGCGCTTATCGTGAAGGGCAGCGTGCTCGATCTTACCGAATGTAGCTAAGCGTACTTGTTTGTTTGCATAGATTGCATGCGGAGTGTCCGCTATTTGCCGGCAGGCACCCCGGCCCTCGTCCGTGAACTCTTCCGCTGGGCGAGCCATAGACGCCGCGCACCGATGCGATAAAGCAGTGGCTTGAAATTGGTGCTATATTCAGCATGAGTTGTTTAATGCTAGTACGGGAGGCTGATATGGGGCTGTTCAAGAAGAAAAACCCGCAGGATGCCTTTGATCCCGATGTGTTTACCATCACGGATACGATTTTGGACCCGCCGCGGTTTACATTTTTGCCGGCTATCTACCAGGATGCCACGCGCCACAAGTGGGCCGTGCATCAGCGCGGTGGCGAGCCGAAGATTTTTGACTATGCGGACGTGTTGCAGTGCGAGATTGTCGAGACCGGAAATCCCGAGGATGTGCCGGAGCTTAGCAATCGCGAACTAGCTCAGCAGATTTTGATTAATCCAGCTCAGGCTACCAAAAACAATGCTGCCAAGCGTAATATGTGCCTTGGTATGGGTGTCATCGTTGCCGTGCAAACCGGCGAGGATGAGATTTCGAAGCTTGAGATTCCGGTGACCGCGGGCGAAGTCAAGCGAGACTCCGGCCTATATCGGTCGTATCGGAACGTTGCGGAGCAGATCAAAGAAGCCTTCGACGCCATGGGGCGTCCGGAGCAATGATGTCTGCAGCATCAAGCGGTTGAGGAGCCGTGCCCATGCCGAGTGAACCATATGCGATTCCGCCCAAAGATTGCGCCTTTGAGGGCATTCTTTGGTATATCAATCATTATGACCTGCAGGGTGGCGACCGGCTGCCCGCCGAGCGTGTGCTCTGTGAAGAGCTGGGCGTGTCGCGCACGGCGTTGCGTGCTGCGATCACGCGCCTTATTTCGTGCGGAACTTTGGAAAGCCGCCGCGGTTCGGGCACCTATGTGTGTCCTCCCAAACCGCTGAACATCTTTCAGGAAACATGGAACTATACGCAGGCGGTGGAGAGGGTTGGCTCAAAGTCGACCGCACGCCTTGTTTGGTCCAAGGTCGTGTACGCCGATATCGATCTGGCCCAAAAGGCCCAGATCGACCTGGGTACACCGCTCTTCTGCATTCGACGTGTGCGCGTGGTTAATGGTTCCCCGGCGTCGATTGAGACGGCCCACGTCAATCTGTCTTTGTGCCCCTCGCTTCCCGATCACGATTTTGAGCAGGAAAGCCTCTACGACGTTTTGCTCAAAGAAGGGAATGTCCATGTGACGCACGGCAAGGAGCATATTTCCATCAGCCGTCTGAACGCCGACGAGGCCAAGTTGCTGGGTGCTCAGGAGGGCACGCCGGTGTTTTACAAGGCTTCGCACGAGCGTGACGAGAACGATGGCTTTGTCGAGTATTGCAAGTCCGTGATTCTGCCGACCAAGTATCGTTTTGCCGATAACGGCGAGGCAGACGGCGTTGCGACGAAGGTAGGTGTCGAATGGCTGATGCAGTAGAAGACTTGCCGGTTTACAAACAAATTCGCCGCTGCATTGCGGAGCGAATCGAGCGCGGCGACTACCCGACGGGCTCGATGATTCCGTCCGAAAACGAGCTGGCCGAGGAGTTTGGCACGACGCGCCTGACAATCCGAAGTGCCATGGACGAGCTGGTCAAAAGTGGCCAGATTCGTCGCGTGCAGGGCAAGGGCGCCTTTGTGGGACACAAGTGGTTTGACGAGCACGAACGCAAGGGCGGCTTCCGTCAGTCGGTTCTGGCGTCGGGCGCGACGCCGTCGGTGCGCATTCTGGCGCGCTCCAAACGCTACGCCGGCCCGTATTACGCCGACCTGTTTGGCATCGCCGAGGACGATCTGCTTTACTCGGTGCGCCGTCTCAACTGCATTGATGGGGAGCCCGTGTCGATTGAGATGACGCTGATTCCGTGTCTGCTGTTTCCGGGCATCGAAGACGTGGACATTTCGGTCTTCAGCCTGTTCGAGACCTACGACATGTTGGGGCGCAAACCGGACAAGTCGATTGAGAAACTCGATATCGAGGCGCTGGGCGCACGCGATGCGAGTTTGCTCAATCTTGAGCCGGGCGATCTGGCGCTCGTACTGGAATGCCTGACCTATGACTCGAGTGGGCAGGCGATCGAGCATGCCAAGTCTTTTACCCGCGGTGATGCCGGCGGATATACCTACAACTATTAGCGTCTAGAGCGTCCCTGCGCATGGCGGGGGCGCTCGTTTTTACGGATATATGTCGCTTGACCGATGAGCGGCAAAAACTGACCGTCTACCGAGAGGGGAGGATGAAATCATAAAACCGGTATTAAAAACGGCTAACCTGTAATCATTAACTGGTATTAAGAACCTATGAATTGTTGAGCTTGGGGCCAAGATGTCCACAAGGTTAAGCGGTGCGACGGGGCGGCAAGCCCGTTCATTCCGTGCGACAATTCAAACTGCTCGTGAAAGGAGCGGGAATGAAGGAGACCGAGAAGATCGAGATCATGCACTTCGACCAGGAGGGCTACCTCGAGGACGGCAGGAACGTCTACGAGGCCGGCAAGAAGATGACCGCCCTGGCCGACCGCGTGCACGAGGAGGGCTACGACGCCGTCTTCCTGATGGGCGTCGGCGGCACCTGGGACGAGTTCATGCAGCTCGAGTACCTCATGAACAAGTTCGGCGACCGCGACCTCGAGGTCTACCTGATCCACGCCGCCGAGTGGAACGTCATGGGCCACAAGCGCATGACCGACAAATCCGTCGTGCTGACCGCCTCCGAGTCCGGCACCACCCCCGAGGTGCTCGAGGCCGTCGGCAAGATGAGGGAGATGGGCGTGCGCGTCTTCGCCATGACCAACCCCGAGGGCAAGATCGGGCAGGCCGTGGGCGCCGAGAACTGCGTCATGATGGCCTCCGACCACGGCGCCGGCGGCTGCGAGAAGGGCTACTACCTCGCCGACTGCTTCGGCCTGCGCCTGCTCAACCGCCGCGGCTGCTTCCCCAAGTTCGACCTGTTCATCGAGCAGACGAAGGACGTCTGGAAGGACATGCTCGACATCCGCAAGCGCTTCGAGCCGCGCGCCGAGGAGCTCGCCAGGAAGTACGCGCTGGCCGACTACACCATGTTCATCGGCTCGGGCGCGCTGTGGGGCGAGACCATCCTGTACTCCATGTGCCTGCTCGAGGAGATGCAGTGGAAGCGCATCCGCCACATCACCTCGCACGACTTCTTCCACGGCACGCTCGAGCTGCTCGAGCCCGGCGTCCCGGTGTTCCTGTTCATGGGCGAGGACGAGTGCCGCGCCCTCGACGAGCGCGTCCGCGCCTTCCTCACCAGCGGCGTGACCGGCGACGAGGACTACGTCATCATCGACACCGCCGAGTACGCGATCCCGGGCCTGGACGACGACTTCCGCGTCATCGTGTCGCCGTGGATCCTGTCCGTGCTGACCACCGACCGCCTCTCGCGCAACTACGAGCTGGTCACCAAGCACAACCTCAAGTACCGCCGCTACTACCACCAGTTCGACTACTAATTTCATTTGGGGGAAACCGCAATGAGGCAATACATCTTCGCCAGCCACGCGCATTTTGCGACCGGCATCAAGGAGAGCACCGAGCTGCTCTCGGGCGCGCGCGATAACGTCCACGACCTGTCGATGTTCGTCGACGGCCGCACCGACGTCGCCGAGGAGGCCGCCAAGCTCCTGGCGACCTTCGACCCCGCCGACGACGTAATCGTGTGCACCGACCTGTTTGGCGGCAGCGTCAACAACGAGTTCACCAAGATCGTCCAGACGCGCCCCAACACCTACCTGGTTGCCAACATGAATCTGCCGCTGCTGATCCAGCTGCTCTTTTCGGACCAGGAGGCTCCCGCCGATCAGGTTATCCGCGAGATCCTCGCGGCTGACGACACGCGCGTCAAGTTTGTCAACGACCTGCTGACCGATGCGGATGACGAGGAAGAGTTCTAGTCACCGCCTGCTATTAATGGGGCCGGGTTTCCGGCATGAGACCTTTGGGGGTCAATCATGATTCAACTGCTTCGCGTCGACCATCGTCTGCTTCATGGCCAGGTGGCCGTCTCTTGGGTCCAGGGCTTGGGCTCTGACTGCATCTTCTGCGTTGGCGACAAGGTTGCCAACGATCCCGTCTGGAAGACTACGCTCAAGATGGGAAAGCCGGCCAACGTCAAGCTCGTCATCAAGGACATGGAGCACGCCATCGAGGCCATCAACTCCGGTGTTACCGATAAGTACAAGATGATCATCTGCGTCGCCAGCATCGCCGAGGCCAAGCAGCTTGTCGACGGCTGCCCGCAGATCACCTCCATCAACCTGGGCAACACCAAGTCCAAGGACGAGCAGCGTCCCGATGCCCGTAAGATCTCCCGCCAGATCTTTGTGACTGCTGCCGAGGAAGAGGACATTCGTGAGCTCGTCGGCCGCGGTGTCGAGGTCGAGATTCGCGCTCTGGCCGACGACCCCAAGGTCGATGCCCTAAGCGCCCTCTAATTGGGAACCACGGGCGGCGCGCACGGCGCCGCCCCTATTCGTGGGCGTACCGGATAAACGCTTTACCCGTTACCCCCATCTACCGTTCACCGGGAGTACACACCCGTTGAGCGATTGGTATTAAATAGTTTTCTCATGACTATATAATTGGTATCAAATCATTTGCACCGGTTTAGGTGTTAACAGCACACCGGTACAAGCTGGATCTGTCTAGGCGATTGTCGGCATGGAAAAGGGCGCGCTGACAAGTCGGGAATCGCCGCGCGGATCCAAGAGGGATCAAAGGGAGGAACAATGCTTGTTCAAGCGATCCTCATCGGACTTATCGCTGCCTTCGGTAAGCTCGATTATCAGCTCGGTACGCTCTATGCGTTCCGCCCGATCGTTCTGTGCCCGCTCGTCGGCATAGTCCTCGGGGACCTGCAGTCCGGCCTCGCCATCGGTGCGAGCCTCGAGCTGCTCTTCATGGGTTCAATCTCCATCGGCGCTTACGTGCCGCCCGATGAGTGTATTGGCGGTGTGCTCGCCTGCGCCTTCGCTATTCAGCTGGGTCAGAGCACCGAGGCCGCTATCGCGCTCGCGATGCCCATCGCCACTCTGTGCCTGGCCATTAAGAACGTCGTCAACGCCGGTATGCCCCTTCTGGTCGACCGTGCCGACGTCTTTGCCAGCAAGGGTAACCTCAAGGGTATCTACGCTATGCACTGGATTATCGGTCTCGTGATTGTCGTCCTGGCCTTTATCCTGTGCTCGGTCTCCTTCTATCTGGGTGCCGACGCCGTTCAGGGCCTGCTCGACTTCATCCCGACGTTCGTCCTCGATGGCTTTGGCGTCGCAGCCAACATCCTGCCTGCCATGGGCTTCGCCATGCTCGGCCGTCTGGTGCTTACCAAGCAGCTCGTGCCGTTCTACTTCCTGGGCTTCCTGCTGTGCTCCTATGCCAACGTGCCCGTCCTCGGCGTCGCCCTGATCGCAATCATCATCGGCATCGACAAGTACGACCTGCTGGGCCTTGGTGGCGCCCAGTCCCAGCTTTCTGTGGAAGGGGATGAGGACGATGACTTCTAATTCCGAGAACCAGATTACTCGCTCCGACCTCATTAAGAGCGCCGTGAACACCGGCGCCCTGGGCATGGAATTCTCCTGGACCTACTACAAGCAGATGAACATTGCCTTCTGCCTGATGGTCGCCAACATGCTCAAGAAGATCTATGCCGGCCGTCCCGATGATTACGCCGAGGCCTTGCACCGTCACAGCGCATTCTTCAACATCACCCCGCAGCTCGCTCCCTTCGTGGGTGGCATCGCGATGGCCATGGAAGAAAAGGTCGCTCGTGGCGAGGTTGAGCCCGAGAGCGTCAACGACATCAAGGCCGCCCTCATGGGTCCGCTTTCCGGCCTGGGTGACTCCTTCTTCCTGTCCACCCTGCGCGTCGTCGCCGCTGCCGTGGGCATCAGCCTGTGCCAGGCCGGCAACGTCTTTGGCCCCATCGCCTTCCTGCTCGTCTACAACATCCCGGCGTTCCTGATTCGTATCTTTGGCGCTATCAAGGGTTATGAGCTAGGCATTGGCTTCCTCGACGAGGCTCAGAAGACCGGCCTGATGCAAAAGATCATGGCCTGCGTCGGCATTGTCGGCGTCATGGTCGTCGGCGCCATGAGCAAGGACATGTTCTGGGCTTCGTTGCCCATCGCCATTGGTCAGGGCGACTCCGCCCAGACTCTCCAGGACATCCTGGACGGTATCATGCCCGGTATGCTCGGCATGGCCGCCTTCTGGCTCTACTATTGGCTGCTCTCCAAGAAGATCAACCCGATGGTCCTGATCCTCTGCACCATGGTCGTGGGCATCATCGGCGCTTACTTTGGCGTGCTTGCCTAATATGTTCGAATCGCGCTTCCATCGCGTCTAACGGTTGCGTCGATCTTTGGGGGCTTGTCGCATCTGCGGCGGCCCCCTGTTTTTTAAAACTCCGTACGAAAGGGGAGGGCTATGGTCGTACCCGAGCTTTCGCTCATGAACATCAACCATCGTTACTACAGCATCGAGACGTTTTTTAAGGCTGCAGGTGAGGCCGGCTATCGCAATATCGAGCTGTGGACCGGCTCGATGCACCTGTATGTGGATTGCCATGAGCACGATTCGGTGGATAAGATTCGCGATCTTGCCGCCCAATACGGTATCAAGATCGTGTGCGTGTGCCCCGAGCAGAACAACCCCAAGCCGTGGAACGTCGCGGTGCGCGGTGAGGCGGGCCAAAAACGCATCCTCTCGTACTTTAAGAATGTGATCGACGTAGCCGTTGAGTTGGGCGCGCCGCAGATTCTGGTGACGAGTGGTTGGGCCTATCTGGACGAGCCGGCTGAGGACGCCTGGGCCCGCAGCGTTGCCATGCTGCGCTCGGTGTGCGACTACGCCGATACGCGCGGTATTCGCGTCGCGCTCGAGGCCCTGCAGCCGTCGGAGTCCGTGTTGGTCAACACCGCACAGGATGTCGTGCGCATCCTCGAGGCGGTCGATCGTCCCAACCTGAAGGCCTGTATCGACTTTGGCGCCATGGAAGTTGCCGGCGACACGATCGACGGCTACTTTGAGGTTTTGGGCGAAAAGATCGTTCACACCCACTTTGTAGATGTGGGCGGCGGCACGACGCATCTTGCCTGGGGCGACGGCGAGCGTGATATGCGTGCCGACCTCGAGGCACTCATGCGCCACGGCTATACGGGCTATGTCTCGGCCGAGACGTGTGATGGCCGCTACTATCAGGATCCGTCCAAGGCGACGACTCAGGTTATCGAGATGTATCGTCGTGTGACAGCGGAGATGGAAGCCGAATAACTAAACTGCGCGGTTGCGCTGGAAACGCTTGGGCGGGTCTGGCGCAACGCTTTTATAGCTGGCGAGTTGTGGGGAGCCCGTTGGCAGTAGCGCTCGAAATAGACAACTATTGGCGTTGTAATACCACTCGGGCGAGGAAACCGACCGTTCGCCGCAAATCTCCGTGAGTTTGGATTGGTATTAAATAACAAGCAATCGTATGGCTATAATTGGTATCAGCAAGAAGCGCGATGTATAGAATTGCGCACATGTGATGGGAGGACACACATGAAGGAGACCGAGAAGATCGAGATCATGCACTTCGACCAGGAGGGCTACCTCGAGGACGGCAGGAACGTCTACGAGGCCGGCAAGAAGATGACCGCCCTGGCCGACCGCGTGCACGAGGAGGGCTACGACGCCGTCTTCCTGATGGGCGTCGGCGGCACCTGGGACGAGTTCATGCAGCTCGAGTACCTCATGAACAAGTTCGGCGACCGCGACCTCGAGGTCTACCTGATCCACGCCGCCGAGTGGAACGTCATGGGCCACAAGCGCATGACCGACAAATCCGTCGTGCTGACCGCCTCCGAGTCCGGCACCACCCCCGAGGTGCTCGAGGCCGTCGGCAAGATGAGGGAGATGGGCGTGCGCGTCTTCGCCATGACCAACCCCGAGGGCAAGATCGGGCAGGCCGTGGGCGCCGAGAACTGCGTCATGATGGCCTCCGACCACGGCGCCGGCGGCTGCGAGAAGGGCTACTACCTCGCCGACTGCTTCGGCCTGCGCCTGCTCAACCGCCGCGGCTGCTTCCCCAAGTTCGACCTGTTCATCGAGCAGACGAAGGACGTCTGGAAGGACATGCTCGACATCCGCAAGCGCTTCGAGCCGCGCGCCGAGGAGCTCGCCAGGAAGTACGCGCTGGCCGACTACACCATGTTCATCGGCTCGGGCGCGCTGTGGGGCGAGACCATCCTGTACTCCATGTGCCTGCTCGAGGAGATGCAGTGGAAGCGCATCCGCCACATCACCTCGCACGACTTCTTCCACGGCACGCTCGAGCTGCTCGAGCCCGGCGTCCCGGTGTTCCTGTTCATGGGCGAGGACGAGTGCCGCGCCCTCGACGAGCGCGTCCGCGCCTTCCTCACCAGCGGCGTGACCGGCGACGAGGACTACGTCATCATCGACACCGCCGAGTACGCGATCCCGGGCCTGGACGACGACTTCCGCGTCATCGTGTCGCCGTGGATCCTGTCCGTGCTGACCACCGACCGCCTCTCGCGCAACTACGAGCTGGTCACCAAGCACAACCTCAAGTACCGCCGCTACTACCACCAGTTCGACTACTAAGAGCTGGTCACGGGTCCGATATCTTGGCTGGTTGATATCTCGATCCTGCACAAGGGCGTCCGCAATTGCGCGGGCGCCCTTTTTGCGTTGTGACAAGAGACTGCTGCTAACCGCTTGCCCTATGTTTCCAAATGAATACGGTGTGAGCCGAGGAGGACGATTCTCCCCGCAAACACTCTAGTATGCTAAAGTACCCAGAAGACCGGCGGAGCTATGCTGGTCTTTCGTTCTATATGAAGCGCAGCATGAGGAGGCTCACCAGATGACGGCCACACCGTGGGGATTCCGGGACATATTGCCCGAGGAGGCTCAGGCGCGCGAGGAGATCGCATGTACGGTGAAGGGCTGCTTTAGGGAGCATCATTACCTTCCGGTCGAGACGCCACTGCTCGAGGATAAGGGTTCGCTCGAGGAGGGCGGCCGCATTGCGGACACGCCGTTTAAGCTCTTTGACGATGATGGCCGCCTGCTGGTGGTCCGTCCCGACAACACATTGCCGATCGTGCGCCTGGTTTCGACCCGCATGCGTGCGGCCGACCTGCCCCTGCGCCTTCGCTACGAGGCGCCGGTGGTTCGTGAGTGCCAGCGCAATGCCGGTGGTTCGCGCCAGTTTACGCAGCTGGGCTTTGAGCTTATCGGTGCGGGCGATACCGCGGGCGATGTCGAGATCGTCTCGCTCGTGGCCGAGGCGGTGCGCAAGCTCGCGCTGCCCGATGCGCGCATTATCGCAGGTAGCGTGCGTCCGTTTAAGGAGCTGCTTGCGGCGTGCGAGGATCGCGAGCTGGCCGCCGAGGCCCTGCGCTGCGTGCACGCCAACGACTTTGTGGGCCTCGATGCCCGCGTGGCGGTAAGCGTCGAGTCCGATGCCGTCAAGGCCGCCATTAGCGAGCTGCCGCGTCTGCACGGCGGTGCCGAGGTGCTCGACCGCGTGGACGCGCTGCTGGAGGCCGCCGGTATCGTCGCGCCGCTGACGCGCGAGCTGCGTGCCCTGGTTGAGGGCCTGGCACCCGAGGACGCCCAGGTGCTGTCGTTCGACTTCTCCATCATGAACTCTTTCGATTACTACACGGGCCTGGTCTTTAAGGCTTATGCCGGCGGACTGCCCGATCCGGTCGGTTCGGGCGGACGCTATGACTCCATCTTTACCGGCGCATTTGGCGACGGTATCGAGGTGCCGGCGGCGGGCTTCGCCTTTTCGCTCGAGCGCCTGGAGGCCGCGCGCACCTCGGCCGAGGATGCCGCTTCCGACGGCGATCACGCCGCGGGCCGTGGCGCCGAGGGCCCGCTGCGCATCGCTGTGCCCAAGGGCTCGCTCAAGGCCGACACGCTCGACGTGCTTGAGTCCGCGGGCTTGGATGTCTCTGAGCTGCGCGATCCCGGTCGTCATCTCATCGTGCGCGGTCGCGACACGCGTGCCGGCGAGGGCGCGGTCGGCGATATCGAGTTTGTCATCGTGCGTCCCAGCGATGCGCCCGCCTTTGTGGGCTGCGGCGGCGCCGACTGCGGCATCTGCGGTTGGGACTCGCTTATCGAGGCCGACCTCAACCTGCTGCAGCTGGTCGATCTGGGCTACGGCCTGTGCACGTTTATCGAGGCGGAGCCTGCATGGCGCGCCGGCCAGGCCGAGCGCAACTACGCCCGCCGCGGGTCGCTTCGTGTGGCCACCAAGTACCCGCGCATCGCGAGTGCCTGGTATGCCGAGCGCGGCGTGAATGCCGATATCGTCTCGCTGCACGGTAACATCGAGCTGGGCCCCATCGTCGGTATGACCGATCGCATCGTGGACATTACCGCCACGGGCGCCACGCTGCGCGATAACGACCTGGTCATCACCGGCCGCATTATGGACTGCACGGCCCGCTTCTTTGTCAACCCGGGTGCCGCTCGCCTGGATCCGCGCGTGCGCAACCTGGCAGATCGCCTGGCCGCGGCCGTGAAGGACAAGCATTTTGAGCCCGTCGCGGGCTCGGCACAATAGCGCGAGCACGCACGGGCGTCCCAACGTCTGGGCTGCGGGCCGATTGGCGCCGCCGCCCGGCCTCTCGTTTTTTCAAACGCAACCTCAACCGATAGGGGATACCGATATGAAGACCATCAAGCTTGCTCCCGGTGAGCGCCTCGTTACCAACCAGCTCAACCGCAAGGGTGTGCTGCCGCAAAACATCGTCGACGCCGCCCGCGATATCGTGGCCAACGTGCGTGCCAACGGCGATGCCGCGGTGCGCGATTACTGTCAGCGTTTTGACGGTGTCGAGCTGCAGAGCTTCCGCCTGCCGCAAGAGCAGATCGATGCCGCGCTCGAAGGTCTTGATCCGGCCTTTGTTGCCGCGCTCGAGAAGGCCGCGCGCCAGATTCGCGAATTCCACCAGCGCGAGGTCGAGCAGAGCTGGTTTACCACGCGCCCGGACGGCACGATGCTCGGCGTTAAGGTGACCCCGCTCGCGGCGGCCGGCATCTACGTGCCGGGCGGTCGCGCGCAGTATCCCTCCACGGTGCTCATGAATGCCATTCCCGCCAAGGTTGCCGGCGTCAAGCGCGTGGTCATGGTGACCCCGCCGCAGAAAGATGGCCTGATCAGCCCGTATACGCTCGCCGCGGCAAAGCTCGGCGGCGTGGACGAGATCTATATGGTGGGTGGCGCTCAGGCCGTGGCCGCGCTGGCGTACGGCACCGAGACCATTCCGCGCGTCGACAAAATCACCGGCCCGGGCAACGCTTTTGTTGCCGCTGCCAAACAGATTGTCTCGGGCGACGTGGGCATCGACATGGTCGCCGGCCCGTCCGAGGTCTGCGTGCTGGCCGATGCTACGGCCAAGCCCATGGTGGTCGCGGCAGACCTGATGGCCCAGGCCGAGCACGATCCGCTGGCAGCCTGCTATCTGGTGACCTGCGACGAGCAGTTTGCGCGCGAGGTCGAGGCGGGTATCGACATCCTGGTGGCGCAGTCGCCGCGTGCCGAGATCACGCGTGCCTCGCTCGATAACGAAGGCACCATCGTGGTGGCCGCCGACATGGCTGCCGCCGTCGAGGCCGTGAACACCGTGGCGCCCGAGCACCTTGAGCTGCACTGCAAGGACGCGATGGGCCTGCTCGGCGGCATTCGCAACGCCGGCGCCATCTTTGTGGGCGCTTGGAGCTCCGAGCCGCTCGGCGATTACGTTGCCGGTCCCAACCACACGCTGCCGACTGGCGGCACGGCCATGTTCTCCAACCCGCTTTCGGTCGAAGAGTTCGTTAAGCGCTCGAGCATCATTTGCTATACACCCGAGGGCCTGCTCTCCGACGCTCCCGCCACACAGCGTCTGGCCGAGGCCGAGGGCCTGTGGGCGCACGCGCTATCCGCCGCTCTGCGTCGCCGTGTGCTGGAACAGGGCGAGGATGCCGTGAGTGCCGAGTCTCTGGCCGCGGCCGACCTGACCAAGGTCGCTTGGCCGGGTGATACGACCGCGACGGTCACCGAGGGCGTGGACCTGGCGGCTGCAGGCTCGGATGGCGCTGGCGCGACCGGCGAGGAGGCCTAACATGGCCGAACTCACGCCGCGCATGAAGGAGCTCGTCCAGCCCTACCTGGCCGGCATCGAGCCCTATGATCCCAACTTTACGCCCACGCGCATCAACCTTTCGGCCAACGAGAACACCTATCCCGTGCCGGCCGGCGTGCGCGAGGCGATTGATGCAGCCCTGGCTGCCACGCCGCTCAACCGTTATCCCGACCCCATGTCCAACGACCTGCGCGATGAGCTTGCTGCTTGGCATGGCGTGACGCGCGAGAATATCTGCGTGGGCAACGGCGGTGACGAGCTGCTCTATAACTACTTGCTGGCGTTTGGCGGCGCGGGGCGGACCCTGCTCAACTGCCCGCCGTGCTTTAGCGAGTATGCGTTCTTTGCGTCGCTGTGCCAGACCGAGGTGCGCGACGTGTGGCGCGACCCGGCGACCTTTGAGCTCGACCAGGCGGCGGTGCTTGCGGCGGCTCCCGAGTGCAATCTGGCGATCGTGACCTCGCCCAACAATCCCGCGGGTGACGTGGCGCCGCTCGACTTTGTCGCGGCTCTGTGCGATGCCTGCCCCGGCATGGTCATGGTCGACGAGGCCTACGTGGAGTTTGCCGACGATTCGTTTGGCGCGGCCACCACGGCGCAGGGGCTTATCGCCGAGCATCCCAACCTGGCGATTCTGCATACACTGTCCAAGGCGTTCGGCGCCGCCGGCACGCGCCTGGGCTATGTGATCGCGGCGCCCGAGGTCATCGACGTGTTTGCGGCGATTCGCCAGATCTATTCGGTCAACGTGTTGAGCCAGGCGGCGGCGCTTGCCTGCGTGCGTGCCCGCGATGCGTACGCGCCCGTGGTGGCACAGGTCGCATCCGAGCGCGAGCGCGAGTTGTGTGCCCTGCGCGCAATGGCTGCCGAGGGTCTGCCCGTGGAGGCGTGGCCGAGCGCGGCGAACTTTGTGCTTGTGCGCACGCCGCATGCCACGCGCGTGCGCGAGCGTCTGCGCGACGAGTATTCGATTTTGGTGCGCGACTTTAGTTACGCGCCGGGGCTCGCGGACTGTCTGCGCATTACCGTAGGCACCCCGCAGGAAAACGACGAGGTACTGGCCGCGTTTGCCGCGCTGGTGAAGGAGGAGATGTAGATGGACCGCTATGCCGAGGTGACCCGCAAGACGGGGGAGACCGACATTTTCGTAAAGCTCGACCTGGACGGATACGGCGTGTGTGATATCTCGACCGGCGTACCGTTTTTCGACCACATGCTCAACGCTTTTGGCCGCCATGGCCTGTTCGATTTGACGGTGCACGCGGTGGGCGACGTCGAGGTCGATGCACACCACACCGTCGAGGACACGGGTATTGTGCTGGGCGAAGCGTTTTGCCAGGCGCTGGGCGACAAGGCGGGCATTACGCGCTTTGCCGACGCGGCGATCGCCATGGACGAGACGCTCGTGATGGCTGCTGTTGATATTTCGGGCCGCGGGCAGGCCTACTGCGAGCTGCCCGTGCCGACCGGGCGCGTGGGCAGCTTCGATACCGAGCTGGCCGTCGAGTTCTTCTACGCCTTTGCGCGCGACGCCAAGCTCACGCTGCACGTGCGCGAGCTGGCGGGCGGCAACTCGCATCACATTATCGAGGCCGCCTTTAAGGCCGTGGGCCGCACGATGCGCCACGCCTGCGAGCTCGATCCCCGCGTGCAGGGCATCCCCAGCACCAAGGGTTCACTGTAACCTGTCCCTTTTTGGCAGGTTTTGAATGGGGAAAAGGAGGGTCGCGTGGGCGAACCGAAGGTCGTGGTGGTCGACTACCACAAGGGCAACTTGTCGAGCGTTGCGCGTGGGCTTGCGCGCGCCGGTGCCGCCGCCTGCACGTCGGACGATCCGGAGCAGATCCGCAATGCCGACGGCCTGGTCATCCCGGGCGTGGGCGCGTTCTATGACGCGATCGCCTTTATGCGCCAGAGCGGCGAGGCGGACGCGGTGCTCGATGCCGTCGCCACCGGAACTCCGCTGCTCGGCGTCTGCCTGGGTCTTCAGCTGTTTTTTGAGCGCGGCGACGAGGGCGTGCCGGCGGACGAGGGCGCGGATGCGGACGACGGTGCCTCCGAGCAGGTCGGCGGCCCCTGGGTCGATGGCCTGGGCATCATGCGCGGCTCGTGTACGCGCTTGGAATCGAGTCGCCTGAAGGTGCCGCACGTGGGCTGGGACCAGGCGCACATGACGCCTGCCGGTGCGGCCGACCCGCTGCTCGCCGGTTTTGCCGAGGGTGCCAACATGTACTTCACCCACAGCTACGCGGTGGCAGACGACGCCGATGCCGCCGACGTGCTGGCGCGCACGCACTATACGCGGAGCTTTCCGTGCATCGTGCGCCACGGCAACGTGTGGGGCTGTCAGTTCCATCCCGAGAAATCCTCCGCGCTGGGGCAGCGCATCCTTAAGAACTTCGTCAACATCGTCGAGGAGGCTGGCCGATGATCCTGTTTCCCGCAATCGATCTGATCGGCGGCAAGGTCGTGCGCCTGGAGCGCGGCGACCGCAGCCGCTGCAAGGTATATTCCGACGATCCCGTGGCAGTCGCCCGCTCGTTTGCCGAGCAGGGTGCGAGCTGGGTGCACGTCGTCGACCTGTCCGCCGCCTTTGGCGAGGACGAGGACGCATGCGCTGCCAACTCGGCGGTGATCAAGGCTATCTGCGGCGTCGACGGTCTGTCCGTGGACGTGGGCGGCGGCGTTCGCTCGCTTGCGCGCATCGACGAACTGGTCGGCTACGGTGCTCGCCGCATCGCACTGGGTACCGTGCTGGTGACCGAGCCGGGTTTTGCCGAGGTGGCGGCCCAAGGCTTTGGCGAGCTGCTCGTGGCCGACATCGCCGCTCGCGACGGCCAGGTCAAGGTGAACGGCTGGCGCGACGGCGCGGGCGTGGCACTCGACGATGCCGTGGCACAGCTCACCGAGCTGGGCTTTAAGCATCTGGTGTATACCGACATCGCGCGCGATGGCATGCAGACGGGCGTCGATGTGGCGGCGTATCGCCATGTTGCCAAGGTCGCGGGCTTTCCTGTCGTGGCTTCGGGCGGCATCTCTACGCTCGACGACATTTGCGCGCTGGCTGCGGTGGGTGAGGATGCTATTGAGGGTGCCATTACCGGCCGTGCGCTCTACGAGGGCAACTTTACGCTGGCCCAGGCACTGGCCGCCGCCCGAGGGGAGGAGTAGCCCATGCTTACCAAACGCGTGATTCCCTGTCTGGACGTCAAGGACGGCCGTGTGGTCAAGGGCGTCAACTTTGTGAGCTTGCGCGATGCGGGCGATCCGGTGGAGTTGGCGCGCGCCTACGACTGCGAGGGCGCGGACGAGGTCGTCTTCCTGGACATTACCGCCACGAGCGATAACCGCGCGACGACCATCGAGATGGCGGCGCATGCAGCCGAGGAGCTGGCCATTCCCTATACCGTGGGCGGCGGCTTTCGCGACCTGGCAGGCATGCGCACCATGGTTGCCGCCGGTGCCGACAAGGTGTCGCTCAACTCGGCGGCCGTGCGCGACCCGTCGTTGATTAGCCAGGCTGCCGCGGCGTTTGGCAGCCAGGCCGTGGTCGTGGCGATTGATGCCAAGCGTGTGGGCCTGCCCGGCGAGCCGGGTGCCGATAGGTGGGAGGTCTTCACGGCGGGCGGTCGCAACGCCACGGGTATCGATGCGGTGGCGTGGGCCGAGGAAGCGGCTCGTCGCGGCGCCGGCGAAATCCTACTGACCAGTATGGATCGCGATGGCACCAAGGCCGGCTTTGATTTGGCGCTCACCCGCGCCGTGGCGCGCGCGGTGCCGATTCCCGTCATCGCGAGCGGCGGCGTGGGTACGCTCGAGCATTTTGCCGAGGGTGTGATTGAGGGTGAGGCCGATGCCGTACTGGCAGCAAGTGTCTTTCACTTTGGAACCTTCAGCATCCGCCAGGTGAAGGAGTATATGGCGTCGCAGGGCATTCCTGTGAGGTTGGACTTCTAGCGCTGTGGCTTGCCCAGGCACCCGACCTTCCGGCTCCAACCCTCCTCGCGTACTTAAGTACGCGTCGTCGGGCTTGTCGCTCGGAATCTCGGGCACCTGGACAACCCTCGCCGACCTGCGAAGTTTGAATTTGGGGAGAGAAATGGAAGAGATAACCGATCCTTCAAAGCTTACGTACGACGCTCGCGGGCTGATTCCTTGTGTGGTTCAGCAGTATGACACCGGTGAGGTGCTTATGGTTGCTTGGATGAATGAGGAATCGGTGGGGCTGACGCTCAAGACCGGGACCACGTGGTTTTGGAGCCGCAGCCGCCAGGAGCTCTGGAACAAGGGCGCGACGAGCGGCAACATGCAGGAGGTCAAGGAACTCTGGGCCGACTGCGATAGCGATACGCTGCTGGTCAAGGTCGACTCGCCGGGTCCTGCCTGCCATACCGGCAACCGTACCTGCTTCTTTAAGCGCGTGGAAGGGGGAGTGCGATGAAAGTCGTGACGCCGTTCGAGGTCGCCGACTGCAACACCGAGCTCCTCCGCGCGGGCGTGCCATGCCGCGTGCACCTGACTGATGCCTGCGGGGCGCAGTCGCTTTGGCTCGAGGCCGAGAAGGAAAGGCTCGATGAGGCCCATGCCGTCATCGTCGAGTTCTTTGAGAAAAAGGGCGCAAAGCCTCGGTTCGATGAGACCGGTACCTACTTTTCGCTGAAGTAACGAGAGGAAATAACCATGGGAGTCAGAACAGCTAACGTGCAGCCGGGAAATATCGGCGAGACGCTGACGGGGCTGGCCGAGGTGATTCACGGTCGTCGCGATGCGTCGCCACAGGAGAGCTACACCGCTCGTCTGCTGACCGACGTCGAGGATGAGCTGCTCAAGAAGCTTGCCGAGGAGGCGAGCGAGGTCATCATGGCCTGCAAGGATAACGACCACGATCACATTCGCTACGAGGCCGGCGACCTGGTCTACCACCTGCTCGTGACGCTCGAGCGCTACGGCATTACCCTCGACGAGCTGGCCGGCGAACTCAACGCCCGCCGCCACTAGTCATTGGGGACGTTCTTAAACGACTAGTCGTTTGGGACAGCCTTTGCCGGCGCTGCCAAATAACATGCCCAATTACTACGATGAAACTGGATCTGCTGACCACACGTCGGTTTTGAGCAAATCGTCAACGCTTCTACCTGCGGTTTTATTTTCCGCATTAAGCCGATGGTCGGAGGTTTGCGGTTCATCGTAGTAAACGGGCGTTCTTTTTGGCGGGCGGTGTTGCACGGGCGTCGGTGGTGAGCGAAACGGCCTGTTTTCCTCCGTCCCCAACGGATCAAATAGAAGTTGCGGTGGAATAGTTCTTGTTTGACGGCCTTAGGGCTATAAACAGGAACTATTTCACCGCAACTTATGAAGGGATGGCTAGGCGAGGGGCGTGGATTCCCATTCTCCGGTGAGGTGGGGGATGTCGAAGGCTCGATAGCCGCAGTCGTAGGCGTGGGCCTGGGCCTCGCGGATGCTCCAGCAAATATCGCAGGCGCGGTGCGCGTCCGAGCCAAAGGTAATGGGCACCTCGGCATGGGCAAAACAACGCAAAAGACCGGTCGCGGGGTAGTAGTCGTCGAGCCCCTTGCGCGGTGCGGCGGTCGAGACCTCAACGCGCCGACTCGTGTCGTGTGCGCATTCTGCCATCTGCCCCCAGAACGGCGCGGGGTCAAAATCGGGTGCAAAGCCTTCCTTCGAAAAGCGCATGACCAGGTCGGGATGAGCCATCACATCAAAGTTAAGCGAGCTTTCGCAGGCGCGACACCAGTCGTCGACGTAGCGCTCCCACACGCCGCGCACGCCCAGGTTTTCCCAAACGTGCAGGTTGGTGTCATCGTCGATCCAACCGCAGCTCGAATCGGGCGTGTCGGGACGAGCGACGTTTTCCGTTCCCGCCGTACCCGCGGCACCGGCCATGATATCGCCGGGGTCGCCAATCCAGTGCACGCTGCCCAAGCGCACCACGGCGCCCTGGGACCAGCGCTCTACCAAGGGCTCGCAACCTTCGTACCAATCGCATTCAAAACCGTAGATAAAGGTGAGCTCCGGCGCAATCTGCGCGGCGAGCTTGCGGGCGTCCTCAAAAGCCAGACGATGTGCCGGCAGGTCGCTCTCGACAACCTGCACCTCGCAGTTGGCATCCATGCTGGCGGGCAGGGTGAGGTGGTCAGTCGAGACCATGACGCGGCAGCCGGCCGTAGCGGCGGCGCGAACGTTGTCCTCAAACGAGGCATGCCCGTCCGAGAACGAGGTGTGGGTATGGCAATCGACCAGCGGGCAAGCAGACATGGAGGCTCCTTTGCGTCAAGCGAATCCGCTCCATTGTAGCGGCGCGGCCCTCGATGCGACGAGCGCGCTGGAGTGCCGGTTTCTTGCGGACAGGGAAAATCGCGCTCATCGCGCTCCGCCACATCCATGCCGCCCGCGATGTGCTAGCGTTTGGGTGAACAAAACGAGCCGTGCGGAAAGGAGCCGGACCGTATGCCATGCGATAGCAAATCTCTGCTGTCCCGCGAGACCGATGCGCCCGAGACCATCGTCAAGCTGGAATGCGATATCGACGACGCGTCGCCCGAGGTGCTCGCCTACGCCGCCGATCGCCTGCGCGAGGCCGGTGCGCGCGAGGTGCATTGGCTGCCCCTCTATTGCAAGAAAGGCCGTCCCGGCTGGCAGCTGCAGGTAATCTGCACCCACGAGGATATCGAGCGCCTGCAGACGATTATCTTTTTGGAAACCACGACCAATGGCATCCGCCGCCAGGTTATGGAGCGCGTTTGCCTGCCACGCCGCTTTGAACGCGTAGCGACGCCATGGGGCGAGGTGTCCGTTAAAGTAGCCACCCTGCCCGACGGCAGTGAGCGTGCGGCGCCCGAGTACGAGGACTGCTCCCGCCTCGCTCGCGAGCACAACGTGCCGCTCCAGCGCGTGATGCAAGCGGCCCAGAGCGCGGCACTGCGATTTGAATAGCGCGCCCGGCGACATCCCGCGCCCAGCCACATTAGCCCCATCCCGAAAGGATCTCCCCATGAAATACCTCATCGCCTCCGACATCCACGGTTCGGCATATTGGACCGAGCGCCTCTGCTCCGCCATCGAGTCCGAGCAGCCCGACCGCATCGTCCTGCTGGGCGACCTGCTCTACCACGGCCCGCGCAACGACCTGCCGCGCGACTACGCCCCCAAGCGTGTGATTCCGCTGCTCAACGCCCTGGCCGACCGCATCATCGCGGTGCGCGGCAACTGCGACGCCGAGGTCGACCAGATGGTCCTCGACTTTCCCGTCATGACCGACTACGCCATGCTGTTTGACGAAACCGGCCGCGAGCTGTTCCTGACGCATGGCCACGTCTTTGGCGCCGGCATGCACAACAGCGTCGACCACGCGCCCGCGCTTCCCGAGGGCTCCGCGCTCGTCTACGGCCACACGCACATCAAGGTCAACGAGGAAAGCGCCGCGCACCCGGGCCTGTGGCTCTTTAACCCCGGCAGCGTGAGCATCCCCAAGGACGGCACGCACAGCTACGGCATCTACGAGGGCGGCGCGTTCCGTCACGTGATCCTGGAGGAGGAATAGCCATGGCGCAGCACATGGCTCAGCAAAATGCCGAGGGCTCGCGCGATCTGTCCACGCTGGTCGACGCGTCGGCCGAGCTGCAGCATCTGGTGCAGACCATTTGGCGCCTGCGTCAGCCCGACGGCTGCCCGTGGGATCGCGAGCAGACGCACCGCAGCATTGGCAAAAACATGATCGAGGAGGCCTACGAGGCGCTCGATTGCATCGAGGCGGACGACGTGGCGCATCTGCGCGAGGAGCTCGGCGACGTGCTCATGCAGGTGGTACTGCATACGCAGATCGCGGCGGACGCCGGAGAGTTTACGCTGGCCGACGTGGCACGCGATATCGACGCCAAGCTCATCCGCCGCCACCCACACGTGTTTGGCGATGCGGACGCCGAGAGCTCCGACGAGGTGCTCAAGATCTGGGACGAGGTTAAGCTTGCCGAGAAGGCTGCCAAGGACAAGGCCGTGGCAGCAGGCGAGGCTGCGCCCGAGGGCCTGCTCGACGGCGTGCCCACGCATCTGCCGGCGCTGATGCAGGCTCAGAAGGTGTCGCGTAAGGCGGCTGCCGTGGGCTTTGAGTGGGAGACGGTCCAGGATGTGTGGGATGAGGTCGCCGAGGAGCGTGCCGAGTTTGAGGCCGAGGAGCCCGGCTCGCCCGAGCGCGAAATGGAGTTTGGCGACCTGCTCTTTGCCCTAGTCAACGTTGCGCGCAAAGAGGGGATTGACGCCGAGAGCGCCCTTCGCGCCAGCACGGCAAAGTTCCGTCGCCGTTGGGCTGCGATGGAGGCCGCCGTGCACGAGGCGGGCGATGACCTCGCCGCCTGCTCAACCGCTCAACTCAACGACCTGTGGGACCAAGCAAAAGCAAGCGAGTGAGGCCTGCGTCTCTCACGGCATCCATTCGTAGAGAGGTCTCTACAAGCAAAAAGCCATATACAACGGAAGATGTGCCAGCTGCGCTTCGGCATCCCACTCGAGTTGTTTAGGGTGCAACACGTAAGCCATCCCAATCTTCTTGTTAAAGCGCGCGCGGAATCGGTCGAGGGAGATGGTTCCGTATCTGCGTGGCGACTTAACTTCGACGGGGCTGATGCGCGGCTTTCCGGCGGCATTGACATAGGGTCGGGTAACGAGGAAGTCGATTTCCATGCGCTCCTCCCCCTCCTTCTTTCCGCTTTGGGAATAAAAGAAGAGCCTGTGTCCATTGGCCTTTAGAGATTGGGCAACGTAGTTTTCGGTAAGCATTCCTTCGTTCAATCCGATGTCGCCGCGAAGCACGGCCCTGTAAACGTCTTCATCGGTATCGTTGTTGTCAGAGAAGGCAAGCGTTACAAGCAGGCCGGTGTCTGCCATGTAGCACTTGAGGGCCGTTTGCTCCATGCTGAGTGAAAGGCCCACGCTCGGTTCGCTTGCGGCATAGCAGATATTGGCAATTCGCGCGTCTGCCAGCCAAAAGAAGGCTTCTTCGTAGGTGCGCATGCGTGCGTTTTTATCAAGTGAGGAAAGCTTGAATCGTTTTTCGTGCTTAGAGAGCTGACCTGGGATGCCATCGAGTACGGAGACGACTTTGAATTCGTAACCGGTTGCAAAACGAGAGATATCGTTGCGATAGAGCTGGACGATTCGGCGCTTCGAAGCGTCGACGGGCGCAAAAGCGCGCTGTTCAACATAGATGGATACCGGCTCAGGCATGCCGCCTACAAGCATGTATTCGCGCATAAGGGAGAGCGCTCTGCGATGTAGGGCATCGGGGAGCGGCTTCATCTTGTTAAAACTCATGCGAATGAGACCGGCCAGCCCCTTTTCGTCCATGCCCCAAAGAAACTCCTCAAAGTCGAGGGGCTCAAGTTCCAGAGACTCTTCCTCGGATGGGATGACGATATCTTTAATGTTCTGCTTGATGCTGAGCAGGGATCCAGTTTCGATGTAGTCGTAACGTCCGTCTGCAACGAGATACTTGATGAGTCCGCGTGCTTGCGGGTACATCTGGACCTCGTCAAAGACGATAAGCGTCTCGTGTTCATAGAGTTTGACGTTATAGAAAACCGAGAGATAGAGGAAGAGCGAGTCGAAGTCAGTGCGATAGTCCTCAAAATATTGCTTAACTTCGGCAGGTGCTTGAAAGAAATCAATGACAAGGCAGGACTTGTATTCGGTTTCTCCAAATGTGCGGGCAAGCGTGCTCTTGCCGACGCGGCGGGCTCCTTCAATAAGAAGTGCTGTTTTACCAGCGCTTTCATGCTTCCACTTTAGTAGTTTGTCATAGGCTTTTCGTTTAAGCATGGCTACCTCGTGCACGATATCCAGAACTTTTATAGTTCGATTATGCACGATATCCAGAACTTCAGACCCTTAGATTTGCACGATATCCAGAACTTTGTACGATGTAAAAGCACATTATTGACTCTTTCATTCGCAAGCCAGGTAAAGACGGTATGCCGATAGAAGAATTTAATGGGGGGGGGCGATCTCTAGAGATGAATGCTCGGTGCAAAAACAAGCGTCCCAAGGAATGATTTCTCCAATTCATATGTATCCCTCGGCTAACTTAGGGCATAATACAAAAAGCGCGACAAGGCTAACTTACGGAGGCGCACCAATGGTGCACAGTCGGCCAGTCGCTTGCATCAACTACGTTTCCAAGTGAGAGGGAGACAACATGAGCGATATTTTGGATGTCTACGGTCGCGAGGTACTCGACAGCCGCGGCAACCCTACCGTCGAGGTCGAGGTCGTGCTCGAGGACGGCAGCTTCGGTCGCGCGATGGTGCCTTCGGGCGCTTCGACCGGTGCTTTCGAAGCTTGCGAGCTGCGCGACGGCGACAAGGGCCGCTATCTGGGTAAGGGTGTCTCGCAGGCCGTCGAGCACGTCAACAACGAGTGCGCTAACGCCGTCGTGGGCCTCGACGCCTTCGACCAGCGCGCCGTCGATGCCGCGCTGATTGCCGCGGACGGTACCCCCAACAAGACCAAGCTCGGTGCCAACGCCATCCTGGGCGTGTCGCTGGCCGTTGCCCGCGCTGCGGCAGAGTCGGCGGGCCTGTCGCTGTACCAGTATCTGGGCGGCGTTAACGCCCACCTGCTGCCCACGCCCATGATGAACATCCTCAACGGCGGCGTGCATGCCGACAACAACGTTGACTTCCAGGAGTTCATGATTATGCCCGTGGGTGCTCCGAGCTTTGCCGAGGGCCTGCGCTGGTGCGCCGAGGTCTACCACACCCTCAAGGGCGTGTTGCACGAGGCCGGCCTGGGCGGCGGCGTGGGCGACGAGGGCGGCTTCGCGCCCAATCTCAAGACCAACGCCGAGCCGTTCGAGTACATTACCAAGGCCGTGGAGAAGGCTGGCTTTAAGCCCGGCGTCGACTTCATGTACGCCATGGATCCGGCATCGACCGAGTTCTACAACGCCGAGACCGGCATGTACGAGCTCAAGGGCGAGGGCGTTGAGTACACGAGCGCTCAGATGGTCGATTACTGGGAGAAGCTCGTCGACACCTATCCCATCATCTCCATCGAGGATGGCATGGCAGAGGAGGACTGGGACGGCTGGGTTGAGCTCACCCGCCGCATTGGCAACAAGGTGCAGCTGGTGGGCGACGACCTGTTCGTCACCAACACCGAGCGCCTCAAGAAGGGCATCGAGCTGGGCGCCGCCAACGCGATTCTGGTCAAGGTCAACCAGATCGGCACGCTCACCGAGTCGCTCGAGGCCATCGAAACCGCCAAGGAGGCCGGCTACGCTTGCATCGTGAGCCATCGTTCCGGCGAGACCGAGGACTCCACGATCGCCGACCTGGTCGTGGGTGTTAACGCCGGTCAGATCAAGTCGGGCGCCCCGTGCCGCAGCGACCGTATCGCCAAGTACAACCAGCTCATCCGCATCGAGGACGAGCTCGAGGGCAGCGCGCGCTACGCCGGCAAGGCCGCGTTCTACAACATTCGCTAGGCAGCGGCGTGTGCGGGGACGGGGCTGACTCGGATTCGCCTCGCCCCCGCCGGGCACTGTTGAGCACCATTGGGCGCTGGGCCATACGGCTCAGCGCCTTTTTTATGTCGAGCAAAGGCTGACGAAGGCGGTGCGGGCGCTCGTGCTATAACTAAAGGACTTAGCGCAAACAAACCTCAACCGCACAAGGCGCACATGGATCAGATTTACGACAACAGGTATTATTCCGCCGGTTCGCGCGAGCCGTCGCCTCGATCTGCACGTACGATGCAGCTCAGCGGGTCCGACTACGGCGGCGCCGATCGACGCGCACAGCGTCCAGCAAGCGCCTCACACCCCCGTGCTCAAATGAATATGCCGACGGAGCGCCCGCCGCGTTCGGTGAGCCCGACGCGTGCTCAGCGCCCCTCGGCTCAAACGCATGAAAAGTCGGCCAGGTCCTCGAGCCGTCTCTCCGGTTCGGACTTTATGCGCTACGCCAACGACAACGCGGTGGTCAAGGCAATCTACGACTTTACCCATGGACCCCAACGCGGGCTGTTTATTGGCATTGTTGTCGTTCTGGTGCTCGTGAGCCTGTACTTTCCCGTGCGCGACCTCTACGTCGCCAAACGCTCGAGCGATATCTTGGCCAAGCAGGTCGAGATTCGCCAGCAGTACAACGACGAGCTGCAGAAAAGCGTCGACAAACTGCTCTCGGAGGAGGGCATTAAGGACGCGGCGACCGAGGACCTGGGCCTGGTGATGCCCGGCGAGACCAAGATTGACGTGCTGGGCCTCGACGACGATTCGGACTCGTCGTCGAGCAAAAAGTCCTCGAACGCCAAGAAGGCCAGCGAAGTCGCCAAAGAGATCGAAGAGGTCGGCAAGGACGCGCCGTGGTACATCCAGACGCTCGATATGCTGTTTGGATTTAACGGCGTCGAGGGGCAGACGGTCGTGTCCAACGGCAAATAGCGCCCGGAGGGGAGCCTGCAATGACGAATTACAAACGATATAAGGTAGCGGCGATTGACCTGGGAACGGTGTCGTCGCGACTGGTGCTGGCCCAGGTCGAGGGCGGGGCGATCGTGGAATCGTCCAAGCATACCGAGATTACCGACCTGGGCGAGGGCGTGGACGCGACGGGTCGCTTTTGCGAGGCGGCCGTTGAGCGCGTGCTCGCTGCGTGTCGCATGTTTGTGGACGAGGCCCGTGCCTTTGGGGCCGCGTGCATCTGCACCACGTGCACGAGCGCCGCGCGCGATGCGTCCAATGCCGCGCTGCTGCTGGACGGCCTGCGCGAGCTGGGGCTCGAGCCGCAGGTGATTCCGGGCGAGGTCGAGGCGCGCCTGACGTTTTTTGGCGTGGCGCACGACTTTGCTGGCGAGCGCATCATTGTTGCCGATTCGGGCGGCGGATCCACGGAGCTCGCGACGGGCGTCTATGCGCCGGAGCGCGACGTCTTTGCGCTGGAGGGAACTCGCTCGCTGGACATCGGTTGCCGCCGCGTGACCGAGCGGTTTTTCTTGGCACTGCCGCCGTCGACGAACGAGCTTGC
Source organism: uncultured Collinsella sp. (assembly GCA_937989885.1). Lineage (GTDB taxonomy): Bacteria > Actinomycetota > Coriobacteriia > Coriobacteriales > Coriobacteriaceae > Collinsella. The sequence continues at coordinate 54,664 of CALKBP010000013.1, forward strand.
GGCTGCTGCCGGCTGGGCAAACGAGCAGTTTACGGGCTACTTTGAGAGTCTGCCTGTCGACTTTAAGCGCGCCGAGCGCCTGGTCGCGGTGGGTGGTACCGTCACCACGCTCGTTGCGCTGGTACACGAGCTGGAGCCGTATGATTCGAGCTTTGTGCACCTGCGCGAGCTTTCGCTGGAGCAGGTTTCGGCCGCTATCGAGCGCATGTCCGCGCTGGATGTTGCGGGCATTGCCGCGTTACCGGGCGTGCAACCCAAGCGTGCGGGCGTGATCCTCGCCGGTGCCGTGGTGATTCGCGAGCTCATGCGAGCCGGCGGCTACGAAACGCTCACCGTAAGCGAGAACAGCCTGCTTGCCGGCATGGCCGCCACCATCAACGAGGTTCTCGACGGCGAGGCCCCCACCATCGGCTGGACCCCCAGTCTCAGCACCCTTTAACCATCCCACCGCAACTTAGAGCCCCGTCGGCGTCCAAAAGAAACGAGCCCGCATCCCTGGGGAACACGGGCTCGAAAGCTCCATATGGTAGGGGCGGTGGGACTCGAACCCACAATCCTTGCGGCGAGAGATTTTAAGTCTCCTGCGTATGCCAATTCCGCCACGCCCCCGTGAGACTAGAAGTCTAGCACAAGCCGTCCGTTACGCGTTGACGGCCATCGAGTGTTGGCCCGACTTCTCCAGGAACTCCTGGAACTTGGCTTCGTCGCCCTTGTTCTGGTACTGCAGGGCTAGCAGGTACTCCAAGCGGCAGCGCTTGACCGGGTCGTCGCCGACATCCTCGAGCATGCGCTCCAGCTCGGGAATGTCGTTGTGGCGCTTGAGGATCATCGTGTCGTACATCAGCTGACACTCGTGCGCAACTGCCTCGGCCTGACCGCCCTCAAAGCCCTTGATCTCGTGCAACAGCTCTTTGGACTTTTTGCGGTCCTCCTGGCCAACATAGTAGTTAAAGGCCTTAATCACCAGGTCGACGCGCTGCATCTTGGGGAGGTTGAGCCCCAGCAGCAGGTCGAACATCTCGCTGGCACGCTCGTGGTCCTCGCGCAGCAGATAGGAGTTCAGGCGCAGGTAGTCGCGGTTGTAGCGTGGGTACAGCATGCTGGTGAGTTTGCCGTCGAGCAAACGATCGAACTCGTCCCACTGCTTGGCGGCCATCAATTGCTGCAGGCGTTTAAACGTGGTGCGTTTTTTGACGCTAAAGAACACCGAAACGGCGATGCAGATGATAACGACGGCGGTCCAGAGGGTGCGGGAATCGGGCATATTGGGGTCCTTAGTCGCTCATAAAGCGAGCGGTATGACAACACGTACTAGATGTATTATACGCAGCGCGCAAGCAAACTGGCATAAAAGCTCATCGAGGCCGAGTGCCATCGCTCGCTGCGGTACACTTACCTAAAGTAAACCATGAAGGGAGACATTACCTATGAAGAAGATCGTTTTGGCTTGCGGTGCTGGCGCTGCTACTTCCACGCTCGTTGCCCAGAAGGTCGCTACCTTGCTCGACGCCAACGGTTATGCCGACAAGTACGAGATCGTGCAGTGCGCCATCTCCGAGGCCAAGGATTACTGCGACGAGGGCGCTGACCTGCTGATCGCCACCACCGTTGCCCCCGAGGGCCTCACCTGCCCGTACGTGAGTGGCGTGCCCTTCATGACCGGCATGAACCGCGTTGCCGCCGAGAAGGCCGTTCTCGACGTCATGGCTCAGTAGGCGCTGACTGCATGAGTGAGCAGAACGCCAACCCGGTAGAGCTCTTTGGTATGCGCGTTGCCCATGTGGGCATTAACGCCACCGACCCGGCAGACGCCCTGGAGATCGCGGAGCTGTTCTCGACGATGATGGGCCTGCCCGTCATCGAGACCCCGGTTTCGTACTTCAACGATTCGCTGGTCGAGATCATGAAGCAGAACGGTCGTGGCGCCAAGGGTCACATCGGCTTTGCCGTCAACGACATCGATGCGGCCGAGAAGTGGTTTGCCGAGCGCGGGCTCGAGGTCAACGAGGAGTCGCGCGTGCTGCTGCCCGACGGCGGCACCAAGCTCGTGTACTTTAAGCGCGAGTTCGCCGGCTTCGCCGTGCACCTGTGCCGCGAGTAGCGCACAAGCTGCTATAGCTAGCAAAAAGGGATAGAGCCGCGTGGCCCTATCCCTTTATTTATGCCGAGGGGCATCCCTACCGCGGCAGGCGAATCGTAAAGCGGCTGCCGACGCCCTCGACTGAGGTCACGCCAATGACACCGCCATGGCTATCGACGATCCACTTGGCAATGGCAAGCCCCAGACCCGAGCCCTGCGCGCCGGCATCGCGTGCGTTGTCGGCGCGATAGAACCGTTCAAAAGCGTGAGCTGCAGATTCCTGGTTCATGCCGATGCCCTCGTCCTCAACACTTATGTCGATCGTGCCCGCGCCCGCATCCGGCGCTACGCCAAACGTGATGGGCGTGCCCGCGTCCGAATACTTGGCGGCATTCTGCACGATCACGCGCAGGGCCTGCTTCACGAGCGCCACGTCGATGGACGCGTCGAGGCGCGGGTCGCCGGCAAGCGTGGTGTCGTACGCCAGCCGATACGTGTGCTCGGTATCGATCATCTGTGATTCCTCGCATACCTCGCCGACCAGTGCGGCCAGGTTGGTATGCGCGCGCCGCAGGACCGTGCGCCCGGCATCGCCGCGCGCCAAAAACAGCAGCTGCTCTACGAGCTCCTGCATGTGTTCGCTTTCGGCCTTGAGCGATGCGATGGATTCCGCCAGCACGTCTGGGTCGTTTTTGCCCCAGCGGTCGAGCATGTTTACGTAGCCCTGAATCACCGCGATGGGCGTGCGCAGCTCGTGGCTTGCATCGTTGACAAAGCGCATCTGCTGCAGCTTGGCCTCTTGCATCTGGCGCAGCAGGCGGTTGAGTGCGACCTCGATGCTTGCCAGGTCGGCGTCGCCGGTGGTGACGCTCGGCGAGTCGACGCTTGCGCGCTCGATGGCCTGTTCCAGCGTTTCCATCTTGCCGCCGGAGAGCTGCATGCGGCCGAGCTCGTCCACGCGCAAGGCCAGGTCGTTGAGCGGCGCCATGGTACGGCGCACGCGGCGGGCGCCGCCGAGCATGTTGAGCACGCTGATGACCTGCCAACCCACAACGACAAGGTAGAGAGGCCATAGCGCGACGAGGTCCTGCGCGAGGGGGAAGGTCTTGGTGGTACGCGCAAGATCGACGGTATAAGTGAGCGTTGCCAGGTTCCAGCCGCGCGCGGGCGTCAGCGACATGCCATGAACGGTGGCGCCGGGAATCCATCCTGCGGTAAACGCGTCGTCGGGCAGCGTCTGGTTGTATCCATAGACGAGAATCGCCGCCGCAATCACCACCAGCAGCAGATCGAGCCAGACGTAGCTCATCAGGCGGCGCCACATATAGCCCCAGTTGATGGCGCGGGCGATGGAGGTGACGCGCTTGGCCTCGGCGTTACGCACGGCAGACATAGCCCACCCCGCGCACGGTTTGGATGATGCGGGCGCCGCCGGCGTCTTCGATCTTGGCGCGCAGGTGCGCGATGTGTACGTCGACGTTGTTGGTGTCGCCCACGTATTCGTAGCCCAGCGCCTCGTGCGCGATGCGCTCACGCGTGAGCACGGTTTCGGCATGTGCCATAAGCAGTGCGAGGACATCGAACTCGCGGGCAGTCAGCACGATGGGCGAGCCGCCGACCGTGACTTCGCGGCGGTCGGGATCGAGCACGACTGAGCCCACAGTGAGCGTGGCGGGGGAGGGCGTGGCAGCGGTCTGGACCGTGTCGGTTGCCGGGGATATTGTGGCGATACCGGCGGCCGTGTCGCTCGCTACGCCAGCCCCGGCGCTGGCGCCGCCAACGCCCGAAGCCGCCCGCACGGCTTCCGAGCGCTTCAGCGCCACGCGGATCCGTGCGAACAGCTCCTCGATTGCAAACGGCTTGGTCAAGTAGTCGTCGGCGCCGGCATCGAGCCCGGCAACCTTGTCCATCACGGCATCGCGCGCGGTAACCATAATCACCGGCACATCCTTGTGCTTGCGGACACGCCGCAAGACCTCCATGCCGTTGAGCTGCGGCAACAGCACATCGAGCAGAATCAAATCGTAGTCGCGCTCCAGCGCCAGGTCCACGGCGGTGCGGCCGTCGGCGGCGTGCTCCACCTGGTAGCCCTCGTGCTCCAGCTCGAGCGTCACAAAGCGGGCGATTTTCTCCTCGTCCTCTACGATCAGGATCCGTGCCATGTGTGCCCCCGTCTGCGATTACTTGTCGTCGTTGAGATTTTGCTTGATGTCGTCCGCGGCGTCGGCGGCGTGATCCATAAGGTTGTTGATGCTGCCGGGCACGTCGCCGTCGCTGTCGATGCGGTAGCGCATGCCAAAGAACAGGCCAATCAGCATCAGCCATATCGTGGCGCCCCAGGCAAATAACGCGACGATGGGAATCAAGATGGGAATGTTGAGGACGATCGCATCGCGGCGCGTGGCGATGAACTTGGTGTCCAGGCTCAGGCGGAAGAGCTTTTTGAGGTACTCCCACACGCTGTCCATTTTCTTGGAGAAGTCGGTCTTTTCGCTCGACTTTTCGTAGGCGGCCTGCGCGGCGACCATCTCGGCCGAAGGCTCATCGACCGGCGCGGACTCGGTGGCGGCGTGCGCCGACGTGGTCTGGGTCTTGCCCTGCGACTCAAGCCAAATGATGGCATCCAGAATGTTACCGTCGGTGGCGTCGAGCGCGGCCTTGGCGTCGGTGTAGCTCACGTTGCACTTGGTGCGGATGGTTTCAACTTTTTCGAGGTCGTCCATGACCTGTCCTTTCGTTCGATGGGCGCGACGCCGGGCGATCTGCCCGGGCGCGAGCGTTGCGTTCGGCGGCCTGCGTTGCGCGGTGCCTCCCCGCCCTTGGTCGAACTCTATAGTGCAGGTTATAGATTAAGCGATTCTTGAGCCAGGATTAATGTTGGATGAGTTTTTGGGTGGCGGTGGGGAGGGGAGAAGTGTCCTTCTGGGTGGCTAACAGCGAGGTCTAATACTTTTCCCGAGAAGTGAACGAGCTAAATCGGACCCCCGAAGCATCGACACTTTAAAGGTGTCGTTTCCTGTGGTTTCGGTGCTGGAATCCCATGATTTTGCCGTTGAAAAATGCGGATGTTTCAGGGCTCCTAAAACAGACATTCACTTCGCGGAAAAGTATTAGACCTCGATAGCGGGAGATGGGGTGCCGATGACAAAGTGGTGGCAGAAATGGGTCGAGCAGACAGTTTTCAGACGACTGGGACATGGCGGGCGGTCGATCACCTATACTGGTTGGGCTCAATTGGAGAGGTGATGGCTAGTTATGAAATCAATCAATGTTGCAGCAGCGATTATTCAGAAAGACGGGAAGATCCTGAGCTGCCAGCGAGGCTATGGCGAGTTTAAAGACGGCTGGGAGTTTCCGGGCGGCAAGCTCGAGCCGGGCGAGACCGGCGAGCAGGCAATCGTGCGCGAGATTCAGGAAGAGCTCGAGGTCACGATCGGTAACCTCGACTATCTTTGCACGGTCGAACACGATTACGCGACGTTTCACCTGTCGATGCAGTGCTATCTAGCTAACATCCTTTCGGGGGAGTTCAAAGAGCACGCTCACGAGGATATGAAATGGCTTGATACCAATAACCTGTGGGAGGTCGATTGGCTTCCGGCAGACGTTAAAGTCGTTAAGGAGCTCGAAAAGAAACTCGGACTTATGTAATAAGAAAGGGGCGGGCGCCACATGGCGGCCCGCTCTTTTTTACTCAGCCTCGCTCAAATCGCTGAGCATAAACTCGTAAATATCCTGGCGCACGGGCGCATTGAGCTCGTATTCGATTTCGACGGCGTTATCACCGCTCTTGGTTTTAATGGCCTCGAACTCGCCAGTCGGGTGCATTTCGCCTAGGAAGTAAAACTCCTTGCCGCCCTTATCATCTTTGTTTTTGCGCATAAACAAATATGTCTTCAGGCCGTTTTCCGGCCATGCCTTCAGGCGCAGTATCTCGGGAGAGTTGAGCGTACGGTTGCCCTTGGAGATTGCGATAAACTTGCTCGGCGAAACAAAGCGGTCTTCATACTGAATGGACTCGCTAATGTCGGGCGCCTTGTCATAGTTAATAAACACGGGGAATGTATTGGTCTTCTCGTCGTAAAAATAGCCGCCAAGATTTTGGCCGTTGATGTTCTTTTCCCAGTTCATCAGACGGCAAACCTCCTCGTACGTGTACTTGGCGTTGAGAACGAAATTTGTGTTTTCGTACGTCTCGGCATAGTCGAGTCGGTTGCGCTCAATACCAAAATCCAGCACTTCGAGAATCTGACGCTTGAACTCCGCGTTGCGCAGGGCGGTCGCAAACACTTCGGTCAGACGAGGTCCGCATCCATCGTCAATAAGCAGGGAAACGAAATCCTTAGGAGTGGCAAAGTCGCCCTTAAGGACTGCGATTGCCGACCTAACGGCGCTGTCCTTAAGCTGTGCACGGTAGTTCCTAAGCGCAGCCTCGCGCATATGCCGGTAGCCCTCGTGTCCGGCTTCGACGAGCGTTTGAAGCAAATAGAGGTCTTCGAATCGCTTGCCCGCGGCAAGTTTTTGAGAAATAAATTTGAGAATCTTGGTTTGATCAGAGGAAAAATGGACTGTGTAGTCCGGCTCGTATTTGGAAAGAAAAGCGTGGTAGGACCCCAGGCCGCTATTCTTGAAGATAAGCAGCGGATCGATGGAGCCGTTACGATCAAATTCGAGCAGCGAGGGAATCTTGCCTAGTCTTTGGCGCAAGTCGAGATATTCGTTTTTCAAAAACCTGACGGAGGTGAAATCGCCGCCGTCGATGGCCTTGTAAATCCGTGCCTCGGAAATACGATCGAAGCTCACGGTTGAGCAGCCGGGAATCGCGGAATCGCCCTCTTGGACAAGGCGGCGCAGGCGGTCTTTGTTATACGTCTTGTCACCCGAAAGCGCGATGGGCACCAAGAAGTTGCTCTGGTAGTTGCCAATAAAGTCGAGCACCAGTGCGTATTCCTTGCCATCATTCAGGCGCAAACCTCGTCCGAGCTGTTGAATAAAGATGATTGCGGAGTCGGTGCGTCGAAGCATGATGATCTGATTGAGCGAGGGAATATCGACGCCTTCGTTCATGATATCGACCGAGAAAATGTACTCGAGCTCGCCGGCTTCAAGTCGGCTGATCGCGGCATCGCGGACCTCATCGGAATCTTGACCGCTAATCGCAGCCGTTCGATATCCGAGAGCGTTGAATTTGCATGACAACTCTTTTGCCTCGGCGTTTCGATTGCAGAAAATTAAGCCCCTGCGGTTGCTTTTGGTGACGCTATACTCTTCGATTTTCTCGGTGATGTGACGCACGCGCTCATCGGATGTCAAGCGCCCGAACAGGGCGGTATCTTCGATTGTCTCATCGTCAATCTCCAGATCGTGAATGCCAAAATAATGGAAGGGGGCTAGCATCTCCTCGGCCAAAGCGTCCTGCAGCGTGATCTGGAACGCGATGACGTGATTGAAAAGGGCAAAGACGTCATAGCCGTCGGTGCGATTAGGCGTAGCGGTCATACCCAGATAAAACCGAGGCGCAAAGTGCGACATGATGGATTGGTAACCCTGGGATCCCGTTCGGTGGGCCTCGTCGATGACGATGTAGTCGAACTCATCGGGGCGGAAATCGCTCAGATGTTTGGCGACCGAAGAACACATGGCAAAAACGCAGGTAGCATTGCTTATATTCTTGCCAGTTTGATAGGTATCGAACGTATAGGTACTACCTAAGAGGCGTTCGTAGCTTGCGCGGGAGGCGTCGATAATGCGCCGGCGGTGCGCAAGAAAGAGGACGCGCCGGGGTTTAGTTGCGAGCACGTCGAACGCCGAAAGGAAGGTCTTGCCGGTGCCGGTTGCCGAGACCAGCAGGGCGCGGGTCTCGCCTTTGCGGTGGATTACGCCGAGCGCCTCAAGGGCGCGCTGCTGCATTTTATTGGGCTTGATTTCTTCGAGGTCATTCTGCGCCGGCGTTTCCGCAGATCTGAATGTCGGTTTCGATTTGGGCTTTGACGGACGTGCCGATCGATATGCGGCATAGTTCTCAATCCATTCTCGCGAAAGCGTAATGGTTGAGGTGTCGTTCCACAACGAATTGAACTCGCCCCTCAGTTCGCCGAGTAGGCGGCTGTTTTCAACGGTCTGGTACAGCACGTTCCATTCTTTATTACAGGTGAGGGCGGTCTGCGTCATGTTCGAGCTGCCGACGATGACCGTGCTGGTTTCGCCCTTATCAAAAATGTATCCCTTGGCATGCAAATTACCCTGGAATACGCGAACTTCTATGTTGTCGTATTCCAGCAGCTTGCGAAAGGCATCGGGTGAGTTGAAGTTGAGATAGGTGGACGTGAGCAGCCTACCCTTAATGCCACGCTGTTTGAGCTCCTGGAACGCCTCGACCAGGATTTGAAGGCCGCCGTCTGCAACAAACGCAACGCAAAAGTCAAAAGAGCTGCAGGTTGAGAGCTGCTCCTTGATAACGGATAGTAGCGTTCCGCCTGTCGCCTTCGAGTTGGCGATGAGCTTGGGTGAATCGTTCTCGCGTGCAAGCGAGTCGAATTCAATATCAATCTGGTGTTGCGTAGTCATCCCGGCCAAACCTTTCGAAAGACTATGTTGGCGCCAGGATAACAGATCGATCGTTCGTGTTTTAGATGTATGACGATTGGGGTTGGCAGTTTGGTATGAGCTTACACACGTGTCCGCACGGCATTTGACACTTAGCCTGTCGCCCTGCTCTGCCGCGGCGGCATGTACCTGAACAACGACCCTCTAAGGAGTTCGATTTTGATGAGTGACAACACCAAGCATCTCGCAAAGAAATGCGTCAAGGACGCGGGGCCGTGCCTCGCGTTGTGCCTTGCCGGCGCAGCGGTCGCGCTGCTGGCTGTTCTGGGGCCGTTCGACGTGCTCCGAAGTGTCAGCTCTCTGCACGTTTGCATGGCCCTTGCCGGCGCCATGATAACCGGCGGCGTGCTCGATCTGATTTTTTGGGTGCTTGACCCGTTTGGATGGAAAAATGAAGGGTAAGCCCTAAGGGATGGATGCCCCGCAGCAACAGGAGGTCCCCGTGATCTGGTTTACCAGCGATACTCATTTTGGACACGAGAACATGCTACGGCTTAGCGATAGGCCTTGGTCGGCTGTTGCGCAGATGAACGACGCCATGGTCGCCAACATTAACAGCAAGGTTGCTGCGGATGACGAGCTCTACATCTTGGGCGACTTCAGCTTTAAGATGACGGTCCAAGACGCCTATGAGCTGCGCAAAAGCATTACATGCAAGCGCGTTCATCTGCTGCCCGGCAATCACGATAAAGACTGGACGCAGTCTGCGGTAGCGGATGCTTTTATCGTTGAGCCGCCCATTTGCGTGCTCAAGATCGACCGCCAAAAAATCGTGCTGAGCCACTATCCCATGGTCGATTGGCGGGGCATGTCGCACGGCAGCTGGCATCTGCACGGGCATATCCACAGCTGCGGCGACGCGTACAACAAGTTCAACCTCAGACAGGGGTTGCTGCGCTATGACGTGGGCGCGGACGCTAACAGCTACGCCCCGGTGAGCCTGGAGGAGCTCAAGTCGTGGTTTGCGCAGGTAGACGAGCCGGTGTGTTGCGTTAAATGGCCGTGGTGGGTCAACGCCACGGGCAACGAGCAGATCGAGCACGATCTCGAAACCTATAAGAGGGAAGTGGTGATCCGATGACGGTCTATGTGACGGGCGACATTCACGGTGGCGTCGACATGCAAAAGCTGCGCGACTGGGATCTTGGGGATAGTCTGACGAGTGACGACTATCTGATTGTTGCGGGCGACTTTGGCTTTCCCTGGGATTTCTCTGCCGAGGAGTGCGCCGATATCGCTTGGCTGGAATCGCGTCCCTATACCGTGCTGTTCGTCGACGGCAACCACGAACGCTTCGACCATTGGGCGGAGCGCCCTATGGAGCTGTGGCATGGTGGACTGACGCAGCGCCTGTCGGACACCTCGCCCATACGGCGCCTGACGCGTGGCGAGGTTTTTGAGCTTGACGATTCAACAATCTTTACCATGGGCGGTGCCACGAGCGTGGATAAGGAATACCGCATTCCGTATTCCAGCTGGTGGCCGCAGGAGCTGCCGGACGAGCGCAACTTTGAGGAGGCGCGGGCAAAGCTCGATAGTGTGGACTGGAAGGTCGACTACGTGATCACCCATACCTGCTCCACGCGCTTGCTTTCGCCCACGCTCTATCCGGCGCCCGGCTGGACCCGACCCGATGTCGATCGGCTCACGGCTTTTTTTGACGAGTTGGAAGATCGCTTGGACTACAAGCGCTGGTACTACGGGCATTTTCATCGCGATGCCAATCCGGCCGAGCGCCACACCGTACTCTACGACTGCATCATCCACCTGGGTGACGAACTCCAACCCTGGGACATTGCGTAGGGGCGGGGCGTTTGGCTACTCGGCCGTTACGGTGATGTTCTCCCTGTGCGCGCGGATGACGTCCCAGCTAAAGTGCTCGACCAGCTGCTCAGCAGAGCGCGGTGTGGTGTCCGGCGCGATGCCCGTTTGCCCAGCGAGCCAGCCTAGCAGTGCCTCGGGCGTGCCAAAGCGGGCGCGTAGCTCGCCCAGGTCCAGATCGCGGTCGCGCTTGGAAAGGCGGCGGCCGTCTGGCGACATGAGCAGCGGAATGTGCGCGTAGTGCGGCGTGGGAAGTCCCAACAGATGCTGCAGGTAGATCTGACGCGGCGTGGAGCCCAGCAGGTCGCATCCGCGTACGATCTCGGTAACACCCATGGCGGCATCGTCGACCACCACGGCTAGCTGATAGGCAAAAACACCGTCGCTGCGGCGTACCAAAAAATCGCCGCACTCGGTGGCGAGCGCCTCGCATTGGGCCCCGTACGTGCGGTCCACGAATTCGATCACGTCGCCCGCGAGGTCGTCGATGTCGGGCACGCGCAGGCGCGTGGCCGGGGCGCGCAGGGCGCTGCGGCGGGCAACCTCCTCGGCAGAAAGGTCTCTGCAGGCGCCGCGGTAGATGGGCGTGCCGTCGCTGGCGTGCGGCGCACTCGCGGCGTGGAGCTCGGCACGCGTGCAAAAGCAGGGGTAGGTGAGGCCGGCGTCTTGCAGCTGGTGCAGGGCGCGCTCGTACAGGTCGAGGCGATCGTGCTGATAGTAGGGGCCTTCGTCCCACTCAAGCCCCAGCCAGGCCAGATCGTCAATCAGCTGAGCGGCAAGCTCGGGGCGCTTGCAGCGATCGTCCAGGTCCTCGATGCGCAGCACGATGTTGCCGCCCTGGCTGCGGGCCGAAAGCCACGAGCACAGGCAACTGAACACGTTGCCCAGGTGCATGCGGCCCGAGGGCGACGGGGCAAAACGGCCCACGACAGGTGCGGGAACGGAGGCGGGTTGCGACGTTGGTGCATCCGCGGCGGGCGTTACTATGTTGCGTGTTTTGATATCCATGCGGACGAGTATAGCGCGGGGCACGGTAGGGAAGGCGTTTCCGTGGCTCGCAAGTTGGCGGCGCTGCGCATTGCGCACGGTGGGTCTGCGGCCCAACGTCTCGATCGCCGTACGCCGACTCGGCCTCACAAACGACAGAAACCCCGGCAGCTCTTCGCAACTGCCGGGGTTTCCGCGGAAAAGGGGGACATGATCCTCGAGCGAACGGCAAAGGGGCAAACCGTTTTCGCTCAATTGTTTTATGCCCCTCGACTGGCGGCTCAATCAGCGTATGCCGCGCCCACACAAAGCCGCTACACCTGTGACGGAGCTGTGAAGTGGTATCTATTGCTGGCGCGGGGCTCAGCCCAAGAGCGTCTCAAACGACAAATTTGTTGCTGTCTGTCGGTTCAGCCCAATGATCCGTTTTCCTCCGTCCCCAATGGATCATTTTCTAGGTGCCGGGGTGCGGGCGTGACTTTCATCCCGTTTGGCGCTCCGGTCGCCTAGATATTCGTCATGCGTACCCGCAAACGTGGGACAATGGCGCTGTTGGTTTTACAGACAAAGGATGTGCCTATGAACACCCTCGCCGCCAAAGTCAGCCGGCAGCGCCGCCCGTTTGCGCGATTTGTTTCCATTTGCGCGCTCGTCGCGTGCGCACTGCTGCTGTTGCCCGCCGTTGCACGTGCCGACGGCTACTCCATGACCCAAACCTATATCGGTGCCACGGTCGAGGCCGACGGCTCGCTGACCGTTGTCGAGGGACGCCAGTTTGATTTCGATGACGACATCAACGGCGTGTTTTGGGAGATCAATACAGGCTCTAACCAGCAGGGCGGTGCGGCGGGCGTCAATGTGCTGAGCGTCGAGGAAGACGACACCGCGTTTAACAAGGTCGACAGCGCAAACAAAGACGACAACGGCGTCTATACGGTTGAGCAGTCCGACAGCGGCGTAAGAATCAAGGTGTTCAGCCCCCACGAGAGCGGCGACAGCGCGATCTATTACGTGAGTTACACCATGACCGGTGCGGTTATGAACTGGGCCGATACCGCCGAGCTCTATTGGAAATTCGTGGGCGACGGCTGGTCCGCGGATTCCGATGACGTCGAGATGGAAGTGCACTTCGCAAATGCCGCCGCCGGGACGGCGGCCGTCAAGGGCGATAACTTCCGCGCATGGGGCCACGGCCCGCTGACGGGCGACGTGTCACTCGATGAGGACGAGCCCATGGTCACCTATACCATTCCCTGCGTGCATCAGGGCGAATTCGCCGAGGCGCGCATCACCTTCCCCAGCGATTGGGTGCCTTGGCTTTCCGCTTCGAGCGAGGAGCGCATGCCGACAATCCTGAGCGAGGAGAAGGCATGGGCCGACGAGGCTAACGCCCGCCGCGCTCACGCTCGCATGATTGCCAATGTACTTGCCGTACTAAGTGTTGTCGCGGCGGTGGCCTTTACCGGCACAATCGTTGTGCTCAAGCTGCGCCGCCGCAAGCCCAAGCCGCTTTTCCAGGACGAATATTTCCGCGATGTGCCTTCGGCCGACCATCCCGCCGTGCTTTCGGCCCTCATGAGCTGGAACGAGGTGCCCGATCAGGCATATATCGCCACGCTCATGAAGCTCACTGACGACCGTGTAATCAAGCTGGAGCAGGCGGCCGTGACCAAGGCCAAGAAGGGTCTGTTGGGGCGTGAAAAAGAAGAGCAGACGTATCGCGTGACGGTGAGTGATGCGGGCTGGAAGTCGGCCAAGGGCATTGACCACATGGTGCTCAAGGTCTTCTTTGCCGGTGCTAAGCCCGACGAGAACGGCGACCGCTCACGCACGTTTGACGAGCTACAGCACTACGTCAAGCAGCACGCTACGCCCGTGGGCGACAAGCTCGAGGACTATCAGAACACCGTTAAGGGCAAGCTGGCCGATAGCGAGTACGTTGCCTCGGACGGCATTGTCGCAATGGTGTTTTGCCTGGTTCTTGGTATTCTGATCGCCTTTGTTCCCGCGGGATCTATCATCTTTACCGACGGTGCACAGGCGAACATTATCGCTGCGGTTATCTCGGTGCCGATTGTGCTGGTGGGTATTGGCGTGGGCCTTACGTTCCGCCGCTTTACGCCGGAGGGCGCCGAGGTGGCGGCTCGCTGCAAGGCGCTTAAGCATTGGCTCGAGGACTTCACGCGTCTAAAGGAAGCCGTCCCCGGCGATCTGGTCCTGTGGAATAAACTTCTGGTGATGGGTGCGGCGCTGGGCGTTTCGAAGGAAGTCCTGCGTCAGCTTGCCGAGGCTGTTCCTTCCGAGGTGCGCGAGGCCGACGGTTTCTACGACAATTACCCCTGCTACTGGTGGTACTACCATCATTACGGTACCGAGTCGCCGCTCGATTCGTTTAACGATGTGTATCACGAGAGCATCCGTGAGCTGGCTTCGAGTTCCGATAGCTCGAGCGGTGGCGGTGGCGGCGGCTTCTCGGGCGGCGGAGGCGGCGGCGTCGGCGGAGGCGGCGGCGGAACGTTCTAACGGTCCTAAATTACGAGATGGGCTTTTCTCGACAGCCGTCGGGGGAAGCCCATTCCCTTTTTTATGCGCTACCTACGAAGACTGTCCCCAACGACTAGTCACTGGGGACGTTCCTAAATGACTAGGTATGGCTGCTGGGCCTAGGCTGTTAGGTCGAGTTCGTAGAGGAAGCTTTCGCGCGGCATGTCGTGACGGCGCTCTTCGCGGTTGGCGCGGTGCGTGGCCGTGCGCTTAAAGCCGTGCAGCTCGTAGAACTTCCACGAGCAGTTGGAGTCGGTGTACAGGTGCGCCCTCGTCGCTCCAAGCGAGGACAGGTGCGAGACCGCGGCATCGAGCAGAACCGTGCCAACGCCCAGGCCATGGACATCGCGATCCACGGCAAGCAGCGTGACCTCGTTGTCGTGCGGCAACGGGCTGCTCTCGAGCAGGCGGTTGTTGGTTCGGATGGTTGCGCGCACAAACGAGAGATACTCGGCGCAGGCATCGGGCTCCAGCTCGCGCATTTGCGATAGCAGTGCGCGTTCGGTATCCAGCCAATGTTCCTTAACGGTGGCGCCGGAGCTCTGTCCCGCACGCGCGAGCGCAATGCCGCGTGCCTGACCGTCGATTACGGCAACCTGCGAAAACGTCGAAGACGAAAGGCAATAGGCGAGGTCGCACGCGGCCTCGAGGCGGTTGTACTCATCGTTATCCGAATTGTTATGCCAAAGCTGCTGCAGAATCAACGCGATGGCGTCGAAGTCTTCGGTATCAAACGGTCGGTAGAGAACCCGCGAGACCATGGTGCCTCTTTCTTTTGCGGATGCATATCGAGCACAGTTCTACCACGCTATTGGCATCTAATTATGGTGCCCCTGTGTTCCATGAACTCACCGTGCCCGGTGCCGTGCCCATCCCCTCCGCTCGCAAACTTTTTCTGCATATGCGCCCGTTGCGGGGTGCATCGATGCGCTCGATGCGCTACATTGAATCAGTATTTTCAATGCCGCTGCGCGAGCGCTGCAGATTGACGTATCACCGACTCACAGAGCACGGCGGCGTACCAGACAGGAGGACTGCATGGGATCTGATGTGAAGATCGCACGCGCGTTGATCTCGGTTACCGATAAGACGGGCGTCGTCGATTTCGCACGGACGCTGGTCGATGACTTTGGCGTCGAGATCATCTCTACGGGCGGCACGGCTCGTGCCATCGAGGACGCGGGCGTCCCCGTAACCCCCATCGAGGAGTTCACGGGCTATCCCGAGATGATGGACGGCCGCGTTAAGACCCTGCACCCCAAGGTTCACGGCGCGCTGCTGGCCCGCCGCGATTCCGAGCAGCACATGCAGGAGGCGGCACAGCACGGCATTAAGCTGATCGACCTGGTCGTCGTCAACCTGTACGAGTTCGAGAAGACCGTCGCCAACCCCGAGGTCACCTTCGCGGATGCCATCGAGCACATCGACATCGGCGGTCCTTCCATGCTGCGCTCTGCCGCCAAGAACGCCGCGAGCGTTACCGTCATCTCCGACCCGGCCGACTATGATGCCGTCCTGGCCGAGATGCGCGAGACCGGTGGCTGCACCACGCTTTCCACCCGTCGTCGCCTGCAGGTGAAGGTCTACCAGACCACCGCCGCCTACGACACGGCTATCTCCCGTTGGCTCGCCGCCCACGCAAGCGACGTGGCGGACACCTCTGCCAAGCTCGAGATCTCGCTGGAGAAGGTCGACGACCTGCGCTATGGCGAGAATCCTCAGCAGAAGGCCACGGTCTATCGCTTTGCCGAGGGCTGCGAGAATACCGCGAGCTCGCAGTTCCCGCTCGTGGGCTCCGAGCAGATCCAGGGCAAGCCGCTCAGCTACAACAACTATCTGGATGCCGACGCCGCTTGGAACCTAGTCCGCGAGTTCGACGAGCCGGCCTGCGTGATCCTCAAGCATCAGAACCCCTGCGGCTCCGCCGTGGCCGAGGACATCACGGCCGCCTACGACCGCGCCTTCGCCTGCGATCCCAAGAGCGCCTTCGGCGGCATCATCGCCTGCAACCGCGAGGTTCCCTATGAGCTGGTTGAGCACTTTGCCGATCAGAACAAGCAGTTCGTCGAGGTTATCATCGCTCCGAGCTACACTGCCGAGGCGCTCGAGCGCATGGCCAAGCGCCCCAACCTGCGCGTGCTGGCCACCGGCGGCGTGGACCACGGCGCCCAGGTGGAGCTGCGCTCCGTCGACGGCGGCATGCTGGTGCAGGAGGTCGACCACGTGACCGAGGATCCTGCGACCTTTACGTTCCCCACCGACCGCAAGCCCACCGACGCCGAGATGGCCGAGCTCGAGTTTGCCTGGAAGGTCTGCAAGGGCGTCAAGTCCAACGCCATCCTGGTTTCCAAGGGTAAGGCCGGCATTGGCATGGGCCCGGGTCAGCCCAACCGCGTTGACTCTGCGCTGCTTGCCTGCGAGCGCGCCGAGGACTTCTGCGAGCGCGAGGGCGTGGAGAAGGGCGGCTTTGCCTGTGCAAGCGACGCGTTCTTCCCGTTCCGCGACAACGTCGACGTGCTCGCCGCGCACGGCGTGACCTGCATCATCCAGCCCGGCGGCTCCAAGCGCGACGACGAGAGCGTCCAGGCCTGCAACGAGCATGGTATTGCGATGGTCTTCACAGGGGCCAGGCATTTTAGGCACTAGAGGCTTTCCCAAGCACCCGACCTTGCCTCTCAAACCGTCGCTTGCGTACATTTAGTACGCGGCGCTCCTCTTTCGGGGCAATCTCGGGCACTTGGAAAACCCTTAATGGGATGTTGTTCTATCCCATTAAGCCGATCGGTCGCCTGACCGTATCGTCAAAATAATCTCTGCAAAAGACGGTCGCTCCGTTTGGAGGGCCGTCTTTTTGGTATAAGAGGACGGAATGACTAACACGAAAGGTATGACCATGCCCCAGATTGATGATGCCGAGCTGTTTGGCAATGCCGAGGATCAGCGTGCGTACGAGGACTTTTGCGCCAATCAGGAGGCGGTCGAGAAGTTTACGCTCGACAAGCCCGCGCTTGTCTGCCGTTGGCGCATGTCCAACAAAAAGGTGCCCATGCTCAACCGCCACATCCGCGCACTGTCCGAGCGTCTGGTGCAGGGCGAGCCGCTTACCCATAACATGCTCAGCTGGGCCAAACAGCACGTTGAGTGGTCGCTTGCCGAGGGCGATTACACCGCACGCGACGGCGTGCTCATGCTGGTGATCGACATCAACGGCAACGCCGCCATGACGGTGGGGGAGTACGAGCCGCTCGCCGATACGTCGGCCAAGGCGCTGCGCGCCCGCTCCGCAGAGGCCCGCTCCGAGGCCGACGAAACCGGCGTGGCGCCCGAGCTGCTCGCCGCCGTCAACAACGGCGAGCTCGCCTTTGTGGTGCCAGCGGACGAGTGTCTGTGTGGCACGGCGACGCTCATCGAGCAGCTGGCCCAGACCAAGGGAATCCCGGTCACGCGCGTAGACATTCCCGCGCAGCTCAAGGGCGCGCTGTTCCTAGTGAGCGACGAGCACGGCGTGGTCCCCGCGACCGAGACGAACGCCGCCGAGGCCGACGCCGCCACGGTTGCCTTCTTCGCCGAAGGCTACGAAAAGCTCCGTGCCCGCCGCTAAATGATTTTTCTGGGACGGGGATTAAAGAATCATTTTGGTCCCCGCCGCCGCTGCGAGTGCGAGGCGGACAAAACGCCCCCGCTCGCGAACAGTTCTGTCACCTTGGCACCGCGCGCGGTGCGCACCTGCAGTTTCGCAGCCATAATGGTGGCAAGACAACCAAGAGGGGAGCGAAATCCATGGCGCTGATTTATGTCGTTGAGGACGACGAGCCCATTCGTCGTGAGCTTGTCGACATCCTTGCCCGCGCCGGGTTTGAAGTCGAGGCCTGCGAATCGTTTGAGCATGTCTCGCACGATATTCTCGCCGCCGCGCCCGACCTGGTGCTGCTCGACCTCACGCTCCCTGTCAAAGACGGCCAGCACATCTGCCATGAGGTCCGTCGCGAATCCGAGGTTCCCATCATCGTTCTCACGTCGCGCACGACCGAGATCGACGAGGTCATGGCCATGACGCTCGGCGCGGACGACTTTGTTCCCAAGCCCTATAGCGCGCGCGTGCTCGTGGCGCGCATCAACGCACTGCTGCGCCGCACCACGGCGGCAGGCGAGCGCAGCACACTTGTCCACAAGGGGCTGGAGCTCGACCTCGCCCGCTCCATGGTCACCAACACGCAAACGGGCACCAGCACCGAGCTCACCAAAAACGAGCTGCGTATCCTCTCGCTGCTTCTGAGCCGCGCGGGCAAGATCGTTTCGCGCTCGGCCATCATGCAGGACCTGTGGGACTCCGATGCATTCGTGGACGACAATACGCTCACCGTCAACATCAACCGCCTGCGCACCACGCTCGAAAAAATCGGCATCAAGGGGTATTTGACCACGCATCGCGGCCAAGGCTATTCGGTCTAGGGGCCGGCTATGTCGTTTGGCAAGTTCTTTAAAGATGCGCTGCTTCCCGTCGCCGTGTGGACGTGCGGTGTGCTGCTGAGCTGCTTTGTGCTGACGGTCGCCGGCGCACCCGTTTCTATCGTGGTCGTGGCGGTCGGCGTGTCCTTTATCTTTGGTATGCTCGGCATCGTGATCGAGTACGCGCGCCGTCGTCGTTTTCTGCGCCAGCTGGAGCGTGCGGCAGAGGAGCTCGAGAGTCCCGCATGGGTGCAGGAGATGGTGCAATGTCCGACCTATGCCGAGGGCGAGCTCGAGTACGAGGTCTTGCGCCGGGTGGGCAAAGCTGCCTGCGACGAGGTTGCCGAAGGCCGGCGTCAGACCGATGACTATCGCGACTATATCGAAAGCTGGGTTCACGAGGCCAAGCTGCCCCTGGCGGCGGCCCATCTAATTTTGGAAAACCTGGACGGCAGCGAAGACGATCTGTCGCGTGTGGATGACCTGGGCCGTGAGCTGGCTCGTGTGGAGCGCTATATCGACCAGGCACTGTACTACGCGCGCTCGGAAGTCGTGGAGCGGGACTACCTGATTCGCCGCTGGAATCTCAAGACCTTGGTGACGGGCGCGATTAAGGCCAACGCGCGCGAGCTCATCGCGGCGCACGTGGCCCCAGTGTGCGAGAACCTCGACTTCGAGGTCTTTACCGACGAGAAGTGGCTTGAGTTTATTCTGGGCCAGCTCATCCAGAACAGCATTAAATACGCGCGCGAGGACGGCGCGAAGATCGTGTTTTCGGGCGCGTTGCTGGACGAGGGCCTGGCAAGTGAGCGCATTGAGCTCACTGTTGCCGATAACGGCTGCGGCGTGAGCGCGGCCGACCTGCCGCGCGTGTTCGAGAAGGGCTTTACCGGCGACAACGGCCGCACCACCAAGCGCGCAACGGGCATCGGCCTCTACCTGGTGGCGCGCCTGTGCTCCAAGATGGGTATCGATGTCACCGCGGCATCCGAGCCCGGCGAAGGCTTCGTCGTCACGTTTGCCTTCTCGACCAACAAATTCCAATACTTTGAGTAGTCGTCGCGGTGTAACGTCCCGGAGCGTCATTCACGTTAAGACAATTATCCCAAACGGGATAATTCCATCATGATGTGCTATGATTATCCCGTTTGGGATAATCATAGGGGATTAGCATGCAAGACTGGAATGAGCGAACGATTTTTGACCCAGCTGAACTCGGTGCATATTTGCGTGAGCGCCGGAAGAAGCTCGGTTATACCCAACGCGATGTGGCTGATTTCAACCAGTGCAGTTTGCGCTTTGTGAGCGAGCTTGAGCGTGGAAAGGCGGGTGCCAATCTTCGCCAAACCCTTCAAATCGCTAACAGCTTGGGGGTCGATTTGATCCTGAGGGAGAGGGGCGACGGCTCATGGCATTAAAGGTTTATCGTGAGTATCGGGGAACGTTTGAGCTGGTCGGAGAATTTGAGAGGGCCGACCCCGTAAACGAGACGTTTGCATATGATGAGGGATATCTTGAACGCGACGATGCTGCCGCACTCTCAGCTTCTCTTCCCTTGCGACATGAGCCATATGCCAGCAATGAGTTTTCGGCCTTCTTTTCGGGCATGCTTCCCGAGGGCCCGGTTCGGCATGAGCTGTCGATGCGTTTTCAAATCCCCCAGTCAGACTATTTATCGATGCTCGAGCGTTTGGGCGATGAGTGCGTTGGTGCCTTGAGGTTTCTCGGCGATGAGAAATCGAGCTACGATCCGGGCTATCGTCCTCTGCAAGACGAGGATTTTGAGGCACTTTCTAAGGCGGAAGTGTTTGAGATTGCAAATGATATGCAGGATTCGAGGCTGTCGTTGGCGGGCGCTCAGTCTAAAACCGGTTGGTTTTTACCGCGCGGTAAAGATGCAAAAAAGGCCGGGTCGGGGGATTGGATGCTGCCGCTCGGCTCTGCCCCCTCGACTCACATAGTCAAGATTGCTTCAACTAAACATCCGGATTTGCCGTTCAACGAATTAATTTGCATGACGGCAGCGTCTGCTGCTGGGCTTGAAATTGCCCGTTCAGAAGCTTCGGATACGATTCCTGGTGCGTTCTTTTCCGAGCGTTATGACAGAATCTGGAGCAATGAGCCGCCGTCGATGAGCGGATTCGATGTGCCTCTGAGGCTGCATCAGGAGGATTTTTGCCAAGCGGTTGGCTGGCCTTCGTATATGAAATACGAGACACGTCCCGATAGCTGCTATATGGCTCTTTGCGGCCGATTGATAAGAGAGCAATCGTCTAACGTAATTGCTGATACTCAAATGTTCGCTCGTCAGGTAATGGTCGATTATGCGTTGGGGAATTGCGACTCGCATCTCAAGAACCATTCGTTTCTTTATAGTCCGAGTTGGCGGGAAAAGAGGTTGGCCCCTGCATACGATATTGTTTGCACGACGATAATGGGATACGACCATAATCTTGGGATTGATATTGGGGATCACCGGGTGATCGATGGGGTGACTCCTGAAGATTTCGAATTCA
>CALKBP010000014.1:0-76299 GCA_937989885.1 uncultured Collinsella sp.
AAGACGGAAAGCACATTAAGTGCTTTCCTTTGCGTGCGGAACTCGCGACAAACTTCATGCCCTCCGGTCCGCCCCGGGAGCCAGGTTGACTAACTCGGGCCCGGCATTCAGGAAAAGTCAGTGCAGCAAAATGGCGATGCGGATAGCGACATGGGCATGGTTTTCGCCGCACGCACGGGTCCCCCAGGGAGCACCGTGCATTTTTGGGAGTATTCAGCAGAGCAGAACGGCTGCATACGCGCCGGACAAACCATATTGGTCCCAAGGACGCCTTCGACCGGCAATTTGGATCGCCAGGCAAACCCCGTCAGGACAAAAAAGCATGCTTCACGTCGCACCGGACCCCAAAATGACGTCGATTTCCGTAATGTTATTCAACTGCAGCGGCACCGGCGGGGCTTGCGGTGCTGAATACTCCGTTTTTTGCACGGCCCAGGCG
The DNA here is from genome assembly GCA_937989885.1 of uncultured Collinsella sp. Taxonomy (GTDB): domain Bacteria; phylum Actinomycetota; class Coriobacteriia; order Coriobacteriales; family Coriobacteriaceae; genus Collinsella. The sequence continues at coordinate 440 of CALKBP010000014.1, forward strand.
GGGGTACATAAGGACCAGAAAGAACATCCCAGCCTATTTATGCAATCTGCAATGGAAAGTATGCAAAACACCAAGAGACAGCATTGCTGATGTCCAAATTGAGCGCGCGGGGCAGCGGTGCCTCCGCCCCGCGCCCAAATCCAGCAGAGTGGGGACGCTCCTAACGGACCCGATCGGCAAACAAACGCGGCTCGAGCGCCATCCCAAAATAGGCTGCCCGAGCCGCGTTTAACGGTACGGCATGAATATTAGCGCTCGTAGATTAAGTTGCCTGCCAGGTAGGTGGCCTGGACCTTGGTGGCTTGCAGCTCTTGGGGGTCAATGGTGAGCGGGTTTTGGTCCAGGACTACCAAGTCGGCGTATTTGCCGGGCTCTAGGCTGCCGAGGTTTTGCTCGTCGCCCGCTGCGTACGCGCTACCAAGCGTGTAGTTGCGCAGGGCCGTTGCCGCATCGATGCGCTCGCTGGGGAGCCAGCCGCCCTCGGGCCAGTGGCTGCGAGGGTCTTGGCGCGTAATAGCCGTGTAGAGCACGTTCATGCTGGTAACGGCCGTGATGGGGCTGTCGGTACCAAAAGCTTGGCGGATGCCGCGCTGCTTATAGGTCGCAAACGGCCACATGATGCGGCTGCGTTCCAGGCCCAGGTCGCGCTCCGGGCCACCCGGGTCGAGCGTGATGTGGCAAGGCTGGCTCGAGGCAATGACGTTGAGCTTGCGCAGACGATCGATGTCCTGAGGCAGCAGATTCTCCAAATGCTCAAGCGTATTATGACCGTGCTGGGGCAGGCCGTAGAGCTCTGCCGCCTCCTCAAAGATATCGAGTGCGGCATGGATGGCACCGTCGCCGATAACGTGGATGCGCACGGTGTGGCCGCGCTCGGCTGCCGCCAGAACCAACTTGCGCATGCGCTCGACAGGAACCGTCAGGCGCCCCTGGTCACCCGGGAAGCGCGGGTTAGTATAGGGCTCAGTGAGGTATGCGGTATGCTCGCTCGACACGCCGTCGAAGAACTGTTTAAATCCTGGCGCCGAGAGCAGCGCGTTGTTTGCGTAGCGGGTCTGGAGTTCTTCCAAGCGCGATTGGTCATCCAGCAGCGTGGGAAACAGATGGGCGCGGATGCCCAGCTTGCCGGCGGCCTGCAGCCTGTCGTAAACATCGTCGCGAATAAAGTCGCAGCCCGGCATGGGCATGAGCGACATATCGCAGATTGAGGTGATGCCTTGCTCGGCCATACGCTTCATCTGGTCGCCGTAAGCGCTCGCGATGCGGTCCTCGCCCAGCCATTCCAGGCAGCGCGGCAGCAGCTGCATAGCAGCTGCCTCGTGGGCAATACCCGTAAGCTCACCGTTTGAGTCTTTGTCGTAACTGCCACCCGCCGGAGGCTCGCTGTCACGCGTCACGCCGAGGGCTTCGAGTGCGCGGCTGTTGAGCCACAGCGTATGCCCATCGCCCGAATACATAACACAGGGGCGACCGGGGAAGGCGGCGTCGAGGGAGGCCTTGGTAGGATGCTCGGGCGGATCCCAGCGGTAATCGCGCCAGCCCTGGGTCACGACCCAGGCGTCGTCGGGCAGGCCCTGGGAAAACTCGAGCGCATGCTGCACCAGTGCCGCCTCGGACGTGCCCATATCCATGAGCATATACGGCGAGGAACCGACCGAGGTATGGAAGAAGTGCAGATGAGCGTCATGGAAACCGGGGCAGACAAACTGCTCGCCGTAATCGACCACCGGCGTGGCGGCAGGTGCGGCGGCAATCACGTCATCGGGCGCGCCGACAGCGACGATGCGATCGCCCGCGATGGCGATCGCCAACTCGCGGGCGGTATCGATGCCGTCTTGCGCGGTAAAGACGTTCTTGGAGCGAATAATCCGATCGATATGTCGCATGGGCATCCCCATCTCTGGCAGGTAATTCAACACCCCCGAGTGTACTCCCCCGCCCTTGTAACAAAACCCCAAGCGGCAAACGGCAACTTTACCAGCCCTAGCGGCAGGTGGCATACTGGAGAAAGCCTGTACGATTTTGCGATCAACCCAGCAAGGAGCAAATCGACCATGACGAAGACCAAGGCACAGCAAATTATGGCGGCAACCGAGGTTCGCGCGGCAGACGACGTCACCGCGGCCATCCAGGATATCGCCGCCGAGTTTGAACCCTACATCATCAAGCAGCGCCGGCACTTCCATAAGCACCCGGAGTTGAGCCTTGCCGAGGAGCGCACGACTTCCGACATCGCCAACCAGCTCGACGCCATGAATATCCCCTACGAGCGTCCGCTCAAGACGGGCCTGGTGGCGACGCTTCGCGGCACCGCGCCGGATGCCTACCGCGAGGACGGCACGCCGCGCCGCCGCATCCTGCTGCGCGCCGATATCGACGCCCTGCCCGTCACTGAGCAGACCGGCGAGGAGTTCGCCAGCGTCAATGAGGGCTGCATGCACGCCTGCGGTCACGACTGCCATATCGCCATGATGCTCGGCACGTTGCAGATTCTGCGCCACATGACCGATGACATCCACGGCGAGATTCGCATCGTATTCCAGCCCAGCGAGGAAAACGGCCAGGGCGCCAAACTCATGATTGGCACGGGTGTGCTCGACGGCGTCGATGGCGCCTACGCCGCGCACATCTGGAGCGAGGTCGACGCCGGTACCATAAGCTGCGAGCCCGGCCCACGCATGGCAAACACCGACTGGTTCCGCATCGACGTCCGCGGCACCTCGTGCCATGGCGCCATGCCCCAGCGCGGCCACGACGCCGTTATGGTTGCGGCAGAGATCGTCAACGCCCTGCAGACCATCGTCTCGCGCGAGATTAGCCCCTACGAACCCGCCGTCATCACCGTCGGCGAGCTGCACGGCGGCACCGCGCGCAACGTTATCGCCGGCACGGCGTACCTCGCCGGCACGGTGCGCACCTATGGCGACAAAACGCATGAGGAGATGCCCGAGCTTATGCGCCGCATCGTGGAGCACACCGCAGCAGCGCTAGGCGCCGAGGCCGAACTCACCGACTACACCATCGCCAACTACAAGGTCGAAAACGATGCCGCCTCGAGCGAGCGCTGCCGCCAAGCTGTGCTCAAGTGCCTGGGCCCCGCAGGCGAGGGCCATTACCGCGGCACGCTTTCGGGCGAGGACTTCTCGGAGTACCTGCGTCGCGTGCCAGGTGTGCTCGCCTTTGTCGGCGCGCGCAATCCCCAGATCGGCGCCACCTATGCCCAGCACTCCTGCTTCTATAAGATCGACGAGAGCGTGCTCGCCAAGGGCTCCATGGTAGCCGCTCAGTATGCCATCGACTTTTTGGCCGAGCCCACGCAAGAAGAGCTCGACGGCCCCACGATCGCCGCGGTTGCCGAGACCAATCCCGACCTGGCAGCCAAGCTGCGCTCTGCCAAGGCAACGGCCGCCGAGGCCCGCGACGCCATGCACGATGCCCGTACCGCCCGCCATGCCGCAATCAAGGGCATCCACGATGCGCGGGCTGCCGCTCGCCACGAGGAGAAGCATGGCGAGTAGCCGTCACGCCCACCCATAACAACCTGGCTAGAGCAAAGCGAGGGCGAACGTTATCTCAACGTTCGCCCCCGCTTATATGTCGACCGTTTTTCTAGCGCGTCCTCCGTCACGACAGGTAAGAGCGAAGGATGGTGAGCCAGCGTGGGGTTTCGAGGTGGATGATATCGGTGGGAACTCCGGCGGGAGCGTGGCCACCAAAGAGCAGGCCCGCGTCTGCCGGGTTGATAAGGCGCACGATCCATACGGCAACGACCAGCACGCACAGAACAATAACCGCAATGTCGATGCCGCGCTTTAGCTTGCTCGACGTCACCTCCTCGCGCACGAACGCGAGCACAAACGCAATCGGCACCACCCAAAACAGCGGATGGTAGGCAAAGGCCGCCGCAAAATCGAGGCGCAGTGCTGCCAGCCAGGCCCTCGTCATGCCACATCCCGGACAGGGAATGCCCGTCATCAGGCGAAACACGCAGCCGATATCGAGCAGGTAGAGTGCGAGCCAGGCGACAAAGAGCGCGCCGATGCAAGAAAGGGCGCGGCGAATGAGTTCCGCCGCGCCCTTATGTCCCTGGGAGCTGTTCACGCCGCTCTTATCGTTAGGCACGAGCGCCAAGACGGACGTTATAAGCCGTTGCCATGGCATTGGTATTCTTGATGATGATGTTCATGGCAAAGATGGGGCCAAGGCCGCACAGCAGCGCGCCGACGATCTGCCACATAAGAACGGTGGTACCGTTCTCCTGGAACATCAGGCCATAGCGAGGAGCATTAGCCTGCAGGCGGTTGCCGATCTTGTAGTACCAGTAGAGTGCGTAGAAGCCGCAGGTCACGAACGACAGCAGGATAAATGCTGCCAGACCCGGCGTGGAATCGCCGTCGTCCTGGCACATGACATTGATGTCGCGAGCGAGGCAATAGAGGAAGTAATATGAATAGATGCCGCAGGTCACGATGGAAAGCAGGAGCCAGCCGATCACGCCACGGTCGGTTTTAATCGGAGCATAGCCCATCGGGGCAGGTGCAGGCTGCTGAGCATACTGCTGCTGACCGGTGTACTGCTGCTGGCCGGCGTACTGCTGCTGAGGCTGAGGCTGAACTGCCTGAACCGGAGTGGGCTGAATCTGCGTGGGCTGCGGAGCAGGCTGGGGCTGAGGTGCAGGCTGCGGCGCGGGCTGCGGAGCAGGAGCAGCGGAAGCGGCACCGACGGCAGAACCGCAGACGGGGCAGAATTTGGCATCATCCGAAATGGGAGAACCACAAGTGGGACAGAACATAAGCTTCTCCTTTTCCTAAGGCGTTACACGCCTTCAAACCTTACACGTCTATGTTCTCAACAATAGCCGCGACGTTGTTGCGCAACATTGACCAATTTCCGAGAAATATTGCTGCAACCGTTTTCCCAGGCATTTTCTTGCTTCCGCAGTAGAAAAAGGCACCCCGGGCTCAGTTGCCCAGGGCGCCTCGACCGACTATTCGGTTTGATTGTTTTCGGCAGCAGGATTATCGCCCGGCTCATCCGCCGGCGTGGCAACGGCATTCCAATCGGGTTCCGCAGGCGTCGCCTCGGGCGCCGGTACGGGTTCAGGGGCAGGTGCCGGAGCAGGTGCAGGCGCGGGTGCCGGGGCAGGTGCCGGAGCAGGTGCAGGCGCGGGTGCCGGGGCAGGCGCAGGTGCCGGGGCAGGGGCAGGCGCAGGGGCAGCACAAGTGGCGGCCGTGGGATTGAACCCCGCAGGAGCAGGCTTCTTCTCACCCGGGAGCACAAACGTCAGGACATCGTCGGCATCCTCATCGGCCCACTCGCTGGCATGACGTGCCGCCCAATAGCCAACGGCGCGATACTTGAGCATCTTGCCAAACACAGTCAGGAACACCGTGACAAAGGCAATGATCATCAAGAACAGAATGAGCGTGATGCCGCCGCCCTCGATGATTGCCTCAAGACCCGTGGGGCGATAGTAATAGCTATACATACCAAACGTAGCAATGGCGCCGAAGATGGCGGTGAAGATCCACGTGATGATGTGCGACACGATGCCCGTCAAAAACTCGGGGAGAATCGATGCGCAGAACAACTTGCCCAGGTTGGCCTTATAGGACTTCCAAACCTTCTCAAGCGAGAACGCGCTCTCCACGCGCCCGACGACGGCAAAGTGCATCACGGCAGCATCACCAAACATCTTAAAGAAGATGCCCAGTACCACCGACACGATCATGGCAAAGACGAGCAGGCCCATCGAGCCGAAGAGTGCGGCCTCGAGACCGCTCGAACCGGAGTAATAGTACGAGCCGACGGCACCGATCACGACGCTCTCGATAGCCGAGAACACCACGCCAATCACCGGAATAATGGCCACGAACTCGAGCACACCGGTAATGACAGACGAGAAAATGCCCAATCCAAACGAGGTCGAGCGCAGAAGCGGACGCTCCATGCCGTTATCATCCTTGAGCGACAGGTCACGACCCCACTCGATGGCAAAGCCCGCGCCGCACACGCTTGCCACGTACGCGAGCAAAAAGCCAATGGCCGCTGCGATACCGCCGATAACGGGGATAAACAGCACCAGCACCGAGACAACACAGATCAGCGCCGGCAAAAAGGCGATTTGGCATACGCGAACCAAGGCGCCGGGAACCTTAAGCATGTCGTTGAAGGCCTGAGCCATACAACCCTTGGGCGCGTTCATAGCCGGCTGGGGCGCAACGAACGGCTGCGGCTGCGGCTGGGCAAACGGCTGACCCTGCGGCTGAGGTTGAGCTTGCGGAGCGGGACCGGCGGCCTTAACCTCGGTATTAGGGGCACCGCACACGCCGCAGAACTTGTCGTTATCGCCCATGGGGGCGCCACACTGCGAACAGAACATCGAAATCATCCCTTCGTATCTAGAGCGAATCACCTGGATCGCAAACGATGTCTTTGGCATCATTATCGCCCAATGTGGGGACAAATACCGCAAGATGACCGATTTGCAACGTAGCCGGTTTATTCAATGATTCGAAGGGTACGACCGGGCTAGTTCGTGCCGCGGAAGCCCTTGCCGACGATTTCGGAGCTATCGACGATGGTGATGAAGGCGCCAGGGTCAATCTCGCGGGCATAGCGGCGCAGTTGCACTGCCTCGCGACGGCTCAGCACGCTCATGATCACCGTGACGCACTTGCCCGAGAAAGCGCCGTAGCCACGGCTGATCGTTGCCGTGCGGTTGAGATGCTTGACGATAAACTCCTCGACTTTAAGGGGCTCGGAGCAAATGATCGTGCAGACCTTACGAAGGTGAATGCTCTCGATAGCCTTGTCGACCACAAGCGTCTTGGCAAACAGACCGAGCACGCAGTACAGACCGACGCGCGGGCCATACAGGAAAGCCGCGATGGTCACGATGCCGATATCGACCAGCAACAGGGCACGGCCGATCTCAAGCGTCGTGCGGCGTTTGAGAATCATGGCAAGGATGTCGGTGCCGCCCGTCGAGGCGCCAATGTCAAAGACAATGGCACTGCCCAGCGCCGGCAAGATGACGGCAAAACACAGGTCGAGCCACATATCGCCCGTCATCGAAACATCCGTCGGAATGAAGAGCTCAAACAGCGAGACGTAGGCCGAAAGCGCAAACGAGGCAAAGACACTCCAAAGGATTGCCTTGCGCTCCAAAAAGATAAAACCAAGGATGACCAGGACCGCGTTGATAATCCACATAAAGACGCCGACGGGCAGAGTCGGGAACAGCGTGGAAAGAATGACCGACACGCCCGAGGTGCCGCCGAAGGCAAAGTGATTGGGGGTTTTAAAGGCCACGATGGCAAAGGCCGTGAGGACCAGGCCCAGATTGAGCTCGGCAAAAAAGCGCGGAAAGCCTGGTTCCTGGCTGCGCTTGCGGCCGGCGCGCTCGCCACGTTCGATATCCTCGCGACCGACAACGCGCTCCATCGGCACCACCGGAGGACGATGCATCTCCTCGGCGGCACGCGACGCCGCCTCTGCCGCAGCGGCTTCAATCGCCCATGCCTTGCTTTCGGTCTCGTGTTCGTCGGCCATTACGGCAACCCCTCGTTAACAATTTGGAAACAATGCGCCCATTAGGGTAACGCGGAACGCGAAGATTGCAACCCTTAGTTAGACGAGCGGTATGCCTGCATCGGGGGCATATAGAAAACGGTCGACCGCACTTTTGCTTGCGCGGTCGACCGTTTAGCGTTTTCGCAGGTAAAACCTGCCAAAATAAACATCCCTTTTTGGTAGGTTACTCGTGCTGGCTGGTGCGGTGCTCGTACTCCTCGGGGGTGATGACATCCTCGATGCGCAGGTTGACGCCTGCCACCTCAAGGCCGGTCATCGCGGCCAGACGCTCGGTGACGCGCGCCTTAACGTCGTCAAAGATCGCAGGCGCATAGGCGCCGTACTCGATGATGACCGAGATGTTGACGACCACGCGGTTGTCATCGGTGACCTCAACCGTCACGCCCTTGGTCAGGTTCTCGGCACCAAACTGCTCCTGCACAAAGTGCATGAGGTTACCCTTCATGCCCAGGACGTGCGGAACCTCGCGGGTGGCCATGGCAACGATCTTCTCGATCACGCCGTTGGAATAGGTCAGCGAGTCCTCGGACTCGTCCGTTTCCTCGTCGTCCATCTCCTCGTTGTCCTCGTCCGCATCGGACTCGGCCTCGACGAGCGCCTCGTCCTCGAGCGTCACGTCCCCGGCATCGGCGACGGCCTCATTCGCCTCGAGCTCGGTATCGGCCACATCGACCTTCGTGTTAAAAGCCATGGTTCCTCCTTATGCCTGCCGCGGATGCGACAGTCGAATACGTATTAGCGGCCGCTAAACAGGCGGCCGAAGAAGTTGACGATACCGTTCTCCCCGTCGCGAATCTGGCCGATCACGGCGCCGATCAGCACAAAGAATGCGATGACGAGCGTGTCCCACAGGCCCAACGTAAGTACCAGCACAGCGAGGATAAAGCCTGCCACGGCGCCGAGCGTAGTGTTGGGATGGCGCACGGCATAGCTCCAGATAGCAGCGCCCGTACCTTTGATGAGACCCATGGCCTCGTCGAAGTCGTTGGCGGCGCTGTCGTGCTGCTCGCCGGCCTCGGGCTTGGCGTCGGCGGACTCGCCTGCCGGCGTAGCGTTCTGGTCGATCGTCAGGCGCGGCGTGCGGGCGGTCTTGTCTTGGTTGGTATCACTCACCGGAAACCTCCACGGTCTGGACGGTAGTCTTGGACGGCAAAAAACGGACGCGCGCGGTCGTGCCCGGCGTGCCGAGCATGGTGTCGCAGGCCTTCTCGATGCGCTGCTGCATCGCGGCTGCAAGGGAGGCCACGTCCCGGTCGTCGAGCGCGATGGCTTCGACCTTAAAACGAACGCGCGACTCGTCGGAGCCTTGAACGCGCGCCTCGATATGCTCAACCATCACGCGATCATCGCACTCTGCCGCGGCACGGGCGCACGAGGAAAGCGCTGCGAGCGTGACCTCGATATTGCGCTCCCCCGCCGGATGCACGCAGGACGGCTCGCGACGCGCGAACATCAGGCGGAAAAAACCGATGAGCACGCCAAGCGCCACGATAGCGGCGCACACCGTAACGACGACGCGAGGCATGGTGTCACGCAACAGCAGCATAAAGCGATACGTATACGGTCCCCAGAACTGGCAGACAAGCGTACCCAGCGCCACGATGGAGGCGGCAAGATACACGATCGCTAGGGCTCGTTTGAGTACGCGCACGCGCGCTCCCTTCAGGTTTCGGTCCACAGAATGCAAAACGATTCGCATCATTATAAAAGAGCCGGGTCCGGTGCCATACGCACGCGGATCCGGCTCATCTATTCCACGAGGCTTGCATGCTCGCTTCATTATGCCCAGATATGCACGGCTTAACCCGTGCAGGCGCTACTCCTCCTCGAGGGCAGCGATGACCTCGTCGGTCATGTCCATGGTGCTGTAGACGTCCTGGACGTCGTCGAGCTCCTCGAGACGGTCGATAAGGCGCTGGACCTTCTTGGCGTCGGCGCCGGAGACCTCGGTCGGGGTAGTCGGGACCATGGTGGTCTCGGAACCCTTGACCTGGACGCCCTGCTCCTCGAGCGCCTTGGAGACAGCCATGACCTCGTTGGCAGTAGTCCAGACGATCCACTCCTCGCCGGCGTCCTCGTAGTCCTCGCCACCGGCCTCGGCGATGGCCATCATGAACTCATCCTCGTCACCGGCAGCACCGTTGGCGATCATGGTCTCCTTCTTGGCGTTCTCGTCCAGGATCTCCTTGGCGACGACGATCTGGCCCTTGCGCTCAAACTGGAAGGCGACGGAGCCGGAGGTGCCCAGGTTGCCACCAGCGTGGGAGAAGGCGGAACGGACATCGGCGGCGGTGCGGTTGCGGTTATCGGTCAGGCAGTCGACGTAGACGGCGACACCGGCGGGACCGTAGCCCTCGTACACGATGTTCTCGTAGACGGCGGCGTCGGCACCCGAACCGAAGGCCTTGTCGATAGCGGACTTGATCTTGTCCTTGGGCATGGACTGAGCCTTGGCCTTGGCAACGGCAGCGGCGAGGCTGGCGTTGTTCTCGGGCAGCGGGTCGCCGCCGAGACGGGCAGCAACGGTGATGTTGCGGCTCAGCTTGGAGAAGAGGGCGGAACGCTTGGCGTCCTGCGCGCCCTTACGATGCTTGGTTGTGGCCCACTTAGAGTGTCCGGACATACGTGTCTCCTATCGGTTTCGACCTAAAGCCCAGCGCAGATGCTCGGGCAATATAAACAAACGTCGTTATGATATACCTACTGGCCTGCGAGATAAACCCCAAAATGAAGGCGTCGTGATGATACAGCCCCTTGGTGCAAAGTAACCTGTCCCCTTTGCACCAAATTAGGACCAGAGGAGGTCGCTGCGGGTGATGGTGGCGCCGATGGCAAAGGGCATGCAGGCGATGACCGGATACAGGTAGCGCATGTAGGTCGAGCCATTGCAGGGACCGATCAGGCACACGGCGAGCACGCCCAGCAGCGGCACCCAAATGGCCAGCCCGCGCCACGAATGACGACGTAGCAGATAGAGCACCACGGCGATCATGATCCACACATAGGTGGCCGAGCTCATGGTGAGCGAGATAAACGGGATGCGTTGTACTGCCACGCGATACAGGTTGATCAGGTGGTCGCACCAGCGCACGACCTTGCTATCGACCGGATGGAAGTCGAAGTACTTGAGGTTATCGGGCTTTGCCATAATCTCGGCACTGCGCGCCGTGCTGTAAACCAACGCATCGCGGGCACTCGGATAAAAGTAGCCGTAGTAGTTATTGATGAGCGCCGAGATATAGCACTCGGGATCCTTTTTGAACATCTGAGCCCACACCTCAAAATAGGCCTTGATGTCCTCCTGCGAGGCGTACTCGTTAAAGCAATTTTTGACGGCGTCCGACTTATCCGGGTTATAACGGCGGCCCAGATTCTCGTACTTGAGCACACGGTCGATCACGGCACGCTCTTCGTCGGTCACCAAGCCGTCGCAAGGAGCCTCCACGATGGTGCCGTCCTCCTTAACCGTGGGGTTGACGCCCGAGTTGAGGCCGTCGTGCTTTTGGACGAAACGAGCCGTCTGCTGGAACGGAATCGAGAGGATTTCGCGCTTGGAACCAGACGTGATGTCGTGCGCCGGCATAAAGACCTTGGTGAAGTACATATTAGAGGCAAGGCAGAGTGCAAGCACCGCAAGAACTCCCACCCAGCGGAAACGCGGGGTGGCGCCCGAAGGCGCAGCACCAGCCTGCTTGGCTGCACGACGAGCCACATGCACGTCCCATGCGCAAAGCGCCGCCGCGATTACGCATGCCGCCAGGGGAAACACCAGGCCGCCGTTACGCAGAAACGTGGAGCCCATGGCGCCCAGAGCAAGCAGCAGCCAGTCGTGGCGCGCAAAGAGCACGGGGGCTTTCTCGCCCGTTCGCTCGACATTGGCATCACGACGGGGCAAGCCACATGCCACGAGCTTGACGGTCTGTACCAGCAGCACCAAGAACGCGTCGGCAAAGAGCACGTCTTTGGTGAGCAACGCCGCGTAGTTAGAGAACATCGGCATAAACACAAAGAACAGCAAGATCACGCCGCGGACCGGCAGGCTCACGCCCAGCTTGCGCAGCGACGAGATGGAATAGGCCATGCAGGCGGCCGTAATGACGAACTGAGCGCAGGTGTAGATGGCAAGACCTGCGTTGGCGCTGTTGAACAGTGAAAGCCCCAGCTGGACGCACGAACCGATGATAGCCGTGTGCACCACGGGATGATGTCCGTTGAGCAACACATTGGGATTGAGCAGACGCAGGTAGTCACTCGTGCCGTTGGGGTAGTTGAACCACTGGCGAATCTGCGCACCCGTATCTCCCATAAAAAGGCCGGGCAGCGAAGCGATGAGCGTGGGCGCCCAGGCGACCATAAGCACCAGGAAGGGCCCGGCAAAGGGATGGACCGAGAGCACGGCGTGAGCCACACGCCATACGCGGCCAAAGTGCGCTTCGGAAAACGGAATGCGCCGAAAGCTCAACCAATCTAGACACTCAAAAGCCAGGTAGAAAGCAACGACCGCCAAGAGCATCCAGCCCGCACCGCCTATCCAGGCACAGATAATGCGGGCCTTGTCGCCGAGCACGATCTCGGCCGAATCGGTGAGGTCGTAGCTGCGGCCAAACACCATGCAGACGGCAAAGAACAGCGACGGAAGGATCACCGAGGGACGCCAAGCGTCGCCGCGGCCAAAGAATACGTAGCGAAACGGCAGCGTGAGCAGGCAGGCAAGCGCAAGCAGCATGACCGCGTCGGTATGGCCGGCAAACGAGAGGAGCACCTCGTAGCACACGTACAGCATGCCCGAGGCTTTGGGGTCAATCGCCAAGACCGCGTTGCTCGACACCGGGGCGGGATCGATGGAAAACGCCGTGGTCGCCAACAGCGCGAGCAAAAATGCGATGAGGGTCTGCTTGGCGGGATAGCGCTTAAACCAGACGATGCGGGCAGCGTCGCGCGCAGCCGTTGTGGAGAGGTCGGAATCCTTCACAGTCCGAAAGCCTTTCTAGAAACCTATCAAACTCGGCAAGACCACCACAAAGGTGCCTGTCCCCTTTGTGGTGGCCTTGGTTAGGCGTCGAGGTAGATGCGCTGGGGGCGATTGCGGTGTCGGGCGAAGATGATGAGCGCCAGACCGGCGATCACGAGCGGCAAACTCAGCAGCTGGCCCATGGTGATGACGCCGCCCAACAGATAACCCAGCTGGGCATCGGGCACGCGCACGAACTCAACGAGAAAGCGGACGATGCCGTACCCCATCACGAACACGCCCATAAACGTACCCTGGGGCAGTAGCGGCTTTTTGCGGCTGAGCACCTGCAAAATACAGAAGAGTACGACGCCCTCAAGAAACGCCTCGTAGAGCTGGGAGGGATGGCGCGGCATATCGCCCGCAGTGCCGCCAAAGACCACGCCCCAGGGCAGATCGGTCGGCTTACCCCACAGCTCGCCGTTGACGAAATTGGCGCAACGTCCCAGGCACAGCGCCAGCGGAGCACCGATCACAGCAAGGTCGGCGATGGTCCAGGCGTCGAGCTTATACATGCGGCACACGATGATGCCGCCCAAGATGCCGCCCACCAGGCCACCGTGGAAGCTCATGCCTCCCTCGTTGGTGGCAAAGATCTCGAGCGGGTGGGCCAAATAGTAGCCATCACCGTAAAAGACGACGTAAAACAGGCGCGCGCCGATAATAAGGCCAAAGACCGCGCCGACCACGACGCTCGTCAGGTCATCAATCGTAATGTCGAAGCCCCAACGACGTTGCGTGCGGTACATAACGACCGCCGTGAGCAGAGCGCCGACCACGTAGGCCAGACCGTACCAGTAGATGGTGATGGGGCCCGCCGAGATCGCGACGGGATCAAGCATATGGTAGAGGTCGTTGAGCATATCGATCCCCTGCTCCCTACATACAAATGCGGCCGCGGGCCTTGCGCTCGCAGCAGCATATTTGGACGTAACGTCTATGCGGAGCGTACCGTCCGCAGCTTTCGCATCTTAGAACGGCGCGTACTCGTCGTACAGGTCCTCGGCCTCGCCGGAAGCATTGACCTGCTCGACGCGGGTAACGCCGGGCACGTGCTCCTTCAGGATGCGCTCGATACCCATGGAAAGGGTCAGCGAGCTCATGGGACAGCCGGCGCAAGCGCCCTGCAGTTCCAGCTTAACGACGCCCTCGTCGTCGACGCCCACATACTCCATATCGCCGCCGTCGGCCTGCAGGTTGGGGCGAATCTCTTCAAGAACCTTCTTAAGCAGCTCTTCGTTAACAGCCACAGGGGCTCCTTTCTCACAATAACGCGGGCGCGCCCGCGGACAGAAGCTATGTTACTACAGCCATGTACCCGCTCACGAGCCGTCCATGCGCGCAGACGCGACTTTCACGAGTAGTCAATTTGGGACGGGGCTCTTTGAGCTGCGTTCGTCGCCAGATAGCGACAACGCATATTACTGCTGAGCTTGTCCCCCGGTACCAATCTGGACATCGACGATGACCTGGCGGTAGCTGATGCCGCAGGAGTCGAGAATGCGGCGGCTGATACGGCCGTCATCGGTGTCGGCATACTTATTGTCCAGGTAGACAACCTCGCCCACACCCACCTGTGCCAGGATCTTGGCGCAGTCGTGGCACGGGAACAGCGTGACGTAGACCGTGGAACCCTCAAGGTCTTTGAGCGAGCCGCGATAGTTGAGCACGGCGTTGGCCTCGGCATGGACTACGTAGTTATGCTTGTCCTGCAGCGGGTCATCGCTCGTGCCCCACGGGAAAAAGTCGTCGTTGAGCGCCGAGGGCGTACCGTTGTAGCCCACCGAAAGGATGCGGTGGTTGGTGCTGGCGATGCACGCGCCCACCTGCGTGTTGGGGTCCTTACTGCGGCGCTGCGCGGCGATGGCCACGCTCATAAAGAACTCATCCCAGCTAATAACGTCGCGGCGCTTGCCCGACGCGGTTTGATGAAGATCGTCCGACATGGCAGACACCTCCGAAATCGCAATAGTTTGACCCATTGTAGCAGGTGGAAGGTGGAGACGTTTTTGTCCCATTGCCCCCATCGCTACGCGCGGCGGGGCTTTTGGTTGATGTGGTAGAGCTCGGCGAGGCCCCGCAGCGTCAGCGCATCGTCGACCGTCAGGCTATGGCCGACCAGCGCCGCAAGCGCCTCGGCATCGTCGCCGGTAATGACGATGGGCACATCGCCCTCCCCCGCGGCCTTGGTCGCACGCATCTCGGCGAGCACCATGTCGAGCATGCCGTCGATGCGTGCCACCTCGCCCAGAACCACGCCCGAGCGCATGGCCTCACGCGTGTTACGGCCGATGACGTGTGTCGGCGCCGAGGGCTCAACTTGAGGCAGGCGCGCCGCAGCGGCCGAGAGCGAACGGGCGCCGAGCGCCAGCCCCGGCGCGATAACGCCGCCGACAAAGGTGCCGTGTGCGTCGATGACCTCGATATTGGTCGTCGTGCCCAGGTCGATCACAATGCACGGCGAGCCGTAGACGGCGCGGGCAGCCACGGCGTCGGCGATGCGGTCGGGACCGATCTCGGCCGGGTCATCGTAGTGCACGGGCATGCCGGTCTTAAGTCCCGGCCCCACCGTGAGCACGCGCCCCGTGCAGGTACGGGAAAGTGCCGCCTTCCACGGGCGCTCGAGCGCCGGGACCACGCAGCTCAGCACAGCAGCCGTGGACACAAGCGCGCCCGGCATGCCCGCATCGGCCGCCAGTGCGGCCATGACCTGCACGAGACGCATGCGCGCCTCGTCTGCCGTGATGCTCGACGGCGTGGTGATCTCGCACGTCGCAAGCGGACATTCCTGCGCCGCGGCCGAATCCTCTGCAAACAGGCCAAAGCGAATGAACGTGTTGCCCACGTCGACCGTCAATATATATGCGCACCCATTAAGCATCGTCGGCGCTCCTTTCGTCTGCCCAGCAGTATATCGCCTACCCGAACCAGCCATCCCAGGTAGTCATTTTGGGACGGGGCTATTTTAGCTACCCCAATATGTCGGTTGATATTTGCCCCAATCCCAGATAATTCGTCGACTGTCAAAGGGTAGCTAAAATAGCCCCGTCCCAAAATGACTACCTTGCCGCTATACTGGTGCGCGGTCGCGCGCGAGCTCACGCGGCGGCCCTTGGTAACCCGACTTCCCGCGCCGTATCCGTAACGGCGCTCCCGGGGGAAGCGGATATACGCAAAGGAGTTTTATATGAGCAATCCCTCGAACCGCACTTCGATGCGCGGGCAACTCACGCTGCGCGGCGTCGTCATCGGCGTCCTTGGCTGCGTGATCATCACGGCAAGCTCGGCCTACACCGCCCTCAAGATGGGCGCCCTCCCCTGGCCGATCATTTTCGCTGCCGTCATTTCGCTGTTCTTCCTGAAGCTCATGGGCAACGCCAGCCTCAACGAGGCCAACGTCACCCACACCATCATGTCCGCAGGCGCCATGGTCGCTGGCGGTCTGGCGTTTACCATCCCGGGCGCCTGGATGCTGGGCTATGCCGACCAGATCAGTTGGCTCGACATGTTTATCGTGGCACTCGCCGGCACTATCCTAGGCCTGCTGGCCACGGCACTCATCCACCGTCACTTTATCGTGGACGCCGCGCTTGAGTTCCCCACCGGCAACGCCGCAGCTCAGACCCTGCGCGCGACCGAGGCCGGCGGCAAGACCGGCAAGCAGCTCTTTGGCTCCATGGCCATCGCCGGCATCTACAGCGTGCTGCGCGACGCTCTGGGCATTGTGCCCAGCATGCTGTGCACGCTCAATATCCCCGGCGTGACCTTTGCCATCTACAACTCGCCCATGTTGCTGTCCATCGGCTTTTTGGTGGGCTTCGCCCCCGTCGCGTTCTGGTTTGCCGGCGCGCTGCTGGGCAATTTTGGCATCATCGTCGGCGGCACCGCTGCCGGTCTGTTTGACGTTATGACCGCACAGGGCATCGTCAAGTCCCTGGGTATGGGCCTCATGATGGGCTTTGGCGTCGCCGTCGTCCTCAAGGACATCCTTCCGCAGGTCGCCGGTATCGTCCGCGGCCTCGCCGCCGACAGCTCCACCGACACCGACGAGCAGTCGCTCATCTCGGGCTCCCTTAAACTCGACGCCGGTATCATCGGCCTGGGCGCTGCCGCCATCGCCGTGATCATCGCCATCGTGCTCGACCTTGGCCCCGTTCCGGCCGTCATCGTCACGCTGTTCACCTTTGTCACCACCATCATGAGCGCGCAGAGCTGCGGCCAGACGGGCATCGACCCCATGGAGATCTTCGGCCTCATCGTCATGCTCATCGTTGCCGCCTTCGCGCAGCTCGCTCAGGTCAAGCTGTTCTTTATCGCCGGCATCGTGGCCGTGGCGTGCGGCCTTGCGGGCGACGTCATGAACGACTTCAAAGCCGGCGCCGTGCTGGGCACCAACCCGCGCGCGCAGTGGGTCGGCCAGGCCATTGGCGGCATCGTGGGCGCCCTGGTCGCCGCCGCCGTCATGGTCGCGCTCGTCACCGCCTATGGTCCGGACGCCTTTGGCCCCGACAAGAGTTTTGTGGCCGCACAGGCAAGCGTGGTCGCCACCATGGTCTCGGGCATCCCGAGCGTGCCGTGGTTTGCGGGCGGCTTTATCGCCGGCATCGTCATGTACTGGCTCGGCATTCCGGCCATGATGATCGGCCTGGGCGTGTACCTGCCGTTCTACATGTCGCTCACGGCCTTCCTGGGCTCCTGCGTCAAGCTCGCCTACGACAAGTGGGCAGCCCACCGCGATGCCAACGCCGGTCTTTCGGACGAGGAGAAGACCGCCAAGGATGCCGCCTTCCAGGAGCAGGGCCTGGTTGTCGCCAGCGGCCTGCTCGGTGGCGAGTCCATCGTCGGCGTTATCCTGGCGTTTGTCTCTGTTGGCCTGAGCCTGCTGGGCTAAACCAAACAACAACGCACCCGTGCAGAGCGCGGGGTCGGAGACCATCCGGCCCCGCGCTTTTTGTATCTGCCGAAACCCTCGGCAGTACTTGTATGTGGCGTGTCTTCCTTTGCCTGCTCGCCTAAGTTCCATGTCAAGATGACCGCCCCGCCCGTCACGGTGTAGAGTACATGCTGCGAACGCACCCGCGTTCCTACGGCAATACGAGGTGGACATGGAACTCGATAAACAACAGCTCAAGCGACTGCGCGAGCGCCATCATCGGCGCCATGGCATCCGCCCCGCCCACAGCGAGGCCATGGAGAACGCAAGCCGCTTTCTAAAGCGGGCATTCAACATTCGCGAGGGACGCGCGCCCTATCACGTGATTCGCAAGCGCTTTGTAAACGGGGCGCGCCTGACTGGCTCACACTTATGCATCTTGATCATTGCCATGTTGATCGCGAGCATCGGCCTCGATATCGACTCGGATATCGCCATTGTAGGCGCCATGCTCATCTGCCCGCTCATGGGCTCGGTCCTTGCCATGGCATACGGCATCGCCACGCTCGACCGCGAGATCACCCTTGAGGCCGTCGCCGGCCTCGCGCTGCAGATGGTCTTTTGCCTGGTCACGTCCACGTTGTACTTTAAGCTCTCGCCCCTTGGCACCACCACGGCCGCCATCATCGACAATTCGACACCGACCGTGTGGGACCTTGCCGTCGCGCTCGCGGGCGGCTTTGCGGGCGGCCTGGGCAACTCGCGCGACCAGGAACCCGCCACGCTCATCGCCGGGGTGGCTGTGGCGACCGCACTCATGCCGCCCCTGTGCGCGGCGGGCTATGGCATCGCCATCGCAAGCGGGTCATTGTTTCTCTCGGCGCTTTATGAATTTGGCATCAACGTGGTCTTTATCGCGCTGGCTGCCGAAGCCGTGCTGCTTCTATTGCGCGTGCCGCTCAAGCGCGACCTCAACGGCGACGGCATTGTGACTGCCGAGGAAGATGCCGAGGTCGACGAGCTATCACGCAAGGTGCGCCGCCGCATCATTGTGGGCACGGTAGTCTTTGCCATCCCCTGCATCGTCATGACGGCAGGGTCTATTGGCTCGGCGCAGTCCGGCGTGCAGGACGGCTACGGCGTCACCGAAACCACGCGCGAGCTTGCGGCGGTGCTGCCAGGCTTTAAGGACTACACCGTCGCCGTCGAGACCTCGGCCACCGAAGGCGACGAGGAGGGCATCGTCGAGCGCGAGGCTGTCGCCCATGTGACGACAAGCGAGGCGCTCGGGGCACGCGACCGCCACGTCGCCCGCAAGCTCATCGACCTCAATGTGCCCGAGCTCGATCGCGTGGAATTTGACGTGAAGTGATGCAGAGCGCGGCCCTACAGGTCGTACTTGTACACGCGATAGATGTACTTCTCGGCTTCCATCTCGTAGGTGGCGATGGGCAGTCCATAGCGATCGTACTCGGTAAAGGTCTTAGCCTGGCCCGAAGCCACGAGCATGCTGTTCGAATTGCCGACGCGCTGCGCGCTGCTCACATAGCCCGAAAACGGCACGGCGATCTGGTCCACAAGCTCGTAGGTGCGCGCGGTCTCGTCCACCGTAAAGATGCGCCCAAACGAATGCGTGCCCTTGTTGTAGTCGGTCACCACCGCGGCGCCCAGCTGACCCCAGTCGAACTTGGGATAGCTTTCGGCCGCACCAAAGTTGTTGTCGTACAGCAGCACCTGATAGCGACCGGTCGTTGCCGTGTCAGAACTCGGCAGATACGTCACGCTGTGCTGGCCCGCGTTGAGCGAAAAATCGCCCTGGGCCTGCAGCAACTTGTCCTCAAAGCCCGAGCCGGCCCATTGCCACTCCTTTCTATTTCTGGATCCATCTTCTCACTGTTGGCGGACGAAAATGATCCGTTTTCCTCCGTCCCCGAGAGGTCATTTTTTAGTACTTGAAGAAGCCCTCGCCCGAGCTTTCGCCCAGCTTGCCTTCGTCGAGCATCTTCTTGAGGACGGACGCCATAGCCTTAAAGTTGTAGGGCATCATCATCTTTTTGAGCAGCGGGCTCACCAAGCCCGGGACCTTCTGATACTGCATGACGATGTTGTAGGCCGTCTGGATGCCCACCGTGTCGAATACGCGGAACGGGCCCTTGGGAGCGCCGGTGCCGCGCGTCCATGCGAGGTCGATGCTCTTGGGGTCACTCACGCCCGAGACATACAGGTCAAGGCCCGAAAGCAGCCACGGCACCAGCATGGAATTGAGCAGGTAGCCGTTCTTTTCCTTGTTGACGGGCAGGGCAAGCATGCGGATATCGTTGGCAAAGTCGACGAGCTCGTCGAAGTAGCGCTTGTCAGTTTGGCTCTGGGCCATGACCTCGGTCATGTTGTTCTTCCAGATGGAGTTGGCAAAGTGCAGCGACAGGTACTTCTCGGGGCGGCCGGTGTACTTGGCAAAGGTGCTCGGCAGCAGCGTAGAGGAGTTCGTTACGACGACGGTCTTTTGCGGGAGGACCGGGGCGAGCTTCTTGTAGAAGTCGATCTTTGCCTGGGCGTCCTCGGCCATGGACTCGATAACCAAGTCGGCGTCGGCCACGGCTTTGGCGAGGTCGAGCTCCAGCTTGAGTGTGGAGTAGGCACGCTCGACGGCGGCGAGCGCCGTCTCCTTGTCGAAAGGCTGGTCGCTATCGGCGATACCGGCGCACCACTCGCCCGTGCCGTCCGCCATGCCCTCGATAGCAGCGATGTACTCCTCGCGCACATGATCGATCTTGGGCTGGGTACGGCCGATGCTGCCCTCGCTGCGCAGCCAAATCGTTACATCAAAGCCGCAGTAGGCTGCCTGAAAGGCAATCTGGCTTCCCAGCACGCCGCCGCCGGCAACGCAAACGGTCTTGTAGCTCATAAGAACAGTCCTCTCTTACGTAATTCCATAGATGTGTATTTATTCAACCGTAAGGAGGACGCGCGCTGGGGGTGGGTTCTATAAACGGACGGTAATTTGCGGCGAACGGCTACACCTGTTCATTAACTCTCGATTTTGAGGGCATTTTTTGGCGCTGCTGAACCGCTGTTTTCGGAAGTGCGGGGAAAAATCGGGTTTCGCCGACCAGACCGGCTTTTTTTACAACAAAACCGCAGGTCGCGAGAGTCTAAAAAGGCGGTGTGCTCAGGAGGTTCGCATTTTTCCCCGCACTTCCGAAATTCGAGTGCACAGAAGGCTGCAACAAAACGATTTACGCAACATATGTCCAAGCAAAAACGGGTGGTAGCCGGTACGGCCACCACCCGTTTGTCTCATATCCAGCCCATAGCAGGCCAGTTACTTCTTAATGCCGCGTCCCAGGCGCTCAGCGACCGACGCCACGGCACTCTCGTCGACCGAGCCGCAGCTCACGCAGCCATCGTGGGCACGCATCTGGCCGGTGACCTCGTCCATCGCGAGCGGCGCCACCTTCTCGAGCTTAAAGCCCTTACCGGCGCGCATGTTCTCCTTCGCCACGCTGATCATGAGCTTAATGCGGTTGAGCTGGTTGACCTCGGACGCGCCGGGGTCGTAGTCCACTGCGACGATGTTGCTCTCGGGGTGCTGACGGCGCAGTTCCTTGATCACGGCCTTACCCACCACGTGGTTGGGCAGGCACGCGAAGGGCTGCGTGCAGATAATGTTGGGTGCACCATGGTCAATCAGGTCGAGCATCTCGGCCGTGAGCAGCCAGCCCTCGCCCATGTTGTTGCACACCGAGAGCACCGTGCGAGCCTTGTCGGCCATAGTGTCGATGCGCTCGGGCGCCTCAAAGCGGCGGGACTTTTCGAGCATCTCCTCCACCGGCGTGCGCATCCAGTCCACCAGCTTAATGAGCGCCTGCATGCTAGCGCGCGCCGTGGCAGAGCTACCCAGCTCGTCCTTCTGTAGCTCGGCGTTGCTCATGGAGTACAGGAAGAAGTCGAGCAGGCCCGGCACCACAGCCTCGCAGCCCTCGCGCTCAATGACATCGACCACGTGGTTGTTGGCCGTGGGATGGAACTTGACCAGAATCTCGCCGACCACGCCCACGCGCGGCTTGGCGCCCTCGCCCACGAGCGGCATGGTGTCGAACGCGCGGATGGCCTCGCGGCACAGCTTGGTGTAGTTGTGGCGGTTAAACTTGGGCGCCAGCTTGCGGGCGCGCGCCATGTACTCCTCGTAGAGCGCATTGGCGGCACCGGGCGTGGCCTCGTACGGGCGGCAGCGGTAGAGCATCTGCATCATCACGTCGCCAAAGAGCACCGCGTAGACTGCCTGCTTAAGCAGCGCCGGCGTAATCTTAAAGCCGGGGTTGTCCTCGCCGAGCGCCACGGCCGAAAGCGAGATCACCGGAATCTCGGGGTGACCGCTCTCGCGCAGGGCCTTGCGGATGAGCGCGATGTAGTTGGTGGCACGGCAGCCGCCGCCGGTCTGGCTGATGACCACGGCCGTCTTGGACAGGTCGTACCGACCGCTCTCGATGGCCTCCATAATCTGGCCCGTCACCAGGATCGACGGATAGCAAATGTCATTGTTCACGTAGCGCAGGCCAGCCTCGACGGCATCGTGGTCGGTCGAGGGCAGCAGCTCCAAGTTGTAGCCGGCACCGCGGAACACCTCTTTGACCAGGTCAAAGTGAATCGGCGCCATCTGCGGGCACAGGATGGTGTAGCCCTCCTCGCGCATCTGCTCGGTAAAGGGCACCTTGGGCCACGCGGTCGAAGCACTCTCACGCTGCGCCTCAAACGTGTACTTGCGGCTCGCGAACGCGGGGGCATCCGTGGAGGGCGCCACCGGCGCGGCATCGCCTTGCTCGTAGGCCTCGCCCGCGGCCGTGGCCTCGGCCAGGCGCTCGGCCTCCTGGTCCTTGAGCGCTGCCATGAGCGAGCGGATGCGGATGCGCGCGGCACCCAGGTTAGACACCTCGTCGATCTTAAGCACGGTGTAGATCTTGCCGCTGGCTTCCAGAATCTCCTGCACCTGATCGGTGGTCAGAGCGTCCAGGCCGCAGCCGAAGGAATTGAGCTGGATCAGGTCCAGGTCGTTGCGCATCGTCACAAAACGGGCGACGGCGTACAGGCGGCTGTGGTACATCCACTGGTCGACGACGCGAATCGGACGCTCGGGCTTTACCAGATGCGCAAGCGAATCCTCGGTAAAGACCGCAAAGCCAAAGCTCGAGATAAGTTCGGGCAGGGCGTGGTTGATCTCGGGGTCGTTATGGTAGGGACGACCGGCGAGCACGATGCCGTGACCGCCATGGTCCTCGACCCACTTAAGAGCCTCCTCGCCCATGGTCTGGATATCCTCGTGGAAACGCGCATCGGCCTCAAAAGCAGCGTTGACGGCGGCATCGACCTCGGAGCGCGTGATCTTGGGACCGCGCACGCGACCGCGACCGGCTTGTGCATCGGCCACACGGTCGACGGCGAGCACCTGGTACAGACGGCGCTTAAGCTCGGTCTTATCGTGATACGGCACAAACGGATACAGGAACTCGATGTTCTGTTCGCGAATCTCGTCGATGTTGAGCGCCAGCGCTGTGGGGTAGCTCATGACGATGGGGCAGTTGTAACAGTTGCCGGCGGTCGGATCCTCCTTGCGCTCCCAGCGCACGCACGGCATCCAGATGAAGTCGACATCGCGGTCGATGAGGTTCATCACATGGCCGTGGCTCATCTTTGCCGGGTAGCACACGCTCTCGGACGGCATGGACTCGATGCCCGCCTGGTAGGTCTTTTTGCTCGACTGGTCGGACAGCTGCACGCTAAAGCCCAGGCGCGTAAAGAACGCGTGCCAGAAGGGGTAGTTCTCGTACATGTTGAGTGCGCGCGGGATACCCACGGTGCCGCGCGGGGCCTCGTCGGGACTCAGGATCTCGCGGTTAAAGAGCAGCTCGTTTTTCTTTTTGAAAAGGTTGGGGGCCTCAGTCTTCTGCTTTTTGTGGCCGGCGCCCTTCTCGCAGCGGTTGCCGGTAATGAAGCGCCTGCCGCCGCCAAAGTCGTTGACGGTAAGCTGGCAGTTGTTAGAGCAACGGCCGCAGCGGACATGCTTTTGCGTCACGGTAAGGTGCGCGATGTCCTCGGCAGAAAGAATGGTCGAGGTGCCGTCGGCGCCGGCGCGATCGCGGGCGAGCAGGGCCGCACCGTAGGCGCCCATGCAGCCGGCGATGTCGGGACGCACGGCATGAACGCCGGTGAGCTGCTCAAATGCGCGCAGCGTGGCATCGGACATAAAGGTGCCGCCCTGGACGATCACCTGGCTGCCAATCTCCTTGGGGTCGCGCAGCTTAATGACCTTGAACAGGGCGTTCTTGATGACGGAATAGGACAGGCCGGCCGCGATGTCGCCC
Organism: uncultured Collinsella sp.; assembly: GCA_937989885.1. Taxonomy (GTDB): domain Bacteria; phylum Actinomycetota; class Coriobacteriia; order Coriobacteriales; family Coriobacteriaceae; genus Collinsella. The sequence continues at coordinate 24,279 of CALKBP010000014.1, forward strand.
ACCGTGGCGCCTTCCTTTTGCGCCTGCTTGACGCGCGAGTTCATAAAGACCGTGCAGCGGCTGCCCAGGTCGACGGGAGCCTTAGCATGGATGGCGGCATCGGCGAACGCGCGCACGTCCATGTTCATAGACACGGCGAAACTCTCGATAAAGCTGCCGCAGCCCGACGAGCAAGCCTCGTTGAGCATGATGTGCTCGATGACGCCGTCCTTGACGCGCAGACACTTCATGTCCTGGCCGCCAATGTCCAGAATGAACTCGACGCCGGGCAGGAACGCCTTGGCGCCGCGCAGGTGCGCGACGGTCTCGATCTCGCCGGAATCGGCCTTGAGGGCCTCGATGAGCAGTGCCTCGCCGTAGCCCGTGGTAGTCACGTGGCCGATGGTGCAGCCGGCGGGAATGTGGTTGTAGAAATCGGCCATGATGACCTTGGCCGTGCCCAGGATGTCGCCGTTGTTGTTGCCGTACCAGGTGTGCAGCAGCTGACCGTCCTCGCCCACGAGCGCGGCTTTCATGGTGGTGGAGCCGGCGTCGATGCCGATGAACACGCGGCCGGTGTAGCCTTCGAGCTTGCCCTTGGGGACGACCTCGGCGTCGTGGCGGGTCTTGAACTCGGCGAAGTCCTCGTCGGTGGCAAAGAGCGGATCCAGACGCTCGACCTCGGCACCCTGCGTGTCGCCCAGGGCATCGATGGCCTCGATGAGCTGCGGGAACGTGCTGAGCTTGTTGGACTCGTGCGCCATGGCGGCGCCGCTCGCCACAAACAGGTGAGCGTTTTGGGGCACAATGCGGTGCTCCTCGTCCAGGTTGAGCGTGAGGTAGAAGCGGTGGCGCAGCTCGGAGAGGTACTGCAGTGGGCCGCCCAGGAAGGCGACGTTGCCGCGAATGGGACGGCCGCACGCCAGGCCCGAAATGGTCTGGGTCACGACGGCTTGGAAGATGGAAGCGGCCACATCCTCGGGGCGGGCTCCCTCGTTGAGCAGCGGCTGGACGTCAGTCTTGGCAAAGACGCCGCAGCGGCTGGCGATGGGATAGATGGTGGTGGCGTTGGCCGCGAGCTCGTTGAGGCCGCTGGCGTCGGTGTGCAACAGAGTGGCCATCTGGTCGATGAACGCGCCCGTGCCGCCGGCGCAGGTGCCGTTCATGCGCTGCTCGATGCCATTGTCGAAGTAGATGATCTTGGCGTCCTCGCCGCCCAGCTCGATAGCAACGTCGGTGGCCGGGATAAGGGTCTCGACAGCGCGCTTGCTGGCAATGACCTCCTGGACAAACTCCAGGTCGAGCCACTGGGACAGCAGCAGGCCGCCCGAACCGGTAATGGCGCAAGTCATCTGGGCCGTCGGCAGCACGGTCGCAGCGCCCTCGAACAGGTCACGGGCGCAGGCACGGACGTCGGTGTGGTGGCGCTGGTACTTGGCGTAAACGATCTGGTTGTCGTCGTTGAGCACGGCGAGCTTGACGGTGGTGGAGCCCACGTCGATGCCCAGGTGCAGGTTGCCACGAGCGTTCTCGGGGTTGAAGATCGCGCCTTCGGGGGCGTGGGCGGCGGTGGCGGCTACGGGTTCAGCGGCGATGGCGGGCTCGCTAGCGACGGACGTCTCCCCTGCCGCGTTCTTGGCATCGGCAACTGCCTCGGCAACTTTCTCGGCAGCTGCGGTCGCGGCCTTCTGCGCGGCATCCACCACGGCGGGCGCAGCCTCACGCGCGGCAGCGACCATACGGTCTTTAATGCCCTCGACGAGTTTGCTCATTGTCTCTCCTCTTAGTTGTTGGACTCGACGGCTGCGGTGGTGTCGGCCGCGTCCTCGAGCTGCAGGTTCAATAGCTTCATGCCGTATTCCGGCACGTTGATATCGATGGGTTGGCCATACAGGTCACCAGGGCGCACAAAAGCGAGCACCGTCATAATGCGCGCCATGGCCTCGGGCGATTCGGTGAGCCCACGCTCAAACCAGCGCTGAATCATGCCGACCTCGGCACTCACGACGTAGGTGACGTAGTAGTCAAAGAACGTGCCCAGCGCCAGGCCCAAAATGCCCGTCTGCGCACGCGGCACCACAGCCTCACGAGCGGTGTCGATGATCCTTTTAATGAAGGCCTGGTCGCCGCCCGGACCCAGCAGCGCACCGATTAAGTCGCGGTTGGCCGCAAGATAACGCAGCAGCTCAACCGAACCAGGTGCCGGCTCGAGCTCATCGATGTTGTGATAGAGATCGGGCAGCTGAGCTGCGGTGATGAGCTCAATGCGCTCACGGATCTCGGCCAGCAAGCCGTCCTCGATTTGATTGATAAAGTCGGGAATATCGCGATAGTGCGAATAGAACGTGCGGCGCGTAAGGCCAGCGCGTTCGGTGAGCGACGCGACATTAATGCGCGAAAGGTCGCCGCTTTCGGCAAGCTCGCTGGCAAGTGCCTGGCGAAGGGCACGCTGCGAGCGAAGGGACCGGCGATCGCATTTCTCGAGCTGGGACAAGCGTCCTCCTTGTTACTCAGCCTGTGCGCTATTGCACAGTGCGAGTATTATTGCACACCGTGTGCATCAACACGTAAAGGCGATATTTTGGATGTGACGAAGAGACAGTCCCTTTGTCACATTATTCGATGACGGTGCGGGAGTTTTGCTTGTGCATGGTGGCGAGCATGTGTTTGGGGACGGCGTGGACCATGCAGCTGCCGATGGTCGCGCTCGCGGCGGCCTTGGCTGCATCGCTTGCGTTTTTGGTCGCGTAGCTGTGGCGGAAACGCTTGAGCATGGCGATGTCGTTGCCGCCGTCGCCGTAGACCGCGACCTCATCCTCGGCAATACCGTAGTAGCCCGCCAGCCAGGCCACGCTCTCGCCCTTGTTGCACGCCACGTCCGTGATCTCGAACATCACCGGATCGAACGGCGCGTTGACCACGCGGTCCGATCGCTCGGCCAAATATGCCTTAAGGTCGCGCTCCAGCTCGGGCGAGGTCACGCGGCAGTTGATCTTGCACACATCGTGGCGCAGGATGTCACCGATCGACTGGTCGAAATACTGCTCCTCGTGATACCCGCCACGTGCACGCATGCCGCGCATCACAATACGCTTGATGGGGCTGTCCTTTTTAAAGCCCGCCTGATGCATCTCGAACGAACCGCTCGAGAACATGCCATCGGGCGTGGAGCAGTCGAAGCAAATGTCCGGGAATGCCTTGAGCAGCTCCTCGGTAACCTGCGGATCGATGGTCCAGGTTTTGAGCACCTCGCCATGACTGTCGCGCACGATTGATCCATTGGAGCAGCAGGCGTCAAGCGCCAGGCCCGTAAAGCCATGCTCGCCGATCGGCAGCGTCGAGCGTCCGGTCGCGGGAACCACATGCAGGCCAGCCTCGGTCAGCTCGCGAATGGCGCGGCGGATGGTTCCGTCGGCCTCGTGCAGGGCGTTCAGCAGCGTTCCGTCTAAGTCACTCGCAAACATCTTGATCATGGGCATGCCTCTCCTTCGTCTGCACGATATTGTAGACGAGAACGGGCGTGCCCCAAGAGAGGCGCGCCCGTCAGGCGAAAGATTGTCCTACACCGCGGCGGAGCCGTGTTCGCCGGTGCGTATGCGGATAACCTCCTCGACCGGCTCGACCCAAATCTTGCCGTCTCCAACGGTGCCGCAATCTTGGAAACGGCGCGGCAACGGGCGCGAAACGAACGGGAAATACGCGAGCAAGGGAGCCGTGAGCGCGCCCATCCCGGCTAGCGCCGAAACAGCTCGTGGGCGCGGTCGCGGAGATTAGTTGCTCGAATGACACCTTCGTAGCGATTGATGCGCAGACGCGGGAAGGCATTGAAAAAGCGTAGGTCGCGGCGGCTGAGTGACACGCTCGGCACCGGACGGCTCATACGCTTGCCGGCAAGGCGACGACTGAGCGACGGACGCGGCATGCTCGGCGCGGCATCGGCCACGCGGCGGGCAGCGAGCGCCAGGCCGCGAGCACCATCCGAGATAAACGTCGGCATCGAAGCCTTCTCACGAAGGGCATCGAGCGTCGCGTCGCCCAGCTCGGCCAGCCACGCGTTAACGGCACGGCTGCGGATATGCGTCTGTGCCACCGAGTCGATCGCCGAATCGGGAATACGTTCGAGCATGGAGTCGGACGCATCGGCAAGCGACTCGTTGATGCGGTCGGCAAGGTCGGCGCGCACGCGCTCCAGCTGATCGGACAGACGCCGCCAGCTCGCCAACGAGCACACTGCGTCGACCATCATCGCGACCGCGACGATAAAGGCGGACAGCCGCACAATCAGCACCGGCAGATGGCCAAGCAGCCCCAGCAATGCCGGCTCCACTAAACGGCAAATGCACAGCGCACCCAGGCCAAACGCGCAGGCCCAGTACAGACAGATGCGTCCGTGCAGGTTAAACGGCAGGTGAGAATAGTCCCAAAAGCGAGCGCCTGTTGTTTTTTCCAGCAGCACGCCCACGCTGTACTCAATCACGCTGCATACGAGCGCTGCCGCGACAAACTGGCTCGACGCGTCAGGAATTCCGCGCAACAGCAGCCAGCAGGCAATGCCGCCCGCGCCATAGATGGGGCAGCACGGTCCCAGCAAAAAGCCGCTGTTGGCAAAGCGCCCGTGGTTGAGCATGGCGCAGACTGTCGATTCCCATGCCCAGCCGCAGAAACCGTAGAAGGCAAACGAGAGCACCAGCGCCGAGAGCGGACAGGCGGCAAGCGTCGCGCCGTCAAATGCCATGTCGATCGCGGTCCCCACCGTCTACCCTCTCCTCTTTTCGCTCGATTCGTCACTCACGCCATCGTCTGCCTCGTCCTTGCGCGGCAGACGGCCGGCGATCGTCTCGCGCAGAGCACACCATTTATCCGCCAGGCATACAATCCATGCCTCACGACACGTCGGCGGCACCGGCACCAGCGGAAACATATGGCGCACGATAATATTCCGCTCACGAGACGTCAGCTCAAAATCCTCTTCGGCTCGCGCCAGGGCAAAAAACGGGTGGCGAAAGCCATGCAGCCGATGGCTTGGGTCGGGATCGTGCCAGTCATAGAGAAAGTAATCGTGCAGCAGGGCCCCGCGCAGCAACGAGGCGCGGTCGACCGAGACACCGACACGGCCCAGGCGCTCGGCAAAGGACAGACTTGCCCGCGCCACCGAGGTCACATGTGCATAGACCGTCACATCACCATGCTGGATAAACCCGTGCGTCAGGTCCAAGCGGCCCGCCTGGGCGAGCTGACGGGCGGCATAGTCAACCTCGCGCGCGATTTTCTCGGCACGAACGGTATCGGACATGCTGCCTCCTTCCAGCGGCCCGCGGCGACAAGCCACGGCCTGCGCACAATCGATAAAAACATCATGGAACACATCAGTATGGCATCGGACAAAACGTTTTGCCCCACCAGTTGGCGAATTACCGCGCCGCCGTCACATATCAAACGCCAAAATGTGCGAGACTGTTTTGTGCAATTGTGCCGGCCGAGGGAGCGCCGGCGCTCGATTCGCATGGAGTAACCCACAACGATGCTGCTTACGCAAACGACAACGCCCGAGGACGTCAAGGCTCTTAATCGCGCCGAGCTCCCGCAGCTCTGCGACGAGATTCGCCACGCCATCCTCGAAAGCTCCGCCGCCGTCGGCGGGCACGTTGCCCCCAACTTGGGCGTCGTTGAGCTCACGGTCGCGCTCCATCGCGTGTTTAACTCCCCCACCGACAAAATTGTCTTTGACGTGTCGCACCAGACCTACGCCCACAAGGCGCTGACCGGGCGCGCGTACACCTATATCGATCCGGAGCGTTATGGCGAGGCCTCTGGCTTTGCCAATCCCGACGAGTCCGAGCATGACCTGTTTGCCATGGGTCACACCTCGACCTCGGTGAGCTTGGGCTGCGGTCTTGCCCACGCGCGCGACCTGGCGGGTGACACGTATAACGTCATTACCGTTATTGGCGACGGCTCGCTTTCGGGCGGTCTGGCTTTTGAGGGCTTTGACAATGCCGCCGATCTCGACAGTAACTTGATCATTATCGTCAACGATAACGACCAGTCCATTGCCGAGAACCACGGTGGCCTGTATCGCAATCTGGCCGAGCTGCGCGCCAGCAACGGCGCCTGTGAGCGCAACATTTTCCGCGCGATGGGGCTCGATTACCGCTATCTGGACGCCGGTAACGATGTGTTGGCCCTCGTCGACGCGCTGCAGGAGCTGCGCGACATCGACCACCCCATCGTGCTGCACGTCTCCACTGCCAAGGGCAAGGGCTTTGAGCCAGCCCAAAACGACCCCGAGCGCTGGCATCACGTAGGCCCCTTTGACATGGCGACCGGCCGCAAGCTCTGCCCGGGCCATCCGAGCGAGCCTGCGCCGCGCACCTATGCCGACATTACGGGCGAGGCGCTCAGCGCCGCCATCGAGCGCGATCCGCAGGTCGTGGGCATCACGGCCGCCACGCCCTACATCATGGGCTTTACACCCGAGCTTCGCGCTGCCGCCGGCAAGCAGTTTGTCGACGTGGGCATTGCCGAGGAGCACGCCGTGACCTTTGCCACCGCGCTTGCGCGCTCGGGCGCCAAACCAGTCTTTGGTGTGTACGGCACGTTTTTGCAGCGCGCCTACGACGAGCTGTGGCACGACCTGTGCCTCAACGACGCCCCTGCAACCATCCTGGTGTTTGGTGCGTCAATCTTTGGCACCACGTCCGAGACGCACCTCTCGTTCTTTGATATTTCCATGCTGGGCGGTCTTCCCAACATGCACTACCTAGCGCCGGCCTGCATGGAGGAATACCTGTCCATGCTGAGCTGGTCGCTCGACCATCGCGAGCATCCCGTCGCGATCCGTGTACCGGGCATCGGCCTGGTAAGCCGCCCCGATTTGGCGCCCGCTGAGGACACCGACTACAGCGCCGTTCGCTACAACGTGGTGCGTCAGGGTCACGACGTTGCCGTGCTCGCGCTCGGCGATTTCTTTGAGCTGGGCGAGCGCGTGGCAAACCGCTTGGCTGCCGAGTACGGTATCGAGGCCACGCTCGTCAATCCGCGCTTCGCAGCCGAGCTTGACCGCGAGTTCCTCGACAGCCTTGCCGCCGAGCATCGCGTCGTCGTCACCCTCGAGGACGGCATCTTGGACGGCGGCTGGGGCGAGCGCGTGGCATGTTATCTGGCATGCACGCAGTTGCGCACGCGCACCTTCGGCATCGCCAAGGGCTTCCCCGACCGCTACGACCCCAACGAACTGCTCGCGCAGAATGGCATGACGGTCGAGAACATGGCCGCCGAAGCCGCAAGGCTACTCAAACAGCGCTAAAGAAAACCACCACAAAGGTGCCTGTCCCCTTTGTGGTGGTTTTCGCTGCCGCCATTATAGCGACCGCTGCAAGCGATCATGCCGTCTGCAAAACGCTTTATTAACCGCAATAACTAACGTTTGCCCAGATAAAACCTGCCAAAATAAACCTGTCCCTTTTTGGTAGCTAGAATAACCCATAAGGTAAGTATGTTTCTGAGTTATTTCGTGTTGACCCATTTGAGCGCGATAGGGTATAACTCTACTCAACCGCTAGGGATTTTATTGAGAAAGGTGTTCTACCATGAGCAAGAACCTCTCCCAGCAGGTCGTTCTCGACCGCCGCGGCTTTGTCGCCGCTACCTTCGCAACCGTCGCCGGCCTTGGTCTTGCCGGCTGCTCCGACACCAGCGCCGAGGCCGACAAGGGTTCCGCCGCCGGCTCCTCCAAGGGCTCCGAGGATACCGAGGTTTCCGCTACGCTCGATGCCAAGGCATTCGACAAGCTCGTCGACAACGGCCCCAAGGCCGATGACGACGCCATCGCCGCCAGCACCTGGGCCACGGCCGTCAAGGACGCCGGCGTCTTTAAGATCGGTGGCGTTCAGACCTCCACGCTCTTCTCCCTCCTCAACGAGAAAGACGGTCAGACCCGCGGCTTCGACGCCGGTATCGCACAGCTCCTGTCCAACTACATTCTGGGCGAGAACAAGGTCGAGATCACCCAGGTAACCTCGGACACGCGTGAGTCCGTCCTGCAGAACGGCCAGGTCGACGCTGTCTTCGCCACCTACACCATCACTGACGAGCGCAAGAAGCTCGTCTCCTTTGCCGGTCCCTACTACTACACCCAGCAGGCTATCCTAGTGCTCGCCGACAACGACGACATCAAGAGCGTCGACGACCTGGCCGATAAGAACGTCGCCGTCCAGTCCGGCTCCAACGGCCCCGCCATTCTGGAGGAGTTCGCCCCCAAGGCCAGCCAGCAGGAGTTCAAGACCGACGAGGAGGCCCGCCAGGCACTCCAGCAGGGCCGTGTTGACGCCTACGTCATCGATAACAACATGCAGCAGAGCGCCCTGGTCCGCGAGCCCGGTAAGTACAAGATCGCCGGCAAGCCCTTCGGCAGCAAGGAGCCCTATGGCATTGGCCTGCCGCTCGATTCCGACGGCGTCGCCTTTGTCAACAACTTCCTTAAGAAGATCGAGGACGATGGCACCTGGACTGAGCTGTGGCAGATCTGCATCGGCGACCGTACGGGCGACACTAATGTTCCCGAGCTGCCCGAGATCGGCGCTTAGGCAGCGAGCCTGGTAACGGCCGCAACGAAACCATATGGAAACGCACGATGCGCTTTATTGCGGTAAACTGTTTCCTCACAGAGTTGTCGGGGCTTCCGTACACACGGGAGCCCCTTTCCTTATCGGCGGGAGGTCCGCATGAGTCTCTCCGAACTCTGGTCGCTCTATGGCCAGAACTATATCGACGCGCTGCTAGCAACCTGGGGCATGACGCTTGAGTCGTTTGCCATCGCCATGGTGCTGGCCGTCGCCGTCACCGTGATGCGCGTGTCGCCGCTCAAGCCGCTGCGCGTCTTTGGCGACCTGTATGTCCAGGTCTTCCGTAACATCCCCGGCATCGCACTGCTCATCATCGTCGTCTATGCGCTGCCGCCGCTCAAGGTCGTCCTGCCCTACCGCACCTGCGTTATCGTCGCCACGGTCCTTTTGGGCTCGGCCTTTGGCTCCGAGAACTTTATGAGCGGCATCAACACCGTCGGCGTCGGCCAGGTGGAAGCCGCCCGCTCGCTGGGGATGAGCTTCAGCCGTATCCTCGCCAAGATCGTGATTCCGCAGGCGCTGCGCTCGAGCGTGCTGCCCATGACCAACCTCTTTATCGCTGTCATGCTCACCACCGCGCTCGGCAGCCAGGTACCGTTGCAACCGCAAGAGCTCACCGGCGTGGTGAGCTACATCAACACGCGCTCGCTCGGCGGCGTCGCCGCGTTCTTTATCTCGGCGCTCGGCTACCTGGGCACGGCCTTTGTGGTGAGCCACATTGGCAACTACATTGATAAGAAGGTGAGGATCCTCCGATGAGCAAGCACTCCACCTCCGCGCTCACCATGCGCGATGCGCTCTACGAGGCTCCCGGCCCCAAAATGCGCGCCAAGATTCGCATCGGCACCGCCATCTCGCTTGTTGCCGTCGCCGTGCTCTTCGCCCTCGTGTTGCAGCGCTTTTATGTGACCGGCCAGCTTTCGGTCCACTATTGGTATTTCTTTACGCACCTCACCACCTGGAAGTTCCTGCTTGCCGGCTTTGAGGGCACCGTTAAAGTCGCACTCACCGCCGGCGCCATCGCGCTGGTGCTGGGCTTAGCCCTTATGCTCGGCCGTACCAGCGACATTAAGCCGCTGCAGCTGGTCTGCCGCGTGCTCACGGATTTCTTCCGCGGCGTACCGAGCCTGCTGTTCATCTACTTCTTCTTTTTGGTGCTGCCCCAGTACAAGATCGCGCTGCCGTCGTTTTGGATGCTCACGCTTCCCGTCGCGCTCGCTGCCGCCGGCGTACTCGCCGAGATCTTCCGTGCCGGTGTCAACGCCGTACCGCGCGGCCAAGTCGAAGCCGCCCAGGCACTCGGTCTCTCCAAAGCTAAAATCACCTTTAAAATCGTGTTGCCGCAGGCCATTCGGTTCATCATTCCGTCGTTGATTTCGCAGCTTGTGGTCGTAGTCAAAGACACCACCGTCGCCTATGTGGTGAGCTACCCCGACCTCATGCAAAACGCCCGCGTGCTCATTACCAACTACGACGCCCTCGTGTCGGTCTACCTGGTTATCGCGGTCATCTATATCCTCATCAACGTCGCGATTAACAAGGCTGCTGTCTACGTTTCGCACAAGACCGGCGCGACCATCATCCGCTAACGCTTTACCATTTCGAGTCATAAGGAGCCGAGCACATGGCACAGAGCACCTCTTCCACCGGCAATCAGCCGCTGATCGAGCTCAGACACGTCGATAAGCACTATGGCGATCTGCACGTCCTCAACGACATCAATCTCTCGGTCGACCGCGGCGAGGTCGTCGTGGTGATTGGCCCCTCGGGCTCGGGCAAGTCGACCATGTGCCGAACCATCAACCGCCTGGAAACCATCGACTCGGGCGAGATCCTCATCGAGGGCGAGCCCCTGCCGCAAGAAGGCAAGGATCTTGCCCGCATGCGTGCCGAGCTGGGCATGGTGTTCCAACAGTTCAACCTGTTTGCACATATGACGGTGCTGCAGAACGTCATGCTGGGGCCGGTCGACGTGCTGGGCGTGTCCAAGGAGGAGGCTCGCGAGCGTGCCATGGACCTGCTGAGCCGCGTGGGCGTGGCCGAGCAGGCCGACAAGGTGCCCGCACAGCTTTCGGGCGGCCAGCAGCAGCGCGTGGCCATCGCCCGTTCACTCGCCATGCAGCCCAAGGCCATGCTCTTTGACGAGCCCACCAGCGCCCTTGACCCCGAGATGATCAATGAGGTGCTCGAGGTCATGGTGCGCTTGGCGCAGCAGGGCATGACGATGATCGTCATCACGCACGAGATGAACTTTGCCCGCCGCGTAGCCGACCGCGTCGTCTTTATGGCCGACGGCCAGATCGTGGAAACCGGCACGCCCGACGAGTTCTTCGACCATCCCCAGACCAAGCGCGCCCAGGACTTCCTCAACTCCATCAAGGGCCACTAACCAGCCACCCCGTGGGACAAATTCATCGGAAGTGTTGTCCCACATCTCCCATGCGCCCTGTCACCTTCAGATCGAAAGCAACACCTATGATCGGAACTCGTACTTCATCGTCATACACCCCGCATGTCGACGTCGCCCCCGCCGACCGTCCGCTCATCCTCGTCGCGCCGCGTTGGGAAGAGGCAAAGCCTTTTTTGAGCGAGACGCTCTCCCCCAACGAGGAAATCGCAAGTGTCTTTGTCGATGCCATCCTTGCCGCCGGCGGCCTGCCACTGCAGATGTCTATTACCGAAGACGTCGATGTTATCCGTCATTACGTGGAAATCGCTGACGGTATCGCTATTCCCGGCGGCCCGGACGTCAACCCCAAACGCTGGGGCGACGAGCGTCCTTACGACCCCACGCTGTGCTGCGAGATTCGCGACCGTTTTGAGTTTAAGCTGGTTAACGAGGTGCTTCGCGCCAAGAAGCCGCTCTTTACCACCTGCCGAGGCACGCAGCTGCTCAATGTCGCCACCGGCGGCACCCTGTGCATGGACGTGCCGAGCCTGGGCGCGCGCGAGGGCCACACGCAGTGGCGCCATGTCCACGTGCTCAACGATCCCGTGCACCCCGTCGAGGTCGTGCCGGGCTCGCTGCTGGAGCGCGCGGTTGGCGGGCACAGGCTGATCCAGACCAACTCGGCACATCACTGCTGCGTCGACCGTCTGGGTAAAAGCACGCGCTTGGTCGCCAAGGCAACCGACGGCGTTCCCGAGTGCATCGAGGTCGAAGGCCAGCCTTTCTGCCTGGGCGTGCAATGGCACCCTGAGTACACGTGGAAGACGCTCGAGACCGACTTTAACCTGTGGAAGTCGTTTGTCGAGGCAGCGGCAAAGGTTAAGCAGGCGCGCTAGCTCGCGAACCCCACAACAGACAAAGGTGCCCCGCCGGCCACATGGTCCGACGGGGCGCCCTTTTGCCTATACGCGGCCGGCATACAGCCCAAGGCTCGCAAGCTCTTATTCAGCCGCCTCGCGCAGGGCCGACATCGTAGCCGCATATTGCTGCTGCAGTGCATGCATTCCCTCGCGTGCGCCGTCAACGGCATCGGCGCCGCGCAGCGCATCGGTCACCACAACCGCCGGCTCGTACAGATTATCGAATCCCAGGTTCTGGCTCACGCCCTTGAGCGTATGCACTGCCATAAACGCACCTTCAGCGTCTCCCGCCGCCATGGCAGCCTCCAGCTTGTCCATGCTCTCGTCATCCAAAAACTTGAGGGCAAAGCGGGCAAGCATTTCCTCGCCCATCAGCCGAGCGCACGCGTCATCATAATTAGCGCCGATCTTCTCATACGCCTCACGCATGGAAATCATGGGTTAAAAACTCCTTTGGTCAAACTAAATCGTGGGAAACGCGACGACGTCAGCGGGGCGTGCCAATGTTTCGGCAATACGGTCTTGCACCTCGAGCAGACAGTCGAGCAACAGCGGGTTAAAGGTGCCGCATTTACCGTCCAGGATCATCCGAATCGCCTCCTCGTGCGGGATAGCGTCCTTGTACACGCGCACGCTCGTCAGTGCATCGTACACGTCAGCCACCGAGACCACCTGCGCGGCGATGGGGATATCGTCGCCCTTAAGGCCATCGGGATAACCCTTGCCGTCCCAGCGCTCGTGGTGCCAACGCGCAATCTGGTACGCATATTCCATAAGCGCATTGCCGGCGTGATGACTACCCAGCTCACGCAGCATGTCGGCGCCGATCGTGGTATGCGTCTTCATAATCTCGAACTCCTCGGGCGTAAGGCGTCCGGGCTTGTTGAGAATCGCATCGTCAATCGACATCTTGCCGATATCGTGCAGCGCCGAAGCCAGGGCGATCGTGGAGCGTTCCTCATTGTCGAGGGAGATCGTGCCGCTACGCTGGACCAGACAGCCAAGCAGCAGCTCGGTCAGCTTCTCGATGTTCGTAACGTGCCTGCCGCTCTCGCCGTTGCGAAGCTCCATGACGCCGGCCATGATATCGATGAGCATGCGACTGTTCTTGACGCGCTCGTTGTACTGCTGGGACAGCAGGTTCGTCAGGCGGCGCTGTTTGGCGTATAGGCGGATGGTGTTGCTTACACGGCGGCGCACGACACGGGAGTCAAACGGGCGGTTGATATAGTCCGAGGCGCCCAGCTCGTACGCGCGCAGAACCATATCATCGGAATCTTCGCTCGAAATCATGATGACAGGCAGATTGTCGATACCCGATCGGCGCGACAGATCGGCCAGTACCTCAAAGCCGCTCGCGCCCGGCATGACAATGTCCAGCAGCACGAGCGACAACTCATCGCCATAACGGTCGACCATATCGAGCGCCGTACGACCGTTATCGGCCTCGAGGATGCAATACTCGTCCTTGAGCATCTCGCTGAGAATGGCTCGGTTCATCTCGGAGTCATCGACGATAAGCACCGAAGGCTTTTCGCTTTGGAAGGCCTCGATGGAATCGCCATCGGTCACGACCGTACCGGCTTTTGCCTTGGCACGGCTCAGTAACTGGACAGCGCGGCCAACGCCCTCATCGACCGTCTCGCCATGAATGCGAACGCCACCAACACATGCCGTCAAGCTCACGTGCTCATGGCCCGGAATAATCGTGGCATGAACGGCATCGGATACCTGACGCAGACGACGGGCAAAGTCATCGGAGGGAATATTGGGCATGACAGCTACAAACTTGTCGCAGCCATAGCGCACAAGTTCGTCAGTCGAACGAATACCGCTGCGTATGGCTGTTGCCACAGCACCGAGCGCAAGGTCGCCGGCATGGCGGCCACACGTATCGTTGAAGACCCTAAAATCATCAAGGTCGATCATCGCAACACCGGCCTTCATGCGGGCGCTACGGAGCTTTTCTTCGTAATATCGGCGATTGCGCACATTCGTCAGCACGTCGGTGTAGACAAGGTCCTCTTCTGCAGCCTCTTGCCCATCGATCGGACGCACCATCAGCAAGACATGAGGCTCGCCCTCGACCTTTAGAGGGCGCAGACGGGCGCGGTACTCAACACCATCGTTGAGCAGTTGCTCCGACACCTCACCCGAATCTGCCAAGGCCTCAAGACTCGACTGACGCAGACAAGGGCAGCGATCGCCGGCGAGCAAGCAGTTAGGCTCGTTCTTAATCTGGTCGGCCGACAGCAAACGCACCACGGGGTAGGTCTGCGCGACGCGGGCGACCTCGGCGGCAGCCTCCTCGTCGGTTAGATTGGCCTCGTGATTATTGAGCATATGGGGCCCTTTCGATAGTTTCGCCTGGTAGCGGTGGGTTCCAAATGTTACAAGGGTAACACCTTGCCGATGCAGGTAAGCACGTGAATGCTGTTACATTTTTATGAGTTGGCAGACGGTGCAATTGAAGCCGCAGACGTGAGGTTTTGAGCACATTTGTTAACACTGCCGAAACGTTTGCGGGTGAAGGCTGTTTTGATTTTTACGGCTGCTAGAGCTCCAGGATGCCACGGACAGTCTGGGCAGCCGCTGCCGGGCGATCGCGCAGGCCGTTGTGCGCGCCGGGAACCATTACGAGCGGACAGTCCAAAAGCTCAGCCGCCATCCTCGTGCCCGCCTCGCGGGGCGTGCCAATCGAGAGCTCACCCAGGAGCACGGCGGCCACCGTTTTCGACGCGCGAACGCTATCCCAATCGGGAACGCAGGTCATAGTAATCCCGTATTCGTTCGCCATGAAACTGCGGCCGTTGCGCAGGGCATGCTTGGCTTCTGCCTCGGTTAACTTGGGAGCCTCAGGGTCCGAATCGCCGATGGCGCCCAGGAAGGCCCGTAATGCCCTGGAGACCTTTCCCGCGGCGATCATCTCGAGCAAAACCGGGGCCGCGCCCAGGCCGGCACCCTCATCCGTCACGGCGGGTTCATGCAGAATCGCACGCGAGATTATGGCGGGGTTTGCACGGAGAAGCTCCAGGGCCACCAACGTACCGGCACTGTGCGCGAGCACGTTTGCCGGAGCGCCAATATGCTCGATAACAGTCTGCAGGTCGTCGGCCTGGGCGGCAAGGTCGTAGCGTCCGTCTGCAGCGTCGCCACTCTCGCCGCAACCGCGGCGGTCGTAGGCAATGACGCGGCAGTCACAGGCGAGCTCGCGGGCGATACCGTCAAAAAAGACGCCGTCGACGCACGCACCGTGCACGCACACCAAGGCGGGTACATCGGACGATACAACCGGGCCGGCATACTCGCGGCAGGCGATCGTGGTGCCCGCATTCTCGACCGTAAAATCCATGTTGTGCCCCATCGTCTTGTGTTTTGTTAACAGATTAACTGTACCCGACCCGATACCTTTCATGACGCGGCATCGAAGGCAGAGTTAAAAAACGAAACCTGCAAAGCACAAGCCCGGACCATACGTTGGAGCCGATGCTATGCTTAAGGTTAATTGTCTTGAGGAGCTTTTACCTATGTCTACGTTTCTAAATGCCAGCCCCATCTTTGGGCCCGTTCGCAGCCGTCGCCTGGGCCTTTCGCTCGGTGTCAACATGATGCCGGCGAGCGGCAAGATCTGCACGTTCGACTGCATCTACTGCGAGAACGGTCTCAATGCCGAGCGCCCCTGTCACGAATCGTATAACACGGCTGCCGTGGTGCTCGATGCACTCGAGGCCAAATTGCACGAGATGGCAGTCGAAGGTGAGCTGCCCGATGTAATCACGTTTGCCGGCAACGGCGAGCCCACCGCCGCACCGGAGTTTCCGCGGGCCATCGCCGGTGCCGTCGCGCTGCGCGACGAGCTTGCCCCAAACTCCAAGATCGCCGTGCTCTCCAACGGCACGCGCGCCGACCGCCCCGAGGTGCACGACGCGCTCATGATGGTCGACGATAACATCCTCAAGCTCGATACGGTCGATCCGGCATTTATCCAGCTGCTCGACCAGCCTGTTGGCCCCTACGACGTCGAGCACCAGATTGAGACGTTCGCAAGCTTTGACGGCCACGTTATTATCCAGACGATCTTTTTGACCGGTGAGTATCTGGGCAAGCCCATCGACAACACCGGCGAGGAGTACGTTGGCCCTTGGCTCGCGGCACTCGAGCGCATTCGCCCACAAGAAGCAACCATCTACACGGTAGCGCGCGAGACACCGGTCGCCGGCCTTGCCAAGGCAGCACCCGAGGCCCTCGACGCCATTGCCGCGCGCGTCCAAGCCCTCGGCATTCCCTGCCAGGTGAGCTACTAGCAAAACCACGCAGCAGCTAGTGCCCGTCATCCCGTTCCATCAGTTGCGGTGATATAGTTCCTATTTATGCTGTTAAACCGCTTAAATCGGAACTATATCACCGCAACTTTTATGGACGCGTGGGTGGGCTATACTAGCTGCGAATGAAAGGAAGTTAGCCATGTTTGACAAAGGACCCGTTCCTGGCCGCAACGACGCCTGCTGGTGCGGCAGCGGCAAAAAATATAAGAAATGCCATAGCGCCTTTGATGAGCGCCTCGAGCGCCTGTGGGAAGAGGGCTGGGAGGTTCTGCCCCGCACGCTCTACAAGACGCCCGCCGATATCGAGGGCATCAAGCGCTCGGCCGCCATCAACGTAGGCGTGCTCGATTACGTAGGCGAGCATATCGCCGCAGGCATGACCACCAACCAGATCGACCAGATGATCTACGACTACACCGTCGAGCACGGTGGCACGCCGGCCGACCTCAACTACGAGGGCTACCCCAAGAGCGTGTGCACCTCGATCAATGATGTGGTCTGTCACGGCATCCCCTGCGATACGGACGTGCTGCACGAGGGCGACATCATCAACGTCGACTGCTCCACGATTCTTGACGGCTACTTTAGTGATTCGAGCCGCATGTTCTGCATCGGCGAGGTCTCTGCCGAGCGCCAGCGCCTGGTCGAGGTCACCCGTGCCAGCGTGGAGGCGGGTCTGGTCGCCGTCAAGCCGTGGCTACCGCTGTCCGTGATGGCCGAGGCCGTGCAAAAGACGGTCGAGGGCGCCGGTTTTAGCGTGGTGCGCGAGTACGGCGGGCACGGCATCGGCAAGGAGTTCCACGAGGACCCGTTTGTGGGCTTTACCACCGAAGCGCCCGACGTGGACACCATCATGGCCCCGGGCATGGTCTTTACCATCGAGCCCATGGTCAATGCCGGAGCGCCCGACATCAAGATTAGCAAGGGTGACGGTTGGTGCGTGCGCACCAAGGACGGCAGCGATTCGGCCCAGTGCGAGGTTCAGCTCGTGGTGACCGAGGACGGCTACGAGCTGCTGAGCTGGTAGCTGTAGATGCGCCGGATGCTGACGGGTACGCTCGTCTTGCATCCGGCGTTTTTATTTGAACGTTTTGCCTGATAAAACCTGCCAAAATAAACCTGTCCCTTTTTGGTAGGTCGAGCGGAGAGGACTGCTTGTGAACATCCTGGTTTTGCTGCCCGTCAACGACCGTCATCGCGCAATTCTTGAGTCGAGTGCTCCGGGCGAGGACTTTATCTACACGAGCGCCGACGCCGCCACGCGCAAGCAGGTCGCCGATGCCGACGTGATCCTGGGCAACATCGACCCTGACATGCTCACGGCATGCGAGCATCTCCAGCTGTTGCAATTGCAGACCGCCGGCTATGACGACTACCTTGCCGCCGGCACCGTGCCGGCTGACGCCAAGCTGTCTTGCTCGATCGGCGCCTACGGTCAGGCCGTAAGCGAGCACATGTTTGCCATGGTCCTTTCCATGATGAAGCGCCTGCCCGGTTATCACGACTTGCAGCGCGAGCATCGCTGGGAGGACTTGGGCCCGGTCACCTCGCTCAAAAACGCCAACGTGTTGGTGCTGGGCGCGGGCGATATCGGCGGCCACTTTGCCACGCTCTGCCGCGGCATGGGCGCGCACGTCCGTGGCATCAAGCGCCATCCGCTCGTCTACCCCATTGTGTTTGAGGACATGGACGGCATGGACGCCCTGCCCGAGCGCCTGGCCGAGGCCGACGTCGTCGCATCCTTTATGCCCAGCACACCCGAGACCCGCGGTCTGGCGAACGCCGAGTTCTTCGCCGCGATGAAACCAGGCGCCTTCTTTGCCAACGGCGGCCGCGGCGACCTTGTGGTCACCGACGACTTGGTTACCGCTCTGGAGTCCGGGCACCTCGCCGGCGCCGCGGTCGACGTCACCGACCCCGAGCCGCTACCCGCCACAAGCCCGCTGTGGGATGCACCCAACATGCTCATCACGCCGCACGTCTCCGGCTGGTTCCACCTGGCCGCCACGCTCAACAACGTCGTCGACATCGCCGCGGAGAATCTGCGTCACCTGCAGACCGGCGAGACGCTCCGCTGCTGGATCGAACATTAGGGTTCCGCCGTTCTAACGAACGTCGGACCGGTCGACGCTGCGAGCCCGCCGTTTGGCCAATCTGCCGTTCAATTTCAAAGGCGCGACCAGAAGGTCAGCGCCTTTTCATTTCACGGCACATTGGCTCAAACGGCGGGCTCTCGCTGACTTTTGCTCAACCTGCGGCGTTTCCTTTTTGGTGCAATGGGGTCAAGTTGGCTTGCGCCATACCGGTAGTTCTGTCTGCGACACTCTCGCCAAAGTGATCTCAGACATACACCTAGTGTTTTCGACGCTCCGCTTATTAGAGCCAGTCCGTCTCCTCGTCGTAGCGGTCCGAATAGGCGTTACGCTTGAGTTCTTCATCGCTCGTTGGTCGCGCCTTGGACACGTCGACCCCTGAATCGCGGCAAGCAGTGGCGAACAGCTGCGAACCCTGATCGATAAGCTCAATCTTGCGCTCGGCCTTCATGTCTTCGGCCTGCATTTACAGCCCCACGCTTTCGGCTCCGTTGATGGTTAGGTTGCGCTCGTAGAAGGCCGTGAGGGCGCGGATGGCGTACATCACGTCGCGTACGCCGCCGGTCTCGTAGCTTGAGTGCATGGCCAGCTGCGGCAGGCCCACGTCCACGGCGTGCATGCTCGCCTGCATGTTCGACAGGTTACCGAGCGTGGAGCCACCCGCCATATCGCTCTTGTTGGCGAAGGCCTGCGTGGGCACGTCGGCGTCATCGCAGATGGCCTGGAACACCGCGCGGCTAAAGGCATCGGTGCAGTAGTGCTGGTTGGCGGCTTCCTTGATAACGATGCCGCCGTTGAGCACAACCTGGTTGCGTGCATCGCACTTCTCGGCGTGGTTGGGGTGCACGGCATGTGCATTGTCGCAGCTCACGAGCATCGAGGCGGCAAGGGCGCGATGGTACGACTCGTCGTTAAAGCCCAGCGATCCGTTGATGCGGCGCAGCGCATCGGCCAAGAACGTCGACATGGCGCCCTGCTTGGTCTCGGAGCCAACCTCCTCGTTATCGAAGCAGCAGAAGACCGAGACGTCGTGCGCGTTCTCGGCGCCCAAAAATGCCTGTAGCGAGGTATAGGCGCAGGCCAGGTCGTCGAGCTTGGGCGTCGAGATAAACTCGTCTGCCCAGCCCCAAATGCGTGCATCCTGACGATTGACCAGGAACAGGTCGCGGCCCAGAATCTGCTCGGGCTCAACGTCCAGCTCTTCGGCAATCAGAGCATCAAAATCGCCCTGCTTAAGCTCACCGGCGCTAATGAGCGGGCACAGGTCAACGGCTCGGTTGGGAGCAAAGCCCTCATTAACGCCGCGGTTCATGTGGATGGCAAGGCTCGGGATAATAGCGACCTCGCGCTCGGTGGCAAGCAGACGGCTCTCAATACGGTCGCCCTCGCGCACCAGCACGCGGCCCGCGAGCGCCAGCGGGCGATCGAACCAGGTGTAGTCAATCATGCCGCCGTAGGCCTCGGTGTTCAGGCGCAGCGTCTCGCCTGCGCCGTCGAGCTCGGGCACGGCCTTAACCTTAAACGTCGGAGAATCGCTGTGCGACGCCGTGAGCTGGAAATGATAGTCGCCGGCAACGCCGTCCTCGCCCCACGTCGCGGCAAGGTCCTCGCCCACCTTAAAGGCAACAACGCTCGAGGTGTTGCGCTGCGTGTAATAGCGACCGCCCGGCTCGATGTCCCACGCCGCGTTCTCGGGCAGGTAGGTAAAGCCCGCCTCGTCGAGCTCGGCCATAATGGTCGCCGCCGTATGGAACATGCTGGGGCATGCCTCGATAAAGTCGATAAGGTCGTTGGCGGCCTCGATATCGTCGGCCGTCACGTGCACGCGCTCGGGCGTTTCCTGATCCGTCATGCTCTCCCCTTTCGCTGGGCTGATGGTCCCCTCCAGCATACCCCGCCACGCCAGCACCGCACTCTTCATTCCGTGCTTAATTCCGCACCACTCACCAAGTTGAGCCATCATGCCCGCGCTCCTTTTGCGACAATTGCGCTAACAGGACGAGAGGAGCCGTCATGAAGCCACGTAACATTGCCATCGCCTGCGGTGTCGCGGGAGTCACCGTCGGCCTTGCCGCCGCCACCGGCATCGTTTACCGCAAGCAAATCAAGTCCGTCGCGTCGCTCAAACGCTTGACCTGCTACGCGGATGGCTATGACCTGTACGCAATCGACATCGCCTACGACTACGATCTTGATCGCATCATCGCCGCCGATGTGCGCGACGACCAGGCCTACATCGATGCTGTGGTGGCGCAGGTGTTGCCCGGCGTGCCAGCACATGTCCAGGCGCCTCAGTTTGCCTGCAGCGCCTTTGCCGCCGTAGATGCCGAAGGCCGCGTGCGCACCGGTCGCAATTACGACTTTAAGGACGACACCTCGGCGCTGCTGGTGCGCAATCACCCACGCGGCGGCTACGCCTCCATCGGGCTTGCCGCCCTTAACAACCTGGGCGCCAACACTCCGCTTGATTCCGTCGCCGGACGTGCCGCCGCACTCATGGGCCCGTTTGCCCAGCTCGACGGCATCAACGAATGTGGTGTGTCCATTGCCGTACTCACCCTGGATTCCAAACCCTGTGACCAGGACACGCAGCGCCCCGTCATCAATACCTCGCTCGCCATCCGCCTGGTGCTCGACCGTGCCGCCACCACGCAAGAAGCTGTCGACCTGCTTTCCGCCTACGACATGCACGCCATGGCAGGACGCGATTACCACTTCTTTATCAACGACGCCGCCGGTGACGCGCGCGTAGTAGAGTGGGATCCGCGCGACCCCGACCGTGCATGCAAAGTGACTCCTGTACGCCAGGTTACGAACTTCTACGCCTGCTATGGCGACGAAGTGCTGCCCAACCAAAAGAATGGCGAGCTGGGCCATGGTAAAGAGCGCGCCGTCGCAATCGCTGATGTCCTTGACGCCCATGTCGGCGCCCAGGACGAGGCAGTCGCTTGGAAGGCCCTACGCGCTGCGGCGCAAGAGCCCAATCCGGAAGACATCACCAGCAACACGCAATGGTCGGTCGTCTTTGACAATACCGAACCCGCTGCCGCCATCACGCTGCGCCGCCACTGGGGCGACGTCGACGCCTTCGCACTGTAAGGAGCTGGCACCGTCGTCCTTACGCTCGCCTGACGTTGCTTACATTTCCATACGCTTGAGCTAACACGTTTTACCCCCGCATCAACAGTGTGCGGGGGTAAACTTATGCGCATGTTATAACTTGCCCGGAAGGATTCACCATGCTTAGGATCGGTCTTCTTACTAGTGGCGGCGACTGCCAGGCGCTCAACGCCACCATGCGCGGCATCGTCAAAACGCTTATGACCAATAGCGAAGAACCTATCGAGATCTATGGTTTTGAGGACGGCTACCAGGGCCTTATCTACAGCAGGTTCCGCGTCATGACGCCCGCCGATTTTAGCGGTATCCTCACCCGCGGCGGCACCATCCTAGGCACGAGCCGCACGCCGTTCAAGCGCCTGAACATTCCCGAGGCCGACGGCGTCGAGAAGGTGCCCGCGATGGTCCACACCTATCACAAGTTGCAGCTCGACTGCCTGTTTATGCTGGGCGGCAACGGCTCCACCAAGACCGCCAACCGCCTGCGCGAAGAGGGCCTCAACGTTATCGCTCTGCCCAAGACCATCGATAACGACACCTGGGGCACCGAGCTGACGTTTGGCTTTACGAGCGCCATCGACGTCGCCACCAAGTGCATCGACGACATCCACACCACCGCTTCGAGCCATGGGCGCGTATTCGTTATCGAGATCATGGGCCACAAGGTTGGCTGGATCCCGCTGTACGCCGGCGTCGCGGGCGGCGCGGATGTCATCTTGATTCCCGAGATCCCCTACGACATGGACAACGTCATCAAGACCATTGAGCATCGCATGGAAACCGGCAGCCGCTTTACCATCGTGGCCGTCGCCGAGGGCGCTATCTCCAAGGAGGACGCGGCGCTGTCCAAGAAGGAGTACAAGAAGAAGCTCGCCGAGCGCACGAGCCCGTCAATCGTGTACGACATCGCCAAGGAGATCGAGGCCAAGACCGGTCGCGAGACCCGCGTCGCCATCCCCGGCCACACGCAGCGCGGCGGCCAACCCGATGCTCAGGACCGCATCTTTGCGACCCAGTGCGGCGTCGAAGCCGCGCTTGGCTGCCTGCGCGGCGAGTTTGGCTACATGATTGCCTTGCGTGACGGCAAGATGTGCCACATGCCGCTCGAGGAGGTCGCCGGCAAGCTCAAGTTTGTCGACCCCCAGAGCGATCTGGTGCGCGAGGCCAAAGCGCTGGGCATCAGCTTCGGCGACGAATAGCCTCGGCCGAAACTGCTCTCATCGGAGACCTCAGGGCTTACCTCCCAAATCGTCCTCGGACATGTCAGGACCCCGCCGTGCGCTTCGCGCGGCGGGGTCCTTCCGTCCTGCGGAAAGATTTGGGAGGTAAGCCCTGGGGCCTCCTGCGGTAACTAGGGAGGCCGAGGCTATTCGCCTTCTTGCTGCGGGTGCCTGGTCTGAAATTAAGTTGCGGTGAAATAGTTCCCGCTTAGCCCGCAAATGGCTGAATCTAGGAACTATTCCACCGCAACTTACTGAATGGGGGGCTCTTGGCCGCTACTTGCACTGACATTTGTCCTGAAATGGCTGGTCGTTAGGGGTTGCTACCGGTAGTTGCGGTAGGGTTGGAGCAGATTCTAACTAGAAATGGTGGTCGCTACCGGTTGTTCTCGGCATACTCGGCTCATTCGATTCGACCATCAAACGAAAGGAACCACCATGGATCTTGCGATGGCGCAGCGCCTCGTCGATCGCCGCAAAGCTGCCGGGCTTTCTCAGGAGGCGCTTGCCGCCCAGCTGGGTGTGAGTCGTCAGGCTGTCAGTAAATGGGAACGCAGCGAGTCCTCACCCGATACCGATAACCTCATTGCGCTCGCCGCGCTGTATGGTGTGTCGCTGGATGAGTTGTTGTATGGGGAAGCGGCTAGTGATGCCGATGGCTCAGAGGACGGCAGCACCGAAACGGTGGATGAGGCTAAAGAGGCCGAAGATTCTGCCGAGCACGCCGATTGTGGCGACAAACCACTTGTCGATATTTCCCTCGCGCGCGGCATCCACGTCATTGATCCCAATAAAGGCGAGGAAGTCCATGTTGGCTGGAACGGCATCCATGTGACCAACGAGCGCAAGGGCGAAGAGGTGCATGTGGGGCCGGACGGCGTGCATGTCGATACGCTTGAGGACGATGGACATAGCGTGCATACCGATGACGACGGCACCGTCACCATCGACGGCGAGACGTTCTCCAGCTGGAAGGAAGCACACGACAAGCTCGACCATCATGGCAAGCATTTCCACACCAAGGTCGGGCGTACATGGAACAAATTCCCCTTCCCCGCGCTTGTCGCCCTCGCCTATCTGGTGCTCGGCATTGTCTACGGCACATGGGCTGCGGGACTCTTCCTCGTCTTTTTGATTCCCGTCTACTACGCATTTGGCGACTTTATCGACCAACGCCACTTATCTAAGCTGATCGATGTCGTCTATTCAGTCAGTGCCGAGGCATGGTTCCTCTGCATGTGGCTCTGCCTGGAACAACCCCATCCCGCCTGGGTAATCCTCATCACCATCCCGGTCGTAAAAGCACTCATGCGCTGGTGCCGCAAACAATGGAAGCATCGCGAGCGAGCCTAAACCATCCCAGCCCGACAGCAGCACCCAACTAGTACTCCCCCGCCCATCCCCCCTAAGTTGCGGTGATATAGCTCCGGTTTTAGCCTTGAGTAGTCGAGTTTAGGAACTATTCCACCGCAACTTACGAATGGTCGGAGCGGCTACAGCACAAGCGTCGGCGTTCGTTTGATGGTCCGCCACGAAAAGGGCCTATCTACTACGTTTAACTCGATGGGGCCAACCATGACCGCCTTTTTCGAAAATCGACAGGCCTTCTACCTGCGGTTTTATTTTTCGTTTTCCCGGCATGGTTGAGGGTATCCAATTAAACGTAGTAGATAGGCCCGTTTTGTGGCATACGACCCATTCAAGCCCAATCTCGAAGGCTAAAGAGAGCCTCTCATCCGCACCTGCGAGCGAAAACCAAATAGAATGAAAGGCAAATGGAAAGCCCGTTTGACGAGCGGAGAACATATGCGCGACGTAACCGAAAGCGACTGGAAGCTGTTTAAGAAAATGCTTCCTCAATGGCAAGAACGTTATATGGAAAAGCTCATCGGCCAGTACGTTGAGATGCTGAACGGCGACAGCGAAGCGTCCAGTAGATTTTGGGCACTAGAAGAGCGCCTCAATAGAGACAAGCTGTCCTCAGGCGTAATTGCAAACGACATTCGCCGCAGCACAATGCACCGCGAGATAGCCAATTTGCTTATCGACAGCGTGATCACCCTTGACGACCTTGACGGTTTTACCGAAGACATTAAGAGCTATGCGCAACACTGGATTGGCCAGTAAGAGCACTGAACGACAGACATCCCCAGCAAAACGGGGCAAACGCTGGGCCACCTAATGGTTGTCCGGCGTTTGCCCAGATAAAACCTGCCAAAATAAACCTGTCCCTTTTTGGCAGGTTACTCGGCGCTCTTGAGGGCGCCGACCATGTCGATCTTGTTGAGCGTTCGATTGGTGGCAAGGTTGACGATAAACGTAAAGGCAAAGGCCAGCAACACGGATAGCACGTAGCTCAGCGGCTCGACCTCAACATCAAAATACAGCGACGGCATCTGCAGGATGTACGTAAAACTCTCGGCCAGCAAGCCGCCTAGCGGTACGCCCAGTGCGGCGCCAATCGCCGTGAGGATCAACGTCTCCTTGTTGACGTAGTGGTGCACCTCGCCGCGACGGAAGCCCAACACCTTAATGGTCGCCAGCTCGCGCTCGCGCTCGGAGATATTCGTGTTGGACAGCGTAAACACCACCACAAACGACAGGCACGCCGCCATAAAGGTCACGAGCACCACGACCGAATTGATAATCGTAAAGTTCGCCTCATAGTTTTCCCAATGCTCGGCCGTACTCGAAATCGTAAGCCAACCGTCACTCTTAAGATTCTTGCTAAACGCAATCTGGTCGGCCGACGAACCCTTGAGCAGTGCAAAGATGCCGTTAAGACGCGCGCTTCGGCCGAACGTGCGCTCATAGGTGCCCTGCGTCATGTAAAGCGTGTTGCCCAGATAGTTAAGCGAAATGTCGCTGACTTTGACCTTGGCAACATTGAGCGACGAATCCTGGACGTGAGCCGTATCGCCCGGCTGAATCCCCAGCACCAGCTGTGAACTTTTGCTCAGATACACGTCTCCGTCACGCAAAGGCAGCGGTTCTTTGGACTCATCCTCCAGACGCACGTAATCGCCCAAGTCACTCGTGCGGTCATCGGGCACCACGATCAGCTGCACAGTCTCGCTCTTGCCGCCAAATGTAAAGGTGACGTTGTCGGTCATAATCGGCAGCGTCGAAGTCACGGTCACGTTGGAATCATTGGACGCGCTGCGCCCATCCAATGCCGCGCACGTCTGTGAAAAATCGTCGGGATTGGCGACCGCCAGCAGATCGTAGCGCGTGACGTGGCCGTACTGCTTGGGCGACAGCGCGACCGACGTATCACGAATGCCCATGCCGCAAATTACAAGCGCTGTGCAGCCCGCGATGCCAAAGATGGTCATAAAGGCGCGCTTTTTGTAGCGGAACAGGTTACGCGCCGCCACCTTGTTCAAAAAGCCCATGCGACGCCAGATAAAGCCGATGCGCTCAAGCAAGATGCGCGAGCCGGCACGCGGGGCCTTGGGACGCATAAGCGAGGCTGGGGTCTCGGACATCTCGTGGCGGCAGGCGATAATCGTAGCGCCCACCACGCCCACGGCAAACAGCGCCACCGACACGAGCGACGACACGATGTCGTACGAAAGCAGCATCTGGGGCAGCGAGTACATGTCGTCGAACACCGTAAACAGGAACAGCGGCAGGCCCACAAATCCGATGATGTTGCCGAGCACGCCGCCGATCAGACACGCCCACAGCGAGTAGTCCACGTATTTGGACAGAATACGCCCACGTGAATAGCCGAGCGCCTTGTACAGGCCAATAAGCATGCGCTCCTCCTCGACCATGCGCGTAGCGGTGGTAAGGCTGATGAGCACGGCGACGATAAAGAAGATAAACGGGAACACCGTGGCGATGGCCTCAATTGACGAGCTATCGCTTTCCACGCTCGAGTAGCTTGCGATATTGCCGCGGTCCTGGATGTACCACGTACATTCGCCTAGATCGGAAAGCTCGGCGCGGGCATCGGCGAATTGTTGGTTGGCGGCGGCGCGGCGCTGGTCCAACTCGGCCTGAGCTTGGACGCGCTCCTCGCTGCCCTCGGCCATACGGTCGATGTTGCCCTGTTCAATCCCAAAGAGCATATTCGCCTGGCGTTCGGCCGCATCTAAGCTTGCCGGCGTGTCAACCGTCAACTCCTGAGCACGTGCCTTCTCACGCTCCTCGCGGATCTTCTCGATATTGCCCTTGACCTCGTTGATCTTTGTCGTGTAGGCGTCCGAATAGGAGCTGAGGCTCTTGGCTCCCTCGACGATCACGTGGACCGAGGAGTAGGAAGAAGATGTCGCGGCGTCCTCGTTCACATAGAACTTATAGTCCGCAGCCGAAGCAGCGCGAAAGGCGTTGACTGTCGAGTCGGAGCTCACGTCGGTGGGATCGAGGACCTCGGCCGTAATGGTGTAATCGCCCGCGGCAAACTGGTCCTTGGCACTTTGGTTCGACGAGCTCGCGTCATTGGCGGCAAAACTCACCGTATCGCCGAGCTTTTTGCCCGAAGCCTTCAGGAACTTCGAAGTCACCGCGACCTCATCGGCGCTCTCGGGCAAATCACCGCTCACCAGCACCGGTTGATCGATATTCTCCTTGGAAAGACTTTGCACGATCACGCGCTCGCGTGTTGTGCCCACGGCGGTGTAGGCGGTCTCGGTGTAGATACCCTCGGCCGTCTCGACGCCGTCGACCTCTTGGATAGCCGCAAGATCGTCGCGCGTAAGGCCATAGGTCGACTGCACGTTAATGTCATAGACATTCTGCTGGTCAAAATAGGCGTCGACCGAATCGCGCAAATCTTCGCAGCCTGCCTTAAGACCGCACATCACGCTCACGCCAAGCGCGGTGATGACCACGATAGACAAGAAGCGCTTAAGACTGCCGCGGATTGTACGGTAGATGTCACGGCGAAAAACCGTCGGCACCATATCGTTTGAGCTCTGAGCGGTGCGGTAGGTCGCAAACTCCCGGTCGCGACCCGCGCGCTCCGTATCGTGGTTTTGGCTGTTTTGGCGGTCCTGGTCCATGGGCGCTACCACTCGATCGTCTCGATAGGCACGGGATTTTGCTGGACCGTCTCGCTCTCCACGCGACCACTCTTAAAGCGGATCAGGCGATCGGCCATGGGCGCGAGCGCGGAGTTGTGCGTGATGATGATGACCGTAATGCCCTGCTTGCGGCAGGTATCCTGCAGCAGCTGCAAGATCTGCTTGCCGGTTTTATAGTCGAGCGCGCCCGTGGGCTCGTCGCATAAAAGAAGCTTGGGGTTCTTGGCCAGTGCGCGGGCAATGGACACGCGCTGCTGCTCGCCGCCCGAAAGCTGCGCGGGGAAGTTGGCGAGGCGCTCGCCCAGGCCAACCTGGCGAAGCGTCTGTTCGGCATCGAGCGAATCGGGGCAGATCTGAGCTGCAAGCTCAACGTTTTCGAGCGCCGTCAGGTTGGGAACCAGATTGTAGAACTGAAAGACAAAGCCGACGTCGGCGCGGCGGTACTCCACAAGCTGCGCCTCGTTGGCAGAGCTCACGTCGCGCCCGTCCACTGTCACGGAGCCGGAGGTTACCGTATCCATGCCACCTAGGATGTTGAGCGCCGTAGTCTTGCCGGCGCCCGAAGCGCCCAGGATAATGGCGAGCTCACCGCGCTCAACGGTAAAGCTCGCGCCGTCGAGCGCATGGATGCGGGCATCGCCCTCGCCGTATGCTTTGATGACGTCTTTGAATTCGATATAGGCCATCGATCGGTTCCCATCTGGTCGGATAACTCTTTAGTATTACCCATTTCACGCCGACCAAAAAGGGACAGGTTCATTTTGGCAGGTTTTATATGGGGAAACGACAGCCATAGATGAGGCGCCGGGGAGGCAGAGAAATCATCGACGGGGTCAGGCCGACCGCCAAACACAACGCACGCATCTCTATCTGTCAGCCGAATCATTCGAACAGCTGTTCGTTTTTATGATATGATTCCACTATCTAAGCAGGCCAATACGCAGAAAGGCGGCCAACATGGCGTTCGACTTTAAGAAGGAATGCAAGGAGCTCTACAAACCTGCAAGCAAGCCGAGTATCGTAACTGTCCCGCCTATGAGCTACGTTGCCGTTCGCGGAAAGGGCGACCCAAATACCGAAGGTGGCGAGTATCAAAACGCCCTGCCGCTGCTTTACGGCATCGCCTATACCGTCAAGATGTCGAAGAAAGGCTCAAGGAGTATCAAGGGCTATTTCGACTTTGTGGTACCGCCGCTCGAGGGTTTCTGGTGGCAAGACTCCCCGAGCGGCGACATCGATTATGTACGCAAGGACGATTTCAACTTTATCTCGTGCATTCGCCTGCCCGATTTCGTCACCCGAGATGACTTTGACTGGGCAGTCGCGGAAGCCACGACCAAAAAGAAACTTGACTTTTCTGCCGTCGAGCTGCTTAAAGTTGACGAGGGCCTCTGCGTTCAATGCATGCACACCGGGCCCTACGACAACGAACCGGCGACCGTAGGCGCTATGAATGAATACACGACCGAGCAGGGCTATGTCCCCGACTTCTCAGACACCCGTTTCCATCACGAAATCTATCTCTCCGATCCACGCAAATGTGCACCGGAGAAACTTAAGACTGTGGTTCGTCATCCTATCAAGCGCGCTGAATAGCGTGGAGCGTCATCTCACGCGCTAGGTTTTAAGCCAGCCAACCAGCCGCCTCCTAGGCCGTCCGGTAATTATCTTGACGCGGCCCGTCGCATCTTATAAGTTTGTTTTGCTAAAGCTGGAAAGCCTCTCAACGATGCGCAACTCCAGCTCTTTTTCTATCAAGAGGCTTAAATGAAATACCGGAAGTCGCGGATATCCATCAACGAACAAATAGCACTATTGACAGAATACAGGAGTCTTAAGTGCTCTGATCAAAGCGAACTCGAGCGAGCTTTGGTCGAAGTCGGCCACTACAGACTGTCGGCCTACTGTTTTCCCTACAAAACCAAATGCAAGTCCGGGATTACCATCTTTCGCGAAGGCACAACATTCGAAACCATCATCTACACGTATGAATTTGACCGAGCCCTCCGGCAGTTAATGTTTGATGCGGTCGGCAGAATTGAGATCTACCTCAAAAGCAGAATTGCCTATCTTGCCTCTGAGGAACGCGGGCCTTTCTGTTACCCAGATGTCGCCATAACGAGGCTCAACTCGGCATGTCCATCGCGCTTTGCGCCGCGCTGGGCTACGCAGCCGTCTTTGGCAGCGCCACCAATACGCTGCTCGCACCCATCCTGATTGGCTGCGAAGTCTTCGGTTTCGGTAATCTGCCGGCATTCTTCATCGTCTGCGTCGCGGCTTACCTGTTCAACATGGATAAGTCGATCTATGCCCTGCAGAAGCGGGCGTAGAAAGATGTCCAAGCAAGCGGTCTCAACCGGAAACGGCATCCCACTCTAAGGCTGTATTCCGGGACACGGTTTCCGTTTGGGACGCCATTCGGAAAGCGCATCCCGTTCTTTCACGGCGTCTTGGCTATGCAAAGTGCTCGAACGTTATTCCTCGTACGCGCCCTCGAGCCGAAGCAGCCACTCCTTGCGGTCAAGCCCGCCGGCATATCCGTTGAGCGAACCATCGGCGGCAACCACGCGATGGCACGGCACGATAATCGAAATGGGATTGCGTGCAACCGCAGCCCCCACGGCACGCGGGGACACAACGGGAGCCTCGTTTCCCGGCACACGATGTCGAGCCGCAACTCGCTGGGCTATCTCACCGTACGTAGCGACCTCGCCACGCGGGATAGAAAGCAGCTCAAACCAAACCTCGCGCTGAAACGCCGTGCCAATCATATGCAACGGCGGCGTAAACCGAGGCTCCTGCCCCGCAAAATAAGCATTCAGCCAAGCCCAAGAACGCTCAAGCACCGAAGAAGCCGCACCATTTGCCGGATCCACCGAAGACATACCGCCGGCGCCAGAAACCGCATCGGCACCTTCAACGTGCTCCGCATCTTCTTTGAGCAGCGTAGAGCCAAAGTGCTCCTGTCCCTCAAACCAAAGCCCCGTCAGACCGCGGCCATCAGCGGCAAGCAAGATTTCGCCCAAAGGCGAAGCAAACGTCGTCGTGACCACCTGCGGCTCCTTTCAAAACTCCGCAAACATAATACCGCGAACTGTGCAGACAACCCCGCAGATACGTCTGGGCGGGCTCGTAATTGTTTAAGCGAGGCTGTTTTCCCCAATCAAGCGAAGAAGACGCGGGGCATCGACGCCAGAGCGGTACCTCTATCAGCTGAGCTCTAATACTTTCCCGAGAAGTGAACGAGTAAAATCGAAGCCCCGGAGCATCCACACCTTTAGACCGCAAAACCGCAGGATTCGCGCAACAAAACCGCAGGAAATGGCGGTCAAAATATGCCAATGCTTCGGGGGTCCAAATAAGGTCGTTCACTTCTCGGAAAAGTATTAGACCTCGATTCGCACCAACCCCAAAGTCCCCGCAGGCAGCAGGCGCGACAGCGCCGCAGCTGCCGGCCGCGCCCCACAGTCCCCCAAGGCGGCAGGCGCAAAGCGCCGAGGCCGCCGCCGGGATCAGGGCCCGCAACGGCCACGTGCCCTCACATCAGCCCAGCGGCCCCAACCAACAACGGCCCCATCGCAGGCCGCTCGCAGCAGCGTCACCGCAGGCGGTGGCCGGGCTTGGTTTTCAGAACACTCCGCAGACCAGTGTGGCGCCTTGTCCGCGGCTCCGAAGGAGCAGGACAAGGCGCCACACATGGTCGAGGACGTTCTGAAAACCAAGCCCGGCCACCGCCGGACAGGTCACACTACTCGCAGAGCAGCTTAGCGATCTGGACGGCGTTGGTTGCCGCGCCCTTACGGATTTGGTCGCCGCAGCACCAGAAGGTGATACCGCGCGCGGCCTCGGGGTTCGAGATGTCGCGACGCACGCGGCCGACCCAAATCAGGTCCTGGTCGGACGTATCCATCGGCATGGGGAAGCGGTCGTGTGCATCCTCGGCAACCATATCGTCAACCAGCTTGACGCCGGGAGCAGCAGCCAGCGCAGCACGGGCCTCTTCCACCGTAATATCGCGCTCAAACTCGAGCGTAATGCTCTCGGAGTGCGAACGCAGCACGGGCACGCGCACGCAGGTGCAGTTCACGCGCAGCTCGGGCAGGTGCATGATCTTGCGGCCCTCGTTTTGCAGCTTCATCTCCTCGGAGGTAAAGCCTTCCTCCTTGACGCCGCCAATTTGCGGAATCAGGTTGCTCGCCAGCTGGGCGGCAAATGCGCGCGGCTCGGGAATCTCCTCGCCGCGGCCCAGGGCGGCCAGTTGGGCCTCGAGCTCGGCCATACCGGGAGCGCCGGCACCCGAAGCCGCCTGATACGTCGAGACGATCATGCGCTTCACGCCGGCGAGCTGGTGCAGCGGCCACGTGGGAACCAGGCCGATGATGGTCGCGCAGTTGGGGTTGGCGATAAGGCCGTGATGCCACTTGATATCGTCGGCATTGATCTCGGGCACGACCAGCGGCACCTCGGGATCCATACGGAAGGCATGGCTGTTGTCGACCACGACGGCGCCGCGCTTGACGGCCTCGGGCAGCAGCTCCTTCGCGATATCGTCGCCGGCGGCTCCGAGCACAATGTCGCAGCCCTCAAAGGCCTCGGGGCAAGCCTCTTCGATCACGATCTGCTCGCCGCGGAACTCAACGGTCTTGCCCGCGGAGCGTGCACTTGCCAACAGCTTGAGCTTGCCAACCGGAAACTCCTGCTCGTTGAGGCACTCGAGCATCTGGGTGCCCACGGCTCCCGTCGCGCCCAAAATAGCAACCGTGTACTGTTTCATGCTTCCCCCTTTAAAGGTTTTGGCTTTTGCCCGCACGCCGAGCAGGCTGATTATTGTTGCCAGTGTATACAAGAACGGGGCGGGCACGAAACCCGCCCCGTCGAAACGAAACCGAAACGAAACGCCCCGCCGTAGATTTTTGGCACTTGTCCCAAAAATGCACCGGGACGGCAGCTACTTGCGGAGCGCGGCCAGGGCGGGATCGACCGGTGCGGGGACCTCCAGGTCGGAGACCTTCACAATGCCGTTCTCATCGGAGAAGGCACGGTAGATGGTCTGAATCGCCAGGTCGAAGTCCTTCTCCTCGACACCGATAATGATGTTGATCTCGTCGCAGCTCTGCGAAATCATGCGCACGCTCACGCCGGCCTGGCCAAGCATGCCAAACAGATGGCCCGAGATACCTGCGCGGCCACGCAGGTTACGGCCGACGGTCGCGATGAGCGCCAGGCCCTCGACAACCTCGATCTCGAGCGGCTCGACCTCCTGCTGAATGTCGCCCACGAGCGAGTACAGCGAGTCGTGCACGTCCTGCTCCTGCACCACGGCGCCAAAGCGGTCGACACCGGTGGGCATGTGCTCGACGGAAACGTCATAGCGCTCGAAGACCGAAAGCGCGCGGCGCATAAAGCCAACACGGGGCTTGGTGCGGTCGCGGGCAACGTTGATGGCGACAAAGCCGCGCTTGCCGGTCACGCCGGTAATGATGGGCTCTGCCTCACCCTCATCAGCCGTCTCGCTAATGATGGTGCCGGGGTCCTGCGGCGCATTGGTGTTCTTGATGACCAGCGGAATACCCGCCTCGCGCACGGGGAACACGGCCTCCTCGTGCAGGACGCTTGCACCCATGTACGAAAGTTCGCGCAGCTCCTCGTAGGTAACGCGCGCAATGGGCTGAGCCTCGGGCACAATGCGAGGATCGGCAGAATAGAAGCCCGAGACGTCGGTCCAGTTCTCGTACAGGTCGGCACCCAGGCACTTGGCCAGGATCGAGCCGGAAATATCGCCGCCACCACGGTCGAGCAGCTTGATCTGGCCCTCACGCGTCGCGCCGTAGAAACCGGGCATAACAAAGCCGCCCTGCTGACCGTACTCCTGCACCAGCTCGGAGGTGCGATTCATGCTGAGCGTACCGTCATGATGGAACGCCACAACCGTCGCGGCGTCCAGGAACGGCAGGCCCAGGTACTCCGCCATCAGGCGAGCGGTGAAATACTCGCCACGGCTCACGAGCTCCTCGGTAGAGTAGTCGCCCGAGCGGGCGCGCTCGGCAAAGGCCGCGAACTCCTCGCGGATGGGATAGGTGAGCTCCAGCTCGTCAGCGATATCAAAATAGCGCTGGCCAATGTCCTCGAGCAGCTCCTCACACGACACGTGATACTTAACGTGCGCGTTAACCAGGTAGAGCAGGTCGGTCACCTTGGTGTCGCCCTTAAAGCGGCGGCCGCAGGCGGAAACCACCACAAAACGGCGGGCAGGGTCGGCATCGACGATGGCCTTGATCTTCTTGAAGTGTTCGGCGTCGGCGACCGACGAGCCGCCAAACTTGGCAATCTTAATCATGGGCTTGAGGTTACCTTTCTAAAAGCCTCTGCAAACCTGTTTTGCGCGCTCTGATACCATGGTTTCACCGATTGGGACCAAGGCATCCGAGGAGCAGTGTTATATGGGAACTTATCATAGTACACGAGGACGCACTTTATCGTGCTCAAGTAAGGTGGCAATCCGCACCGGCATCGCTCCCGACGGGGGTTTGTTTGTCTCGGACGAGCTCGGCACCCAGCAGGTCGATATCAGCTCGCTTGCAGATAAATCGTACTTTGAAATCGCTCAAGATGTGTTGGGAATGTTACTGAATGATTACACGGCCGAAGAAATTTCGGCGTGTGTCGACGAGGCATACCGCGGCACGTTCGCGAGTGAAGAGGTTACGCCGCTCGTCAAACTCGACGCTGCGCCGGGCGCCGACGCCCCTCAGACCTATGTGATGGAGCTCTTTGGCGGCCCCACAAGCGCCTTCAAGGACGTCGCCCTGCAGATGCTCCCCCGTCTGATGGCCCGCACTTCCGCCAGGGACGGCGGCGCCGAGCGCATCATGATCGTCACCGCCACGTCGGGCGACACGGGCAAGGCCGCGCTCGCCGGTTTTGCCGACGCTCCAGGCACGGGCATCACCGTCTTTTATCCCGAGGGCAAGGTCAGCCGCGTCCAGAACCTGCAGATGTCCACGCAGGAGGGCGACAACGTCGCCGTCTGCGGCATCCGCGGCAACTTTGACGACGCTCAGAGCGCCGTCAAGCGCATCTTTGCCGATAAGGAGCTTGCCGAGCGCCTGGAGGCCGCTGGCACGGTGCTTTCGAGCGCCAACTCCATCAACGTTGGCCGCCTGGTACCGCAGGTCGTCTACTACTTTGCCGCCTATGCGCAGCTGCTGCGCGCCGGCGCCATCGAGGCCGGCGATGCCGTGGAGTTCTGCGTGCCGACCGGCAACTTTGGCGATATCCTGGCCGGCTACTATGCCAAGCGCATGGGTCTGCCCGTCGCCAAACTCGTCGTGGCCAGCGACAAGAACAACGTGCTCGCTGACTTCCTGACCACCGGCGTTTACGACCGCAACCGCCCGTTCTTCACGACCATCTCGCCGTCGATGGACATCCTCATCAGCTCCAACCTGGAGCGTATGCTTTATTTCCTGTCCGATGGCGACTGCGAACTCGTTGCCGGCCTTATGGAGCAGCTGGCACAGACTGGTCGCTATGAGGTGCCCGCCGAGCTGCTGGCCAAGATCCAGAGTGTGTTTGGCTGCGGCTGGGCCAGCGAGGACGAGGTCCACGCTGCTATCAAGAACTGCTGGGATGCAAACGGCTATGTGATCGACCCGCACACCGCTTGCGGCTATCACGTCTTTGAGCAGGCCGCTCCCGCCGAGGGCGCCAAGGCCCGCGTGCTGCTTTCGACCGCCAGCCCCTACAAGTTCCCGCGCGCCTGCTGCGACGCCCTGGGCCTCGACGTTCCCGAGGATGATTTTGAAGCCATGCGCGTGCTCGAGCAGGCCACCAATACGATCGCACCGGCACAGCTCGCCGAACTCGAGTCCAAGCCCGTCCGCTTCGAAGACGTCTGCGACGTCGACGAGATGACCAGCTACGTCGACTCTGCAGCAAAACGAATGAGCACCAACTAGATCCCTTATTAAGCGCCGGCGAAAGCCGGCGCACCTTCTTTTATCAGATACCCACCGGGATGATGACGAACTGACATGCGGGTCTGCCTGTTTAGTTCGTCGCGAGTTCCGCACGAGCCGGAAAGCACTTAATGTGCTTTCCGAGCGAGCCAGGACTGCCCGAGCAGCGAACTAAACGGCCAGACCCGCCCAGGAGGACTCACATGATCAAAATCACCGTCCCAGCAACCAGCGCCAACCTAGGCATCGGCTACGACACCCTCGGCATGGCCGTTAGCCTCTACTCGCACTTCACCTTCGAGCGCGCCGACAAGCTCACCATCACGGGCTGCCCCGAGGAGTTCCAAAACGAAAATAACCTGGTCTATGTGAGCTTTGTCGATGCACTGGCCGCATGGGGCGAGCCGGCCTTCCCCGTCGCTATCGACATTCAGACCGACGTGCCCGTCGCTCGCGGCCTGGGTTCCAGCTCCACCTGCGTCGTCGCCGGCATCATGGCGGCCGCCGCGCTAACAGGTCACACCGTCGACCGTGCCGAGCTCGTCCGCATTGCCACCGAGGTCGAGGGCCATCCCGATAACGTCGCCCCCGCTATCCTGGGCGGTGCCGTCTGCTCCTTTACGCCGACCGATTCGCTCCCCCAGTGCCTGCGCTACGAGGTGAGCGATCGCCTGCGTTTTATTACCGTGATTCCGCCCTACGAGGTACATACGAGCGAGGCGCGCAAGGTCGTGCCGCAGGAAGTTCCGCTCTCCACCGCCGTATGGCAGATGGGCCGTATCGCCGGCATGACGCGCGGTCTTGAGTCCGGCAACCTCGACCTGATTGCCGCCGCCAATGACGACCGCATTCAGGAACCCTATCGTCGCCGTCTGATTCCCGACTACAACGCTGTGCGCGACACCTGCCTTAACGGCGGCGCCAAAACCATCTGGATCAGCGGTTCGGGCTCGACCCTTATGGCTGTGACTGACGACACCATCGTGGCAAAGTTCCTGCAGGTCAAGCTGCGCGAGCAGTTCCCCAAGTGTGACACGCATATTCTGACGTGCGACACGGAAGGCGCTCAAATCGAGTACCTGTAGACATCCTCCTCATATACCTGTCCGGGACGGTCGGGATGTTCCCTCAAAATCGTCCTCGCGCATGAAGGCCCCTTGTCCTGCTCCTGCGGAGCGACGGACAAGGGGCCTTCGCGCTGCGGAATTATTTTGAGGGAACATCCCGACCGTCCCTGCGCCCACCTTGCTGAGGATGTCTACAGGGACCCACGCTTTGAAGGGGCGCCGGGCTGAAATTATGGCCTTTTATTGATAGGGGCTCTTGCTGGTGTGGAGCATATTCTTTAGATGAGCTTTGGTGATTTGTTTGGTTTAGGCTGCACTGGTTTCTTTGTATTCGAAGACTGGCTCTAGGAGATCTTCGATGTTGCAGTGGAGGGCTTTTGCTATGGCTCTTACGCTTGTTACCGAAGCTTCATTGATGTTTCTCTGGCGCTGCTCGTACATTTGGATTGAGCGGAGTGACACACCCGATTCATATGCTAGGGCTTGTTGGGTTTTCTTAAGCTTCTTTCTTGCTAACGCAAGTTTGGTTTGCCTGAACGCTTTTTTCGCCATATCGCAGACGAGGCGAGCCACGCGTTCCTCCGAGGCTTCGTGCCAGGGATAGTACAGACTGCGCAGTGCGTCAAACGGAACGACATGCAGCAGGTCTTCGAAAGACTCTCCTAGGCGCCACTGAAGGTATGCCAATATCCAGCCTGTCCAATATTCCGGTGTCTTTTCGAATCGGTAGGTTCGATTTGGCATCGGCCTTGATTGGTAGCCCGACCTTTCGGCGATAAGCGCGAATAGCTCAACGCCCGATTTTCCCGATACGACCCATGCGTTGCCACGCTCAAACTCACGGGCTACGCCGCTCAGGCAAAAGAGTTCAGCGACCTCGGACCCTTCCGCTCCATAGTCGTTCACGGCATAGTCGAAGCAGTCGCCGAGGTTGTTCATTGCATCCTCGAGGTAGTAGACGGGATATGTCCTACTCGGCCCACGATCTGTTAACTCTTGGATCATTTAAATCAACCCTCCCTGCCATTAAATCCCTAATGTCGATACCTTCGGAATCGAACCCATTGACCGTATCCAAATATTTGCGTCGAGCATTCTGCTCTCGCTCAAAACGCTTGGGATAATACTCAGGCCCCGAAGCCTGCTTCCAATCGCGGAACCTAATCGCCGAGAACGCACGCTCACTCATAAGCGCATATTGAATGCCCAAATCCCCCAAAAACATAATGCGCTGCAATTGCCTGAGCGAAATCATGCCGTTGACAAACTGTCTTGCAAACGAGAAATAGGAATCGTCTGCACGATAGCCTCGAATAACGTCATAAGGAGATGTATCAATTAAACAGTTATCAAGTAGATAGCGAAGCCCCTCGCGTGCTACTGGCGTCGAAACATTGAACTCTCTGTTGTTCGCCAGAATTGCAAGCCAATTGAGGATTGAAAACTCCCCAGACTCCAAATCCAAGACCGAAAGGCCATCTAAATCAAGCTCATATCGATTGGCAACGCCATCAGACTCGGTCCGGCATGCCCATTCCATCGCCATTTCCTCATGTGGCGTGCAATAAAACCCGCGCCCATAGTCATTGAATTGTCTGCATTTATCCAACGACGGACGTTCGACAACAACCTCCGACCCGTGCCAAAGCTCCATATCGACCTCCAAAAAAATATCACCTCAGTGATAGTTTACCAATAACTATCACTGAGGTGATATAGATGAGAGCTTTTGAGGGGTTGCAGCCCGATTAGAGGCAGGCTTCGGCGATGCGCTTTTTAAGTTCGTCGATGCCGGTACCGGTCTGGGAGCTCGTAATGATCACGTTCTCGGCCGGGACGTTGAGTTGCTTTTTGATGGCTGCTGCCTGGCGGGCTTGCTGGGTGCGGCTGAGCTTGTCGGCCTTGGTGAGGCAAACGATAAAGTTGAACTCGTTGCCCTGTAGGTAGTCGATCATGTCATGGTCGAGCTTACTCGGGTCGTGACGAATATCCACCAGCGACACGACCAGGTTAAAGCTGCGCTCCGAGTCGAAGAAGTCGCCGATAAGTTCTGCCCAGCGGTCACGCTCGGCCTTGGAACGACGGGCGAAACCATAGCCCGGCAGGTCGACGAAGTGCACGTCGTCAGCCTCAAAGAAGTTGATATTGCTCGTCTTGCCCGGTGTGCTCGAAACCTTGACGAGGTTCTTGCGGCCAAAAAGCTTGTTCATGATCGACGACTTGCCCACGTTGGAGCGGCCGACGAAGCTCACCTCGGGGCAGGTGGACTCGGGAATCTGCGAAACCTTGCCATAGCTGGCGACGAACTTGGCAAGCTGGTAGTTAATGGAATCGGCCATGGACACTCCTTGGTCGTAGGTTCTTACAAAAGAGCGCGCTAATAGATAGCAGCGATACGGCGAACGATATCGAGCGTAATGCCACTCGCGGTACGAGCATACTCGAACAGATCGAACTCGCGGTCGCAAATCACATCGTACGCCTCGTCACAATTATCGCTGATAGCGCGCAGCACCAGGCAATCGACACCATTTTTGGTTGCGACATGGGCAATTGCCGCGCCCTCCATGCCAACACAATCGGCATGCGTCGCCTCGATAGCGTCGTTGCGCATGGCGGCGCCCGTCACAAAGCGGTTACCCGTGGCAATCGTGCCGACCAGGAATTGTTTGGCTCCCTCGTTCGAAGCGGCTGCATTTGTCGAAGCGTTGACAAAGCCACGCTCAGCAAGCACATCGGCAGCAATATCGACCAGCGCAGGCGTCGAGCCAAATTCCTCGAGCCCCGGTGCAGACTCGGCGATAAGCGCGGTATCGGTATCCAGATAGCGCAGGCGTTTGCCGATGACTACGTCGTCGATATGGAGCTTGGGGTTCAAACCGCCCGCGATACCCGAAAGCACAACTGCCTGCGGAGCATACTTGCTAATGAGGTGCTGTGTTGCGGCAGCGGCATTCACCGTGCCCATGCCCGCCGTTGTGGCGACAAGCGTCAGGCCGTCGAACTCACCGCTCACAACGGTCAAGCCTGCCTCCTGTGCCTCGCAAACGTCGCTCAGCTCTTCCTTAATCTGCATGATCTCTTTTTCGAGTGCACCGATAATCGCGATGGTAGCCATGCCATTCCCCAAACCTATACGAGATTCTCAACCACGGTATGGTACCAGCATTTTGTTTGACCTCGTCAAACGAACACGCTAGGCCAGCGCAGCTCGCGTATCAAACAGAGCCTTTGCAATCGCAGCCGTAACCTCGCTCGAGCGGTCGCTCCACGGCATCGATGTCATGATGCTCATGACATAGGTACGGCCATCGATGTCGATAAGGCCCGCATCGCATGTCGAATAGCAACCATCCTCGCTAATCCAGCCTGCCTTGTTGCGCACCAAGGCTTGGTCGTCCGCAATGCCGTCACGGATAAATGAGCGCGATGTTGATGACAGCAATTCAGATAACCACTGGGAGGTCTCACTGCCACAGCTCAGATACTCGCTCATCTCGCGCCACAACTTGGCCGAGGTTCGCGGGCAATAGGTGGGAAAATCACTCATCGGATCGAGTGCGGTATCGTAATCGACGCCAAGACTGACAATCCAATCCTCGTAACCGACACGGTCAAACGCCGCGCGTAACGCAATAAACGAATCGTTGTCCGAATTAACGACCGCGGCCTCGATCAGGTCGCGCACCGTCTGCCAGCCCATGTTGTAGCCACCATAGGTGCCAAGGGAATCATCGAGTGAGACCTGGCCCGTCTCGACCAGGGATTCGCAGATGTACAACGCATAGAGTGCCTTATAACTGCTCGCACCGTACACCTCGGCGTCCGCGTCATACGTCACGCCCTTGCCGCTCGTCAGATCGTAAAACACCACGCCCACATCGCCCAGCTCCTGCGCCTGACTCAGGGCATCTTGGAGCGCGGCGAGGCTCTCATCCTCCAGGGCGGGGATCCGGTCATCAACCAGTGAGAAGGTCTGCACGGTATCGCCTGAGGGAATATCGTTAAAGTCCGCCTTCGAAAGCCTCGTCTTGAGGCTCGCTGTCGACAGGGTTTGACTTGCGGTGGCTTTAGATTCAGAGACCTTTTTGTTTTGCGTCTGCACCGTTGACGCATCTGAGTGTGCCATTCGCTCCGACGCGTAGGTTTTGGCGGTAATTCCGAGGATAATAACCGCCAACGTTAGCATCCCAATGGCAGCAATCTTCGTCACGCGGATGCGAGCGTCAGCGAGGCCACGCGAAGACGTGCCCTTCGTCTCATATCTGCTGCTATGCTGCGGCACATACTCGTCCCGCGATGCGTTATTTCGCACGTGGTCTCCTGATTGCTACCGTTTTATATACGAGCAGCATAATACCGAGCAGGCATTTCTTTCCAAAGATATTCAGCGGCGTTTAAGGCGTCTTTAAAGAAACCACAAGCGTATTTATCCAAATGGCACGATTCTGTTGCGCATCTCCGCCCAAAACGCAGTGTTGCGGTGGAATAGTTCCTGTTTGGGCGGCATAAGCCGAAAAACAAGAACTATTCCACCGCAACTTGACGGGGCTCTTTAGCAATCAACTAGGTGCCCGGGGGCACTCATTTAAGTCTGTCCCAAATGAGTGCCCTTGGGGGCGAAAATGGCTCGCTAGCCGATGGCGTTTTTGAGTTCCGCGCGGCGCTTTTTCATGCCCGTCATGACGGCGTTGCGCAGCTCGGGCATGCGCGCGGTATCCATCTGGGGCACGCCCTCGAGCTTATAGGGAATGCCCAGTTGCTCGTACTTGACGACACCCATCGTGTGATACGGCAGCATCTCCAGGCCGACCACGTTATGCCACGGGGCAATCAAGCGACCGAGCGCCTCGCACTCCTCCACCGTATCGGTAATACCCGGCACTACCACGTGGCGAATAACAACCTTAATCTTGCGACGCGCGAGCTCATCACCAAACGCCAGAATACGTGCGGGATCGCAACCGGTCAGCTTTTTATGCTCGACGGGATCGGCGTGTTTAATGTCGAGCAGCACCATATCGGTCTCGTTGAGTACGGCATCGAACTTCTCGGGATGCGTGGGATCGAACGCATAGCCGCAACTATCCAAGCAGGTATGTACGCGACCATCGGGGTTGTTGTGCATTGCGCGGAACAGGTCGGCCAAGAACTCAGGCTGCAGGAGCGGCTCGCCGCCGGATACCGTAATACCACCGCTGCGGTAAAACTCATGGTTGCTCTGGAACTCGTCCATCA
Source organism: uncultured Collinsella sp. (assembly GCA_937989885.1). GTDB lineage: Bacteria > Actinomycetota > Coriobacteriia > Coriobacteriales > Coriobacteriaceae > Collinsella. The sequence goes on from CALKBP010000014.1 coordinate 66,242, forward strand.
GGTGCTCGACGGTCACCATGGTACCGCCGTTAACCGACCAGGTATCGGGGTTGTGGCAATACGCACAGCGCATGGGGCAGCCCTGAACAAACACCACAAAGCGGATGCCGGGTCCATCGACCGTCCCCATCGTCTCAATCGAATGCACGCGGCCCAGGGCAAACGCGGAGTCCTCAGGACGAGCGTCCACACCCTCGAGCGTCATCTCAGCCATTCCCGCTACCTTGCCTCTCATTGGTTTTAGCTACATAAATGCCAGAGTCATTCTAGCCTATATGCTTGATGGCGAAACGGTTTAGCGGTCAATTGGATTGTCCTATTTGGCCCCATGCAAAAGCGGCGGGAAGGTTGTCGCAACCCGCCCGCCGCCGAGGCAATAGAAATCGATAGACGCCAGGCGTTACGCCTTGAGTGTGAGCACCGCGCCAAAGGCGGTCGGGCCGCAATGGCTCGAGATCACGCCGCCGACCTGAGTCCAGGTAACGTCCTTAAAGCCCAGGTCGTGCGCATAGACTTCCATGTCGTCGCGCAGCTCCTCGGAAAGGCCTACCGAATACGCCAGGCCAATGTGCGAGTAGTCAATCTCGCCCTTCGCAACCATGTGGTCAATAAAGGCACGGGCGCATTTGAGCATAGAGCCGCGGAACTTCTTGGTCGCCACGAACTTGCCGCCCGTTACCTCAATGCAGGGCTTAATCTTAAGCAGGTGGGCGCCAAGGAACGCGACGTTGGACAGACGACCGCCCGCCTTAAGAAAGGCCAGATCGGTAGGAACAAAGCCCAGCAGCACGCGGTCCATGACGGAGTTCGTAAATGCAAAGATCTCGTCGACGGTGGCATCGGGGTGAGCCTCGATGTATTTGGCGGTCTCGACGGCAACGAGCGACTGGCCCACCGAGACAAAACGCGTATCCATGGAGAATACGTAGTCGCGGCCCTTAGCCGCAATCTTGGAGGACTGATGCGAGCAAGTCGTGACTTCGGAGTACGCAAGATGCAGAATGGTCGCACCGGGCTGCTCAGCGTGAATGCGGTCGTACACGTGAGCAAAATCCGCAGGCGCACAGCCACTGGTCTTGGGCATCACGCCAAACTCGTTGCAGCGCGAGTAAATCTCGAGCGGATCGATGGAGCCGTCCTCGACGGTCTCGTCACCAATCGTGACATGCATGGGCACGCGCACGATGCCGTAGCGCTCGCAGAGCTCCGGCGTCACATCCGACCCAGATTCAACCACGATTACGTACTTGCCCATTCTTATCACGACCCATCTCAACGTCGACTTTCCAATACCCAGCACAGGCCACCGCACAGTTGTGCAACAGCATCTAAGCGCCAAAGAGACGCCGCCCCTTGCACACAACAAAGGACAGCGTCTCCCTGGAAAACTCCGTGCTTACCTGAGATTTTACACGGTTTATAAATGAGTGTTACTTATCCCGCAAACGGTAGCTATACGCGATAAACGGTAGTTCGCTGCGGCAACTGCGACACATTCCGCCCAGCAAGTCCAATCGTGCTCCACGCACGGTTAATGCGCGAGGCGGTAGAAATCCATCGACGCCGCACCCTCGGCATGCAACCCCATCGCCGAAACCGCCGGCGAATAGGTACGGCTCGTAAGTGCCGCCTCGCCGCTGTTGGCAAAAATCTCGACCATCGTAGTGTCCGAAAGCACGCGCAGGTCGCGAAGCTCGCTGAGCTCGATCGACCTTTGGTCGCGCCCATAGCCTTCGTCACCCATGTCGAGGGTAAGCATCCCGTCCGCATAACGTACAAAGACACCCTTGCGGATTTCGAGCTCGACCATCTTGGCGCCCTCACAGGAAACCACAAGATCAAACAGGCGTCCCGGCTCCTCAACGGTTTCACCGCCTGTCGCGCGAACGCAGTCGCCGCGCATCCTCTCAATCTCGTGCGCCGGCTGCTGGCAGAGCTTACCATCGCGCATGCTCAGCTCTCGCGGCACCGTCAACGCGCACTGCCACCCGCGCGCCACCGTCGGGTTTTCTGCCGTCGCATCGGGGCAACCCGACCATCCGATCATCAAACGCCGGCCTGCAGCATCCTCAAAGGACTGCGGAGCATAGAAATCAAAACCGGCATCGACCATCGGGGGCATGCCCTGCCCGACGATTTTAAAGCTCGGCGCCTCCCAATCGGCCTCGATGGGGAACCACACGCACTGATGCGGATTGCGGTAACGCCAACCATCGGCAGGCACACCCTGCGGACAGCAAACGAGAATAAGCTCGCCATCGAGCTCAAACAGATCGGGGCACTCCCACATAAAGCCAAACTTCTCGCCCAACTCAATGCGCGTCGCATAGCTCCAGTCCTCAAGATTGCGCGAGGTATAGACAAGCACGCAGCCACGGTCGTCTTTCGTACGAGCGCCCAGAACCATGTAGTAGATACCATCGTGCTCAAGGATCTTGGGGTCGCGCACGTGCGTACCGATATCGTCGGGGTAATTGACCGGTCCAACAGCTATGCACTTCTCGCCCAATTCGTCGGGATTCTCGGCAACCATATGAATCTGGTTTTGCTCACGGCCCGTCAACACGTAGTCGTAATCATCGCGGTCAAAATGCTTGACGTTGCCGGTATAGAAGTAGTGAATCTTGCCATCGCGTACAAAGGCAGAACCAGAATACGCTCCGTTCGAATCCAAATCGGAATCGGGGAACAGTGCGGGGCCGTGATTCTCGTACGTCACAAAATCCTTTGTCGTCAGATGGTTCCAAAGCACTGGACCGCCATGCGCAGCATCGAACGGATCGTATTGATGATAGATGTGATACGTATCACCAATCTGAACCAAACCGTTGGGGTCGTTGAGCCAGCCAAGCTCAGGCTCCACATGGAACAGGAGCCTATCGGGGTCGGACGCGATGCGACCCGCCGTCTCATCCTGTCCGGCACGCCACTGCTCATAGTCCGCGCGTGTCACCTTATTTTTTTGATTAAACATCGCCGTTGACTTTCTCGTCTATGGGGAAGGACGCTCGACTCACACGAGTCGAACGCCCTTCCTCAAATGGACTTATCCTCAGATTACACTGAACGGCTCAACTAGAAGCTAACGTCGAAGCCAGCGCCAGCGCCCTCTTCATCGGTGGTCGGCACGCCCTTTGCCTTGTTGTAGGCAAAGATCAAGACGATCGGCACGATAAAGGCGATGAGATTGCCAGCCACATACCACACGAGGGTCTCGGGCGTGACGATGAGCAGGCCAAGCACGCCGGTCAGACCCTGACCGATAGCGCGCACCTCAAAGAGCTTGACGAAGGCACCGCCGCAGCCTGCACCGATGCATGCGCAGATGAACGGGATGATCGAGTAGCGCATGTTTGCAGCAAAGATAGCGGGCTCGGAGATTCCGACCAGCGTCGGGATAAAGGACGACATGCAAATGTTGCGCTCTTTGGAATGCTTCTTGTGAATGAGGTACATGCCGATGGCGCCGCCGCCCTGGGCGATGATGGAAACCGACCAGATGGCCTGGATGTAGTTGAAGCCAGTCGTGGCAACAAGGTTTGCCTCGATACCCTGGATGAACTGATGCGTACCGGTAACGACAAGCGGCTGCAGGAACGCGGCGAAGACAAAGGCACCAAAGACGCCCATCCTGTTGTACAGGATATCGATTACGCCGGCGAGGACATCGCCGATCAGGTTGCCGAGCGGGCCGAACACGGTGAACAGGGCGACGTTAGCAAGAATCAGGGTAACGGTCGGGACAAAGACGAACGAAACGACCTCGGGGATGTACTTCTGGGCAATCTTTTCGACCTTGGCCATAAACCAGGCAGTCAGGATTGCAGGGAATACGCCGCCCTGGAAAGCAACCATGGGAATGGAGAGCGGACCAAAGTTCCAGTACTCAGCACCCGTCGGGTCCATAACGAACGTGTTGCGGTTCATAAGGCTCGGGTGAACCATGACGATACCGACGAGGATGCCCAGGATCGGGTTACCGCCAAAACGCTTGACTGCGCTGTACATAACCAGGACAGGCAGGTAGTCGAACGTGGTGGCGATAATGGCAAAGAAGCTTGCGAGGTTCTTGAGGAACTCGCTGTGATCGGCGAGGCTGCCTTCCATGCCAAAGAGGCCGTTGGCAACGATCAGCGACTTAAGGCCGATGATGATAGCAGCGCCGACGAAAGCGGGAATGATGGGGATAAAGATGTCCGAGAATACCTTGAGGACCGAGAAGAACTTGCCCTTCTTGTCCGCCTCGGCGCCCTTGACCTCGGAAGCGCTGATCTCCTTAACGCCCGTCAGAGCCATAAACTCATCGTAAACCTTGTTGACGGTACCGGTACCGAAGATGATCATGAGCTGGCCGCTGTTGTACAGCACGCCCTTGACGCCATCGATGTTCTCGAGCTCGGCCTTGTTGTATTTGCTCGTATCCTTGAGCACCAGACGCAGACGGGTCACGCAATGCGTGGCGCCCTCGATGTTCTCCAGTCCGCCGACGTTGTCGACGACTTGCTGGGACACTGCCTTGTAGTCCATGTTCCTCTCCATTCCTTTTCTAAATCATAAAACGGTTCGTTGCCGCTACAGAGACGCGATCGTTGCGTTTGCGCACTTGAGCGCACCGTCGGTGACGGTAAGCGCCACACCCTGGCCTTGCTTGTTGCAGAAGCGAGCGTTGAGCGCAACGTCATCGACAAAGATGGTCGCGATGTCGTCGTCGACGACCAGACGCACATGGTGAGTGCCCTCGCCCTTAAAGAACAACGGACGCTCGAGGCCCATGTTGTTGACCTGGAACCACGGGTACTGGGGAGCCGGCGTGAACTCGAGCTTGCCCTCGCGCAGGTTGGCGCGGAACTCATAGGCAAGACCGGTCTCGGCGTCCTCGGCGAACTTGACCGAGAAGCCGGCAGCGTTACCGCCGAGCTCAATGTCGGCATCGAGCAAGTAGGTGGAGCCGGCATCTGCGGCGAGCACCTGCTCGACCTTGCCCGACTCGCAGGAAAGCTCAAAGGTCTCGACTGCCTTAGCCTCGCCAAAGGCGCCAAGCATGCTGTCGGGGAGCTTGGTGCCGAGCGTTCCGTCGGCACGCTGAACGATCTCGAGGGGCATAAAAGTGCCACCCCACAGGTAAGAGCTGGGGTCACCGCCCTCGTCACGCGTAGGAACCCAACCAAAGAGAACGCGGCGCTCGCCATCGAATGCGGTGCGAGCGGCGTAGTACGCGCGGCCGTCGAAGGAGTCGTCAGCGGGGGTAATCCAAGGACCGTTGATGGACTTGGACATGCGGTAACGGGTCTTGTTGCCGTCGCTGTACTCGGAAAAGACGAGGTACCACCAGTCGCCCATCTTAAAGAGATCAGGCATCTCGAACATGGTGTACAGGCCCGGGTTCCACCAGTCGCCCTGGAACTCCCAGTTGGTCAGGTCCTTGGAGGTGAACTTGACCAGACGACCGGTCATCAGACGCTTGTCCTCGCCCACACGTGTGCCGAGGATGAGCATGTACTCTTCGTTCTCCTCATCCCAAAGCACAAAGGGATCGCGCCAGTTGCGGTCGTCGTAGCCCTCCTGGGGCGGAAGCAGCGTCTCGGCGATGTTCTTCTCCCACTTGACGGCGTCGTCGCTCGTTGCGTGAAGAAGAACCTGCTTCATCAAACGTGCGCGGACCTTATCGCGATTGCAACCAGTGTAGAGCGCATGGTACTTGTCGCCCACCTTAAACACCGTGCCGGCATAAATGTACTGGTCGACTTCCTCGTCGCCGCCACGCTCAAGGCTCTCGCCAAAGTCCTTGTAGTTGACGAAATCCTTGGTCGTAGCGAGTGCCCAGCCAAACGGCTCTCCGAAAGGTTCGGGGTTACGCGTGTCACGCTGATGATAGAGATAGAACGTGCCGTCCTCGCCGTACGGCATGATGTCGCCTACCCAAATTCCCTCAGGCTGGTAATACACCTTGTGCATCCGAGACTTCCTTTCCACGACATGCTAACTCGGTACAATGGCAAGATATGTCAATCGTTTTCATATCAATACGTCTTTTCGCAGTTCCAGTCGTCGGTAAACGGTTGACATATGCCGGCGAACGGTCATCAGAGGCGTTTGAGGAATTCTTTTCGCACGGGATGAACTACGCGGTTTTGCCCTCAATGAGTTCAACGGGGAGCTTGATATTCGATTCGGGATTATCGCCGTTAATAAGAGCGATGATGGATTGCGCCGCGAGCTCTCCGATGCGATCGATATCTTGACGTACGGTTGTTAAGTCAGGCATAAACGTCATAGTTCGGCGGGCACCATCCGCGCCCACGACCTTAATATCGTCTGGAGCGCTCAAGCCACGCTGCTTCATCACGTTGAGACAGATGGCCGCCATCGTATCGTCTCCCGCAAAGATGCCGTCAATATCGGGGTTCTCATCGAGGATCTTCGCAACGACCGCGCCCTTTTCGTCGTCGGGCTTAACGAACTCAACCTCACGGACAAGCGCGGATAAACCGGCCTGCTCAACAACATCGAGGTAGGCATCGGTACGCTTATTGGCAGGCATGCGCATGCGGCTATTGCTGCGCAGGCACAGGATACGCCTGCAGCCGTCATCAATCAGACGGCGCGTGGCGAGCTCGCCAATGCCATAGCTGTCACTTGCAATCTGGACAGAGCCCTCGCCAAGATCGCAGTCGATGCCAACCAGGCTCAAGCCCATCTCGGCATATGCCTCGGCACCGATATTGAGGGAGTTGACGATGACGCCGTCGACCATATTGCGGCGGAGCATGTCAATATAGGAACGCTCAAGATCGGGTCGATTGGCGCTGTTGCACAGCAACATCTTAAAGCCGTTTTCCGCTAACGTGCGCTCGACCGCCTGCACAACCTGAGCATGGAACGGGCTGCTCACAAAGGGAACAATCATGCCGATAAGGTTCAGGCGACCGTTGAGCATGGCACGGGCGATATCGTTGGGCGTGTAATTGATGCGCTCCATCGCCGCATGGACTTTATCGCGGGTTTCCTGGCTAATGTAGCCGCGATTATTAAGCACGCGAGATACCGTAGTAGGCGAAACCCCCGCCACCGCTGCAACTTCCTTGATGCCAGGCTTAGCCGTATCTTTAGAACGAGCACTCTCGCGAGCCATAGCACCCTCCCCCATCAACATGTCAAACGTTTACATACGAACAAAGCATACCCCAACAACAGCGGGAAGACGGTAACAGCACAAGTAAGTAAACGACTCATCCAAATAATTAGGAGAGTTCCGCCTAAAGGGTGACTACACAGGACCCCCGCCGGGCCGCTTTGGGTTACTTTCCAAAACATTTCCGCAGGACGCAAAGGGCTCCGCCGCGCGAAGCGCGCAGCGGAGCCCTTTGCATGTCCGAGGACGTTTTGGAAAGTAACCCAAAGCGGCCCGGCGATCCTGCGGGAGTTAAACCCCTTTAGAACTTGTCGTGGAAGGTACGCGCAATGACCTCGTCCTGCTGCTCCTTGGTGAGCGTGTGGAAGTTCACGGCATAGCCGGAAACGCGGATGGTCAGCTGCGGGTACTTCTCGGGGTGAGCCTGAGCGTCGAGCAGCGTCTCACGGTTGAAGACGTTGATGTTCAGGTGGTGGCCACCCTTCTCGGCGTAAGCGTCGAGCATGTGGACCAGGTTATCGGCCTGAGTCTCGGAAACTTCAGAAACCTTCATAATGTGTCTCCTTCGATCGATAGGCGCCGGCCGAAACCGGCGCGCTAATCAGTAATCGTTATTGTTAGTATAGCACTAACAATAGTTACTCGCCCAGCTGATCAAGGTCGATATCGCCAAAGAACACCTGGTCCTCCTTACCGAGCGCACTCGGGATGATGGAGAAGGTGTTGGAGATGCCGTCCTGAGCATCGCGGAACGGGAGCTTGGAAACCGAAGACAGCGAAGCGATGGCGCCATGGCTATCGCGCTTGTGCATGGGGTTAGCACCCGGGGCGAACGGCTGGCCAGCCTTGCGGCCGTCGGGCGTGGAGCCGGTCTTCTTACCGTACACGACGTTGGAGGTAATGGTCAGAACCGAGGTCGTGGGCACGGAGTTGCGGTAGGTGTCGTTCATGCGGATGTACTCCATGAACTGGTGCACAACGTCGTGAGCGATCTGGTCGACGCGGTCGTCGTCGTTACCGTACTTGGGGAACTCGCCCTCGGTCTCGAAGTCGACGATGATGCCATTCTCGTCGCGGACGGGGTGAACCTTGGCGTACTTGATGGCGGACAGGGAGTCAGCCACGACGGAAAGGCCAGCGATGCCCGTAGCGAACCAGCGGTGCACGTGCTTGTCGTGCAGAGCCATCTGGATGCGCTCGTAGCAATACTTGTCGTGCATGTAGTGAATGATGTTCAGCGAGTTGACATACACGCCAGCGAGCCACTTCATCATGTCGTTGTACTTGGCCACAACGTCATCGTAATCGAGCGTATCGCCCTCGACGGCGCGATATTTGGGGCCGACCTGCTTCTTGGAGACCTCGTCAACACCGCCGTTGAGTGCGTAGAGCAGGCACTTGGCCAGGTTGGCGCGGGCGCCGAAGAACTGCATCTCCTTGCCAATGCGCATGGAGGACACGCAGCAGGCGATGCCGTAGTCGTCGCCGTGGTAAACGCGCATGAGGTCGTCGTTCTCGTACTGAATCGAGGAGCTGGCGACAGAAGTCTTGGCGCAGAACTTCTTGAAGTTCTCGGGCAGACGGGTCGACCACAGAACGGTCATGTTGGGCTCGGGGCTGGTGCCCATGTTCTCGAGCGTGTGCAAGTAGCGGTAGCTCATCTTGGTAACGAGCGTACGGCCGTCAACACCCATGCCGCCGATGGACTCGGTGACCCACTGCGGATCGCCAGTAAACAGGGCCTGGTACTCGGGGGTACGGGCAAACTTGACCATGCGGAGCTTCATGATGAAGTGATCCACGAACTCCTGGATCTGCTCCTCGGTGAAGGTACCGTTGGCAAGGTCGCGCTCAGCGTAGATGTCGATGAACGTGGAGGTACGGCCGATGGACATAGCGGCGCCGTTCTGCTCCTTGACGGCAGCGAGGTAGGCGAAGTACATCCACTGGATGGCCTCCTGCGTGTTGGTAGCAGGGTTGGAAATATCGAAACCATAGGTCTCGGCCATCATCTTGAGCTCGCCGAGGGCGCGGATCTGCTCCTGCAGCTCCTCGCGATCGCGGATGTTGTCGGCGGTCATGACCGTCGGAGTGGAAGCCTTCTGGGCCTCCTTGTCCTTGATCAGGTAGTCGACGCCGTACAGGGCAACACGACGGTAGTCGCCGATGATGCGGCCGCGGCCATAGCCATCGGGCAGACCGGTGATGATGTGAGCCGAGCGGCAAGCACGCATCTCGGGGGTGTAGACATCGAAGACGCCAGCGTTGTGGGTCTTGCGCTCGAAGGTGTAGCGCTCGACAACGTTCTCGTCGACCTTGTAGCCGTGCTGGCTGGCAGCCTGGCAAGCGATGCGGATACCACCGTTGACGTGCAGAGCGCGCTTGAGCGGCTTGTCGGTCTGGAGGCCAACAATGGTCTCCTTGTCGCGATGGGCATTATCGATGTAGCCAGCGGGGTGGCTCACGATACCCGTGACGGTCTTGGTGTCCATATCGAGGACACCGCCCTGCTCGCGCTCCTTAAGCAGCAGGTCGAGAACCTCGCCCCACAGCTCCTTGGTACGCTCGGTCGGACCTACGAGGAACGACTCGTCGCCCTCGTAGGGGGTGTAGTTCTTCTGGATGAAGTCTCGGACGTCAACCTCTCCCGTCCAGATACCTTCCTTGAAGCCTTCCCATGCCTCCTGCATTGTGTAACCACGCTCCTAGTTACGTGTAATGCGGCGCTCTCTCACACCGCTGCTTATTGAATTCTTGAATTTTCGGCTTGCACTACCGGCTTCTTCCGTTCTTCACCACACGTTGGTGCAGGAAAAACGTTTGTCCACCTTGGAACTACAACCCAAAACCCAAGATTTCACCCGTCTGAGAAGGATAACATAGCCACCCTCTCCATCTTGGCTGTTATATGTTTCTTTTTTTATAT
>CALKBP010000015.1:0-28021 GCA_937989885.1 uncultured Collinsella sp.
TCCTTCATGATGGTGGTCTTGCCAGACAGGACCTGACCGGTCATGTTCTTAAACTCGGTGATACGCGTGAAGTCCTCACTCGTGGTGTAGTTAACGGTGCCCACGGGCTGGAACTGATCCATATCGAGCGTCTCGAACTTCATATCGAGCGTGCGGTACGGCAGCGCGCCCAGGTCGAGGTTGAACAGCTCGTCGAGCGGACCGGTGTAGACGATCTCACCACCATAGACCTTGCCGTCAATCTTGACGGTGGTCTCGTCGATTTCAAAGAGGTCACGGGCGTCCACGTCGCAGAACACATCAATCAGATCGTGGTCGAGCATATGCTCGAACAGCGCGGTATAGCCGTCCTGCGGCATGCCCTGGAAAGGAGCCTGCGGGAAGTAGCGATCGTCATCGCCCACAAAGACGGGAACGCGGCCGGTGATCGAGGGGTCGATCTGATCGGGCGTCTGGCCCCACTGCTTCATGGTGTAATGCAAAAAGACGTTCTCGTAGACGTAATCGGCGACCTCGGCAAGATCCGGGTCGTTCTTCTTGCGCAGCTCCATGATGGGCACCTTGACGTCCTTGCCAAAGGTCTCCACGAGCTTTTGGTACAGTTCCTCGCCGCGCTCATCGCCAAAGGCAAGCTTGAGGCTCGCATGGTTAAAGGGCACGGGCATAAGGGTACCGTTGATGTTGGCGAGCACCTTGTGCTGGTAGTCCGTCCACTTGGTAAAGCGCGACAGGAAGTTATGCACGCGCTCGTTAAAGGTATGGTAGATGTGCGGACCATACTCGTGGACCAGGATTCCCGCCTCGTCAGTGCAGTCATAGGCATTGCCCGCAATGTGGCTACGGCGCTCCAAAACGGCAACACGATAGCCGATGGTCTCCGCAAGACGGCGGGCGCAAACGGCACCGGCATATCCAGCACCGACGACAATCATGTCGTACGCGCCGGCGTTAAAGCCTTCAGGCAGGCCTGAGGTAATCTGCATCGATACTCCTTGTCAAAAGCCACGGGCTCGTTAGCTGGGCTTTTCTCGAACATTCTTCGAGACATATTTATCAGAGCGATTATAGCGCTAATGCGTCCTATAATGAGCTTGCCACACAAGGAAAGCTCAAGCACCGCGGCGTACATTATTGAAAGGTAAACCCGCTAGCAGCGGGTTTATTCGTGAACAGCCGGGCGCCTGGAGCTTAGCGAAACGCTTGTAAGGAGTAACATGAGCGATTTCCTAAACCGTATGAAGTCTGCCGCCAAGGCCGACCTTAAGACCATCGTCCTGCCCGAGGGCGAGGACCCGCGCACCATCGTCGCGGCCACCAAGATCATCGAGGAGGGCCTGGCAAAGATCGTCATCCTGGGCAACCCCGACGAGATCGACGTTCCCGGCGCTACCGTCATCGACCCGCGCAATGCCGAGAAGCACGAGGAGTACGCGCAGAAGTTTGCCGAGCTCCGCGCCAAGAAGGGCGTTACCATCGAGCAGGCTCGAGCCCAGGTGATGGACGCCACCTACTTTGGCACCATGATGGTCAAGATGGGCGACGCCGATGGCCTGGTCTCTGGCGCCTGCCACTCCACCGCCGACACCCTGCGCCCCGCGCTGCAGATCCTCAAGACCGCCCCGGGCACCAAGCTGGTCTCGGCCTTCTTCGTGATGTGCACCGACACCCCGCAGTTCGGCACCGACGGCACGCTGATCTTCGCCGACTGCGGCCTCAACATCAACCCGTCCTCCGACGAGCTCTCCGAGATCGCCATCGCCTCCGCTCACTCCTGGTCCACCTTCATGGGCAATGTTGAGCCGCACGTGGCCATGCTCTCCTACTCCACCATGGGCTCCGCCGGTGGCGAGGTCGCCAAGAAGGTCCAGGAGGCTGTGAAGTTCTGCAAGGAGAAGGCTCCCGAGCTCGCCATCGACGGCGACCTGCAGCTCGATGCCGCTATCGTCCCCACCGTCGCCCAGCTCAAGGCTCCCGGCTCCTCCGTCGCCGGTAAGGCCAACGTGCTCGTGTTCCCCGACCTCGAGGCTGGCAACATCGGCTACAAGCTGGTCCAGCGCTTCGCTGGCGCTGACGCCTACGGCCCCATCCTGCAGGGCATCGCCAAACCGGTCAACGACCTGTCGCGCGGCTGCTCTGCCGACGACATCGTGGGTGTCGTGGCCATCACCGCCGTCCAGGCTCAGATGGCTGAGTAGCGTACTGATCCGCTCGGGACCCTACAGGGTAAAGCTCTGAAAACGTCCTCAGGCATGCGAGAAGCCCCGCTGCGCACTACGTGCGGCGGGGCTTCTCGCGCCTTGCGGATTGTTTTCAGAGCTTTACCCTGTAGGGTCCCTGCCGCTACGTGGTGCTCAGGGAATCTGGAGTGGACGGCGGCTTGGCTACGAATTGGGGCTGAAAATCTGAACGGATGGGTGTCGTTGCTGGGAGCGCAGGCGTTGCTGGTGGCAATCACTTTGGGACTCGGATTTCCGCTTGCTAGCAAAAAGGCCTCCGGAGCTGTTGCTCTGGAGGCCTTTTTCAATTACAGACGAATGCGTTAGCTGTTCTTGGTCAGACGCTCGACGTCGTGGGCGATCATGTATTCCTCGTCGGTGGGGATGACCATGACCGTGACGGAAGAGCCGGCGGCGCTGATGACCTGCGGGCCGTTACCCACGGCCTCGCGGTTCCTGTTGTTGTCGATGCGCACGCCCAGCCACTCGAAGCAGTCGCAGAAGGCCTTGCGGATCGACCAGTCGTTCTCGCCGATGCCGGCGGTAAAGGTGATGGTATCCACGCCCGCCATAGAGGCAATCATGGAACCGGCCTGCTGCATAGCCTTGTAGGCGAACATATCGAAGGCGAGCAGGCAGCGCTCGTCGCCCTCGGAGGCGCGTGTACGGATGTCGCGGGCGTCGTTGGAGATGCCCGAGATGGCAAGCAGACCAGACTGCTTGTTCATCATGTCGTCGACTTCCTGGTAGCTGTAGCCGCCCTCGCGCTGGAGGTAGCACACGGTGGCAGGGTCAATGGAACCACAACGGGTGCCCATCATCAGGCCGTCGAGCGGCGTGAGCCCCATCGTGGTGTCGCGGCAAACGCCGTCCTCAATGGCGGCGAGCGAAGCGCCGTTGCCCAGATGGCACGAAAGCAGACGGTGGCAGCACGAGCCCAGAATCTCCTTTGCCATCATCCACTCGTAGCGGTGGCTCGTACCGTGGGCACCGTACTTTCGCACGTGGTACTTGTCGCACACGTCCTTGGGCAGCGCGTAGGTGTAGGCGACCTCGGGCATGGTCATGTGGAACGAGGTATCGAAGACGGCGACGTTGGGCAGCTCCGGATACTTCTCGCGGCAATACTCGATTGCTGCGGCCTCGCCGTAATTGTGCAGCGGGGCGAGCGGGGCCACCTCAAGGATCTTAGCCATGACCTCGTCGTCAACAACTGCGGAATCATCGAAGTGCCAGCCGCCCTGAACGATACGATGCCCAATGCCATCGATCGTAAAGTCGGTCTTCTCGAGCTCCTCGAGCACGCGAGCGATAGCAGAGCGATGATCGGGGAAGGGAACCTCCTCGGTCTGCTTGGCGCCACCGTTCTCGGAGTGGCCAAAGATACCCATGTCCGAGCCGATACGCTCGCAGTTGCCCTTGGCGAAAACCTCGCGGGTATCGGTATCCAGAAGCTGATATTTAAGGCTTGAGCTGCCGGCGTTGACAACAAGTACGTTCATGAGACTCCTTCGTGATTACAGTACGGTCGGCAAACCTATAAGACGGCCGTACCTTTAATAAGAAGTTATCAGAATTCAATAAATATCTATTAAGCTCTTCGCCCAAAGAGCATAAAAGGGGGCTGAACGGCACAAGGCCATCCAGTCCCCTCCCCTTGCATCAATTACTTGCCGCTGACGATGCGCTCGACGTCGGAGGCGATCATGAACTCCTCATCCGTGGGGATGACGAAGATCTTGACCTTGGAATCCTTGGCGGACAGGCACCAAGCGCCGTCGCCGCGCAGGGCGTTGCGGGCATGGTCCATCTTGACGCCCATAAAGGCCAGACGGTCGGCCACGCCAGCGCGAACGGCCGGAGCGTGCTCGCCGATGCCGGCGGTAAAGACCAGGGTGTCCATGCCGCACATGGAAGTGGCCATCTCGGCGGCCTTGGCGGCAATCTTGTAGACGAACATGTCGAAGGCGAGCTGGGCCTCGGGGTCGCCGGCAGCGGCGAGCTCCTCAACGTTGCGGCAGTCGTTGGTCTTGCCGCCGGTCACAGCCAAAAGGCCGGACTTCTTGTTCATCATCTCGTCGACCTCGTCGAAGGTGTAGCCGCCTTCGCGCTGCAGGTAGCACACGGTAGCAGGGTCGATGGAGCCGCAGCGGGTGCCCATCATGACACCGTCGAGCGGGGTCAAGCCCATGGTGGTGTCCATGCACTTGCCGTCCTCGATGGCGCACAGGGAAGCACCGGAACCGATGTGGCACACGACGACCTTGCGAGCCTCGCCGTTGGTCATCTCGGCAACCTTCTTGGAGATGTAGCGGTAGCTGGTGCCGTGGGCGCCGTACTTACGGATGTGCAGCTTGTCGCAGACGTCTTTGGGCAGGGCGTAGGTCTTGGCGACCTCGGGCATATTGAAGTGGAAAGCAGTGTCGTAGACCGTGACGTTGGGCAGGTCGGGATACTGCTCCAGGCAGTACTCGATAACGTTGGCCTCGGGGTTGTTGTGCAGCGGGGCGAGCGGAGCGACCTCGCGGATCTTGGCGAGGACGTCCTCGTCGACGAGGGAGGAATCGCCGAAGTACCAACCGCCCTGAACGATACGGTGGCCGATGCCCTCGATCTTGACGCCGTTGGCCTCGAGGTCCTTCAGAACGACCTCGATGGCGACCTTGTGATCGGGGAACTCGATGTTCTCGGTCACCTTCTTGGAACCGTTTGCAGCGTGGGTGAAGGTACCGCCGGTAAAGCAGACGCGCTCGCAGGAGCCCTTTGCGGACACCTTGTGGGACTTGGTATCGATGACCTGATACTTAAGGGTCGAAGATCCTGCGTTGACGACCAGAACGTTCATGTGTCTCCCTACTAACAGGCGGTGTGGCGCCGCCAGGTTACATACGCTTCAATAATAAACCCAAACGCCCTCACGCTCGGGTTTATTGCGTTGATATATAAGTTATCGGTGCCCAAATACTCATGGCCTTTGACTTGTAAGACGAAAGAGCGCGGGGATATACACCAAAGAAGATATCCCGAGCGCTACAAGCAATATGACTCGAATGCCCGCGATGCTGCTCAGCACAGAGTTGAGCAGATAGAAAAGAACAGCACCCACCGCCACCATCTGGCTTTGAACCGAAATCAGTGAACAGCGCATCGATGAATCGACAGCATTTTGAAAAATTGAGTATTTAATTGGAGCAAATAACGAGTAGGCGACCGTCTGCAACACATAGAACACGGGCAGCAAATAGACCGGAGTAAAGGGAATCAAAAATAGAGCAGTCAGGGAAAGGCGCACGATGCCGCAAATACGCGCAAAACGGCCCTTGTCGACATGAGCAATCACACTGGGCACAATAAGCCCCATGGAGGCCGAGGCAAGGAGCTGGACCGCAATGATCACACCCGAAGCGACGGCATTCATTCCGCGACCCGCAAGCAACAGTGAGAAAAAGTCTTCCAGGGCGACAAAAGCAAATGCTTGAGAACAGTCCATGATGAACGCTGACCGAAGAATGCCATTACCCGCAATAGCAGCACCGATCATCTTCGGGCTAATTCCATGCTCAGGTGTCACCGCGGTGCCCTCTCTTCTCACCTCAGGAATACAGACAACGACAACCAATGTCAGCACCATTGCGATGATATCGACCGAAAGCCCAATGAGATACGCGCCAGCGGACGAAATGAAACCGCCCACACAAGCGGAGAGGGCATAAGACGCATAGAAGATGAATCGCTCAACGACATTAAGTCTTACGAGCTGGTCCTGAGAGACGCTGTCAATGTAAATCGCTTCTATGGATCCGCTCATACATGCAACGGCAAAACCTTTGAGAGCAAACGCGCCGATTAAAAGCAGAGGAGAACGGACGAGAAGCAGGGCGACATAGTATCCAAGCATCCCCACGACGCCAACGAGACCACTTGTCTTTCGTCCAAACCTATCGGCAATATAGCCAGTGGGAACTTCAAGGATGAACTTGCTCACTTGATATGCAATCATCATGCTAGAAATCGCCACCATCGAGAATCCGACGAATTCAAGGTAAACCGTCAGAAAATACAAAATGGTGCTGAAGTTCGACAGAAAAACGAACGTCATATAAAGCAAAATCGTACGATTGTTCATGCTCCGCCCTCCAAGAGCCAATAACCCAAACCGAAATCTTGGAAAAGCATGAGGGCAGAGCCGTCAGCCATGTGTTACAAGGCGTCAACATTCACTTGACGCCACGAGGCCAAATGACCTCACGAAGCGAGATAACGCAATAGGTGAAGAAATACCGTCTGGTGTCGATCGGTCCAGGCATTTTGTCGATAGCAAAAGTAGATGGGCAAGGCTACGTCATGTGAGGCTTCAATGGAGCACTCGCTCACTTCCGATCCATCCGATGCGAGAGAAGAGCCAGAAAAACCCAATATCAATCCCCCGGCTTGAAGAAACTCAGTCTGCGCCCTGTTTCCGTATTCGACGTCGCGGAAACGGAAATTAACCAGCTGAGCTTCGGGACATTGATTGATTGATTGCATTGAGACAGGGCGACAAATTAATGGGAACAGCTAACCTGCCGCCCAGTAACTCACGAACGGTCATAGCACCCACAGATCGATGACCCGCTGGGCACGAAAGAACCTTGAGCTCCTTTTCACCCAAGTATTTCGAAGAAAGGACACTATCCCTTGGTTCCTCAAATGAGATGGCCGCATCCGAAATGCCAAGCACAAGTGATTCAAAGCATGTGGCCGTTGGCTGATGCCAAACATCAAGGTGAATCTGGGGGTGCGAGCTTTCAAACGAGTCGTACCAGTTTTCGGAAAAAAGACGCCCCCGCCCGTGAAGACAGGGGGCGTAAAGACGGAAGTGGCCGTCGGGCGAAACGCCGCCGTTCCCCGATTGAGCGTACTTTTTGAGATCGTCGACTTGTGCCAGGATCACGCGTGCACGACGCGCAAATTCTCTGCCCGCCGGAGACAAAACAGCCTCCCCCGCCGATCGGTCGAGCAAAACAATCTGATACTCAGATTCCAACTTTTTGATTGCCGACGAAACGGCCTGTGGGCTCACGTGAACGGCGCGAGCCGCTTTGCGCACGCCGCCGTAGTTCGCTACCGCTTGAAGGTATTCGAGTTGAGAAAGCTGCATAGGTTACTCCAAAGGCAGCCAAGGCGACGGGCTGTGCGTCCTCAGATGAGGTTCTCGCCCAGGTTCTTGCCGCCGAGGACATGCATGTGGAAGTGCATGACGGTCTGGCCGGCGTTGACGCCCTTGTTGGAGATGACGCGGAAGCCGTCCTCCAGACCCTTGGCCTTGGCGACCTCCTGGATGGCGTGAGCCATGGCGCCCATGGTCTCGGCAGGCACGTT
The DNA here is from genome assembly GCA_937989885.1 of uncultured Collinsella sp. Taxonomy (GTDB): domain Bacteria; phylum Actinomycetota; class Coriobacteriia; order Coriobacteriales; family Coriobacteriaceae; genus Collinsella. The sequence continues at coordinate 7,578 of CALKBP010000015.1, forward strand.
GTCGGCGATGTCGCTGTAGTGCTTCTTGGGAATCACGAGCGTGTGGACCGGTGCCTGGGGGTTGAGGTCGTCGAAGGCGATGACCTGATCGTCCTCATAGACAACGGTCGAGGGGATCTCGTGGTTGGCAATTTTGCAGAAGATGCAATCACACATGGTTGGTTCCTTTCTCACAGACCAAGGTAGTCTTTTTGGGACGGGGCTTTTTTGACTACTTTTTCGCAAGCGCAAACACTTGGCAAGCCGTCGCGCAAGGGTAGTCAAAAAAGCCCCGTCCCAAAAGACTACCCCAAAGTAGGCTGCGAGATGGTTAGAATGAAAGGTTGTCGTCGGTGTTGGCGGCCTCGCCGTCGGCGAGCACGTCGTTGCCGTCGACGTCCTTAAGGAGCACCGAGACCTTCTGCTCGGCATCGGACAGGCGGGTGCGTAGGCTCTTGAGGAGCTCGACGCCGCGGGTGTAGCTCTCGAGCGACTCCTCGAGCTCCATGTCGCCCGACTCCAGGCTGCGGATGATGAGCTCCAGCTCCTGCGAGGCCTGCTTGTACGTAAGCTGCTCGACCGGGGTCTTCTCTGCCATATCTGTTTCCTTTCCTAAAGGTTTATCGCTATGAAACGCGGCCTACTCGACCGCGTTGACGGTTGCCGACACGTTACCGTCCGCCATGCGCACGCGAATGGCGTCGCCGGGCTTAAAGGTCTTGGCGTTCGTAGCCACGCCATCATCGCTGTACGCGATGGAGTAACCGCGGGCAAGTACCTTAAGCGGCGACAGGGCATCGAGCGACGCGGCAGCTCGGCCCAGATCGGACGCGGGTTTGCTGAGCATCGTGCGCCCCTGATGCTCCAGACGGGAGCTCGCGAGCGTGAGCGCATGGCGCTTGCCATCGAGCCCCGAGGTGCTTGCGATCAAGCGCTCGGGCAGACGCTCGAAGTTGGAGCGGAAGGCCCCAACCGAACGCGTTATGGCGCCGGACAGACGATCGGCCGTCAGGGCAAGCTCGGACTCGCGACGCTCGACCATAAACGTTGGATCGTTGAGGCACGGGCGGCACGCGGCCGCATCGAGCGCGTCGCCCAGACGAGCCGTATAGGTGTCCCAGGCACGACGACCGCGCTGGTCGAGCATTTCCAGATCGACCTGATCTGACCCGATCATCGATGCCATCGCAGCACTCAGACGCTGATGACGTGTCTCGAGCACATCGGCCAGCTCCGTCATAGCCGGCGCCACCGATTCTGCCGCTGCCGTTGGCGTGGAGGCGCGACGGTCGCTCACCATGTCGCAGATCGAGGTATCGGGCTCATGCCCAATGCCCGTCACCACAGGCACGGGACAGGCTGCCACCGCGCGGGCAAGCTCCTCGTCGTTAAAGGTCATGAGGTCCTCAAAGGAACCGCCGCCACGCACGAGCAAAATGCAATCGGGCGCCGGTGTAATGGCAGCGGCGCGGCGCAAGCCTTCAATAAGCTCTGCCGGTGCACCCTCGCCCTGGACCTTTGCGCCCACGCAGACAAGCTCGACGAGCGGGTTGCGACGGCGCAGCGTACGCTTGACGTCGTCGATTACGGCGCCCGAAAGCGAGGTGACGACCGCCACACGCGAGCAAAACACCGGAATGTGACGTTTGCGCGCCTCGTCCATCAGGCCCTCGCGACGCAGCTTTTCGGCCAGTTGCGCCACTTGTTGACGCAGCAGACCCTCCCCCGCCAGCGAGAATGAGCGAGCGACAAAGCTCATACGACCCGTGGGCTTGTAAAGGTTGAAGCTGCCCTTAAAGCTCACCTGCATGCCGTCGCGCAGATCGAAGGTGCGCTTAAGGTAGGCGCCCTTCCAGATGATGCAGTCGACGGCCGCCGAGTCGTCCTTGATTTGGAAGTAGCAGTGGCCGCTTCGGGCATTGGGACCACGAAAACCCGTGACCTCGCCCAAAACGCTCAGCTGCGGAATGGCATCGAGCGCGCCGGCGGCGATCTCCACCGCTTGGCTCACGCTAAGCTCTTTGCGCTCCTGATCGTCCGAACCGTCGAACTCGGCGGAAACGGCATTGCCGGTTAGGTTCCAGCCTGCCACGCAGCCCCCTTTCGTCATCGTGCACAAGGGCTCCGGCCCCGTGCAAATTTAAGTCCAACACATAGTACAGCGCCGCGAGGACACGAATCCCCGCGGCGCCTGCCTGTCCTATTTGTTATCGGTTGGAATTTCTGTTGTAGCGAGCCATCATCCTATTTGTTATCGGTTGGAATTTCTGTTGTAGCGAGCCATCAGGTAGAGCAGTTGAATGATCGAAGTGAGCGCTGCGGCCACATAGGTAAGCGCGGCTGCCGTCAGCACCTTCTTGGCGCCGTTGACCTGCTTGGAACTCATGCCCGACTGTTCGATATACGCCACGGCGCGGCGACTGGCATCGATCTCGACCGGCAGCGTAACCAGCTGGAACAGCACGCTAAACGAGAAGAAGACCAGCGCGAGGGTCGTGAGCCCCGCGATGTTCATGAACAGGCCCATGAGCAGCACGATCGTCCAGGTGTTCTGGGTAAAGTTGACGACGGGGACCAAAGCGGTACGTACCTTCATCATGGCGTAACCGCTTTGGCGCTGGGCGGCATGGCCCGCCTCGTGGCAGGCGACGGCAACACTTGCGACCGACCCGCCCGAACGGTTGGCATCCGACAGATACAGGTTGTTGTCCTGCGGGTTGTAATGATCGGTGAGCTCGCCGGCAACGCCCTTGATGCCCACGGCGCTACAACCGTTGGCGTCGAGCATGCGGCGAGCGACCGTGGCACCCGTATCGCCGTCCGAGCGAACCTTAGACCACGTCTTGTACGTCGAGTTGATATAGCTCTGCGCGGCAAGGCCAAGCACCGTGCAGACAAGAACAACCAGCAGGTACAGCGGGTCAATGCCAAAGCCATATCCATAGTAATAAGGCATGCGAATTCCTCCGAATCGAGTTACACGTTGGAGGCATTCTACCCACTCAGCCGACTAGGCTTCCCTATAACAACTCAATCTTTCCGTCCTTCACGGTGAGTCCCATGTTGCCCGAGAGCAGATCGTCCAGGCGCGAGCCCACGAGCTCAAAGCGCCAGCCTTCGCGCAGGGGGCTCTGCTCGGGATGCTCAATATAGTCGGCCAGGTCATCGCGCGAGGCAATGACCGAGGTCGCCACGCCCGAGCGCTCGGCAACCAGGCGAATGAGCGCATACATCAGGTCCGTCACGCTCTCCAACTCCGGCGAAATCTGACGGTGCCCGCGCACCATGAGCGGCAGGCGATCGTGTGGGCAGCTCGCACCGCGCTTAATGGCCATGAGCGCGCCGTCCACGTCGCGCTCCCCCAGCTGGTCGGTACCGCGAATGCTGCGGAACTCCTCAACACGAACGGGATTACGTTTAACCAGGGCCAGCAGCGTATCGTCGGACATGACCCACTTGCGCGGGATGTTGCGGCGCTCGGCGCGGTCCTCGCGCCAAGCGGCAAGCTCGCGCGCGATACCCAGCTGATGGCGGCTACACGAGTTGATGCGCTTGACCTTGCGGAATGCCTCATGGCGGTCGGCGCGGTAGTGCGACTCGTCGGCCAGCGGACGCAACTCGTCGAGCACCCAGTCCACCCGGCCCAGCTCGCGCAGGCGACTCATCATCTCGGTATAGGCGACAATCAGGTACTTGACGTCATCGATCGCGTACTCGACCTGCTTATCAGTCAGCGGGCGGCGCGACCAGTCGGTCAGCGACTCGGTCTTGGGCAATGAGACGCCACAAAACGTCTGCACGAGCGCGCCGTAGGAAATCTGCTGGCGCTCGCCCAAAAAGGCGGCGGCCACCTGCGTGTCAAAAATGGGACGCGGCAGCACGCCCACGGTATGGAGCATGACCTCCATATCCTGCGAGCAGGCGTGGAAGACCTTAGTCACGCTCTCGTCGGCCATAAGCTCGGCAAGCGGCGACAGGTCGTCGATCACCAAAGGATCGACCGCGACGCTCTCGGCAGGGGTGGCAATCTGAACCAAGCACAGGCGCGGGTGGAACGTGCGCTCGCGCAAAAACTCGGTATCGACGGCAATCGCGTCAAACTCACGGGCGCGCTGGCAAAAGTCGAGCAGAGCCTGATGTGTGGAAATGTACATATCAACCCATCGAATAAGGTTAGGCCCGAAAAACACGGGTAGGATATCGGCATTGCCCTACAACTATACTCGGTTAGTCACAGAACGGGAACGTAAGTATGCGCTGCCTTATCATCCACAACCCGGCATCGGGCCCCAGCTCAGATGAAATCTACGCGTTCACGCACGCCCTCGCGCAGGGCGGCGACGAGGTCGTGATGCGCTTTATCGGCGATGGCATGGAACCCGAGGACGCCGTGGCAGACGTGCGCGAGTTTGATCGCGTGGTCGTTTCGGGCGGCGACGGCACCGTCTCCAACGTGCTCGACCAGATGCGCGGGTGCGGTGTCCCCACGCTCGTCTTCCCCTCCGGCACAGCCTGCCTGTTCTTTAACAACATCGGTAATGCCCCCGAGGCAGCGGCGCTTGCCAAGGCTTGCCGCGCCGGTCGCACGGTCAAAGTGGACATGGGCGAGCTCTTTTGGCTCGACGAGAACGGCAACGAGAAGCGCCACGGCTTTATCATCATCGCCGGCTCGGGCTTCGACGCCGAGATCATGATGAAGGCCGCCCCCGCCAAAAACGACATCGGCGAGATCGCCTATTTCCTGTCGGCGCTCGCCACACCCAACCCCACGGTGGCGCATTTTACGATTGAGCATGACGGCATTGTCGAGGAGCTCGATGGCATCTGCTGCATGGCCGGCAACACCTCGGTCATTCAAAACGACATCAACCTGTTCCCCGATTGCCGCATGAACGACGGCATGGTCGACATCGCGGTCATCGAGCCCGTAAAAACCGTCCAGCTCCTGCCCACCGTGATCACCGCCGCACTCGACCCCGCCGGCAAGGTGCTCGGCCGTCCGCAGTTCAAGATCATCCAGACCAAGGAAGCCAAGATCACCTGCACGCCGTCGCTGGGCATGCAGTTCGATGGCGAGATCATCTCCAGCAACTCGGGCGTCTTTGGTGCCCGCGCGCTTCCGCAATGCCTCGATCTCATCGTCGACGAATTCTCCCCGCTCGGAAAATAGGAGGACCCCATGAACGACAACCCCCTGATTGGCTTTATCGTCATCGTCTTGGCCATGCTCGTCGGCTATGCGATTAACGTGATCCACCGCCGGAAGAAGTAATTCCACATTGGTATGATATTCATCCAATTATCGTCTCCCCCGTTGTTTATGCATTTGCCAGACAGCGGGGGATTTTTCTTTGTGCCCCGTGCAAGGCGCTTTATTCAGATACAGTAATTGCAGGGCGTCTTTATTTAACTAAAGCTAGATAATGAGTATTCTTGTCCGCTCATCGCATATTTTAGGACGCTCATCGAGTATTTCATCGAAATAGATGAATACTATTTAGACTTCCGATAGGCTAATAGATGTATTTATTAGCTGAAATCCTGCACGGTTCCGCGGGGTTTCAACGGTTGGGAGGGATCATGAGGTTTACTCATCCTGTCAACACGCTCAAAAAGCTCGGCTGCGGCCTTGCGTTTGGAGCAGCGGCCATCATGGCCATGCCGACTTCGGCGCTCGCCTGCACCCAGATCTACATGGGCAGCAAGCTTACGGCAGACGGCAACACGTACTACGGCCGTTCCGAGGACTTCGGTCCGCGCTATGTCAAGCACTTTGGCATTGAGCCCGCACACAAAGACGGCAACAAGTACACCTCGGTCGAGTCCGGTTTTGAGTACAAGTCCAAGGGCGCAACCTACCGCTACACCTTCGTTCGCGACAACCCCTCTCAGTGGGAAGATCGCTACGACGCATATTCCGAGGCTGGCATCAACGAGAAGGGCGTTTCCTGCTCTGCCACGCTGAGCACCTCCTATAACGAGAAGGCCGAAGAGGCCGATCCCATCACCGAGGAGACTGGCATTGGCGAGTACAGCTATGCCAGCGTCATCCTGGGCGAGAGTGCCACGGCCCGCGAGGGCGTCGAGCTCATCGGCAGCCTGATCGACGAGCAGGGCGTCTGCTCCAACGACCAGATCATCATCGCCGACAGCACCGAGACCTGGCTGTTCGCCGCGCTTTCCGGCCATCAGTGGATTGCTATGAAGCTCGCCGATGACATCGCCTCGCTCAACCCCAACATCGGCAACCTCACCTATAACGTAGACCTCGATGACACCGAGAACTGTCTCCATTCCGAGGGCATCGAGTCCATGCCCAAGGAGAAGGGCTTTGCCGAGTACACCGACGGCAAGTTCGACGTCGCCAAAACCTACGGCGAGGAGATCGGCGAGGCCGGTATGCACCAGTGGTCGCGCTATATCCAGGGTCGCGATTACTTCATGGCCCCGCTGGCTGAAGGCACTGACTACGAGATCGTGAAGGACGAGCGTGAAGATGCTCGCGCCACGACCGGCGCCCTGGTCCACGAGATGCAGCCGCTGTTCTTCCAGCCCGGCAAGTCCGACTGGAACACCTTCGAGATGATCCGTTCCTTCGCCGCCCGCGGCGAGAATGTCGCCGGCCTCAACGCCAACACCGACGGCGCCTATGCCATCGGCTCCAACCGCAACACCGAGATCCACACCTTCCAGATTCGTCACGGCATGGATCCCGAGATCGCGACCATCCAGTGGGAGATGCTCTCCAACGCCGAGTTCTCCGTCGCTATCCCCCTCTACTCTGCACTGCTCACCGAGGTCAGCCCCTACTTTAGCGATCAGGATGTCTCCTTCGATCACTGCGAAGAGGAAGACGTCGTGAACAACGAGGAGCCCAAGAACTCCATCAACTACGTCCTCATGGACATCAACACGCTCGCCTATGAGAACCGCGACCACTGCGCTACCGGCGTCCGCGCCTACCTCGATGCGCTGCAGAAGGAACTCATCGAGCAGAACCTGACCGTCGACGAGGCCATGCAGGCCGCCGAGAACACCGAGGCCCGCACCGCCCTGGCCAACAAGGCCGGCAAGGCTGCCACCAAAAACACCTACCTCAAGTGCAAGGCCATGCTCGAGGAGATGCGCGACTACCTCAAGGAGGAGGATTTCTCCGAGGAGTTCGTCCCGAGCGACTACGATGCCGACAACGACTGCCTGGTCAAGTCCATCACCTACGCCGACGAGGCCCTCTCCGATGAGGACGTAGCCGAGCCCGAGGTCGAGAAGGAAGAGGCCACCGAAGAGAAGTCCGAGGGCAACAACATGGCCGCCATGGCCGTTGGCGCCGTCGTCATCATCGGCGTCTGCGGCTTCGTGCTCTATCGTCGCAAGAAGGCCTAAGAACCCCCACCTTAAGGCGCGGGCGGGATGGCCAAGGTCGCCCGCCCGCCCAGCCACCCATTCGACCGGCGGGAAACATCGCCGAAATCTTTTCAAAAAAGATTCCCTGCACACACTTCGCTGTGCTATAGTGCAGCGCAACAGCAACTAGGTGCGACCGCGCCACGGCATCACGAAAGGAGCCACCAACATGAAGAACACGATGAAGTCTCTCAACAACTGGTGGTGGCGTGATGCGAATACGATCGGTCGACGGTGAGTCCCTCACACCTGTTTTTGCGCTCTAGGTGATTAGAAGGCCTCCGGTTTCGACCGGGGGCCTTTTTCTATCTCGAGCCCGATCGCATTCGCATCGCGCGCCTCCGCTTTCTTCTCTTTCACTTCCCCTCCGAAAGGATTTTCACCATGTCTCAGAACACCACCACCGCCCAGCCCCGCACCGTCCAGACCGCCGACCGCGGCAAACTCGACGTCCGTGCCCTTGTCTTGCTCGCCATCCTGCTTGCCGCCGGCTTCATCCTCAACTTCACCGTCGGCAAGGCTATCTCCGGCATCTCGGGCGGTATGATCAGCCCCGAGTTCATTATCTCGGCCTTCTGCCTCACTATCCTGGTCGTGCGCCCCAACATCGGTCAGGCACTCGTCATCGGCCTGATCTCGGCCGCCGTGATCCAGATCACCACCACCTCGTCGTTTGTCGATTTTGCCGCCGAGGGCATCGCTGCCATGCTCATGGCCGTCATTGTCAACGCTGCCGCCAAGGACGGCCAGGTTAAGCCCGCCGTCGCCATCGTCGCAGCCTTCGTGACCACCTTTGTCTCGGGCGTCATCTTCATGGTCATCAAGATGGCCATGCTCGGCGTGGTGAGCGAGCTCGCCGCTGCCATGCTGCCCGTCGTCGCCATGACCGCCGTCTTTAACGCCATCCTGGTCGGCGCTCTCTACCTGCCCATCCAGAAGTCCCTTAAGCTCAACTAACCTGCCCGGCTTTACGAGCCACCCCATCTTGGCGTTCATTCGTCGCTCGCGTACCCAAGTACGCTTCGTTCCTCTTTCGCGCCAACCTGGGGCACCTCGTAAAGCCGCCTCCGTACTTCACCACCAAAGACTGTCCCAAACAACGAGCTTTTGGGGACGTTCTTAAACGACTAGTCATTTAAGAACGTCCCCAATGACTATGAAAGGTATCCATGGAAACGATCATCAACGTCGACGATGTCTCGTTCTCCTATGGCACGCAGACCGAGCAGGCGCTTAAGCATATCTCGCTCGGCGTGAACAGGGGAGATTTTATCGGCATTATCGGGCCTTCGGGCGCCGGTAAGTCCACACTTGCCGCCTGTCTGTCGGGCGCCGTACCTCACCACTACACCGGCGCCTTTTATGGCTCCGTGTTAGTTGACGGCCACGACACCTGCGAGGTCTCGCTCACCGACATATCGCAGATCGTCGGCAGCGTGTTGCAGGACATCGATACCCAGATGGTCGCTTCGGTCGTTGAGGACGAAATGCTCTTTGGCCTCGAGAACTTTGGCGTTCCGCACGACCAGATCGAGCAGCGCTTGAGCGAGACGCTTAAGACCGTCGGTATCAGCGACCTGCGCGACCGCGAGATCCCCACGCTTTCGGGCGGCCAAAAGCAAAAGGTTGCCATCGCCGCCATCCTCGCCATGCGTCCGCGCGTGCTCGTGCTCGACGAACCCACCGCGGCGCTCGACCCCGCCAGCTCCACGCTGGTCTTCGAGACCCTGCGTGAGGCCAACCGTGCACTCGGCATCACCATCGTTGTCGTTGAGCAAAAAGTCGCCCTGCTTTCGGAGTATTGCAACCGCGTGCTCGTGCTCAATCATGGCGAAATCGCGCTACAGGGCAAGCCGCACGAGGTCTTCGCGCACACCGATGAGCTCCGCGCCATCGGCGTCGATTGCCCGCGTGTCACGCGCATTTTCAACAGCCTCGAGGCCGATGGCCTGGCCAGCGGCACTCCCTGTTTGGATGTTGATGAGGCCGAGCGCCTGATTACGGGCATCGTCGACCCCGCACACGCAAACAGCGACACTCAGGCACCCGCCGGCTCACCGCACGCACCGTCGTTGCGCCCGCACGCCAAGGACGCCGAGCCCGTGCTCGCCTTCGATCACGTTGAGTTTGCCTATCCCAATGGCGGCGCCGCCGTCCACGACCTCAACCTGACCCTCTATCCCGGCGAGCTCGTGGGCATCGTCGGCCAAAACGGCGCCGGCAAGACCACACTTACCAAGCTGCTCACAGGCCTGCTTAAGCCCGCCTCGGGCAGCGTGCGCGTCACGGGACTGGATACCGCAGCCGTCCCCACGAGCCGTATCGCCCGCGAGGTCGCAACGCTCTTCCAAAACCCCGACCGCCAGATCTGCAAGGACACCGTGCTCGACGAGGTCGCCTTTGGCTTGGAGCTTGCCGGCATCGACCGTGCCGAGGCACTGCGTCGCGCCCAACTCGTCATCGACCGCTTTGGCTTGCCGGCCGACGAGGCGCCCTTCTCGCTCTCGCGTGGTCAGCGCCAGATGGTGGCACTCGCCTCCGTCGTAGTCGTAGAGCCCAAAATCGTGGTGCTCGACGAGCCCACGAGCGGCCTTGACTACCGCGAGTGCATGACCGTCATGGAAACCGTGCGCACCATGGCCGAGCGCGGCTGCGCTGTAATCATGGTCTGCCACGACATGGAAGTCGTCTCTGACTTTGCCGAGCGCATCGTGGTGATGGCCGACGGCCGCATCCTCGACCGCGGCCGCACGCACGAGCTGTTCTCGAACATCGAGCTCATGCAGCGAGCCTACGTTGAGCCACCCCAGGTCATAGAGCTTTCTCGTCGCCTAGCATCCTCTGTCTCTCCCGCCTTTGCACAGGTGAGCGAGGTCACCGATATCGTTCGCATTACCGAGGAGATGGTCCACCGTGGTTAACGTCATCGACTACATGCCGGGCGATACACTGCTGCACCGCTTGAACCCGGTCGTCAAACTGGGCCTCGCCGCCGCCATCATCATCGGCATCTTCCTGTCCGATACCTACGTGGCGCTGTTGGGCTTTTTGGCGCTCACCCTTGCACTGGGCGCCTACGCCGGCGTCAGCGACCGTCTGCTTTCGCTACTCAAGCTGCTGATTCCGCTCGCGCTTTTCATGCTGGTACTTCAGCTGGCCTTTATGCGCGACGGCAACATAGTGTGGGGCTTTATCACCGACACGGGCCTCATCACCGGATCGAAGGCTTGTCTACGCCTGTTGGGCGTGGCGCTGCCACTCATCCTCATGCTTATGGTGACCAAGCTCAACGACCTCGCCAACGCCTGCGTCGAGGTGCTGCACGTGCCATATCGCTATGCCTTCACCTTTACCACGGCGCTGCGCTTTGTGCCGGTATTTGGCCAGGAAATGAACGCCATCATGGAGGCGCAGACTGCACGCGGCGTCGAATACGACACTAAGAATCCCGTCAAGAAACTCAAGCTCATGCTGCCGCTGTGCGTGCCACTGCTTATCTCGAGCGTGGGCAAGACCGATGCCACCGCGCTTGCCGCCGAGCAGCGCGGCTTCTACCTGCGCACGCGCGCGAGTTCGTATAAGCGTTACCCCATCAAAGGCCTGGATATCGCCGTACTTATCGTCAGCATCGCCCTTATTGCCATCGGCTTCCTGTTCTAGCAATCGCTGGCAGCAACCGACAAACGCAAAAGGCCCCGGCTCGCATCAAACGAGCCGAGGCCTTACTGTTTTCCCAGATAAAACCTGCCAAAAATAGACCTGTCCCTTTTTGGCAGGTCGAGGGCTACAGGCGGTAGGGGACGCCGCTGCGAATGATGGACTCGCGTACCAGGACATCCATCGCATCGAGGGTGATCTCGGGCATCTCGCGATACTTCTGCAACACCGAAAGCTCCGTGCAGGCCAGGATGACGCGGTCGCAGCCGCTACGGGCGAACTCCCACATCACGCGGTCGAACTTGTCCATATCGGGTTCGCGCCCGGCCTTCACATCGTCGTAGATGAGCGACATCACGTCGGCCTGACGCTTTTCGCTGGGATAGACGACCTCAACGCCCGCGGTCTCACATTCGCGCCCATAGACGTCTGCGCCCACGGTACCGTCGGTGCCCATGATGCCGATCTTGCGCACCGGCTCGGCCGGCATACTCAGGTTGGGGTCGAACTCGCACTCCCCCATCACCGCGCCCGCCAGGGCATAGCGCACCGACTCGCGCGGCATGTGGATAATCGGCACCTTCGTAAACGACTGGATCTGGTCGTAGAAGTAGTGTGACGTGTTGCAGGGAATCGCTATGTGCGCGCAGCCCAGCGACTCGAGCGCCTGAGCGCACTCCTTCATGGTCGTCAACAGCTCGGCATGCTCGCCGGTCTTGATGGCCAGCGTGCGGTCAGGCATGGTCGACTTGGAAAGCACCACCATGTCGATATGCTCCTGATCACAGGTAGCCGCCGTATGACGTACCACCTGGTCGTAGTAATACGACGTGGCCTCGGCGCCCATGCCGCCGATAACTCCCAGCTTTTCCATCGCCGCCTCCTTGGTGACGCCCACGCAATTGCGCGTATCATACCCGCGCCCGTCCGATGCAAACCGGGCGGGCGCCGCGCTGATCTACTTGTAATACGTCTTGAACAGCTTAAAGTGACGCAGCTTGGTGTGCCACATGCGCAACCAGCGGTTAAAGACAAAATCACCCTTCATAAACGAAGGATCGGCAGCCTTGCCCTCCTTGGCCAGGCGATGCGCCTTCGCACGCAGCTCGGGGTCCTTGACATACTTGTCAACGACGCCCATAGGAACGACCATCCACAGCGCCTCGTCCTGCGCCGTCACAAACTCCGGCTCAAACGGGCGGTTATAGACGTACTCATCCACCACGTATTTGGCAACGTTAAAGCCACTATTGGTGACATAGTAATTACTGCGTCCCTGACGCGTGTTGAAGTCGAAGAACTTAAACGAGCCATCGCGCTGGTCGTACTTGACGTCGAAGTTGGAGAAGCCCGTAAACTTAAGGTCCTCAAGCAGCTTGCGCACGCCACCCATGAGCTCGTCGTTGGGCTCAGTGATGATGCAGGCGTGGTTGCCGACACCATGGGGCTGATGCTCCTCGAGCAGCACGTGACCCAGGCACATCATGCGGACCTTGCCGTTGCGGTCGGAATAACTGGTGAGCACGCGCATGTACTCGTCGTTGCCGGGCACGCGGTCCTGCAAGATGAGGTCATCGGTGTAGCCGCTGGCGTACACATCGCGAATGACCTGCTCCAGCTCGGCGCGATCGGCAATCTCGTAGGCCTTCTTCTGACCCTCGAATTCGTGCTCCCACCACATGATGCCGTCAGAGGGCTTCAGAATCATCGGGAAGGGAAAGTCAATCTGGTCGAGCGCCTCGGCGGAAGCCTCGCCCTGAGCGTTGAGCATCGCCATGGTAAAGGTAAACGTGTGCGGATAGGGCACACCGTGCTTCTCGCACAGCTCGTAGAAGATCTCCTTTTTCTGGCACTGCTCGAGCATGCTGTAGGGCGCATAGGGCGCGATGACGTTCGAGGCAAGCTGGCCGGCGTCCTGAGCCTGCGCGGCGAGCGCGACGTAGTTGTCGCCGCAGCCCATGAGAATAATCTTCTTATCAGGATTGGCCTGTGCGACGCCGTTAACGGTCTCGATCATGACCGGCATGGTGTCGATATCCACGTTGGGCGTGTAATCGATAATTTGGCTGCGATACGCGGGGCCGGTCTGGTACTTGCCAAAAACCAGGCTCTTAACCTGATACTCCTCGTAGAAAGCGCGCGCCACCGAATACGCGTTGATGTCGCCGCCGAGCAGCACGGGGATAAACTCGCGCTCTGTAAACTGCAATGCCATGGAAACTTCCTATCTAGAACTGCCCACACGACGGGCGGTCTTTGTGCAACTGATTTATTCTAGCGTGCCGAGCCGCCGGCACCCAAAGCTCCACCGTATCTATGGCAATCGGCGTAATTATCCAGCACGAAGGCGGCGATCGCCGGTGTACGACAACGGGCAATGAACCCACCGTTGTTGTAGGATTCAACATGTTGCCCGCCCCGTCGAAAGGTACACTGTGCCCCAGGCTCATCCGATCAACAACCCCATCATTGACGCCGCAAAGCGCGAACTTGCGGATCGCGCCCAGATGGCAGCTCCCCTACGCACCGCAAACGATGCTTACAACGGGCCTACCCGCATCGTCTCAATCAACACGTCGGAGCACAAAGGCACGCGTAAGTCACCCGTCGCCGACGGGCACGACACCGTCATCGAGCAGTTTGGCCTCGCCTCCGATGCGCACGCCGGACATTGGCACCGCCAGGTCTCCTTTATAGCTGCAGAGTCTATCCAGACGGCGCAGGCGCGCGGGCTCGATGTGCACGAGGGCGACTTTGGTGAGAACTTCACAACCCAGGGCATCAACCTGCTCTCGCTCCCTCTGGGAACGCAGCTCAAGATTGGCAGCGAAGTACTCGTCGAAATCAGCCAGATCGGCAAAGTCTGCCACACCCGCTGTGCCATCTACTATCTCGCCGGCGACTGTATCTTCCCCCACGAGGGCATTTTTGGCGTCGTGCTGCAGGGCGGAGAAGTCCATATCGGTGACGACATACAGGTGGTCAGGCTCGGCGACGGTACCTGTTCCTTCACTCCCGCCGAGGCACTCAAAGAGGTGGAGCAGGCTCGTCGCGAAGGGACCCTGTAGTTGCAAAACCCCACGTTAAGGTAGCTTTTACAGCCAAAAATCCCGTTGCAACAGGGTGCCGTAACGTTAAAGTTGAACTCTATGGTTTCTCAACAATTCACCATTCCCGCAGGTCAAGGCCAAAACCTCAAGTTCAACTTGACCCTTTAGAACCTTTAAGGTTCAAGTTGAGGTCGAAAGCAGTAGTAGAATACACTTCGACCAATAACCTACGATTGATTGCAGAGGGACTGGATGCAGCATTCGAACCATCGCACCGCAGCGCTCGTCGCGTCGAAGCCGGCTCGTATCATCACGAGCGCCGCGCTCGCCGTTGCGCTGACGGCCACGCCGATGCTCTCCCCCGTCGCGGCCTATGCCGCCTCGCAGGCAACGCAGGATCAGCTTTCCGCCGCCCAGAAAAAAATCGAGGACGCTACGAGCGCCTACAACGACGCCCGAACCAAGCTCGAGGATCTGCAAAAGCAGATCGACTCCAATGAGGCGAACATCGATAAGATTGAGGCCGAGCTACCCGAGCAGCAGGCCAAGGCAAGCTCCGCCATGCGCGATCTGTATAAGTACCAGAAGGGCACCAGCCCCATCGTGAGCTTCCTGGTAAACACGCAGAGCTTGGGTGACTTTATCACCACCTGCAAATACACCAACCAGATTACGAGCTCGAGCGTCGACGAAATCGAAGAGCTTAACAAGATGCAGACCGAGCTCGAGCAGAACAAAACCGAGCTCGATCAGGCCAAGTCTCAGCTCGAGGGCGAGCAAAAGAATGCCGAGGACGCGCTGGCGCAGGCACAGCAGCTCCGCAGCGAGGCGCAGGCAAAGGCTGAGCAGGAAAATGCCGCCGAGCTGGCAAAGCTCGAGGCCGACAAGGCCGCTGCCGCCGAGAAGATCTCGGGTACCGGCGTGAGTGGCAATAACTCCAACAGTCAGGCCACCAACTCCAACACCACCATCGACACCACGCCGAACAGTCCCAACAGCGGCAATTCCGATTACGACTCGTTCATTAACGAGTGGACGAGCCGCATCGACAACTACCTTGCCGGCTCCCCTATGGCAGGCCAGGGCTACAACTTTGCCGTTGCCGCCTGGAATACCGGCGTCGATCCCCGTTGGTCCCCCGCCATCGCCTGCATCGAGAGCAGCAAGGGCCTCTATTGCGCCGGCTCCTATAACGCCTGGGGCTGGAGTGCCCGCGGCGGCGGTTGGCGTAGCTTTGGCAGCTGGAGCGAGAGCGTCTCTGCCCACGTTGCCTACCTGGGCGCCAACTATGGCTCCACGCTTACCCCGGCAGCCGCCAAGAAGTACTGCCCGCCCACGTGGCAGGACTGGTACAACAAGGTCGCCAATCAAATGAACCGTATTTAGGTGCAACTGCAAAGGGCCCCAGACGGGGCCCTTTTCGATTATCTAAGAGACGACACCGGTCGCGTTACCGATAACAACGACGACGCACATGACGGCAAACATAAACCCGAGTGCCTTGAACCATAGTTCGACAAAAGCACTCCCCCGATACCGATCGAGAACGGGAAAACGACGTCGAAGCCTACGCCGGTCGAGCATTCCGAATGTAATGAGCAGCACCAGGCCATCGACCATAAAGAAATACTCAAGTGCCAAAAACCACGTTGGATAGTTTCGGTTTTCGCTCGTCGGCGTAAATACCGCAAAATGGCTGCCCATCAGCAGCAACAATGTTGTCGCATAGACGCATCCATTCCATATGCGCCCCACGGGCTCGGGGATACGCGAGAGCAGACGCGCACATTTGGACGTCACGAGAGAGACGATCGAACGCCGTCTTGCAGAAGACGGAAGCGTGAAGGCAACCGGCTGCTGTACCCGTTGCACCTGTGGCACCGCGGCCCGGGGCACGCTGGCAGCAGAAAAGGTCACGGGCGACGGTGCAGGGAGACATAGCTCATATGCCGCACGCGCAGCATGCCCCAGTGCCTTTGCACTCGCAAAGCGCTTAGCCGGATCGAGCGCCATCGCCATGCAAATCACATCCGCCAGCGGAACGGGAATGCCATGCGCCTCGCATTGCTCACGTATGTCCCGCCCCGGTTTGGGGTCAGTTCCCGTCAGGCAAAAGAACAGCAGTGCGCCAAGCGCGTAAATATCGCTGCGGACGCTCGTCTGCCCAAACCCAAACTGCTCGGGCGGCGCATAGGAACGCGTGCCAAACTTGACGGTGTCGGCGTCGGCGCCATCGCGCCAAACGCGCGCGATTCCCAGGTCAATAATCACCAGCGACGAGAAGGTCATGCCAGCATCGGCCGTATACCTCACGCCCGATACGATGATGTTCGAGGGTTTAAGATCGCGGTGGATCACCGGTGTCGCCGCCTCCCCCGCCGCCGCAAAGCCGGCATGGAGCTCGCTCACCGCATCACACAGGACGGGATATAGCACACGGGCATAATCGGGCGTCGCGCCCAGGCGCCCCACGAGCGCCTCGAGCGTCTCACCTTCGACATATTCCATCACCACATCGAGCTCCTCGCCCGCGCGGCGGCAATCGACAATCCGGGGTAAGTGTTCAAAACGGCGTCCGGCCCGCTGAGCCGCAAACAGGCGCTCGTAGGCCCCGCCAATCTGCGCCGAAGCATCGATGCGCTTGCGGACAAAGGGACCGAGAGACCCGCCGCCAGAACCCTCAAAATAGACGAGTTCGGTCGTCTCGACATCCGAGCACTTGAGCACACGCTCCACACGATAGCTGTCATCGCGGTCGAGCGACGCCAAATGCTCGACAAGTGAAGCAGTCAGTTCATCATCGGAATATGTTGGGCTCTGAGTATCCATAGCGTCCATCATAGCGCAGGGCGCGGACACCCCATGGTGTCCGCGCCCCGTTCGTTCGCATAGTTGTTTTGGTAACAGCCAACTCAGCCATCGGCCGCTAACTCACCGTCTCCTCGCCAAAGCGATACAGTTCCTCGTTGACCTTTTGCAGGCTGCAGCCGCGATCGATACAAAAGATAATGATTGCATCGCGACGGTCCTTGCAGTTGAGGACGCTCACTCCGGCAGCCGTCAGGGCGCGGTTGGTCTCCTTGAGCGTCAACGCCATTGCAAAGGCAATCTGCAGCACCTTGTTGCGGCTCGGATGCCGCGCACCGGTAAAAATCTGATAACCAAAAGTCTCATTGAGGTCGGCCATGCGCACCACGCGCGAGCGCTCTAAGCCCTTTTCCTGCAGCAGCTGCTTAAGATAGTCCGAAAGCAACGGGGCGGCAAAGTCGTGTTCTTTGATATAGCCATCGATGTTTGGCGCATCGAGAAGCTCATTGAGTAACTCGTCCGTCAGCTTTTTATCGGGCATACGACCTCACCTCCCATACGGCGCAACGGTAGCGACATGTTAGGCCAGCACCCAGCTTGCAGCAGCAGACTTATCAAACACGTTGGCAAAATAGAGAGCCTTCTTGATGTCACCATCAAAGTAGATATTGCCCGCCACGGAGCCACCGGCGGCAAGGGTGCCAGACTGCAGCTCATCGGAGCCCTCGCTGTAATAACCCTGGTTCTGCTGAGCACCGTTGGCGTCCTCGCCCTTCCAGTCGTAGATATTGTAATCTGCACCCTCATCACCATTGTTGACGTACGTGACGTGAATGCCCGTCATGGTCGAACCGTCATAATTTGTGAGACCGGGCTGGACGGAATCGACAACGACGGAAAGACCGGCAGCCGTGGTCACCGTCGTGCCAACAGCCAGGTCAGTCGTAGACTGCTCTTCCTTCTTCGCCTCTTCCTTCTTGTCGCCATCGCCGGCATCCTCGGTGACGGTCGCCTTATCGCTACCGCAACCGGCAAGAAGACTAACAGTCCCCAAGGCAACAGTGGCGAATGCGCCAAGTGCAGCGCGACGGCTCAGCAGCACTTCGTTTTCGAGCTTATTCATCATGCATCCTTCCTATGATCCGGCTACCGCGCCGGCACACAGCACATCGTAGGAAGGATTGAACGGGAATTCATTAGCTGCGAGCTAAGACAGACTGAGGGTCTCAGAACGGTTTAAGCTCATTGAAGCAAAAGGCATCGTTTCTGCAGGTAAAGAAAGCGGAACGGTGGCCTTGCGGCCGCCGTTCCTGTGAGCATCCTTGTAAAGCGGGGTCAGTTCTCGATCCGGTTGCCATCGAGGTCTTTGAGCCCGAGGCCGGCGACGTCCCCGGCGAGGAAGCGCCCGACCATCCACTCGAACCACTGGAGGTCGTTAACGTACCACTCGAAGTGCGAGTGCCAGCCGCGGTAGAAGATCGTGAGGTGCTCGCCCTCTCCGCAGTCGATCCAGAGCGGTTCCCCGAGCACCGCTACGGAGACCTCGTAGTACGTCCCCCAGTCACCTATGTCCTCGTAGCCCTCGTCGCCGTAGCGGTGAGTCTTCACCGCGCAGCTGTCCAGAAGGGAGAGGACCCACTCCCTGAGGCCGTCGCTCTCGTAGGCCGGCGTGTACACGCTCGCCGGACGTTTGTCGTCGCAGTCACAGACCCACCAGCCGGCGCCGTCGCGATAGGAGTATCTGGCCATGAAAGGCTTAAGCCGCGGACAGAGCGCTTGCTCGTCGGGATCTCCCGGCACCATCGTTAGCGCCCGTTCAGCCAGTTCGTCAACGAGTTTGCGCCACGAGGCAAAGTCCTCATCGGTGCACTCGTCGGCCTGGAACTCGTGCATCAGAACACCGTTCTGGTTCCACACCTGCGCGAGCATGTCGGCGAGGCACTGGCCGTACCAGCGGCTTTCCTCCCGCTTCGAGAGCCAGGCACGGACCCGCTCGGGGGTCCATCCCTCGCGCGCCTCTCCGTAGAGGAACATTTTATGCTCGGGTATCATCATCGTCTTCAAGTGGGGCCCTCCGTTCTACATCGGCCCGGACGCCCACATTATCCCATGAAGCGTCACCCCGCTGTCAGGTACCCCGGTTCGTCCTCGCGGTCGATCCTCAGATACGCGCTGCTCGCCGCGTCCTTGCTCCACGCCGCCCCGTTGCCGCCCACGAGCGCCTCGGAGCACCCGTAGAACGTCTGTGAGATCGTGAGCCCCGGGGACGGAAGCTCCCAGTCCGCGTACGGCCAGTATCCGCATCAGCGCCCTGCACCCCGAGAACGCGTACGTCAGGTCCGCCAGGCTCGCCGGCGAGAACCCGCGCAGGTCGATCTTCCATCACCGCCGAGCAGCTTGCGAAGCAGAACGCCATGTCGGACATGCGCCCGAGGTGCCCCATGCCCTCGAACGACTTGATCCCGCCGTATGCGTAGAACCAGTAGTCTATGTTCAGGAACTCCACCTGCTCCATGTCGGCCTTGAACGCCACCCGCCCGAACGACCCCTTTGCATCACTCCAGGGAAGGCTACCGCAAGACCACCATCGGCCTAGGAGACGTCCTCAAGGGGCTGTTCAAGTGAGGGGCTAGAGCCTCACGTCCGCCGGCGCGGGATTCTCCGCGAGGAACCGCTCGACGGGCGTCATGGCGTCGTCTTCGAGGACGCGCGCGGCAGCGTCGGGACAGAGCTCGCGAAAAAGTCTCACGGCATCCGCGTCCGCCCCGATTGGGGAGAGTTCAGGCCGCCTCGGGTCGAAGAGGCGCTCGTCGTGGGCCACCCGGTTGCGCACGCGTAGCACCCCGTCGAGGGCCCGCAGCAGCTCCTTGCGCCTCGTTCCCCTCGGCCAGGCGCGGTAGAGGGCCGTGCGCCATATCGCCGCCTCGCGCGAGCGGTCCGCGAGGTGCACCCAGAAGCCCAACGTGAGGTTCGAGACGAGCTGGCCGGTCGTAAAGCCCGCGGGGAGCTTCTCCACCGCGGCGTCGATGATCTTGCGGTTGATGCGGTTGAGGTCAAGCTCGCCCCTCGCGGCCTTCCTCATGAGGGGCCGTCGAACGGGGGAGTCGTCATCCAGAAGCCAGTGCGCGTCCCCGCCCCAGGCATCCGAGAGGGCCCTGTCGTAGGCGTTACGCATGGCGACCTCAAGGTGCGCAACGTCGCGCATGAGCACCTGCGCGAGCGAGATGTTTCACTCGTGGAGCTCGACGGCGCGGTCCGCGTCGCCTCCGCACGCCTCGAGGTAGGGCGCGAGGCGCTCCTCGGAGAGCCAGAGCCCCGCCCACTCGCGGGTGCCGGTCGTCATCTCTTCTGCCATGGGGACTCCAAATGGGTAAAAATTGAGCCCCGGTGACTTGAATCAGAGGTCATCCCGGGGCCATCGATAGACAGTGTACCCGCCAGGCGGGCTTCTAACAAGCTGATTCGCGGCCCCTACATCATCCCTTCCCGCGCCTTGATTATCAACTTCATCCGAACACTTCCCACATTCATCCGCACATGTGCGGA
>CALKBP010000016.1:0-8624 GCA_937989885.1 uncultured Collinsella sp.
GGATCCTTCACCGTCTCTTACCGCGACAACGTCGCGGCGGGCAAGGCGGCCGCCGTCGTTAAGGGCTCCGGCTTCTACACCGGGACGTGCGAGGTGCCGTTCTCCATCGCCAAGGCAAAGCCAGCCTTCAAGGCCCCGACCGGGCTTGAAGCTGTCTACGGTCAGAATCTTTCCGACGTGAAGCTCCCCGAGGGATTCACGTGGGAGGACCCGTCGCTCTCCGTCGGAGACCCCGGGGAGAACGCCTTCAAGTGTAATTACGCTGCGCCCGACGGCAACCATACGGGGGCCGATGGCATCGAGGTCAAGGTCCGCGTGACCAGGCCCGTCGAGGCGTCGATGTTCTCGGTCGACGCCAGGGGGCTGGCCTACACCGGCAAGGCCCACGAGCCCGCCGTCTCCTCCAAGGTGGTCCCCGAGGGCTCCTTCTCCGTCTCTTACCGCGATAACGTCGCGGCGGGCAAGGCGGCCGCCGTCGTGAAGGGTTCCGGTTTCTACACCGGGACGTGCGAGGTGCCGTTCTCCATCGCCAAGGCAAAGCCGACCTTCAAGGCCCCGACTGGGCTCAAGGCCGCTTACGGACAGAAACTCTCTGATGTCAAACTCCCCGAGGGCTTCTCGTGGGAGGACCCGTCGCTCTCCGTCGGAGACCCCGGGGAGAACACCTTCAAGTGCAGGTACGCCGCGCCCGACGACAACCACACCGGCGCCGAGGGCATCGAGGTCAAGGTCTGCGTGATCAGGACCGTTGAGCCGTCCATGTTTTCGGTGGATGCCGATGGACTCGTCTACACCGGCAAAGCGCATGAGCCCGCTGTCTCATCCTCTGTTGTTCCTGAGGGATCCTTCACCGTCTCTTACCGCGACAACGTCGCGGCGGGCAAGGCGGCCGCCGCCGTTGTGAAGGGCTCCGGCTTCTACACCGGGACGTGCGAGGTACCGTTCACCATCGCGAAGGCAAAGCCGAGCTACACGGTTCCCGCTACGTTAAAGGGCGTCTACGGTAAAAAGCTCTCTGACGTCAAACTTCCGGAAGGTTTCTCCTGGTCGGATCCGAGCATGCGTATCGATTGGTATGGGTCAAAGAGCATTGAGGCGACGTTCACTCCATCCGATACCAAAAACTATGAGGTCGTGAAGGGAATCGAAGTATCGGTTATTGTCGGCCGCAGTGTGATTGCCGTTCCCACTATTAAGGAGCTTGTCTATTCCGGATCTGTTCAGGCTCCTTCGGTCAGCATTGATGGCATTCATGTCGTTAAAAATGCCGGCGGCGTCAATGTGGGGGAGTATTCTGTCGAGCTTGCCCTCGATGATCCCGTTCTTGACTGCTGGAAAGACGGAACTACCGAGAACAAGAAGGTTGAATACAGGATCCTTCCTGCTGATATCAATTCCGCCGACATAGCCCCTATTTCTCCCTGCCTTCTCAAGAACGGTAGGGCCGAACCTGGCGTCTCGGTGACTTTCGGTGGGCAAGAGCTCTCCGTGGACAAGGACTTCGACGTTTCCTATTTCGATAACGGGAAGGTAGGGACCGCTTCTGTCACCATAAAGGGTAAGGGCAACTTTACTGGCGAAAAGACCGTCTACTTCCAGATCGCGAAGGGCGATCTAGGGGAGTGTCTCGTTTCCACTAAACAGAATGTCTATCCGTATAAGGGAAGTGCGATTGAACCTCGTGTCTTCGTTTCGACTAAGGTCGGTGGCGCCGTTCTTCGCGAGGGCGTTGACTATAAGGTGACGTACGCTAATAACAATGCTTTGGGGACCGGCCATGCCACAATTAACGGCATGGGTGACTACATCGGTAGCAGCTCAGTTGATTTCGCAATCGTTGATACTATCGACTTGAGCACCTACTGTACGGCCCATGCATACGATGCTTTCTATACCGGTGGGGAGGTTTGCCCCAGGGTGGACGTCCGCCTGAATACTGAGAGCTATGACGAGGCCTACGGAAACGGCGGTGCTTCGAGGTCCGAGGACGCCCCGATCGAAGGCCAAGACTACACGGTTTCGTATGAGGACAACGTCGAGCCAGGCATGGCTACCGCCGTCGTCCGTGGCCGTGGAAGGTATGTTGGCGAGGTCCGAGTCCAGTTTCATATCCTTCGCAAGTCGGACTTCGACCTGTCCGATTGCAGCGTGCGTCTCGACCCGCCTTCCGGTGCGGACAGGTATTCCTATGCGTTGAAGGGCGGCGAGTACAGCTTCCTGTATACCGGCTCCGCAGTTGAGCCGGATGTCAGCGTTTCCCTTTACGGTGGGTCCGGCATCTATGTTGAGCTGAGGGCCGGCGTCGACTACGAGCTGGACTACCGCTCCAACACCGAGCCCGGCTCCGCAACGGTTGCTGTTCGTGGCATCAACGGGCTCTCCGGTTCGCAGTCCCTCGGATTCAACGTGGTGCGAAAGCTCTCGGTCGCCGACCTGCTCCTTACGAAATATGACTTTGAGCAGTCCGTATATCAGCTTAAGCCTGGCTTCGCGCTGGCGCCTAAGCTCAAGGTTTCCTCCTCCTTTATCGAGGGTGCCGATTACACACTCTCGTATTCCAACTGCGATAAGGCGGGCAACGGCCTTGTGACCGTGACCGGAATTGGGCGTTATGCGGGCAATGTTGTGATTGAGGTTCCCATCGTCGAGTCGCTCGATCGCCCGCTGCTTTCAGATTGCTGCTTCGGCAAGATTGAGGATCAGGTCTATACGGGTTCGGAGATCTATCCCAGCGTGGTGCTCAAGAACTCGTCCGGTGTCGAGGTTGACCAGACTAAGGAGTGCAGCCTCCGCTATTCGAATAACGTCAACGTCGGCAAGGCTACGGTTACTGCTAGCGAGAGCGCGTCTAGCTCAAGCTATATCGGAGAAACGTCGACAAACTTCAATATTCTTCCCGCGGACATCGACGACGCCTATTTTGCGCCGATTGGCGATGAGATCTACACCGGCAACGCGATAAAGCCTGATGTTCTCGTCCGCTTTAATGGAAAAACGCTTGTCAAGGACATAGACTACGACCTGTCCTATTCCGATAACGTCGAGGTTGGCACGGCGCATGTTGTCGTTACGGGCAAGGGCAACTTTGGCGGCAAGCGCGAGATGACCTTTAATATCGTTCGGCCGGTGATCGAATTCGAGCAGGACATGGTCGAGGGCAAAACGGTCTCGACGAGGTGGACCAGCAAAGTCAATACAACCAACTACCGTATTGTCCTCGATAGGGGCGGCATGGTCCGCATCCGGACGGGTTTTTTGGGTATCGATACGATCCTCTGCTCGATCAGAAACGAGAACGGAGACCCTATCGATGCATGGGCGCCCTCGGACGGCATGGTGTACGGCTTCTTTGCTCTTCCGGCAGGTACGTATTATTTCGAGTATGTCGGCAGTCCAAAAGCATATGGCGGCTCAGTGTATGCCAGTTACTCTGTTACTCGTTTCGGTGAGCCCGCCAACACGATCTATGAGGCAGAGGATAACAGCGGAACCGCAGATGGCCACACTATCGCCGGCGACGCCACCCCTGTCGAGGTCGGGCGCTTTTTCGCCGGGTCGAACTACTATGCGACCACCGACGGTTTTGGCGATATCGATTACTTCAAGTTCACGGTGGCCAGGCGCGGCCGTTACTCCATGAGTCTGGCCACCAGCGCCCGGTTGATGTTTGCGCTTACCGACGCCCAGGGGAACATACTCAACAACCGTGACACGGGTTCCAGCATCGTCGCCCAAAGCGGTACGGAGCAGCTGGCGGGCCTTGACTTCGGAACCCTCGAGCCCGGCACGTACTACGTTAGGGTCCTCTCGACCGATCGCGCCGCGGTGGGGTCGCCCTATTACGGCTTCATCTTCGACTCGTCTGAACCCGAGTCGGCCGAAAGGGGCGTCGGGAGGGTTTCCGGCGACACGCGCTACGACACCATGGCCAGTCTCGCCGGGCGCGGCAACTGGGCCGTTGGCGGGTCGGTGATCCTCGCGAGCGGGGCCAACTACCCCGACGCGCTGGCGGCCTCCTCCCTCGCCGGCGGGCTCGACGCCCCGATCCTGCTGACGGACCCCAACGGTCTCTCGGACGCCGCCAGGGGCAGGCTCGAGTCGCTCTGCCCCTCCAGGCTATTCATCGTGGGCGGCAACGCAGCGGTATCGCCCGATGTTGAGCGTCAAGTAAAGGAGCTGCTAGGCTTCGGCTGCGCTGTGTTCCGCGTCGCGGGCCAGACGCGCTACGAGACGAGTCTGGTGGCCGCCGAGATCAATCCCAAGTCCTCCGACACCGTCATAGTAGCCACGGGCGGCAACTACGCCGACGCGCTCTCCGTGAGCCCCTACGCCTTCGCCTCCGGTAGCCCGGTGCTTCTGTGCGATAGCGCCTCCGGCCTCGCTGGCGCCGCGGTCGAGTCGATTCGCTCGGGTGGGTACTCTAGGGCGGTCATCGTCGGCGGAACCGCTGCGGTTCCCGCCTCGGTGGAGGGTCAGCTCCAATCTGCCGGCATCAGGGACGTTACTCGTCTCAGTGGCGCCACCCGCTTCGAGACGAGCTCCAGGATCGCCGATTTCGAGCTCGCGTCGGGCCTGGGCTTCTCGATGGACGGGGTGTTGCTCGCGACGGGCATGAACTTCCCGGACGCGCTCTCCGCGGGCCCGCTCGCCGGCCGCTCCCGCTCCCCGCTGCTGCTCGTCGACCCCGGGGCGGAGTATGCCTGCGCCTACCTGTCCGGGTTCAGGGGCGAGGTGGGTTCCGCCACCGTCGTCGGCGGAACAGCAGCCGTGCCCGAGGAGGATAGGCTGGCGATCGCCAGGGTTCTTGGCATTTAACGAGAAGTGTTGGTTATTAAATCGGGATTGCGTTTTGATAGGCCGCCAGCGTTCCTGCGAGGGGGCGCTGGCGGTTTTAATTTTCGAGATCGTTGCTTGCGCCTGTTTGTAAGGCATTCCTGTCTGTTGCACAACATTTATCCTGTATGCGTGTGCATTTTTGTTAATCATATCGTCGCGGTTTGACCGTTCACCGAATCAAATGACCCTCCGTGCTCATTGTTTAAGTATGCGCATTACCGGAGAGAATGGTAGTGACATATGTTTTCGACCCGAGGGGGGAGACATGCTAGTTAAGAAACAAGCTCCAGCTGTCCTATTGCTCCTAGTCTTGGCGGTGGTGTCTGCCTTCGTTCCGACGGTGGGTTATGGCGAGTCAATTTGCTATGACACGGTCGATGCGTTTGATTACGTTGTGCAGGACGGTGACGGCTCCGATGCCTCCGATGCCATGGCGGCTTCGGTTGATGGCGAGTCCATTTCCAAGGCAGCTTCCGAAATTGTCGTTCGTATTACTGCCGGGTGGGGCAACTGTTTGTCTTCTGTTGATGTGTCCGACGGGGGCTATACCGTTGGCGATTTCTGGGATGCCTTGGGTATCGTCGCAGTAGATCCTGAATATTATTGGGCCGCATCACAGTTTGGATTTGGGTATATCGACTCCAACGGGAATAGCAGTCCTCAGCGCACGGAACGCTTGACTTCAATTTCGCTGTACTACGTGGTTCCCACCAATACGGTGCCGGATGTTATCAATGCGACCGAGGCTAAGGTTTCGGAGGCGTTGACTTGGATTCCCAGCAACGCTACGCGATTCCAGATCGTTCAGGCGCTCCATGACTATCTGGTGCGGAATTGTGTCTATGACAGGTCTGCTGTGAATGAGGCGGTATCTCCTTCACGCACGGCGTATGGTGCACTTGCAAACGGTAAAGCAGTCTGTCAGGGTTACTCGCTTGCTTACAAGCTGCTTCTGAGGCGCGCCGGCGTTCCTGCAGTATATGTGGGTAGTGATTCTATGCAGCATGCATGGAATATGGTTCAGATGGAAAATAACGCCTGGTATCACGTTGACGTTACATGGGACGATCCTATTCTGCATACGTCAACATATCCTGAAGGGAACGACGGAGGATATTTTCGCGATGTAAGCCACGAGCTGTTCTTGCGTTGTGACAGCACGATGCGCGACGAACTTAATCATTATGGTTGGGCCGCCGCTTATACGAGTCCATATACCGACTATGGCAATCGCGAGTATCCGGAATATAAGGGTCCTGCCTGCCCCGTGCCCGGCATGTATCGCGCTGCCGGTGAGACGCGCTATGCAACTATGGCCGCTTTGCTCCCCAAGGCTCCTTGGAAGGCCGAGCGTACCGTTGTGCTTGCGAGCGGTTCTAACTATCCTGACGCCCTTGCTGCGGCATCGCTCGCTGGGGCCTACGATGCGCCTATCGTCCTGACCGAACCCAATTCGCTTTCTGTCGATGCTGCCGACATGATCGAGCAGCTAAGCCCTAATGTTATTTACGTTGTTGGTGGCGAAGCCGCGGTTTCGAAGTCGGCGGTCGATACCGCTGCATATTATGCGGCTGACGGCTGCAAGGTATTTCGCATCGCAGGCGACACGCGTCTAGAGACGAGTCTTGCAATTGCCAAGCGCGTGCGTCAAAAGAGCACTGCTTCCGATACCCTGATCGTAGCTACCGGGTTTAACTACGCTGACGCGCTGTCCGTCAGTCCGTTTGCGTTTGCCTATAAGTCGCCCATCTTCCTGTGCGGCTCCAATGGGCTTTCCGCCGACGCAATCTCCTACATTTCTGGAGCTGGCTTTAAGCGTGCGATTCTTGTTGGTGGCACCGCCGCTGTTCCCGATCGCGTAAAACAGCAGTTAACGAGCGCTGGTATATCCTCCGGTTCTATTACGCGCCTTGCTGGAGCCACGCGTTACGAGACAAGCGCCAAGATTATGTCGTATGCTGTGAACGCTGGTATGAATGTTTCGACCGTATACTTGGCAACGGGTAAGAACTTCCCGGATGCGCTTGCTGCGGGTCCTGTCGCAGGAAAGCTGCGTGCGCCGTTGCTGCTCGTCGATCCTGGCATTGAATATGCCCATACTGTTCTTGCGAATTACTGCGGAAGCGTTAATGTCGCAACTGTCGTTGGCGGCACGAGCGCTGTTTCGGCAATCGATGCCTTGTCTCTTGCTCGCACACTGGGACTCGACCTTTATTAGCGTATATTTGAATTGACGCGACCGGCCCATCCGTCGAAAATTGTTAGTTGTTAGCAAGCCGTTGCGGATGGTTCCGATGGGGGAGAGATATCTATGTCCGATGTTTCGTGGGTGGCCGATAAGAAGAATAAGTTGCGTCGCGTTCTCTCGCATATGCGCACGAGCGTTGCTGGCGATCGCCGCGTTATCGTAACGCTTACGTCGTATCCTCCCCGGATGAATACCATCTGGATGACACTTAGGTCGATCTTTGGACAGTCTCGGCTTCCCGATAAAATCGTGCTCTACCTTGCCAAAAGCGATTTTCCCAATAGGGAAGCCGACCTACCCGATTCGCTCAAAGAAATGCTTTGGAATGACTTTGAGATCCGTTGGGTAGATGAGGACCTTAAGCCGCACAAGAAGTATTATTGGGCGTTTCGCGACTTTCCCGATGATCTAGTGGTTACGATTGATGATGACCTTATCTATCGCAGGAACATGATCGAGACGCTTTTGGCGTGTCACGCTTCGCATCCCGATGCCATTGTGGCTTCTCGTACGCATTTGATTATGTTTAATGATGATGGCTCGCTTAAGCCGTACGACCAGTGGATTTATGAGGCTCCGCATTATCATGAAGAACTGGTCGGTCGTCCGTCGATGCGTTTGTTTGCAACTACGGGTGCTGGCACGCTGTTCGATCCCAAGCTCTTTCCGCCTATGACCTACGATGCCGATCTTATTAAGAAGCATTGTCTTGTAGCCGACGACGTATGGCTTAAGGTAATCGAGACCATTGCCGGTGTTCCTGTTGTTGCCGCAACAGCCGATCAGCTTTTGGAGTATGTGCCCGATACTCAGGAAATTGCCCTATGCCACGTTAATACCGAGGCTGGCGGCAATGATGTTATTCTGGCGAGCCTTCTTGGTGAGCTTGAGTCCAAAGGCGTTTTACCCAAACCGTTTGCCGATCTCGTTCGTGATGACAGCTTAGATGCTTGTCTGACTAGGCTTTAGTGCGCCTTTGATGACTCTTGGCATGAATTTGCCCCCTTGAGGAAAGCTCGTGTATCGAGTATTTCTCAAGGGGGCTTTTGTCCTATAGGCGCAACCTGCTTATAGGTGGCTAGCTATAGAACCTTTAGGCCGAGAGTCTCTGCGAGGGTTTGGGCGTCATTCTGGGGAACGACTGCCGTTCCTCCTACAATATAAGCATTCGATATCGAGCCCTTGTACTCGCCTAGCGTTTTGCTTGTGGCTTGCATGCCGGGGTCGACAAGCAGGAGAACGGTACCCTTTTTGGCGGCAACGGGTCCGGCTGCCAAGGCGTCGGGGAAGTTCTTGCCGGTTGCCAAGAACACTCCATCGGTTTTGAGACTGGTGGTACGGGTTTCAAAGTCGAGGATTTCGGCGCTCGTTTCGTACCTTGTCGCACCGGAAAGCCTGATCTGATCGTTAAGTGCAAGCCACTTGAGCTGGGTTTCTACATGCTGGGGTACAGCGCTTGTGCCTCCGACAAGGATTGCGTAGTCGTAGCACATCTCGTGCACAAAGTCGAACTCTTCATCTGTTAAGCCCTTCACGGGAT
>CALKBP010000017.1:0-61969 GCA_937989885.1 uncultured Collinsella sp.
TATAAAACGGTATATCAAGATGAGGCGCTTCCCCTCGACATTGAGGAACATACGGCACAGCTGTCATCCAAAAAGGCTAGAGAAATACAGAGCGAATTTATCAAAGGCAACGTTAATGTTTTGAGTTGCACGACTACGTTTGAGCTGGGTGTGGACGTTGGCGATTTGAGGGCCATTTTTATGAGAAACGTTCCACCTAGTACCGCGAATTATACGCAACGAGCCGGTCGCGTTGGACGCCGCGCTGGCAAGCCTGGATATGCCATCACGTTTGCTCGCTTGCGGCCCCATGATGTCGCGTACTTTGAGGACCCAGCCAAGATAATTGGCGGCAACACGAGAGTGCCAATGTGTTATCTGAATAACGATGCCATTGCGATACGGCATGTTTTCGCCGTCGCTATGTCTGAGTTCTTTCGCTACGCGAGCCGGAGCTTGGGCAAAGACTACTCTCATGGATACAACGACTTTATGGATCTTTCTAAATCGGAGCCGGAAGGCCTCGAAGATCTTCGCCGCTTCCTTGCATCGCGGCCAAAGAGTGTCTATGAACAGCTCGTCCGCGTTGTTCCGCAAGGCATGCCTGTGGCGGAAGAAGTTGGCGTAAACGAGTGGGGGTGGATAGCAAAGCTCGTTGGGCCAATCGATTCGGCTGAGAGCGGAAGCGGTGGCAGGCTTCTCCTTGCGCATAGCCTTAAGCATGCTGATTTTGAGCGTATTCAGGATGGTATTGAGCTGAATATGGGCGTCAACGACATTCTCGCATCCAAGCTTCTAAAGTCTAGGGATGCGCTCAAGAAGGAGAGAACTATCGCAATTCTTGCCGAGAGCGGAGTATTGCCTAAGTACGGGTTTCCGACTGATCTCGTAGAGCTCCATCTTCTTGATATCGAGAATTCTGTAGGTGAGAACAGGCTCGAGCTTTCTAGGGGTATGCGTCAAGCCATTAGGGAATATGCACCGGGGGCGGAAATCGTTGCCGGCAAGACGCTTTGGAAGTCCGTTGGACTCAGAAAGCCGAAAGGGCAAGAGTTGCGAAAGCGCAGGTATGGAAAGTGTCCAAATTGCGAAACATTTGTATGGCCCATTGAAAACTACAGTGATAAAGGCGAGTGTCCCGTTTGCCATACCGAGTTTGCTCTCGAAAAGAATATGCTCATACCTTCCTATGGTTTTGTCGGCACGGAAAACAAAAAAGGCATAGGGCTTAGAAGGCCGAGGCCAAAGGGGTATGCATCGGTGCACTTTAGCCAGCACTGGCCTAACGAGACTGCGACCAGGGAGTTTTGTTTACCTGGCGGTGCGGTGAAAGTAAAATATGCCGAGAACGGGCAACTTTGTGTGCTCAATAGCCCTGCTAAGGGCTTCCAAGTCTGCTCTTACTGCAATCGCGCTGCTGTTGGTGGGGAGAAGATCCAACATACCTACTGGTGCGAGAAGAGCGGCACTGCTCCAAAGATTAATAGGTTCAGTGCGCTGGGTACGGCATTTGTGAGCGACGTCCTCGAGCTCGTATTTGATTTCGATGAGGCGACAGTTTGCAGCGATGGCGACTGGGAAGCTGTGATGTGGGCACTGTTTACCGCTGCGGCTAAAATCCTCGAGGTTCCCGAGACCGAACTCGGAGGGACTACATACAAAAATGATGCAGGCAGCTTCTCAATACTCATCTATGATGACGTGCCCGGAGGAGCCGGTCATGTACGCCAGCTCAGCAAAGAGGTGACGGATCTAATTGAAGAGGCCTATAAGGTCGTAGATGGCCATTGCGGTTGTGGTGAAGAAACTTGCTGCTACGGTTGTATTGCAAATTATTACAACCAAGTTGTGCAGGCGAATCTTTCCCGCGGGGCTGCAAAACGAATTTTGGGAGCTCTTCTTACTGCCTCGTCATCCGGCCGTTTTGCTGGTAATGCCGATGAGGATAAAGAGCTCGATTACAAGGCTGGTGTCCCCAACCCAGTTGATGGATTTGAGCTATGGGCCTCTGATGAAGGTGCGAACAACGAGGCGCTGTCGCTGGCTGAAGCGATAAAGCTGTCAATCCGATCTAATTCTTCGGAGGAGTGGATCGAGTTGATTCGTGAAATGACGAGCTGCGATTCGCATTTGCGCTGGGAGACTCCGGACAAAGATGTGGAGCTATCTGATGCTGACGGCGACAGCGCTTACGCCACGCTTGTTTGGCGCAAGTCCAAGGTCATTCTTCTTGACGAGGAGGCAGCGGGCGATTTTAAAAAGGTATTTGGGTCCGCCTG
The DNA here is from genome assembly GCA_937989885.1 of uncultured Collinsella sp. GTDB lineage: Bacteria > Actinomycetota > Coriobacteriia > Coriobacteriales > Coriobacteriaceae > Collinsella. The sequence goes on from CALKBP010000017.1 coordinate 2,259, forward strand.
GCGCAACGTTTCGGGCTGGAGCCTGTTTGTCGTTGGCGAGTGCTCTGCCGAAGATGTGATGGGCGCGATTTATAAAGAGGCATAACTGTGGCTGCAAGAATGATACCGAGCCTTGGCCCGGCTGAATTCGACGATCGGAGTCGTGAAGGGGAGATTTATTACGCGTTGAGTAAGCTTCCCGATGATTTTACGGTTATCCATTCATACAAGATGTTGGATATTGTGGATGGAAACGCTATTGAACAGAGGGAAGCCGATTTCGTCGTGTTTAATCGCAAGCTCGGCATTCTTGTTATCGAGGCGAAAGCGGGGAGAATTCGCTGCGAAAACGGTGAGTGGCTGTACGGAAGTGGCATATCGATGAGGAGGCACGGTGGCCCTTTCCGACAGGCTGATAGTATTAAATGGAAGCTTATTAAACGCTTTGAGGATGTGGGATTAGGGGAGCTTTGCGGTAGGTGCAAGGTCGCTTATGCGGTTTGGCTTCCGTCCCTGGGGGCACATGAACTTGGTTTTATTGATTACTCTCCCGAGGCTTCTCGCGATATTACTTTGTGTAAATCGGATCTGGGGGACCCGACTGACCAGATAACTCGAATCATGAAGATGGATATCGGGGGAAGGGAGACAAGGCTCTCCGGGACTGAGGCTAAAGAGGTCCTGCATAAAGTGCTCTTGCCGGAGTTTGATATCGTTCCGACGAATTCCGTTGATTATCAATATAACGATTTTGTGTTTGCAAGACTGTTGGACTCGCAGGCGCGCGTTTTGAATTTCATAAAGGACCAGAAGACGGTGGTGATTAATGGGGCGGCGGGAACTGGCAAAACCCTCATTGCGATCGAGAGGGCTAAGCAGGCCGCCTGTACAGGTAAAGTTCTCTTTTTGTGCTTTAACTCGCTTTTGAAGGAAGAGATTGCTAGAAGGTGTAGCGATGTCGGGGAAATAGACGTCAATACAATTCCAGGTTACGCCTGCAAGGTTTGCAACTCGTGCGAACCAAATTATGCAGCATTGACTGAGGAGCTTATGGAGCACTCTGACTCGTTTCCCTATCAGCATATTGTGATCGATGAGGGGCAGGACTTTGGTCTCAAAGCCATCGAGGATGCGATGGTGCTTGAAACATTGCGCTCTATCGTGGACTCAAGGCCCGGAAGTACCATGTACCTTTTCTACGACAAAAGGCAATTTGTCCAAGGCTCGACTATGCCAAGCTTTCTTATGGATTCCGATTGCAAGCTAACGCTTTATGTCAATTGTCGGAATACGGAAGCTATCGAAAAGTCTTCCCTGAGTGCTCTTGGTGAAGCGCACGGTTTTAGAACGCAGGTTATGGCTAGGCTCGGAAAACCTCCATTGCTTATGATTGATTGTGATGCCGCCGCGCAAGAGGCATTTGTGGATAAGCACATTGATCTACTCAAGAACGCCGGTATTAATGACATTGTGGTTATCACATGCAAGACACTGGAAAACTCTAAGCTGTCGAGTTGTTTCACTGGCGATCTGAGCTTAAAGAGGTGGAAAGGTCAGAAGGTTCCCGTCCATACGGTGAGGAAGTTCAAGGGGATGGAAGCTGCTGCGGTAATTATGATTGATGTTGATCAAGCCTTATGGGAACAGCCGTCCATGAGCTACATGCCTGAGCCTGGAACTTTGTTTTATACGGCTGCTTCGAGGGCACGGCATGAGCTTAGAATTGTTTGCGACATGAATGGGGATGCCTGCAACCACGCGCTCGTGGCGATGGGTGAAAAAGCGAATAGGCGCCCCGCTAAGAAGCTCGCAAATGTTCTGGGAGCAGTATTGGTTGGATAGGGCACCGGCGCGCCCCGCCTCCCTTTGTGAATCCGAGATTGTGTCCTGGGAGTTTCACTGCTATTCATGCCATGCGTGGGCAGCAGCTAAATCACCGGGATATACCGTGACAAATACTCCTTGAGCGCCGGATCGCACACATAGAGATACGTTCCCAGCATGCCGCGCGTCATGAGGACATAGTAGGCGTTGACGATGATCTTTCGCAGGTCATCGTCGCTCGCTTTTTTCTTTGCGACAGCATCTTTGAAGTTCGCTTTTTTAACGCAGACGGCTCCTTTATCGGTGTCGTAGTAAATGTCTGGCCCCAGAATTACGAAGCCGTAGTTGAGGTCGTAGCCCTGCACTGTGTGGATGCATCCGACCTCGTTGACGGCGTTGGGGGAGTTGACCCAATCCTTTTGACTCGAGTTCCAACGTTTAGAGATACCCTCAATGACGATGTCGAACGCGTCTTTGTGTTTCTTCGTTTCCCACTTCCACGCAAAACCTGCCGTCATGCGGGATAGCCCAACTTCTTCTTCCTTGGCTTGCTGCAGGGAACAGAAATCCTCAAATCGGTCGATGATTCCAAACTGGTATCTGGGAACATCGCTGTTCGGATCCCCGGCTCGCGAATCGTAAGGCTCCGATGAAAAGAGCTCTTTGAACTTCATGCCGGCATGCATGTACGCCTTGTTGTCGAGTAAGTCGTAGACAAAATCGAGGTATTCATCGCCGCCGCGTACGCGCATTTGCGTGCTTAGGTTGAACTCTTCAGTTTCAATGTCCTTTTCTTCGAGCTGATTGAGTCGCTGCTCAAGGCCGTCTCGATTGAGTCCGGATGCGCGAACCTGCTGTTTGGGGTCATAGAACAGGTACGCCTTGTCACAGCATTTGAATATCCAGTCAACCTGGTTGCTCGTGTGCGGAAGGCCGAGGCGATCGCAGGTATTGTAAAAAGCTCCGATGCCGGCGCCGGCGGTTAAGCAGTTTCCTAGTCGATGTGCCTCGTCGACAAGCAGGATGTCATACCGATCCTTTTTGGTAACATCGCTGGGACTCAGGATATCGCCAGGCTTTAACCCGGGAAGGAAGTGCGTGAGCTTTTTGAGTGTCTTACTCAGAGACTCCATGGGTGTCACGAAACCGACCCGCAGGCCGGATAATTTGGGTTCATTTTTGATTTTGAACATGAGGCTGATGGCAAGGATAGTTTTGCCTGTTCCAGGCGCACCGTTTACGACGGTCACGCGTTTCTTCTCGGGGCCGCCGTTTTCAACATCTTTCTGTTCCTGCTCGAGACGCTTGTAAATCGTCTCAATCGTTTCATATTGATCGGGTGTGAGCGTTTTGAAAGGCGAGAATTTAAACAGGTCAGTGTTCTCGAGCTCTTCGATGGGGTGAATTGCATAGTTTTCTTCGCGTAGCTTTGTCCATAGAGTTCGGAACTTCTGGCGGTACTGAGGTCGCTCAAAGTAATCGAATTGGGCATAGCCATTGTTGCCATTGGTTACCTGGTATTTTTCGTCAGCGCAGAACAGTTCGATGAGCCTGTTTTCAAACTCAAATGTCGCTGACTGATTGAATGTGGGGTTGTCGATCAGAAGTGTTCGATCGAAATCCTTGTCCACGTTTGCGGCGTGTTGCTTCATGCGGCGTTGATAGTTGGTAGTTTGGCCAATGTATGCCGTCTTCTTTTTACTGTTGGTCAGGATGTAGAGAACAGGCCAACTCTCGTCATGGTGAGCCCCGGGCTCTGGCGTGCCAAAGTCTTGTAGCGATTCGCTTGCCTCGAAGGGTTTGGGCAGGGGAAGCGTGTATTGCCGAAGGGCGAACTCATTACTCACGGTGGCCCGCCTTTCTGTATTCGTTGGATGATGCGTCGACGGGGTAGCGCTCGTCATTGCGTTTGAGCTTGGATGAGAGTGCGGCAGGGAGATCGATTTCGTTTAAATCGGCAAAGCGCAGAAGAAAGAGGAGCGTATCGGCGACCTCGTCTTCGATGGCTTGGCGTTGCTCGGTGTCTTCGAACATTTCTGCAATGCGATCGTTGCTCATAAAACGAAAGAGCTGAAGGAGCTCGGAGGACTCAGTTGCCATGCCGATGGCAAGCTCTTTTGGTGTGTGATATTTGCGCCAGTCGCGTGCATCACAAAAGTCCCTGACTTGTTCCGTCATGGCATCGAGCTTATCCATCGTCCGCAACCTCCCTGATGTTCTTTGTTTTATTATGGCCGTATCTGGGATTTATTGCACATCATTTGGGCGTGCAACTCATGCGGTCGCGATTGTCCAGTAGGAGTTTCACCATGAAGATCGATGTTGATGTAGACCAGCTGCGCGAGAGCCTGCTCGATCGCGCTGGGAGTGCGGCAGGCGTGGGCTTTCCGGCCGCCATGCTCGACGTGATGGATATCGAGGACGAGTCGCCCCAGGAGCTCCTATCCCGAGCCGAACGCGAAGGCCTCGACCTCCGCGACTTTGCCGCCGACGATGACTAGGGTAGCTAATTTGGGACGGGGCGTCTGCACCCGCAGCTGCGCGAAAATGCACGATAAGCCGTCGCAATGGAGTCTACTGACCTCGCGACTGTTCTATTTTGACTGCACGCTGGCTAAGTGAGTAGGCTTTATTGGAAATCCTGAGCACACGACTAATTTGCTTCAACAAATCCGCAGGTCACAGACTTGTGCTTTGGTGACGTGGTCGGCGATTCGACAAAAGTCTACTCACTTAGTTTTGAGAGACGCTAATTGTCCTCAACGAGACCCCAGCCGGGGCGATTGATGCTCAAATGTAGCCAATTCGGGACGGCTACCCCGCCCCTCTTAGGGGCAAGGCAGGGGTTGCGGTGACTTTACGCACAAAAAATGTCGGAGGGAAGCCCCCGGCTCTTGGAGGTCCCTCTATTCGAGAGTACCGACTTCTTTATAGCATGAGATCGGACGGCTTTCAAATTGCGCCATGTGGATGGGATGGCGCGCCTGATAAAGCCCTCAATGAATGGCATCTAACTAGCGTTCGTGATATAAAGAAGTCGGTTATCTCAAAAGAGAAGGCTTCCAAGTGCCGGGGACGTTTTCCCGGCTTTTTTCATTTCGGTGTCAATTCAAATGTTTTTCAACCCATCCCCTTAATAACTTGCGGTGAAATAGGGACTGTTTAGGCTGCTAGAAGGCCTATTCAGTCCCTATTTCACCGCAACTTATGGGTGGGGATGGCTACGGCGCCAGCGTGGCAATGACGGCTTCGTCGCCGGCGTATATGAGTGTGTTGCCGTCAGGAATGATCGTTTGGCCGTCGCGCTTGAGCATTACCACGATAAACGGGTGCTTGCCCTGCGGCACGTCGCGCAGGCGCTGACCGGCCAGACGTCCATGGGGCGTTACGGTGACCTCGCGTAGCGTAACCTCGGCACGCTCTTCAAACGTTGGTGCGGCCATAACCAGAAGGTCGCCTTCTTCAATTACGGTATCACCATTGGGCAGCACGGGGTGTGCGCCGTCGCGCAGCACCAGGACCACCAGCATATCCGTCGCGCTGCCAATATCGGCGAGCGAGCGACCGGCAAACGGATGGCCCGCGCCCACCTTGAGCTTGATGAACGACATGCCGTCCTCGTCGCGGTAATCGTTAAAGGTGCGGCGCACGTCGCCTTCTGCATCGATCATATCGAGTTTCTTCGCCACTGCCGGCAGCAGCGAGCCCTGCACCACAATGCTCGACACGGCAATCACAAACACCAGATCAAACAGATCGTGACCGCCGGGAACACCGGCAACCACGGCAAAGAGGCTAAATACAACCGAAGCTGCGCCACGCAGGCCCGCCCAGCTTACGAGCGCGACCTGGCGGGGGTTCGTCTTAAAGGGCGCCAGGAGCACGCCGACGGCGATGGGGCGGCTCACGAAGAGCATAAACGCCATGAGTGCCAGGCCCGGCAGCAGCATTTGCGGCAGGCGTGCGGGCGTCACAAGCAGGCCGAGCAAGAAGAAGATGGCCATCTCGGCCATCTCGGTGAGGGTGTCGAAGAAGTGCGCCAGTTCGACCTTGCCGGTGATGTCGCTCGCGCCTAGCACAATGCCGGCAAGGTACACGGCTAAAAAGCCGTTGCCGCCCAGGTAGCTCGGCAGCGCGTAGGCGACGATGGCCACGGCAAACAAGAAGATGGTCTGCGCACCCTCGGCTGTTGCCTGCGCGCGTTCGATCAGGCGGCTGGATGTCCAGCCAATGGCAAGACCCAGCCCCACGCCTAGGATGATTTGCTTGGCCAGCAGCACGGGGATGTTAACGTCGCCGCCCGCCGCGAGGGTCGCGAGCACGGCGGTGAGCATGTAGGCGACGGGGTCGTTGGAGCCCGATTCGACCTCGAGCAGCGAGTCGGTGCCGCCTCTCAGCGAAAGGTTGTGCTCGCGCAGTACACTAAAGACGCTGGCCGCGTCGGTGGATGCCACGACCGAGCCCAGCAGTAGGCCGCCGATCCAGTCGAAGCCCAGTACAAAGTGCGCGAACACGCCGGTGATGCCAGCGGTGATGACGACGCCGAGCGTGCTCAGCAGCACCGCGGGCACGGCGACAGGTTTGGCACGGTCGATGTTGGTGTTAAAGCCGCCGTAGAACATGATGAACAGCAGCGCCGTGCTGCAGACGGTTTCGGTGAGCGCATAGTCGCTAAAGTCGATATGCGCCGGGCCGTTGACGCCCAACAGCATGCCGAGTGCGATAAAGATGAGCAGGGTGGGGAAGGGGAGCTTTTTGCCGACGGGTTTGATGGTCAGGCACAGAATAATGACGAGGCCGATAAAGAGAAGTATCTGGTTCATGGATAGTGTCCGCTCCTGGGTGGTTGGCGTGGCACGGTCAGTTATCTGCGCTTATTTGTACCCAAAGATGGTGGGTTTATGGGCTTGGACTGCGGACGTGCGCATTTTCGACACGAGGCGTGGGCGCGAGCGGCGCTGGTCGGGGCGCTGGGCCTGACGGCGTGGCGTGAGCGGTGCGGGTTGGCAGGCGAGCGCTGGCGACCGTTAGCGGTATGCAACCCTTCCCAGCTTTATTGCAACGGAGTACAATGGGTAACGTTTAAGTTCAACTTGAAGTTTTAGTTGCGACGTCGGGCTTCGGCCGCAATGCAAAGAGAGGCGTTCCATGGCGATCTATGTGACATCCGATGCTCACGGGCACGTGCGTGCGCTTGACGAGGCCCTGTCCAAGATTTCGCTGGCGTCCGACGATACGCTGTACGTGCTGGGCGACATGATCGATCGCGGGCCCGATCCGGTTGGCGTTATTAAGCTCGTGCGCTCGCTACCCAACGCTCGCGTGCTCAAGGGCAATCACGAGCAGATCATGCTCGACGCCATCATTGGCCAAGATCCTCTCGATGCCGAGACCTGGGATATCAACGGCGGTTGGACTACCCGTCAGCAGCTCAACGATATGGAATTTGAGGCGTACGAGGAGCTCGTGCGTTGGATGGCGACGCTGCCGCTCTACGCGGTGGTCGAGACTGACGAGCGTCCGTACCTGCTGGTACATGCCGGCATCCAGACCGAGGCGGCCCGGGCGTTTTTGTTTGAACATGGGGTTGATTGTGCCGATGGTACGGGGGCGGTGGATGCCGATCGCGAACTGCTGAAGCAGATGCTTGCCGTGCAGTCGTCCGATGACCTGCTGTGGATTCGTCACGGCTATTGGGATGCGCCGACAGGGTTGCTTTCTGCCGAGGGCAAGGGCCCGGTCGTGGTGAGCGGTCACACGCCCACGGTGTCGCTTGGGCGTTATTGCGAGGTCGGCGGCCTTGCGGGGCTCGATGAGGAGTCGGGCCGCGGGCAGATCGTGCGCCTGGGCGGCGAGGACACCGCCGGCGTGCCCGACCGCATCGACATCGACTGCGCCGCCGCAACGGGCTCCGAGTTCGGCCGCGTGGGCATCCTTCGCCTAGACGACGGGGCCGAGTTCTATGCGAATATCAACCCGGGCGAATAATCGGTGCAAAGGGTAGTTAATTTGGGACGGGCTTTTTGACTACTTTTGCCCTTCTGCCCTTCAAATGATTTTTCTGGGACGGGGATTAAATAATCATTTGGCTGCTCGCCGGCTAAGTGAGTAGACTTTTTTGGAAATGCCGCGCACTCAACATATTTGCCTCAATAAAACCGCAGGTCACAGACTTGTGCTTTGTCGGTGTGGTCGGGGATTCGGTAAAAGTCTACTCACTTAGTTTTGCGTGATGCATATTGTCCGCAATGAGATCCCAGTCGGGGTGATTCCATCGCAAATTAGCTGCCCCCATTGCACCATTTAGGCGCCGTATGGGTTGCGGTCGCGTTCGATGCGTTGGCGGATGTGGGCGTACTCGATGATCAGTAGCACCAGGAGCAGGGCCATGATGGCTAGGTAGCTCACCACAGCGCCCATCAGATCCAGCAGCTTAATCAGGATCACCGGCACCACCACGCTTACGGCGAAGCAGATCAGGTAGATCTTGGTGACGTCGCCGGCGTGGCGCAACACCGTGATGATGGCGTAGATAAAGTCGATTGCCGCGGTGACGCCGCCGGCGACAACCATTAGCAGTGCCAGCGTGCGGTAGCGCTCAAAGTTGAGGCCGTACATAAAGCTCATGATGGGGATGCCGGGGCCTGCCATAAATGCGGCGCATGCTCCGGTAATGACCACGATCAGTGCCATAACGGCAACAATAATCAGGTCAAAGCGGCGACGCTTGCGCGGATTCGCCCAAATGCTCGACAGACGCAGGAGCTGCGGTTTATAGATAAATCCAATGCTCAACAAAATTCCCTGCGCCGGAAAGAACAGGGCATTAAAGTACAGCTGGTATTTGTAGGCCAGCGTGCCTTCCATCACAAACTTGGGCATGCTCTCGATAAGGTTGAACAGGAACATCGCGCCAAAGAGCGGGGCGCACTGGATAAACAGGTGGCCAGCCTCGCGCAGACTCATGCGGCGTGATTTTTCGGTTTCGAGCAGGGCGAGCGGGGCGGTGACCAGCACGAGCGAGGCGATGGCGGTGACACCCATGGCCATGGCCGCGATGGGCATGCTACGCGTAAGGAACAGTGCCACGCTAAAGACTGCGATGACGCCGGCGGAACGCAGCGTTTGGCTCATGCCGGCCAAATAGAGCTTGTCGGCCTGCTGCAGGCGGCCCTCGTACACGTCGGCGATGCCGTCGATCACCTTATACAGGTAGACACCCAGACCGATCGTGGCCATCTGCGCATCGTAGCCGCGGGCGCCGCTGTATACCAGGCCGCATGCCAGCGCGAGCGCTCCGCAGAGCCAGCGGTTGAGCTGGTAGGAGGCGAAGGACGTCTTTTCATCGATGTCCGAGACCTGAAAGTTGCGGACGCCGTAGTTGCACGCGATCATGATGAGCGTGCCGGTGACAAAGGCGATGGAGAACTTGCCGGCCTCCTCGGCGCCTACGAGCTGCGTCGACACAATGGTGAGCAGGGGAAACGCCATGCCCCATACGGCGGTGCCCAGGGTATTCCAAAGGTAGTCGCGACGGGTGGCGTGATCTTCGTACTCGGGTTCTTGCGTGGAAAAGCCGCCGCCGTAGACGGCTCCGAGAAGGCGGTTCCACCAGGCATTGACCATGCGGTGGATGGGGCCGGGTTGGCGATCGCGCTCGCGGCGACGGCGTGTGGTCTGGCTGCTGTCGGGACCGCCGGCGTTACGCTGGCTCAGCTCTTGGATTCGTGCGAGCTCCTCGGCGGTGTGCGATGCGGGGAACAGGCCGTTCTCGATGCGTCCGCCCTGTCCGTGCGCCCCGCCCGATAAGGTGGGGTTGGCGACGCCATTGCGGCGGGCGATGGCGCGGCGGATGCTATCGAGGGGCGTGATGCTCAAGGCGATTCCTTTCTATTGCTGCGCTCTAGTATAGCCGCGGTGGCGTCCATTCGTGTTTTTGAACAGGTTGTTCAATAATTTCGGCGGGCGGCTGTAATTTGTCGGTAAACGTGCGGTATCCTGTTGAAGTTTTGTGACCCCCCCCGATGCCGCTTGCGCGGTACCAAGGAGTTTTTACCCATGGATGTCGCTGCGTTTTTGCTGGCTCTTGTGCCGATCATCTGGCTCGTCGTGATGCTGCTGTGCTTTAAATGGCCGGCTTGGAAGGCCGCCATTGGCTCGTTCGCCCTTTCGTGCGTGCTCGCCTTTGCGTGGTGGCATTTGCCGGCGGCGCAGATAGCCACGGCCTCGCTCGAGGGCTTTTTGATGGCCCTGTGGCCCATCGTGCTCGTGATTATCGCCGCGGTGTTCACGTATAACCTGTGCGTGCGCACGGGCGCCATGGACGTGATTGGCAGCATGATCACCTCCATCAGCAGCGATCGTCGTCTGCTGGCGCTGCTCGTGGCCTGGTGCTTCGGTGGCTTTATGGAGGGCATGGCCGGCTTTGGTACCGCCGTTGCCATTCCCGCCGGCATGCTCGCGGGCCTTGGTTTTGAGGCCGTGCCTGCCGTGCTGATCTGCCTGCTAGCCAACGGTGTGCCCACGCCCTACGGCTCTATCGGCATTCCTACGGTGTCCGTTGCCGACCTGGTGGGTCTGGATTCCCTGCATTTGGCTACCGTTCAGCTGGTGCAGCTCGCGCCCTTCTTTGTGGCGATGCCGCTGCTTATCGTGCTGGTTGCGGGTCGTGTTGCCGATGACCAGGGCAATGTTGCAAGCGTTGCCGAGCGTCTGCACGGCGTTGCCGGCGTGGCACTGCTTTCCGGTGTGTCCTTTGTTGGTGCGGCCCTGGTCGTCGCCATGTTTGTGGGCCCCGAGCTTGCCGTGGTCGTGGGCTCCATCGTGTCGCTCGCACTGACCGCCGCGCTTGCCATGCGCGCCGAGAAGTCGGGGCATTTGGACGCGCGCTTCCATATGAATATCGAGGCCGGCGAACAGCTCACCGTTAAATCGGCGCTTTCGGCCTGGTCGTGCTTCATTCTGATTTTTGTGCTGCTGCTGGGTACCTCCAACCTGGTTCCCGTCGTGCACGCCGCGCTCGCGCCGTCTGCGAGCCACGTGCAGGTGTATTGCGGCGAGAACCCCGGTACGCTTACGTTTTCGTGGATCAACACGCCGGGTGTTTGGATCTTCCTGGCCGCGTTTATCGGCGGTGCGATTCAGGGCGCTTCGCCGCGTCTGATAGGCGAGGTGCTGGCCGCGACTGTCAAGCAGATGATGCCGACGGTAATCACGATGCTTTCGGTGCTGGGCTGCGCCAAGGTGATGGGCTATGCGGGCATGATCTCGTCGATCAGTGCGTTTTGCATTGCCGTCGCCGGTGGGCTGTACCCGATTCTGGCTCCGTGGATCGGTGCCGTCGGTGCGTTCGTGACCGGTTCGGGCACGTCCTCGGGCATGCTGTTTGGTCCCATCCAGAGCCAGGCGGCTACGGCGCTGGGCGTGAGTGACTACTGGATGGTCGCGCTGAACGCCCTGGGCGTCGCCGCCGGTAAGATGATCTCGCCACAGACCCTCGCCATCGGTCTTGCCGCCGTTCACGTGCGCGGTAAGGATGCCGAGCTCCTGGGCGCAGTGCTGCCCTACGCCGCCGGCATGCTGATCCTCATGAGCGCCATCGCCATGCTCGGCCAAGGCTTGCCGCTGTAGTCGGCACTTGGGGACATTACTTATGTGCCGGCACTTTAGGAACGTCCCTAAGTGCCGGCATCTGGGGACACTCCTTGGCTGTTGCCTGTTCAAGAGTGTCCCCAACGACTAGTGGTTTAAGAACGTCCCAAATGACTAGGCCGCTTGCGTGCGATTTTTGACCGTTGAGCGGGCGCTTCGCCGTTGCCGCAAAAACGTTTTTGCATATCGGGTACAACGGGCTTTACGTGAGTAAAGTGCGCGCCGCGTCCACGTGTCGCGTTTTTAAAGGAGGCCCCATGCCTGGTGTTACCCCTGCAGAAGTTCTGTCCAACTTTGGCATTACGCTGGTCGAAGATCCTGCCGAGAAACAGCCCCGCCTGCTGGTTGACCTGCCGGCAGCCGAGCTCGTCGAGCATGCCATCCGCCGCAACGAAGGCCGCATGGCCTCCAACGGCGCACTGGTGATCGAGACGGGGGAGCGTACTGGACGTTCGCCCAACGACCGCTTTATCGTCGACACGCCCGATGTGCACGACAAGATTGCCTGGGGTGCCGTCAACCGCCCGCTGTCCGTCGAAAGCTACGAGGCTATCAAGGCCGGCATCGTTGACTATCTCAACGAGCGCGACGTGTTCGTCACTCGCGGTATGGCCGGCGCCGACCGCAACCATACGCGTCGCCTGCTCGTCGCCTGCGAGCGTGCCAGCCAGGCGCTCTTCATTAAGCAGATGCTCGCCCGCCCGCTCGCCCGCGAAATCGCGCGCACCGGCGAGCCGGACTTCTGTGTGCTCGCCGCACCCGGCTATCAGTGCGATCCCGCCATCAAGGGCCTCAACTCCAGCGCCGCCGTGGTCATCAACTTCCAGGAGCGCGTGATTCTGGTCGCTGGCACCGGCTACTCCGGCGAGATCAAAAAGTCCATCTTCAGTGTCATGAATTACTTGCTGCCCGTCGAGGACGACGTGCTGCCTATGCATTGCTCGGCCAGCATGGATCCCGTCACGCACGAGACCGCGGTGTTCTTTGGCCTGTCCGGCACCGGCAAGACCACGCTTTCGGCCAATCCCACGCGCCTGCTGATCGGCGATGACGAGCACGGCTGGTCCGATATGGGCATCTTTAACGTCGAGGGCGGCTGCTACGCCAAGTGCGAGGGCCTGGACGCGTTCCACGAGCCCGAGATCTTCAACGCCGTTCGTTTTGGCGCCATCTGTGAAAACGTGGTACTCGATGAGAATCGCAAGCCTAACTACGACGACGTCTCGATCACGCACAATACGCGCGTGGCCTACCCCGTCGAGCATATCCCCAACGCGTGGACCAAGGGCATGGGTACCACCCCGAGCGTCGTGCTGTTTTTGACCTGCGACGCCTTTGGCGTGTTGCCGCCCATCTCGCGCCTGACGGCCGACGCCGCCATGTACCACTTTGTGACGGGCTTCACTGCCAAGATCCCCGGCACCGAGGTCGGCGTCACCGAGCCCACGCCCACGTTCTCCTCGCTGTTTGGCGAGCCGTTTATGCCGCTCGACCCCATGGTCTACGCTAAGATGCTCGGCGAGCGCATCGCCGACGGCCGCACGCGCGTCTACCTGGTCAACACCGGCTGGATTGGCGGCGGTTACGGCGTGGGTCATCGCATCGAGCTTGCCTACACGCGCTCGCTGGTCGCTCGCGCCCTCGACGGTACCATCGAGGACAGCGAGTTTGTGCACGACGATATCTTTAATGTTGACATTCCCACTACGTGCCACGGTGTGCCCGACGGCATCCTGGTGCCGCGCCAGTACTGGCAGAGCACCGCGCGCTACGACGAGGCAGCGCACAACCTGGCCGTGATGTTCGAGGAGAACTTCGAGAAGAAGTACTCGCATCTGCCCGAGTCCGTAAAGGCCGCCGGCCCGCACGCTCAGGCGCCCGCCGAGGCCCGTCATCGCGGCCGCGGCCTGCTGGGACTCCGCCACTAGCGTCGCCGCGAGTCCATATCCACCACAAAGGGGACAGGCACCTTTGTGGTGGTTTTGCTCGCGCGGATGACTCAGGTTACAATACGCCTGACATATCGCCCCCTTCTCCGGATGGGGGCAGCGTAAGCGCTCTTGTGGCGGCACCGTAGGACTTTGAAGGTGGCCGTCGTAAGGGCGCTTTTTAGGTGCCCTCGCTCGGGCGCGCACAATGAAGGGAGAGCGTATGAAGAGCTTTATTGCCGAGGATTCATTCTGGGAGCTGTTTCCGCGGGCAGCGGTCGGCGTTGTGGTTGTGAAGGGTATGAAGCCCGTGGCTCAGATTCCTCAAGAGGACGTGGATGCGATTGCGGCGTTGCTCGACCGCGCCAATATCGACGCGGAGCGTCATCTGACCAGCGATACTATCAGCGAGAATGCGCCGGTTAAGGCTTGGCGTGACGCGTACCGGCTGTTCAAGACTAAAAAGGGCGCGCGTTGCTCAGTTGAGAACCTGCTCAAGCGCGTGCTCAAAGGCAAGCCGGTCGGCCACATCACGCCGGCGGTGGATATCTACAACACGATTTCGTTGACTTATGCGTTGCCCGTTGGCGGTGAGGATTTGCATGCTATTGAGGGCAATCTGCGCCTGGCGGTGACCGACGGCGGCGACGCGTTCTTGCCGCTTGGCGAGGAGACGGATGATCCGACGCTGCCCGGTGAGCTTGCCTATATCGATGATGCGGGCGCCGTCTGCCGTTGCTGGAACTGGCGCGATGGCGTTCGCGCGGCGCTGTCCGATGATTCGGCGGACGCATTTCTGGCGATTGAGTGCGTGGAGCCCGAGCGGATGGGGGATTGCCAGGCTGCCATCGATCGCTTGTCCGAGCTGCTCGAGCGCTATCTGGGAGCGACGGTCGTCGTTAAGACGCTTGTAACCCGCGACAATCCCTGCGTGGAGCTGTAGCGGCGCCTAGAACCTATTGATGTCCCAAACCACCACAAAGGTGCCTGTCCCCTTTGTGGTGGTTTTTATGTTGATGGGTTAACAATTGGGATATTTGGGTACGGGGGTTCGGACATGCGGCTAAGATGTTTACCCGTTAGCATCATGTAAGCGAAAGGTGGTCGTCACCATGCAGTGGAACGACGAGACACGTTTTGAGGACTTTGTCGGACTGATCAGCGGCCTCTACAAGGAGATTCAGCGCATCAAGACGTCCGAAGGTGCAAGGCTGGGCCTCAAGGGCTCCGACGTCATGTGCCTGTACTATCTCGAGCGCAGCAAGGACGGCCTGACTGGCGCCGACCTCGCCCGCATGGCCGGCGTTACCCGTGCCGCCGTTTCGCGCACACTGGCACACCTGGAGGAGGGCGGCTACGTCGAGGTCGATGATTCGGGTGATGCGGCCGTCAAGTACCGTGCCCCGGTGCGCCTGACTGCCCTGGGCGGCGAGAGCATGAGCGAGGCCGATCGCATCATTCGCGAAGTGCTCGACACCACCGGTAAGGCCATGGGCGTGGAGCAGCGCGAGCAGATGTACGCGTCGCTGCGTACGATTCTCAACACCCTGCGTGAGATCTAAGACCGCCAAGGCATTTGCTTCCCATTAACAACTGCATCGTCCCGTTTGAGCGCGTCTACCGTGCAGGGGCATTGCTGTCAAAATTCCCCGCGCGAGGTCTGCGCAAGAAAGGATTTGCTATGTCCATTCGTATTATTACCGATTCCGCGAGCGATATGACGCCGGCTGAGCACCCCGCTCTGCGTGTTCTGCCGCTGTCCGTCACCTTTGGCTCCGACGTGTACATGGATGGCGTCGACATCGATCACCAGCGCTTTTACGAGATGCTCGTGGAGCGCGACGAGCTGCCGAAGACCGGCCAGGTCAACCCGTACGCCTTTTCGCAGGCGATTGCTGAGGCGCGTGAGGCCGGCGACGAGGCGGTGATTATTACCGTGGGCGCCAAGCTTTCGGGCACCAATCAGAGCGCTCGTACGGCACTTGCCGAGGCGCCGGGCGGCGACGTGTACGTGGTAGACAGCAATAACGTCACCTTGGGCGAGCGCGTGCTGGTCGAGTATGCGCTGCGCCTGGTGGACGATGGCCGTAGTGCGGCCCAGATCGCGGCGGCGGTCGAGGCCGTGCGCGACCGCGTGGTGGTTATCGGTCTGCTCGAGACGCTGGAGTACCTTGTGCGTGGCGGCCGCCTGTCTGCTGCGGCGGGCGCTGTGGGCACGCTGCTCAACGTGAAGCCGGTCGTGGCCGCCGAGGACGGCCTTATCGTGCAGTTGGGCAAGGCGCGCGGTTCCAAAAACGGTCGAAACCTGTTGAACCAGAAGGTCGAGCAGGCGGGCGGCGTCGACTTTTCCATGCCGCTGGCGCTCGGCTATACGGGTCTATCGGACGCGGTGCTCAAGAAGTATATCGAGGACAGCGCCGCGCTGTGGGCCGGCCATGCCGAGAACGAGCTGCCCATCCACACCATTGGCGCCACCATCGGCACCCACGTGGGTCCCGGCGCCGTAGCCGTAGCCTTCTTCCGACCCGCCAACTAACCGACCTGCCATATACCACCACAAAGGGGGCAGGCACCTTTGTGGTGGTTTATGCTGGTTTCGGTTGAAAGGAGCATGCGATGGGATCTGAGGGCTTTTTTGAACGGGTGTACGAGGTAGTCGAGCAGATCCCTGAGGGGATGGTCGCCACGTATGGTCAGGTAGCGCTGCTTGCCGGTCGTCCACGAAGTGCGCGGTACGTGGGGTATGCCCTGCATAGCAATCCGCGCCCCGGCGAGATTCCCTGTCACCGCGTGGTGTTTGCCGATGGCCGCATTTGCGAGGGCTTTGCGTTTGGCGGCCCCGATGCTCAGCGCGAACTATTGCTGGGGGAGGGCGTGATGTTTGTCGACCCCATGCACGTCGACTTGGTCGCCTGTCGCTGGTCAGCAGGGCTCTAGCGGCTCTGCCGTGGCCAAAACCACCACAAAGGTGCCTGTCCCCTTTGTGGTGGTTTTCCGTTGTAGGTTTACCGGGGTTAACTTATGGAGACGATGTGTTGGCGTATATTCTCGCCAGAAAGTAAACCACGGTGAACTATATTGGTTTCAGCAACGGAGTAGGCAATAGGCGATGAAAAAGCCTGCCCTGTTGAGTTTGATTCGCATTCCTCCCCTCTGTGCGATTCAACGGTGTACTTCGGGAACAGGCCCGCTGGCAACTAACTGCCAGCGGGCCTGTTCCTGTTTGTCGGGGGAGTGCAGCGGGGAGAGCCGAACCAGTCGGGCGCCAAAAAAGGCGGACGCCGTAGCGCCCGCCCTAAAACAATCTAAAGCTCAAGCCAGCAGATCGGTCTAGTACACCATGCCCATGGCATCCTGAACCTCGGCCAGGGTCTGCTCGGCGATCTCGTTGGCGCGGCGATTGCCCTCGTGAAGCACGTCCTTGACGTAATCCAGGTCGTTCTCGTAGCGCTGGCGACGCTCACGGATCGGGGCGAAGTATTCGTTGACGGCCTCGGTCACGTACTTCTTGAGCTGGCCGGAGCCGCCCATGCCGATCTCCTCGGCAATCTCGACCTCGGAACGACCAGTGCAGATGGCGGCCGTCGAAAGCAGGCCGGATACGCCAGGGCGGTTCTCGGGATCAAACGTGATCATGCGCTCGGAGTCGGTCTGACTCTTCTTGATGCGCTTGGCCGTCTCCTCGGCGGTCATCGAAATATTGATGGCGTTGCCGTAGCTCTTGCTCATCTTGCGACCGTCAAGGCCGGGCAGCAGCGGGGTCTCGGACAGAAGCGCGTCGACCTCGGGGAACACCTTGCCGTAACGGTTGTTAAAGCGGCGTGCGATGGTGCGGGTGAGCTCGATGTGCGGCAGCTGGTCGCGACCGACGGGCACCACATTGCCCTTGCAGAACAGGATGTCGCAGGCCTGGTGCACCGGGTAGGTGAGCAGAAGGCCGGTGAGCTCGTGGCCCGAGGCCTCCATCTCGGCCTTAACCGTGGGGTTGCGCGCCAGCTCGGCCTCGGAGACCAGCGACAGGAACGGCAGCATGAGCTGGTTGGCGGCGGGCACGGCGGAGTGCGCGTAGATCATAGTCTTGTCGGGGTCGATGCCGCAGGCAAGGTAGTCCATGACCATGTTGTACACGTTGTCCTGGATGTGCTCGGTGGTGTCGCGGTCGGTGATGACCTGGTAGTCTGCGATGAGCACGTTGGTCTTGGCGCCCATGTTCTGCAGCTCCACGCGGCCCTTGAGGGTGCCAAAGTAGTGGCCCAGGTGCAAGCGTCCGGTGGGGCGGTCGCCGGTAAGCATGGTGAACTTCTCGGGCGTCTTGGCCAGACCCTCACGAATGGCGTTGCTCTTTTGCAGCGCGACTTCGTAGCTGTTCTCGTTTGGCATGATTGCTCCTAACGTATGCGTATTGGTCAAAATGATAACGCGTTTATCGAAAGGGGTGGGGCGTAAGTAGGCGAGGGGCGGGAGAGGGGCGGCTTGTGCGATGGGTGCGGCGCGGCTGCGCTTGGCCAGCGTTGCCTGGGCGCATCCTCGGCAGCTTATCCTAGAGCTTGTGGTGGCGCTCTTCTTTACGTTCCTCGGCTGCTTGCTCCTCCTGCTTAAAAGCGGGGTCGTCGGGGGTTACCAGCTCGTCCTCGTGTGTGCGCTTGTTGTAATGGTGGCGCAGGACGGGCTCAAACAGGTGCAGGTGCTTGGCGAAGGCGGCCGAGCCAATGGCGAGCACGACAAAGATGAGCACGCGCGTGGGCACCTCGACCTGATTGATCGCGGCGGCGCCGGCCGAAAGCATGATGCACCAGGCGTAGATGAGCAGCACGGCCTGCTTTTGGTTGTAGCCCTCTTGGATCAGGCGGTGGTGGATGTGGCCCTTGTCGGCCTGTCCGATGCTAATGTGGGCGCGCTTGCGGCGCACGATGGCGCTGAACGTGTCTATGATGGGCACGCCTGCCACGATGAGCGGGATGATGAGCGAGGTGAGCGCGGCGGTGCGGCTCACGTTGAGCAGCGAGATGGAGCCCAAAGCGAAGCCCAGCAGCAGCGACCCCGAGTCGCCCAAGAAGATGCTCGCGGGGTTGAAGTTGTAATGCAGAAAAGCCACGCACGAGCCAAAGAGCGCGATGGAGAGCGCGGCGGCGTCGATGCGGCCCGAAAGCATGGCCATCGTGAACATGGTGAACGATGCGATGCCGCAAATGCCCGTGGCCAGGCCGTCGAGGCCGTCGATGAGGTTGATGATGTTGGTGAACGCCACTAGGTAGATCACGGTGATGGGGTAGGCGAGCCAGCCAAGCATGATCTCGCCGGGGGCAAACGGGTTGATGATGACGCCGATTTTTAAGCCGCCGATGCAGGCGATGAGCGCGGCGAGCACCTGGCCGGCCAGCTTTTGCTTGGGCTTGAGCTGGAAGACATCATCGATCGCGCCTGTCGCAAAGATCACGGTAAAGGAGAGTGCCAGCACGGGGTAGCTGATGTGAAGGCGCGGGTGCGGTACCAAAACGGGCGGCCAGCCCAGGTACCAGGTGCCCAGGATCTGCACGATGCAGGCAACGACGAGGCCCAAAAAGACCGCGGTGCCGCCCATGCGTGGGATGGGCTTGGTGTTAATGCGGCGCTTTGAGGGATAGTCGACGGCGTCGAGCTTGATTGCCAGGCGCTTGACCAGGGGCACCGTGAGAAATGTCGTGATAAAGGCAGCGGCCGCCACGCATAAGTACGGTATGAAGCTCGTGGATGAAGCCATGAATCGAAAACCGCCAAGCGTCGAAGGAAAAGGTCAAAGGGCGCTACGCGCAAAAGGACATAGCTGACCCATGATACTCGACCGAGGGGGTGCGGGGGTTTGTGCCGTGCGATTATCACGCGCTTACCAGATATTGGGATGTTGGCGGGGTTCTGCCGAGTGCCGTTGGGTGTCATACGGGATCTGCGATGCCAATTTTTGGGCAAAATCGGCAAAAGAAAACCACCCCCCACGTTACGAAAATGAACCCACCTAAAACAGGTGGGTGCCCTCATCGACTGTTCCAGCGTCCTTAACAACGAAGGATACCTGTACTAAGTACGACTGTGTGGGCTCCCTAAATAAACGCGACGGTTCACCCAGTTGCTCCGCGGGGGGCGGAATACCTACATCATAAAGCGGCACTTTGTTGATTCCAGTCTTGACATTACAAAAATCGTGTCGGACGATTACGGCGCCTTGGGCTTGGAGCCGTCCGTGCGGTCCGGGTCCTTACGTTTGAGCTGCTGAATCGTTGTTTTGGAGCATGTTTTTATGCCGACGTCGTTGACCGAACTTTTTTCGCCCGCCTGCCATTTGTGTCCACGCCGTTGCGGCGCGGCACGCGACGAGGGCGCGCGTGGCGTGTGCGGCGCCGACGACACGCTTAAGGTCGCCCGCGCGGCGCTCCATATGTGGGAGGAGCCGCCTATCTCGGGCGAGGCCGGCTCGGGCACGATCTTCTTTAGCGGCTGTTCGCTTAAATGTGTCTACTGCCAAAACCACGAGATCTCGACGGGCAATTTTGGGCTTGAGATTTCGCCCCAGCGTTTGGTCGAGATTATGCTGGAGCTGCAGGACCAGGGCGCCAACAACATCAACCTGGTGACTGCGACGCACTATGCGCACCTGCTGCCGGCCGCGATTGCCGCAGCGCGGGAGCGCGGGCTGGATATCCCGATCGTCTACAACACGAGCGGCTATGAGCGAGCGAGTGCCGTAGCGGCGCTCGGCGATCTGGTCGACGTGTGGCTTACCGACTTTAAATATGCCGATGCGGGGCTTGCGCAGTCGCTCTCTCATATTCAGGATTACCCGCGCGTGGCCGTGTCTGGCCTGGCACAGATGGCGCGCGAGGTCGAGCGCCGCGGGGGAGAGCTGGTGGACGAGGACGGGCTCATGAAGCGCGGCATGATCGTGCGTCACCTGGTGCTGCCGGGTCATGCGGACGATTCGTGTCGCGTGTTGGACCTGGTGTGGCAGACGGTGGGCGATGTGCCGATTTCGGTCATGAACCAGTACACGCCCAATGCGCTCATGCGCGAGCAGGGCGGCGAGTTGGCACGCGCCGTGACGCGGGAGGAGTACGAGCAGGTGCTTGATCATGCCGACGACTTGGGCTTTACGACGATGTTCTGGCAAGAAGGCGGAGCGGTAGACGAGAGCTTTACCCCGGCGTTCGACACTACCGGCGTCCTCACCAGCGCAAAGTAGTGCGTTTACCTATGATTTTTCTGGGACGGGGGATAAATAATCATCGGGTGGCTCGGGCGTTCGAAAAGCAGTCAAAACAGCCCCGTCCCAAAAAGACTGGGTATTGGGCGTTGACAGTTGGCGAGCCGTAGGTAAAATATCAACTTGTCCTGGGGACGTAGCTCAGTTGGGAGAGCGCTGCCGTCGCATGGCAGAGGCCGAGGGTTCGACTCCCTTCGTCTCCACCCTTGGATTTGATAAGCCGCTGACATTGTGTCGGCGGCTTTTTTTAAAAAGAAAGGGCAATACCATGGCCGAGCTTGAGTCCCAACCACTGTCTGCCGAGGAGCGCGCCGAGTTGGAAGAGCTCCGCGCCGAGAAGGCTCGTCGCGAGGCCCAGGAAGAGGCGCGCCGCGAGCGTGAGGAGCTGGCCGCCCTGCGTGCCGAGCGCGAGAAGGCCGAGGAGGCCGCTGCGAAGGTTGCGCCCGCGCCCGCGCCCAAGCCCGCGCCTGCACCCAAGCCTGCCGCCGCGAAGTCCGCACCCGCCGCACCCAAACCTCAGCCTAAAAAGGCCGCTCGTCCCAAGCCCGTCGAGCCCAAACCGAGCCGTGACGAGATGACCTTTGCCCAGCGCATGGTCACCTCCAAGGAGCCTACGGGCGAGAATGAGATCCCCGGCATGGCTCCGGCTCAAAAAATCATCATCGTGCTCGCCCTCATCGCGTTTATCGTCTTTATGGTTTACACGATCACGGGCAGCATGGGCCTGCACTAACCTGTTCGCGCCGGGCTCCATGCCCGCACGTTCGCCTCGCCCAACCCTCAACCTCTGCACAACACATCCGAAAGGTCGCCCCATGGCTTTGACCGACATCTCGCATCCCACCGACATCGCAATGCTCACCGATCTGTACGAACTCACTATGGCCCAGGGCCTGTGGGAGAGCGGCAAGGCCAATGAGCAGGGTTGCTTTACGGCGTTTTACCGTGACCATCCCTTTGGCAGCGCGTATGCCGTCATGTGCGGCACCGCCGAGCTGCCCGAGCTTGTCGAGAACTTGCGCTTTACGCCCGAGGACATTGAGTACCTCGCTTCGCTCCAGGCTCCGGCCGGCGGCGCGATGTTTAAGCCTGCATTCCTCGACTACCTGCGCAACTTCTGTACACACGTGAATATCGACGCCGTGCTCGAGGGCGAGCTCGTCTTTCCGCGCGAGCCCATGGTGCGCGTCACCGGCCCGGCGCTGGAGTGCCAGCTGCTCGAGACCGCGCTGCTCAACGTCGTCGGTTTCCAGACGCTTGTTGCCACCAAGACGGCGCGCGTGGTACTGGCAGCCGATGGTCGCCCCGTCGCCGAGTTCGGCCTGCGTCGTGCCCAGGGTCCCGATGGCGGCCTGGCTGTTGCGCGCGCGAGCTACGTGGCCGGCTGCTCGTCTACGTCTAACGTGCTTGCCGGGCGCCGCTACGGCATCCCCGTCTTTGGCACACACGCGCACAGCTGGGTGATGAGCTTCGATTCCGAGCTCGAGGCCTTCCGTGCGTTTGCCAAGTCGAGCCCCAAGAACTGTACGCTGCTCATCGACACCTACGATGTACGCGAGGGCTGCGAGCACGCCATTATGGTTGCCAAGGAGATGGAGGCGGTGGGCGAGCGCCTGTCGGCTATTCGCATCGACTCGGGCGACCTCGCCAAGTTGTCCAAGTATGTCCGCGGCCGTTTTGACGCCGAGGGCCTGCCCTATGTGGGGATTTCGGTCTCCAACGACCTTGACGAGTACACAATCCAGTCGCTGCTCGACCAGGGCGCGCCCATCGATAGCTTTGGCGTGGGCACCAAGCTCGCGACCTGCTACGATCAGCCTGCGCTGGGCGGCGTGTACAAGCTTTCGGCCCGTCGTGCGAGCGACGCGGAGTCGTGGACGCCGGTGGTGAAGCTTTCCGAGCAGCCCTACAAGCGCACGATCCCCGGCGTGCAGCGCGTGCGCCGCTATTACGACGGCTTTGGCGGCCCGGTCTGCGACATGATCTATGACGAGGACCATCTAGCAGGGGAGGGCGCCGCGCGCGGCAATACCCTCGTGGCCGTAAACGATGCGGCGCTGGTGACCGATGTGTCCGAGCTCGAGTATCGTGAGCTGCTAGTGCCGATCGTGCGCGACGGCAGCGCGGTGGCTCCTCGCGAGAGCATCGAGGACGCGCGCGAGCGCTGTGCTTGGGCGCTCGATCATCTGGACGCGGCTTTCAAGCGCTTCCTGTATCCGCAGACCTACGTGGTGGGCATGGAGCAGGGCCTGGCCCAGGTGCGCGACGAGCTCGTACGCAAGAACATGGCCGCGGCTTCGGCCTTCCCCTGGGCAAAATGATCCGAAGGGGACGGAGGAAAACGGATCATTTTCGTCCGTCCCGCACCAGGCGCCCCGGCTGCTCCAGCTCGCCCGAACGCTCGACATCCGATTGGTTTGACGTATGACGACTTCTTATAAAACGATGGTGGTAAAGATCGGCTCGTCCACGGTGGTGGGTGCCGACGGTAAGGTCAACCGTGCGTTTATCGGCGGCCTGGCCGATCAGGCCGCGGCCTTGCGCAAGCTCGGCTGGCGCTTGGTCGTGGTGAGCTCCGGCGCCATTGCCTGTGGCTATCCCGTGCTGGGCTTCGACCGCAAACCGGTCGGCGATCTGCCGAGCCTGCAGGCATGCGCTTCGGCCGGCCAGTGCATCATCTCGTCGGCCTACGACGAGGAGTTCCATGCGCGTGACCTACTCACCTCGCTCGTGCTGCTCACGCGTCACGACACGGCGCGCCGTACGTCCTACCTGCACGCGCGCGACGCTTTGCTGCGCCTGGTGGAGCTGGGCGTGGTGCCGGTCGTCAACGAAAACGACACCGTCACCGTTGACGAGATCAAGTTCGGCGACAACGACACGCTGGCTGCGCTCGTGAGCTGCCTGGTTTCTGCCGATCTGTGCGTGACGCTTTCGGACATCGACGGCCTCTACACCGCCAATCCGCATGAGGATCCGACGGCCGAGTTTGTCCCGGTCGTGCATAAGATCGATGCCAAGATCATTGCCTCGGCGGGTGATTCTTCGACCTCGGTGGGTACGGGCGGCATGATCACCAAGATTCGCGCGAGCCGCATTTTGATGACGGCCGGCATTCAGAGCGTGATTTGCTCGGGCGAGGAGCCCGATGCGCTCGTGCGCCTGGCCCGCGGCGAGAGCGTGGGCACGCTGTTTGACCCGCCGGCGGAGCGCCTGGACATTGCGCCGCGCAAGCTGTGGATCGCGCTGGGTGACAAGGCACATGGCTCGGTAACGGTTGACGACGGTGCCGCGAAGGCTCTGGTCAGCCGTGGTTCTTCCCTGCTTGCGGTGGGTATTCGCGAGGTCGATGGCGAGTTTGCCGAGGGCGATGTGCTCGATGTGTGCGATCCGAGCGGTATGGTTGTCGCCCGCGGTATCGCCGAGGCCGATTCGGACGTGCTGGAGCTTGCTGCCGGCCGCCGCCAGGACCAGATCGCCGGCAACCGCCTGCTGGCAGACCTGGCCGAGAAGCCCGCGATTCATCGAGACAACTTAATTGTCTTTGCCTAACGGGTCGACGCTGCGCGCCGCCCAGAGCGACAATTTGTCATTCAAAAGGCGAGGCATGACCATCAGGTCTATGCCTCGCCTTTTTCATGCCAACTTGTTCGCTCTGGGCGCCGCTCGCTTCTTTTGTTCGACCCACGATTTAAAGCCACTCGCTTAGGGGCGTTTTCGCTTTCCGCCTTCTACCTGCGGTGGCCGTAACGCCGGCATATCGTAAGTTGCGGTGAAATAGGGATGGTTTGGCGGCTTTAAATCCTTTAACAGTCCCCATTTCACCGCAACTTGTTGAGGCGGCGGGGTCCCACTGCCGGCACTTGGGGACGTTCCTATTGTGCCGGCAGGTGGGGACACTCCTTTGCTAGAAGATTCGGCGCAGGTCTCCTCGGTTGAGGGCTTCGTCGAAGAGGTGCTTGAATACCACGCTGCCGTGCAGGCCGTCGTGCTCGAACTCGTTGGTCACCCAGGCGTGCGAGTTGCCCACGCGGCTGAGCGTGTCGAGCTGCATACCCGAATCGACGTACATGTCGTCGAAATACACCGCGGCCTGGAGTGGCACCTCGTTGCATGCCAAACGCTGCGGGTCGTAGATCTTGTCCCAGCTTGTGTCTTCCATCAGCAGGTCCATCGCGGGCTTGAAGGGCTTAAGTTCGGGCATCTGCTCAAACATCCACGGGAACATGGCCTCGCCGGTAAACATGAGCGGGCGCGCGAGCGTGTCGAACTCGGCGCGGTGTGCCTTTTCCTCTGCCGCGGCCCAGCGAATGGGCATGGTGTCTCCATCGGCGTAGATGAACTCTTGCAGCGTCCAGTACAGAGGATTCGTGCGCGTGTTGGTGCGCTCGAAAGCGCGCATCAAAAAGCTATCGGATACTGAGGCACCGCAGCTCAGCGTGCCGTCGCCATCAACAAACGCATGGTCGATAATCCAGTGCATGCGCTCAAAGCTCGGCTTCATGCCAAAGTCGCTGCCCATGAGCTGAAGGCGCTCGACCGTCATCGGCGAGCCGTCGGGTAGCACGGGCTTTTGCTCTTCGATAGCATCGGCCAGGGCTGCCACCCGCTCAACGTCTGCGGGGTAGCGGTCATAATACTGCTGAGTCTTGGCTGCCATGCGCGGGAAGGTGTGCGCGTAGACCTCGCTGGCGCTCGCCGGCACGTGTGGAATGCCGCCGCAGGTAAAGCTTGCCGCCACGCCTTCGGGGAAGAGCGACAGATAGCTCAGGGTCAAAAAACCGCCGTAGCTTTGGCCGAGCGTGACCCACGGCTTGCCGCCAAAGCCCACGAGGCGTAGGTACTCAAAATCGCGCACGATGGAGCTGGCGAGGTGGCGCTTGAGGAAGTCCGCCTGCGAGCGTGCGGCATCGGAGCCGGCCGCTGCCGCGCGCTCGCCCAGAGCCGCGATCGTGCGCCCGTCCACACAGCTGCTGCGCCCGGTGCCGCGCTGGTCGGGCAGGACGACGCGGAAGTGTTTGACGGCTTCCTCAATCCAGCCGTCGCTCGTGGGTGAGAGCGGACGCGGGCTCTCGCCACCAGGGCCGCCCTGCAAAAACAGGAGCAGCGGCAGATCGTCGTTGATGCGGTCGGGCGCGCAAACCACGCGGTAGAAGAGCTTGATGCTCTCGGGCGCGCCGGCGATTGGTGCCGGCATAGCGCCGCGGCGCATGGTGCTGCCGACGGCCAGGAGCATCGGCTCCAGGCCGCGCCAGTCAAGGGGGACGTCGATGCTGTGGTCCTCGACATAGAGGCCGGGGACGTTGTATGAAGTGATGAGGGCCATGCGGTACTTCCGTTCGTTGCGGTGTTTCGGGTTGACCAATTCTACCGCCGCGGGCGAGGGCATGCACAAATCGGCTACCATGGATGGCAAACATCTAAGAGAAAGGGCCGCCCATGTCGGTCGATATAGCTACGTATGTCCACGATCTTGCCGTTGCCGCCAAGGCAGCGTCGGCATCGCTTGCCACGGCGAACGATGAGCAGCGTCAGGAGGCCGTGCGCGCCATGGCCGCAGCGCTGCGCGACGGTGTCGATTCCATCGTTGCCGCCAACGAGCTCGATATGTCCGCCGCGCGCGATGCGGGCACCTCGACGGGGCTCCTCGATCGCCTGTTGCTGACGCCCGAGCGCGTTGAGGGCATGGCCGCCGGCCTGGAGAAGCTCGCCGAGCTGCCCGATCCTGTCGGCCGCGTGCTCGACCACCGCGTGCTTGCAAGCGGCGTGGACCTCACCCGTGTGAGCGTGCCGCTGGGTCTGGTCGCCATGGTCTACGAGGCGCGCCCCAACGTAACGGCCGACGCCGCGGGCATCTGCATCCGCACCGGCAACGCCTGCATTCTGCGCGGCGGTTCGCTGGCCTATCACTCGTGCGCCATGATTGCCGAGCTGTTGGCCGATGCGCTTGAAGTCCAGAGTTTCCCGCGCGAGGCCGTGTCGATGATCGAGTCCACCGACCGCGAGGCCACTGGCGAGCTCATGAAGCTCCGCGGTATTGTCGACGTACTCATTCCGCGCGGCGGTGCAGGCCTGATCCAGCGCTGCGTGCGTGAGTCGCTTGTGCCGGTGATCGAGACGGGCACGGGCAACTGCCACATCTACGTGCATGAATCCGCCGACTTTGATAAGGCGCTCAACATTATCGTTAATGCCAAGACCCAGCGCGTAGGCGTGTGCAATGCCGCCGAGTCGCTGCTGGTCGACCGTGCTGTGGCCGATGCGTTTTTGCCCGCAGTCGTGGCCGTGCTGCATGACCACGGCGCGCTCATTCACGGCGACGAGGCAACCTGCGCCGCATGCGCCGATGCCGGGCTTGCCGAGGGTGATGACTACGTCGCCGCGACTGAGGAGGACTGGGGTCGCGAGTACCTGGCGCTCGAGATGAGCGTGAAGGTCGTGGCAAGCGAGGACGAGGCCATCGCACACATCAACCGCTACGGCACGATGCACTCCGAGGCCATCGTTGCCGAGGACACGGATGCTTGCGAGCGCTTCCTGGATGCGGTCGATGCCTCGGCCGTGTACGCCAACGCCAGCACGCGCTTCACCGACGGCGGCGAGTTTGGCCTGGGCGCCGAGATCGGCATCTCGACCCAAAAGCTCCACGCCCGCGGCCCCTTCGCCGCCGAGGCCCTCACCACTTACAAATACAAGCTCCGAGGCACCGGCCAGGTCCGCCCCTAACGCCCGCGCAAACAAAAACCACCACAAAGGTGCCTGTCCCCTTTGTGGTGGTTTTAGGTGGCGTGGGCGATTAAGCCTGGAAGGTATCGCGGTCGGGGGCGAAGGACTGCATGGCCGCGATGGTACGGTCGAAGAGCTCGGGGAGCTCCCAACCCAGCATCTCGGCGCCCTGCGAAATCACGTCGCGCGAGCAGCCGGCGGCAAAGCGCTTGTCCTTGAACTTTTTCTTGAGCGACTTGGTCGTAAAGTCCATAACGCTTTTGCTCGGACGCATGATCACGGCAGCACCGATCAGGCCGGTGAGCTCGTCACAGGCAAACAGGATCTTTTCCATCTGCAGCTCGGGCTTGGGCAGCGAGGTGTTGAAATCGGACGTGTGCGTCTGAATAGCGCGAATGAGTTCGGGCGATGCGCCTTCGCCCTCGAGGATCTCGGCCGCATAGATGGTGTGGTTCACGGGGTCGTCCTCATGCTCCTCCCAATCCAGGTCGTGCAGCAGACCGACGATGCCCCAAAACTCCTCGTTCTCGGGGTCGAACTCGCGCGCAAAGTAGCGCATGGTGCCCTCGACCGTCTCGCCGTGGGTGATATGGAACGGGTCCTTGTTGTGCTCGTTGAGCAGTTCGAACGCACGGTCGCGGGTGATTCCGGCGGAAAGCGGCTCTGCCATAACAGACTCCTTGTGCTCGTAGGTATCGCTAAGAATGAATACTACTAGAACGACTAGAACGAAAAAAACCACCACAAAGGTGCCTGTCCCCTTTGTGGTGGTTTTGGCGTGGGCAGGTTAGTTGAGGGCGGCTTGGGCTAGGCGGGCTTCGGCGGCCTCTTCGGTGACGCCCAGGGCCACGGCGAACTCCTCGATGGAGCGGCGCTTGGCCTCCTTGAGCACGCGCATGTAGTAGGAGCTGGGCTTTTTATCTGCTTCCTCGGCCTGGCGAATACGGTGCATCATGGTTTTTGCCACGCGGACCGTCTCGGGCGCGCCCAGCTTGAGCTGCTGCTTAAAGTGCGTCTCCTCGAGCGAACTATTGCGCTCGGTAAAGGTGTCGCACTCCAGCTCATCGTAGTGGCTCAGCAGGTGCTCTGCATCTTGCTGGGAGATGGCGGCATGCAGACGGTCGGCTTGCGCCACGGGGTACATGAGAATCGTCTGCGCATGTCCCTGCTTGGTCTCGAGCAGCAACATGGGCTGCGGCGTGTCGTCCCTAAAACCGACGACGGTGCAGACTCCCTGACCCGGATGAATGACGTGTTGACCGATTGAGAACATGCTACCTCCAACTTATACGAATTTGCGTATGTTAAGAATACCACGCTGACGTGCGCAAACCATTACTTTATGCAGGAAAAGCACACAACTCCGATAGGTTAGAGTATTCGATAAATAGAATGGCTTATTCATACGTTCATGCATTTCCAGAACGTGTATAAACTGCAGGCAAACCGCCAACTTTGTACAGCAGCGCAAGAGCGGTAGTCATTTTTGTGCATATGCAATATCTAATAGCTTTACCCTGCGACAGTAGTTACCGCTTGTGATAGAGTGCTACAAACTCTGGCTTTTGCCCTACGAGTGACCAAGAGCTCGGGGGCTTTAACACAAGGAGGATCTATGCCCGAGAAGATTGAAGAGCTGGTACGCGCTGCGCTTGCTGCGGCCCAGGAGGCCGGCGACCTTTCCGCATTTGAACTTGACGATTGCGCTATCGAGCGACCGGCCGATACTTCTCATGGCGAGTGGACCTCCACCATGGCCCTGAAGTCCGCCAAGCTGGCTCACTGCGCCCCGCGCAAGATCGCCGAGGCCGTCGTTGCCCATATGCCCGAGGACCCCGCGATCGAGAAGGTCGAGATCGCCGGTCCTGGCTTCATCAACTTCTACCTCTCCGTTGCCGTCAAGAACGCCATCTTTGGCGAGGCCCGCGAGAAGGGTATGGACTTCGCTAAGTCCAACGTCGGTGGCGGCCTGAAGACCCAGGTCGAGTTCGTCTCCGCCAACCCCGTCGGCCCCATGCACATCGGCCATGGCCGCTGGGCCGCTCTGGGCGACTCCCTTTGCCGCGTGATGGACCACGCCGGTTACGACATCCAGCGCGAGTTCTACATCAACGACCACGGCTCTCAGATGAACACCTTCGGCAACTCCATCAGCACGCGCTATATGCAGCTTGCCGACATCATCGCCAAGCAGGGCGTGGATATCGACGAGGCTCACAAGCTTCTGATCGCCGACCGCGACGCCTTTGTTGCCGACGAGGGCGACGAGCACCCCGAGACCCATCCGTATCAGGACAACTTTGCCGAGACTCTGGGCAAGGACTCCTACGGCGGCGACTACATCATCGACGAGGCTGCCGAGTTCTGGCGCACCGACGGCGACAAGTGGGTCAACGCCGATCCGCAGGAGCGCATGGAGAGCTTCCGCGAGCGCGGCTACGTAAAGATGGTCGACAACATGCGCGACCTCTGCCATGCCGTCAACTGCGACTTCGATCGTTGGTTCTCCGAGCGCTCCCTGTACGTGAAGGACACCGAGGGCGAGACCGCCGGCACCTCTGCCGTCGACCGCGCTTTTGAGAAGCTCGACAAGATGGGCTACCTTTACACTAAGGACGGTGCCCTGTGGTTCCGCTCCACCGATCTGGGCGACGACAAGGACCGCGTCCTGATCAAGTCCGACGGCGAGTACACCTACTTCGCCTCCGACGTTGCCTATCACTGGGATAAGTTCCAGCGCGTCGACCACGTCATCGACATCTGGGGCGCCGACCACCATGGCTACATCGACCGCGTCCGCTGCGTCTGCGACGCTCTTGGCTATCCCGGCAAGTTTGAGGTTCTGCTGGGCCAGCTCGTCAACCTGCTGCGCAACGGCAAGCCTGTCCGTATGTCCAAGCGCAAGGGCACCATGGTGACCCTGCAGGAGCTCGTCGACGAGGTCGGCTCCGACGCCGCCCGCTACACGCTCATCTCCAAGAGCTCCAACCAGATGGTCGACTTTGATATCGAGGCCGTCAAGAAGCGCGACAACTCCAACCCGGTGTACTACGTGCAGTACGCTCACGCCCGCGTGTGCTCCATCCTGCGTCGTGCCGCCGACGTTACGCCCGAGCAGGCTGACGAGATGGGCATGAAGGCCGTCGCCGCTAAGGCCATCGGTGAGAACGTCGATTACTCGCTGCTGACCGACCCGACCGAGCTCGCCCTGTCGCGTAAGCTCAACGAGCTCACCGACCTCATTGCCAACTGCGCTCGCGATCGCGCTCCGTTCCGCCTGACGCACTTTGCCGAGGAACTCGCCGGCGACTTCCACAGCTTCTACGCCGCCTGCCAGGTTCTGCCGAGCGAGGGCCGTCCCGTCGACCCCGAGCTTTCGCGTGCCCGTCTGGCCGCTTGCGACGCCGTCCGCGTGACGCTCGCCCTGGTTCTCACCCTCGTTGGCGTTTCCGCTCCCGAGCAGATGTAATCTACGGGTCGTTTGACCGTGTAGGTTCGGCTTCGCTGGGCCCTATAAGCCCGATCTCCATGCGGAGGTCGGGCTTTTTGCGTTTGGCGGGGCTTTTTGGCGTGTTGGAAAATGCTACAAAAACGCAACTATACCGGTTTACGGGGCTGAATCGCTGCCTGGCGACCATAGCAACAGCAGCGAAAATAAAACCGCAGGTAGACGGCTTGCTGAATATTAAAAATGCAGGGTATGGTTGGCTTACGCCGTTCTTGCACCGTAATCCGCCATCGTTTTGAAAACGACCCCTTGGGGACGGGGGAATACGGATCATTTTTGTCCCGGGTGTAAGCGGCGCGAAACCGTTCGCCACGAATCGGGCTTATCTACTACGTTTAGTCGCATACCCCGAACCATGCCGAAAAGTACGATATTAAAACCGCAGGTAGCGGGCTTGCGATTTTAGGAAGATCGAGGGGATGGTCTGGGGTCGCGGGTCAAACGTAGTGGATAGGCGCGATTCGTGGCGAGCCGATCCTGGGACCGACGATCCTGCTCTTGTGCCTTGTGGTCACCACGATCTATGGGGCTCGGCTGGCCTCTCCATATAAGTTGCAGTGGAATAGTTCCTGTTTGGGGCGGCTGCCGGGTTTTTCAGGAACTCTTTCACCGCAACTTATGAGAGGCGGACATCGTCGCCCGTGACTTTGTAAAGAGTGTCCCTTTTGGCTAGTCGTTTAAGAACGTCCCCGATGACTAAGTTGCAGGTGGTGGCGGTTGTGCTACACTAACGCTGCGTATATGACGCAATCATCTCGATACAGATCAATGATGTCCGTCGTTTTTGTACGGAGCTAGACTGTTTAGCCGCCCTGAAGGTATATGCAGGGAGCATGTGATCACAGGGCTTGAAAAGAAAGTTGAGCAAACACTGTGTCTGATCAACAGCAAGAAAACGAAATAACGACGGCGCAAACCGCTCCCGCTGCACCGGTTGCGTCGGACCAGGTCGCGATGCCCGCGCCGGTGCAGACCTCGATTCCTGAGGCCCCCAAGGCCGCTTCGACGCCTGCGCCCGCATCGGCTGAGAAGGTCGCGCCTGCTGCTGGCGAGGGAGTTGCCCCTGCCGCCGAAGAGGATGCCGCACCCGTAAAGCCCAAGCGCACGCGCCGTGCGCCTAAGCCCGCCGCTGACGACGAGGATGCTGCCAAGCCCAAGCGCCGTACCACGCGCGCGACGCGAACCAAGCGCACCGTTGCCGATCCCTCCGCGCCCATTTCCGATGAGGTCGCGCAGGCCCGTGCGCTGGCGCAGATTAGCGAGGCTCAGGTTGTACGCGCCCGTCGCCGTGCTGCCGAGCGCGAGGCCGCGGCACTGACCGAGCTTGCAGCGCCGGCCGTCTCCGAGGCGCCTGTTGCCGCTGAGGCCCCTGTCGCGGGACAGCCGACCGAGAAGCCAGCTCCGCGCACGCGTCGTCGTGCGGCCAAGTCTCAGCAGGATGCTGAGCAGGTGGCCCAAGAGTCCGGTGAAGCTCTGGCTCGTTCCGCGGTAGGGGAGGGTGCGCAGCCCTCTGAGTCTGCAACACCTGCCGAGGCCAACGAGGTTCCCGTTGTCGATCCCGCTCTCCGCCCGCACCGTCGCGGCCGCAAGCCCAAGGCTTTCGTCGAGGCCGAGAAAGCTGCCGCCGCCGCTGCAGCAGCCGCAGCTCAGGACGCCGCGATGACCGCCGCGCCCGCGCCCGTCGCCGACGCTTCTGCCCAGGGAGCCGCTGCCACCGAGGCCGACGCGCATGCCGAGGGCGAGCCCGCCGATGTTCGCCCTGGTCGTAGCCGTCGTACCGCTTCCAAGCGCTCGTCCAAGGCTAAGGTTTCGAAAAAGGACGCGTCCGAGGATTCTGGCAACGAGGCCGTCGAGGCAACCGTCGACTCTGCTCCCGATGCCGAGAACGCCGGTCAGCCGGCAGCCGAAAAGCCCAGGCGTACGCGCAAGAAGTCTGCAAAGGCTAAGGCCGTCGAGCAGCAGGCCGATGCCGAGCCCAATGCCGATGCCGATACCAAGGCCGATAACGAAGCCCTGGCCGACACCGACGCAGCAGCTCCGGCGGCCAAGGGCGCCACGACCGCCGAGTCCGACGAGAACGCCCGCCCCAACCGCCGTCAGCACAAGCGCAACGACGAGCGCAACGAGCGCAAAGACGAGCGCAACAACGACCGCCGCAACCGTCAGCGCGATCGTAAGCAGCGCAACAAGGAGCGCAACGCCGCCCCGACCGAGCCTACGCTTTCGCGCGAGGAGCTCGCGGCCATGAAGGTCGCCGAGCTGCGCGAAAAGGCCAAGGAGTTCGAGATCGAGACGACCGGCAAAAAGAAGGCCGAGCTCGTCGAGGAAATCTACACTACCGCTGCGAAGGCCGAGGGCTTCCGTGACATCAAGGGCATTCTGCAAATTCGTCCGGATAGCTCCGGCATCATCCATGCCCACGGCTACATGAAGTCCAGCGACGACGCCTTTGTTCCCGCATATCTCATCCGCTCCGCACGCCTGCGTACGGGTGATGTGATCGAGGGCTCGCTTCGTCCCTCGCGCGGCGGCGACAAGCGCGCCGGCCTCGCCAAGATCACAACCGTCAACGGTCTTGATCCCGAGCAGGCCCGTAACCGCCCCAAGTTTGGCGACCTTACCCCGGTCTATCCCAATGAGCCTCTGCGTATGGAGCACGGCAAGGATTCCATCACCGGTCGCGCTATCGACATCGTGTCGCCGATCGGCAAGGGCCAGCGCGGCCTGATCGTGTCGCCGCCAAAAGCCGGCAAGACCACGATCCTCAAGAAGATCTGCCAGTCTATCTCGATCAACAATCCCGAGGTGCACCTCATCTGTCTGCTCGTCGACGAGCGCCCCGAAGAGGTCACCGATATGCAGCGCTCCATCAAGGGCGAGGTCGTGGCCTCGACCTTCGATATGCCCGCCGAAAACCACACTCGCGTGGCCGAGCTCGTGATCGAGCGCGCCAAGCGCATCGTGGAGCTGGGTGGCGACGTCGTGGTGGTGCTCGACTCCATCACGCGCCTTGCCCGCGCCTACAACCTGGCCGCTCCCGCCTCGGGCCGCATCCTTTCGGGCGGCGTCGATTCGGCGGCCCTGTATCCGCCCAAACGTTTCTTGGGCGCTGCCCGCAACATCGAGAACGGCGGCTCGCTCACTATCCTGGCTTCCGCCCTTATCGATACCGGCTCAAAGATGGACGAGGTCATCTTTGAGGAGTTCAAGGGTACCGGCAACATGGAGCTCAAGCTCGACCGCGACCTGGCCGACCGCCGTATCTTCCCGGCCATCGATCCCGTTGCCTCGGGCACGCGCAACGAGGATCTGCTGGTCGACGAGCAGATGCGCCCGTTTGTCTTTGGCCTGCGCCGTATCCTCGCCGGCATGAATAATACCGAGCGCGCGGCCGCGTCGTTTATCAAGGGTCTCAAGGGCACCAATACCAACCAGGAGTTCCTGGTGCGTTCGGCAAAAAAGCACAGCGATTACGAGCAGACGTTCTAGGCCGTCCGCCGCACGCGACAACAACCATAGACATGTCAGAAGGGCCGGGGTTTAGATCCCGGCCCTTTTCGTATAGCCGCTCGCCAACAATTATTGACCTCACGACCGGCAAGCAGCGATTTTCCCGTTTCAATCCCGCTTCGTCGCTTGCAATCCCCAAGGGGGTTTCGCATAATAGCTGTTAAGCTTCGCGACGGAAAACGCAGATGAAACGAACCATATACCGTTGCTTTGGGGCATAGCCCCGCTTCATCTTCTCTCGCGCAGCCAACTGAATGATGCGATTTGGGTGCTGGAAGATGGGGAGAGCTCATGGCTTCTTCTGATGCAACACAACGAGCAGTCCTTGCTGGACTTTCCTGCGGGATCGGCCTTGCCGCTCCCGTGGTGATGTATGCTGCCACGCTGCCGTTTTCGTCGGTGAACGAGACGGTCGTCGCGGGCGCTGTTCCCTTTGCCGTGGGTGCGGTGGCGGGCGTGGGTATCTATGCCGCCTCGCTCGGGATTTCTGAATATCGCGCGCAGCATGCCGAGCGCCTGTTCGAGCCCGACGCCATGGGTGGCGCTGCGAACGTCAACCAGCATCAAAATGAGTTCCAGACCGCTTCGATGCCCGCCCAACAGCAGTGGGCTTCCCCTCAGGGCGTTGCTACTGCGGCTCCTGCTGTTCAGGCAAACGCCGCGCAGCCCTCTTCGGTTTTCTCCGGCCTGACTGGTGCCTTCCAGCGCCGTCGTGCCGACGATGGCGTCCCCACCATCGCCCGCGCCGCAGACGCCATGAGCGAGGCCGACGCCTGGTCCATGATCGATAGCATGCTCGACGACGATTCGCCGGTCAGCTGCGATCCCACGCGCTCACGCGACGTCTACCAGGTCGCTATCGACGAACTCACCTACGGCGGACAGACCGGCTCCTATAACCGCGATGACATCGCTGCCGCTGCGCGCGCCGTCTCGGGCTCTCATGCCGCCCCTGCGGGCAGCACGGCCGCCTTTGTGGCGGCCGTGGCTAACGCCGCCAACAACGCCGCCACGGCTCAATCCGTTACGTATGACACTGCCGTGCCCGTGACTCCGGCCGCCGCCACCGCCGCTGACCCCTACGCCGACGAGCCGCTGGCCGTCGACGAGGAGACTATTGCCGCCCGTCGTGCTGCCGAAAGCTCGCTGTGGGGCGCTCCTGCACAGCAGCAGGCGGCGGAGGCGGTGCCGTACAACGCGAACCTTGCCAACATGCCGATCATCAGCGACGCCTCTGCTGCGGCCATCGATCTCGATGACCTTGACGAGCCGGTCATCTCGAACGACATGCCGTATGTTGTCGATGCCCCGGTCGATGCCCCGGCCTCCGCGTCCCAGTCCGTCGTAGTCGACGAGCCTGTCGATGCGACTTCCGAGGAAGACGTCCCCATGGCCGATTATTCGGGCCACGAGGGCATGTGGGCAGCCGCTGCCGCAATTTTGGACGAGGCCGTCGAGCCTGCTCCCGTTGCCGCTCCGGTGTTTACGCCTGCTCCTCAGCCCGCTGCCCCCGCTTACGTCGGTCGCCACAGCGCCGTGTTCCCCGAGGATACCGCCCGCATCTCGCGCGAAGGTATCGAGCGTGCCGAGGCCATCGCTGCCGGCATCATGGAGAACCGTCGTCACGAGCGCGTCAATCAGATTCTCGAGGAGGAGATCGACCGCCTGCAGTCTGCAGCGGTGAGGCGCACAGGCCGTGCCTATCTGAGTGTTATCGAGGGTGGCACCGCCAGCTTTGAGCCGCTCTGTGCGGAGGCATAACTTCTGCATGCTTAAACTCGATCGAAAATGGGCGGTCGCGACCTGCCTGATGGTGCTGCTCATCTGGGGCAATTCGATGGTTCCCGGCACGGGGTCCGGTTCATTGAGCTTGTCGATTATGGAGGCCGTTCGCGGCTTTCTGCACGGCATGGGGCTTCCGTATGAGTGGGTTACCAACTTCGTCGTTCGCAAGTGCGCGCATTTTACCGAGTACATGGTGCTCGGCATTCTGGCGACGCACGCTTTCGATATCGAGGGCCGTCGCACCTTTGACGTATTGCTTCCCACGGCGGTTTTCCTACTGCTGATCCCCTCGATTGACGAGACGATTCAGCTCTTTGTGCCCGGTCGCGCCGGTATGATTACTGATGTGATGATCGACTGCTGTGGAGCGATGACGGGCGTTGTGCTTCGGTATCTTCTACGATCGCTCATATGTGCCAAAAAGGCCGCCTAGGACACATTGCTTGGTCCTAGGCGGCCTTTCTTTGTTTGGGGGCTTATACGGGGCGTGGCGGCGTTATCCCGTAGGGTGGGATTGCTGGATGTCGTGGCACCCCTTTGGCGCGCCTACTGCTGAAGCGCGGCGGCACCCAGGGCAAGGCAGCCCATGATGCCCTGCTTGCCCTCGAGGCTATTGTTGACAATGTAGGTGTCGATATCGTTGACCTCGGGCGTGACGATGTAGCCGTTGAGCATCTCGGCGCACTTTTTGCGGGCGAGCGGCACGATAGGGGTGTGGTCGGCCACACCGCCGCCGATGATGATCTTCTGCGGCGCGTAGCACAGCGTGTAGGTCATGAGCGCCTGTGCCAGATAGCCCGCGAGCAGGTCCATGGCCTCCGGGTCATCGGCCATATCTCCGGCGCTCTTGCCATCCCAGCGCTTTTTAACGCCGGGACCGGCGATGAGGCCCTCGAGGCAGTTGTCGTGGAAGGGGCAGGCGCTATGCTCGCCAATGGTGTCGCGCGGGTCGCGCGTGACCAGGATGTGGCCGGCCTCGGGATGCATCATGCCATGCACGAGCTGACCGCCCGAGAGCACGCCAGCGCCCACACCGGTGCCGATGGTCAGGTACACCACGTCGGTGAGGCCCTGAGCGCAACCAAAGGTGACCTCGCCCAAGCAAGCGACGTTGACGTCGGTATCGTAGCCGCAGGGGACCTTGAGCTCGTTTTGGATGGTGCCCAGTAGGTCAAAGTAACGCCATGCGGTCTTGGGCGTCTCCAAGATCTTGCCGTACTGGGGCGAGGCAGGGTTGACCGCGGTGGGGCCAAAGGCGCCGATGCCCAGGGCGGCGATGCCCTTGTCTGCAAACCATGCGTTGACGGCCTCGACGGTTTCCTGCGGGGTCGTGGTCGCGATCTGCTCACGCTCCAGGACCGTACCGTCTGCGTAGCCCGTGGCGCACACCATCTTGGTGCCGCCGGCCTCGAGCGCTCCGATAAGCTGCTGCTCTGCCATAGTATTCCTCTCTCTGGGACGAGTTGCTCCGTGACTAAAGTATAGGGCTCTAACCAAATTAAGAAAGCGCTATAAAAAGAAGCCCTGCAACGCGGCGGGCGGTGCGGGGCTTCTTTGGTTGCTTTAGTTGCCGGGCCGTCCTTACCCGCGCGGCTTGATTTTATCACGTAGCGACTTGAGGTTCTCCAGCGCCGCGTTAAGCGTCTCGTCTCGCTTGGCAAAGTGGAAGCGAATCAGATGGTTGACGGGCTCACGGAAGAAGCTTGATCCCGGCACGGCGCCCACGCCAACCTTGGAGGCGAGGTCCTCGCAGAATTCGAGGTCGCTGTCATAGCCAAACTCAGAGATGTCCATCATGACGTAGTAGGCGCCCTGCGGCACGTTATGCTCAAGACCGATGCTATCGAGGCCCTGACAGAACAGGTCGCGCTTGGCGGTATAGAGGTCGAGGACTTCATCGTAATAGCTGTCGTCGAAGTTGAGTGCGGTGACGACGGCTTCCTGCAGGGGAGCGGCGGCGCCCACCGTGAGGAAGTCGTGGACCTTCTTGATGCGCTCGGTAATCTCGGCCGGGGCGATGGTGTAGCCCAGACGCCAACCGGTGATGGAGTAGGTCTTGGACAGCGAGCTGCAGCTGATGGTGCGCTCGAACATGCCGGGCAGCGTGGCCATATAGACATGCTTGTGGGGCGCATAGACGATGTGCTCGTATACCTCGTCGGTGATGCAGTAGGCGTCGTACTTTTTGCAGAGGTCGGCGATATAGGTGAGCTCCTCGCGCGTAAAGACCTTGCCGCAGGGGTTGGACGGGTTGCACAGGACGATGGCCTTGGGGTCGTTGTCGCGGAAGGCCGCCTCGAGCACCTCGTGATCGAAGTCGAACGTGGGCGGGTTGAGCGGCACATAGATGGGCTCGGCACCCGAAAGAATCGTGTCGGCGCCGTAGTTCTCGTAGAACGGCGAGAAGATGACGACCTTGTCTCCGGGGTTCGTGACCGTCATCATGGCGGCCATCATGGCCTCGGTGGAGCCGCATGTGACTACGATGTTCTCGTTGGGGTTGATCGGCATGCCCATAAAGTGCTCCTGCTTGGCCGCGAGCGCCTCGCGCATGGCCTGGGAGCCCCAAGTGATGGAGTACTGGTGATAGAGCGGCTTGGGGTCGGTCGCGATGGTGCTGAGGCTCTCGAGCAGCTGTGCCGGAGGATCGAAGTCAGGGAAGCCCTGCGAGAGGTTGACGGCACCGTACTTATTGGAGATGCGCGTCATGCGGCGGATGACCGAATCGGTAAACGTTGCCGTGCGATTGGAGAGTTCTTTCATGCTTGTCCTTTCGAGCATTTGCAGTGGGGCAAGTTTACTCCTATAAAACCGGTGGGAATTGCTCGAAACGCGCTCGAAAAACTCTTTTCAAAATTCTTGAAAATTGGGGCTTGCATCGCGTGGCGTTCCTTGCAATAATAGTCGAGCGCGAAGCGCACAGGACACGGTGGGTGTAGCTCAGTTGGCTAGAGCGACGGGTTGTGGTCCCGTAGGTCGAGGGTTCGAGTCCCTTTACCCACCCCAGTTCTTGCTTCGTGTTGATATCGGGTCG
This sequence comes from uncultured Collinsella sp., assembly GCA_937989885.1. Lineage (GTDB taxonomy): Bacteria > Actinomycetota > Coriobacteriia > Coriobacteriales > Coriobacteriaceae > Collinsella. The sequence continues at coordinate 41,438 of CALKBP010000017.1, forward strand.
TTAGCTCAGTTGGTAGAGCAGGGGACTCTTAATCCCAAGGTCCAGGGTTCGACCCCCTGACGGCCCACCAAAGCATGTTAAAGCGACTGGCTTCGGCTGGTCGCTTTTTTGTTGACCTCGCTTGGGGCCGAACCCGAAAGGGCACAGACGCTTTACAAGTCGAGCCTGCCCTGGGGGTCGGTGAATCCGTCTGTGCCCTCTTTGAGCTTTTTCTCGTCTGCTTTCACGCGACGTTCGAGCTTCTTTGTATCCTCGGCAGGCGGTAGATTCTCGGGGACAATTCCACGGTCGATGAGGCTACCACGCACGCTTGTGTTGTTCTCGATGTGCTCTTGCTTGATCTGGTCCAGGCCATACAGATCGTGTTCCTCGGCGTTGAAGGCCGTCATCGAGTTCGTAAGGTCCTTTGCTTTGATGAGAACATCGGCTAACCTGTCCGCCAATGCCGCGCTCTTGGGCACACCAAGCTGCCGCTTCATGTCCGCCGTGCTTCTGCCGCCGAATAACGCCTCATCGCCCTTCGACTTGATGATTGCGAATCCTTTGGAGTCCACGCCTCGTTTGAATGCAATGCCCGAGAGCTGTTTCTCTGAATCAGATAGCGAGTGGCGCGCCTGCAAGCGCTGAATCTCTGCGAAGCGCTGCTCTATGAGCTCTTGGCGGCGCGTCTGCACAGCAAAGTATGCCTGGGCGAGCGCGATCTCTGGCTTGTTTGAATCTCCGTTCTGGGCGATTAAATAGCATGCATAGCGCGTAAGTTTGTAGTCTTTAACCGCGCGAGCGGCGACACCGGCAGTTACCATTTTCGTGGTGTCACGAAAATGGGAATCAACTGGAGTTTTGTTTGTTTCGCACGAGACTTTTGCCCTCTTAATAACTTCGGCGAAGTTCTCCCATCGAGTGTACCCCATGGGTTCCATTAAATCGCGTGCAAGCCAATACTCAACGCCGTCTTCTACATGGGCGTAGCTGTCAAGTTCGACACGCCATTTCTCGATATCCCTGCTGTCCATATCTCTTCCTTTCTGTTCATTTGTTTACGTGGACTATGTCGACTCTGTATTAAGAATAAGGATACGCTGCCGTGCGGACACGAATGGGCCCCGTGTCGCTTTGAGCTCACGGGGCCCATAGATATCGATTAGTTGTGTTCTGCTCTAGATGGGTGCTCAGCTTAGTCTGCTCGATAGTGCGATCCTTGGCTTTCAGTCCGTGCGCGCATGGCTTTGACCATTTCCTGTGCTAGTTGAATCTGCGATTGCAAGCGGGCGAGGGCTGCGACTTCGCTGTCCTGGGCTTTCTGTGTGCTCAAGGTCGTTGCTTCCGTCTTCAAGCCATCAAGCTCGTGTAGTGCCTCGGATAGGCCGGTCTCGGTGCGGTTGATCATGCAATGGGTACTCATCGTGTGCTTAAGGCTGCGTGTCAGGCGTTCGGCATCTGTTGTGGCAATGCCGTACTGGGGGAGGGCGATATCCGCCTTCGGGTCCTCCTCAGGTGTATTCTGTGCTGCTCGCGCCGCTGATGCGCCTGCGATGCGTCCGAACACGATGCCGTTGGCGCTTGACAAGCCACCTATGCGGTCGGCTCCGTGCATGCCGCCTGTTGCCTCGCCGCAAGCGTAGAGGCCCTCAACGCCCGTATACGCGGTCTTGTCGATTTTGATACCGCCGTTGGCGGCGTGGGCATACATCGACACGCGCATCTCGTCGGTCGGCGCGATGCCGTGCTCGTCTTGCAGCCAGGTGGCAAAGGTCTGCACAAACTCAGGGACGTCCTCGCGGGGGAAGTCGTAGTGGAGCGCGAGGCCTTCGGCGCCTGCTTGATCGATGGCAAGATCGATGGCGCGGGAAGCCAAGCGTGACGTGAAGGGGCCATATCCGGAGCGTTGCTCAAGCAGATCGTCTAGCTTGTCGTCGGCGATATCGACCGGCTGGTCTACATGTACGTAGCGCAAGGTCTTCTCGTTAAAGACAAGGTTGCGCTTAGGCTCAATGAAGCCGGGCATCATCTGCATGAACTCTATAGTAGTAAGGGACGCACCGTGCGCCAGCGCGATGGCCTGTGATGAGCTGAGCACGTCGGCGGAAGTGAGGCTTCGCTCAAACAGGCCACCCGTGCCGCCCGCAGCGATGATAGTGGCCTTGGCTGCCATAGGCACGAGATGCTCGTTTGCGCGGTTGTAGAGCACGGCGCCGACAATCTTTCCGTTCGCATCCTGAAGAAGATCGATAAGCTCGTGACGGGGGAGTAGGCGAATTCCGAGTAACTCGATCTGTGCCGTACACGCGTCTTCAAGCGGCTTGCGGGTCAGGCCGCGCCACATACGCGTTTTATGGTCAAAGCAGGGGATAAACTGCTTCTGCCGGGCGCTCTCGGCACTTTGCGGACGCTGGAGCTCAACACCTAGATCTTTCTCGAGCCATTGGATGGCCTGAGGAATACCGTGGACAAACGTCTGGACGAGTTCGGGGTCGGCAACGCCGCCGCCGACGGTCTGGATGGTGTCGATGAGGTCCTGCTCGTCGTCTTCGTCGACGGGACCAATCAGGCCGAGGCCCCAGGTGCCAGGGAAGAAGCTCGATCCACTCATAGTCTTGCCGGCGCTTGCCACAGTGACGGTTGCACCCGTGCGTGCCGCTTCTATGGCGGCACAAAGGCCCGCAATGCCAGATCCAATTACCAGTACATCAGTCGATTCCATCGGATTCCTTTCTCGTCCGGCGCATTGTCGCACGGGTGATCGGCAAATGTCTTGCAAAGGACTCACGTTTCGGTAAAGGGCAAATATGGCAGGTGGGCGTCGAGAGTGTCCGATCGCTCTGCCCCCATCCCCTCAATAAGTTGCGGTGAAATAGGGACTGTTTTGGCATGTGAAGGCGTTATTCAGTCCGTATATCACCGCAACTGATATACCGGTGATGGACTACTTTATGGCAGCGTGAATAAAAAGAGCCACTACCTCGAAAGGTAGCGGCTCTAAAGCTCAACTATATGAGCATCGCGCGGGCGCGATTAGGCCTTGAGGGCCTCCTCGACGGCGACAGCGCAGGCGACGGTGGCACCGACCATGGGGTTGTTGCCCATGCCGATGAGACCCATCATGTCGACGTGCGCAGGCACGGAGGAAGAACCGGCGAACTGGGCGTCGGAGTGCATACGGCCCATGGTGTCGGTCATGCCGTAAGAGGCAGGGCCGGCGCCCATGTTGTCCGGGTGCAGGGTACGACCAGTGCCGCCACCAGAAGCGACGGAGAAGTACTTCTTGCCAGCCTCGAGGCGCTCCTTCTTGTAGGTGCCAGCGACGGGGTGCTGGAAGCGGGTCGGGTTGGTGGAGTTGCCGGTGATCGAGATGTCGACGTTCTCGTGCCACATGATGGCAACGCCCTCGCGGACGTCGTCGGCGCCGTAGCAGTTGACGGCGGCGCGGGGACCATCGGAGTAGGGGATGGTCTCGACGACCTTGAGCTCGCCCGTGAAGTAGTCGAACTGGGTCTTCACGTAGGTGAAGCCGTTGATGCGGGCGATGATCTGAGCAGCGTCCTTGCCCAGACCGTTGAGGATGACGCGCAGCGGCTTCTTGCGAGCCTTGTTGGCGTTCAGAGCCAGGCCGATAGCGCCCTCAGCGGCAGCGAAGGACTCGTGGCCAGCCAGGAAGGCGAAGCACTCGGTGTCGTCGGAGAGCAGCATAGCGCCCAGGTTGCCGTGGCCCAGACCGACCTTGCGGTCCTCGGCGACGGAGCCGGGGACGGTGAAGGCCTGGATGCCCTCGCCGATGATGGCGGCAGCCTCAGAAGCGGACTTGGCGCCACGCTTGACAGCGAGAGCGCAGCCGAGGGTGTAGGCCCACTCAGCGTTCTGGAAGGCGATGGACTGGGTGTTGTTGACGATCTCACGCGGGTTGAAGCCCTTGTCGGTGCAGATCTGCAGAGCTTCCTCGAGGGAGGCGATGCCGTTGTCGGCGAGGCACTTGTTGATCTTGTCAGCGCGGCGCTCGTAACCTTCGAACGTAACAGTCATAGTTATTTCCCTCCCTTTCTACTCGTGAACCGGGAACACGCTGGCGACGGAGTGAGTCTCCTCGTCGGTGCGCGGGTCGATGTACTTGGCAGCGTTCTCCCACTGACCATAGTGGCCCATAGCGCCAGCGATGGCCTCCTCGGGGGTCTTGCCGGCCTTGACGGCGTCGGTGAACTTGCCGAGGTTCAGGAACTCGAATGCGATGATCTCGTTCTTGTCGTTGAGAGCCATGCGGGTGACATAGCCCTGAGCGAGCTCGAGGTAACGAGCGCCCTTGGCCTTGGTGCCGAACATGGTGCCGACCTGAGAGCGAAGGCCCTTGCCGAGGTCGTCGAGGGAGGCGCCCACGGGCAGGCCGCCCTCGGAGAACGCGGTCTGGCTGCGGCCGTAAACGATCTGCAGGAAGATCTCGCGCATAGCAACGTTGATGGCGTCGCAGACGAGGTCGGTGTTGAGGGCCTCGAGGATGGTCTTACCGGGAAGGATCTCGGAAGCCATGGCGGCAGAGTGGGTCATGCCCGAGCAGCCGATGGTCTCAACGAGGGCCTCCTCGATGATGCCGCCCTTGACGTTCAGCGTGAGCTTGCAGGCGCCCTGCTGAGGTGCGCACCAACCCACACCGTGCGTAAGACCGGAGATGTCGGAAATCTCCTTAGCCTGGACCCACTTGCCCTCCTCGGGGATGGGTGCGGGGCCGTGGTATGCACCCTTGGCAACGGGGCACATGTTCTCCACTTCCTGTGAGTACTGCATGCCTCTCCTCTCTATCGTGTTGGCGTCCCGTCTGGGGGTCGTGGCTGGCGATTGCCGGGCGACCCTTCGAAAGGGACATGACATGCAGCCCCTATAATACCGCGAAATGCACGGAATATTCGGCGAACGGCTCAGTTTTCGTAGCGAGAAGTCCGGAAGTTTTAATTGAAACGGTTTAACTCTATGTTCTGTGGTCGTGAACTTCCGTAGAGGGGGTCCGTCTTGGGCAAGCTTTTGGTCAGCTCTTCTAAGCGTTGCAGGGGTTGACCTGTTGCAACGGTGCCGTTCGCCGCCCGTTTACTGCCTTTGGCCGCGCGAGTGTATTGTTTTGCGTGAATGTTTTGATGGCACGCTTCAATCGTGCTGTATTGGATGGCAAGCAGATCCCGGCGAAGGGAGCGCCATGCAGCGCGTTTGGAGAACGGTTACCGGCTTTTACTATGTCTGTGCCCGCGGTACGGACAAGCAGCTCATCTTTGAGGGCGATGAAGACCGGTGGGAGTTTTTGGAGCTGATGCGCGAGTGCTGCCGCGAGGAGGGTGTGACGGTTATCGCCTGGTGCCTTATGGGCACTCACGTGCATTTGGTGCTTGCAGATTACGAGGACAGGATGAGCGCGGCGATGCACCGGTTGCTCTTGACGTACGCGCGGCGGTTCAATAAACGCACGGGGCGCACAGGCCATCTGTTCCAGAACCGTTTTGACCGGCGCTCGCTCGATACCGACTGGCAGGTGATGGAGGCTATTCGCTCCGTACACGCCGATCCACAGGAGGCGGGCGTTAGCCTAATCGAGCGTTATCCCTGGAGCAGCTTTGCGGAGCATTTGTGCGCTTACGACGGTGACGTGCCTGATGTCGCGAGGGGATTTTCTGATCCTTCTTGCGTGCTTGAGCTCTTTGGTTCTGCCGAGGACTTTATTGCCCATTCGCTTTCGACGCCCGACGGCTGCGATCCAGCGATGCCCGTTCTGGAAGAGACGGAGTGGGAGCGGCATGCCTTTGCCGAAAAGTTGGCGAAGGGGCTCGGGGTTCCGCTCCACGGGGTTAAAGCCGCGCCGTCGGCGCAGCGCAATATCGTCATTCTTGGATTGCACGATGCCGGTTTTACGGTGCGTCAGATTGAGCGATATACGGGGATTGGCAAAAGTACCGTTTCTCGTATCGTGCGTGCCTGTGCACGAACGGCGGTGCAGACTGGCCGAAACGTGGCGTAGGACTGCCTGTTCACCGCAGCTGGGGTCGCCCATATGCCACGACCATTGTTCTAAAAGCCTGGTACGGTAACTGCACTTCTAAATATGCATAGAAAAATCGCCATCTTGCATAAAATAACGGCTCGGTCCGGGTTTGCCCGTGCCTACCCCCGTCTGCGCCGTGCAAATAACGGAGTTTTCAGCATCGTGTTGCTGTCGGCACCGCCGCAATCTTGCAACATACGGGTCCCGAAGCTATTGATTCCTGCCGTTGCGCCCCCGAAGCACGTGCCTGCGTCCCGTCAGACCGCGATGCTTGTTCTAAAACACAATATATATGCGCCTAAAGACATTGATTAACGCTTTCGATGCGTATACACACAGCTTGGCGTGCTGAATACTCGCAAAAATGCACGCCGCTCCCTATGGGACCCGTCTGCGGCAGGCGCGAAGCGAGTCGGAGCTTCGCGGAACGGGGCTTGGCGCATTGCTTGGCGGGCCCGGGGCCCTGCCGCAGGCCTTTGGTGCTGTGGAAAACGCCCGTGCTCGCGTCTGGCTGTGTGGCAAATGTCAGACGGGGCGCCGGACGCGCGGACTTTGTGCGTTCGCGCTCATTAGGTAAAAACAGAGCCGCCCGTATCGGGCGGCTCGGCAATCAAAAAACTTGGATTCGGGGCATCCGTTATTGGTTAGCTTGCCCCTCGAGCATGCCGTCGAGGGTGCGCCAGGCGAGCTCGGCGCACTTGACGCGGGCGGGCATGTGCGAGATGTCCTGGAGCTGGGCGGCTTCGTCCAGGTCTTCCAGGTCCTCCTCGGAGAGCTTCTCGCCGCGGATCATGGCGAGGAAGAGCTCTGCTAGGCGGCGAGCTTCCTCGACGGTCTCGCCGGTGATGAGGTCGGCCATGATGTCGGCGCTGGCCTGACTGATGGCGCAGCCGTGGCCGGTAAAGGAGGCTTCCTCGATCACGCCGTTCTCGACGCGCAGCTGCAAGGTGAGCTCGTCGCCGCAGCTGGGGTTGATGCCGTCGTGCTCGTGCGTGGGAGCATCCATCTCGTATTTATAGTCAGGGTGCGAGTTGTGCTCCATAAATGTGGTGGAGGTGTACAGATTACCCATTGAACGTGCTCCAAACGTGATGCAGGCCGGCGATGAACTTGTCGATGTCGGCCTTGTCGTTGTAGAAGGCCACGCTGGCGCGGCAGCAGGCGAGGTTCTCGACACCCAGCCAGGTAAGCAGCGGCTGCGCGCAGTGGTGGCCGGCGCGGATGCAGACGCCGTCCATGTCCATGATGCTCGCGACGTCGTGCGGGTGGATGCCCTTGACGTTAAAGCTCACAACGCCGTGGTGGTTGTCCCAATAGATGGAGCCGATGATCTGGACAAAGTCGAGCTGCATGAGTTCGCCCATCAGGTAGTGGACGAGTGCCTGCTCGCAGGCCTGAATGTTCTCGTAGCCCACGGTGTTGACCAGGTAGTCGAGGGCCGCACCCGTGGCGAAGATGCCGGCGGCGTCCTGCGTGCCGGCCTCGAACTTCTCGGGGACGGGCGCCCAGACGGCATCCTGCTCGGTGACCGAATCGATCATCTCGCCGCCGGTGAGCATGGGCGGCATGGCATTGAGCAGGTCCATCTTGCCCCACAGCACGCCGATGCCCATGGGGCCCATGGCCTTGTGCGCGCTAAAGGCAAAGAAGTCGGCTCCCAGGTCGGCCACATCGACTGGCATGTGCGGCAGCGACTGTGCGCCGTCGACGACCAGATAGCCGCCGTACTTGTGGACGAGCTTGCCGAGGTTCTTGACCGGGTTCTCGACGCCTAGCACGTTGGAGACCTGTCCCACGGCCAGGATCTTGGTCTTGGGACCCACCTTGGCAAGAACCTCCTCGGTGGTGAGCTGGCCGGTCTTGGTGGGGTAGAGGTAGACGAGCTTGGCGCCGGTCTCGCGGCAGACCTGCTGCCACGGAATCAGGTTGGAGTGGTGCTCCATGATGGTGATGACGACCTCGTCACCGGGCTCGAGCACCGTGGGCGCAAAGCTCTTGGCGACCAGGTTGAGCGACTCGCTCGTGTTGCGGGTAAAGACGACCTCGTTGGCCTGGGGAGCGCCGATGACGTCGGCAATCTGCTGGCGGACCTTCGCGATGGCGTCGGTTGCCTCGACGGACAGCGAGTACAGGCCGCGCAGGGGGTTGGCGTTCATGCGCTGATAGAAGTCGCGCTCGGCGTCGAGCACGCAGGCAGGGCGCTGCGCGGTGGCGGCGCTATCGAGGAAGGCGATCTCGGGGTGCTGCTGGAACAGCGGGAACTGTGCCTTGTAGGGATTGGTCTCGATGTCGACGGTAGGCCAGCCGCGCGAGGCCTCGTCACTGGCGTCGAGCTCCATAGGTTCCGGTGCGGTACAGGTATCGCATTTAACGTGCTCGGTGTCGATCATGCGAGCTCCTCTTCAAAGTTATCGATCAGGTTGTTGCCCAAGCGGACGACGGCGGCGCGGGTGCGCTCGTCGGTCGCGGAAAGCGCGGCGTCCTCCAGCTTGGCGCGGATGAACAGGTCTTCGGCGGCGTTTTGGTCAAGGCCACGGCAGGCGAGGTAGAACAGCTGCTCGTCGCGGACGTGGCCGATGGTGGCTCCGTGGTTGCCGGCGACGTCGTCCTCGTCGCACAGGATGACGGGGACGGTCTTGTTGTCGACGCCCTTGTTGGCCAAAAGCACCGTCTCGCGCTCGGTGCCGGTTGCACCCTTGCAGCCGTGCACGAGGTCGATGGTGCCGCGGTAGACCTTCTTGGACGTGCCGGTCAGTACGCCGTTGGCGTCGATCTCGCACTCGGTCTTGCGACCGCGGTGGCGCAGCTCGTAGTTAAAGTCGCGCACCTGCTCGCGGGCGCCCAGGTAGTCAGTATCGATGGTGACCTTGGCGGTATCGCCCAGCAGGTCGCCGGCAAGGCCGGTGGCGCTGGCGCCGGCACCCAGGACGCTGTGCTGCACGTTGACGCGCGCGCCCTCGTCCAGGAACAGGCCGGTGTCGTCGAGCGCGATCCAGCTATCGTCGAGCGTCTGCGTGCAGGTCACGTTGACGGTGGCGTACTCGTGGGCGCACACGCGTAGCACGGAGCCCACAACACCCTCGCCGGTAACGGGGGAGTCTAGGGCAATATGTAGATCGAGCGTCGACTGGGGACGGGCGACGACGTCGATGGCGGCGATGGCCGCGGCGGCATCGACAGCGCTCACGCGCACGGTAACCGTGGCGTGCTTGTATGCGGGCACATCGATGACGATGCGCTTGGTAGCGTGGTCGGCCAGGTAGGTGTAGGCAGCCTCGCCCATGCCAGTCTCGAAGGCCTCGGCAGGGGAGAGCTCCTCCTCGAGCTTGATGGCGCCGGCCTGGTAGACGGAGGTCGCAGGCACGTCGAGCTCGGTCTCGGGCGTGATACGGGCGCGGTCGGCGGCATCGCCGGGGGCGGAGGCGCGGCGCTCGGGGAAACGCTCGGCCATAGCGTCCATGGCGGCTTCAAACGCGTCTGCCACGCCGGTAAACTGCTCGTCCAAGCCCTCGACCTCAACGGCCTCGGTGGGAGCGGCGGCAAGCTCGTCAGAGAGCTCGAGCTTGGTCTGGTTCATCTTGAGCCAACCCCAAGTGGCAGCCGGCATCGCATTAACCTGCTCAAGGATGGTAGCAGCGGTGTTGGTGGTCTGTTTCATTATCCGATCGCTCCTTCCATCTCGAGCTTGATCAGGTTGTTCATCTCGACGGCGTACTCCAGCGGCAGCTCCTTGGAGACCGGGTTGGCAAAGCCGTTGACGATCATGGTACGGGCCTCTTCCTCCGAGATACCGCGGCTCATCAGGTAGAACACCTTATCGTCGCCGATGCGGCCGATGGTGGCCTCGTGGCCGATGTCGACGTTCTTGGCGCGGATGTCCATGGCGGGGATGGTGTCGGAGCGGCTCTGGTCGTCGAGCATGAGCGACTGGCAGCTCACGGTTGCCTTGGAGCCCTCGGCCTTAGGCGTGGCCACGATGGAGCTGCGGAACGTCTGGATGCCGCCGCTCTTGGAGATGCCCTTGGTCTCGACGGTTGCCGAGGTATCGGGCGCGTTGAGCACGACCTTGCAGCCGGTGTCGAGGTTCTGACCGGCGCCGGCAAAGGTGATGCCGGTAAAGCTCGAGCGGGCGCGGCGGCCGTTGAGCACGCTCATGGGGTAGAGGTAGCCCACGTGGCTGCCGAAGGAGCCGCTGATCCACTCGATGTCGCCGTCCTCGTCCACGCGCGCGCGCTTGGTGTTGAGGTTGTACATGTTCTTGGACCAGTTCTCGATGGTCGAGTAGCGCAGGTGTGCGCGTTTGCCCACAAAGAGCTCCACAGCGCCGGCGTGGAGGTTGGCAACGTTGTACTTGGGCGCGGAGCAACCCTCGATAAAGTGCAGGTCGGCATCGTCCTCGACGATGATGAGCGTGTGCTCAAACTGGCCGGCACCCTTGGCGTTGAGGCGGAAGTAGCTCTGCAGCGGGAAATCGAGCTTGGTGCCCTTGGGCACGTAGACAAACGAGCCGCCGGACCATACGGCGCCGTGCAGGGCCGCAAACTTGTGGTCGGTGGGCGGGATGAGTGTCATAAACTTCTCGTGGATGAGCGGTTCCCACTGCGGATCGTGCAGGGCTTCCTCAATACCGGAGTAGACGATGCCCATCTTGGACGCGGTGTCCTGCATGTTGTGGTAGACGAGCTCGGAGTCGTACTGCGCGCCGACACCCGCCAGGTAGCTACGCTCGGCCTCGGGGATGCCTAGGCGCTCAAAGGTGTTCTTGATGTCGTCGGGCACCGACTGCCAGTCGTGCTTTTGGTCGGTGTTGGGTTTGACGTAGGTGACGATGTTGTTCATGTCCAGGCCCTCGATGGAGGGACCCCACGTCGGATCCGGGAAGCGGTTGAAGATCTCGAGGGACTTTAAGCGCAGGTCGAGCATCCACTGCGGTTCGTCCTTCTTGGCGCTGATCTCGCGCACGATGTCGGGCGTGATGCCGGCGTCGAGGCGCTCGAATCCCTCCTCGCCATAGGTGAAGTCGTAGAGGCTGCGGTCGATGTCCGCGACCTCGGTGCGGTTCTTGGTCATTGCGTCGCCCCTTTACGCCTGCTGCTCGGCAGCGGCAGACTCGGCCTGGGCGCGCTGCTCGGCGGCCTCGCGCTCGAAGGTCTCAAAGCCGTTCTTGTCGATCCAGGGGATGAGCGAGGCGTCGTCCTCGCGCACGATGTGGCCCTTGACCATAACGTGGACGCGGTCGACATCCAGGTGTTCCAGGATGCGCGTGTTGTGAGTGATGATGAGCATGGATCCGTCGCAGCTCTTGCGGTAGGCGTCCATGCCATGGCTGACGGTGGAAAGGGCGTCGACGTCCAGGCCGGAGTCGGTTTCGTCCAGGATGGCGAGCTTGGGCTGCAGCAGCAGGAGCTGGAGCATCTCGACCTTCTTTTTCTCGCCGCCCGAGAAACCTACGCCCAGCTCGCGGTTGAGGTAGGCGGTATCCATGTTGAGCTCGGCCGCGAGCTCCTTCACGCGGCGGCGGAATTCCTTGCCCTTCATCTCCAGGCCAGGGCGGCCGGCGATGCTGGCGCGCAAAAAGCTCGACAGTGGCACGCCGGGGATCTCGACCGGGGCCTGGAAGCTCAGGAACAGGCCGGCGCGGGAGCGCTTGTCGGTGGTGAGCTCGGTGATGTCTTGGCCATCAAAGACGATGCGGCCGTCCTGCACGGTGTAGACTGGGTCGCCCATGACCAGGTGGCCGAGGGTGGATTTGCCGGCGCCGTTGGGGCCCATCAGCACATGGGTCTCGCCGGCGGCGACGTTGAGGTTGACGTTGTGGAGGATGGTCTTCTCGTCCACGGAGGCGGTCAGACCTTCGATGGAAAGCAGCGGATTTGCACTCATGCTGTCCCTCTCTGTATATGGTGTACTCATGGGTGTACTAAACCCTAGGAATCTTCTCGGAATAAAGTTACTATGGGTTCGGCGTTAGTCAAGGGAAAACCCGACTAATCCACTCGACTTTTTAGATTGTGGGACAAATTCATCGGTAGTGCTTGTCCCCAGCGTTATGGAAGGGTAGGTATGCTCATTTCTTCTAAGGGCCGCTATGCCCTCCGTTTGATGATTTATATTGCAGCGCTCGGTGACGCCGAGGGCAAGATTGCCCTGCGCGAGGTTGCCGACCGCGAGCGCATTTCGCAGAAATATCTGGAGCAGCTGGTTCGTCCGCTTATGAAGGCGGGCCTGCTTAAGAGCGTGCGCGGCAAGGGCGGCGGCTACATGATGGCCAAGGACCCGGCCGAGGTGCGTGCCGGCGACATCCTGCGCGCCGTCGAGGGCAGCACTGCCCCGGTGGCGTGCGACGGCATTGACAACAGCTGCACCCGTAGCGATCTGTGCTCGACCGTCAAGTTCTGGCGCGGCCTGGACGATGTAATCGAAAAGTACGTCGACGGCGTGACGCTGGCCGACCTAGCCGCCGTCCCCGAGATCAACTTTGACATTAAGCTGTAGGGGCTGGCTTTCGTGAAGTCGTACGAAGCCTTTGATTCGCGTCTGGCACTGCTAGAGACAGCTCGATTCCAAGATTTCGATAACGACTATGTTGTCTCCGGATGTGCATATATCTATGAGCAGGTTTTCGGTATCTCAATTACGCTCCTTAAGCGTCTGCTCGAGTATGAGGGCGCCACGCTTGCCGCGTCGGGGTCTCCTCGTGCCATCTTGAAGGAGTCCTACCGATTCTACGACTTTATTGATGAGGCGGCCTGGCTAGATATGCTCAGAAATCGTAACACGAACGTTCATATTTATGACAACAAGCTTGCTCAAGATTTGATTCAGCGCATCTTGAACGTCTATATTCCCGCTTTCTGTCAGTTGAGAGACGGGTTGATGGAGCGTTACGGCGAGCTTCTGCTGGCTCCCGACGATCAGTTTGTTTAATTCCTTAAGATTTCGCGGAGGGTTGTTGCCGTTTACCGATGGGTTGTTGTGCAACAAACGGGGAGCTGTAATACTGAATCCATCTTTGCAAACTGCACTTTAACCACACCAATGCAGGGAGGATGTATGCAACCCAAGCATTCCGCGATTGTTGCGGGCCTGACGCTGGCGCTTTCGTTTGGCGCCGTTGCCGCACCCGCAACCGCTATAGCCGAGGAGCCCACGCCGGGCGTTGCCTCGGATGCCACCGATATCGATAAGGGCCTCTACACCCAGCAGTCTTTCTCGGGCGTGCTGAGGTCGGTTCAGGGTGTTTCGTTTGTCAATGTGACCGACGAGATGAAGTACTTTACCAAGTACGAGAGCCACGGCAATTACAACCAGGGCTTTTCGTATGGCGACGGATACAACGCGCTGGGTTATTACCAGTTCGATCGCCGTTGGTCGCTTATTCCGTTTATGAAGCAGGTCTATAACTACGACTCTGCTAAGTACAGCATGCTTAAGGACGCGATTGACCGCGGCAGCGAGATTTCCAACGGAAGCAACCCCATGTATGCGAACGGCCAACTCACCGAGCTGGGCCGCATCGCGCAGGATGCCTTCCTGGGTGCTTACAACACCGATTCGGCTGAGTTCTCGGCGCTGCAGGATGCCTATGCGTACAACTCCTACTATGCGGTTACCGAGTCGTGGCTCAAGAACGCTCTAGGCATTGATATTTCCGGTCGTGCCGATTGCGTCAAAGGCATGGTGTGGAGCATCACCAATATGTGCGGCACGGGTGGCTGCCAGGACTTTTTCCGTTGGGCGAATCTTTCCAACGATATGACCGACCGCGAGTTTGTGACGGCACTTTCCAACAGCGTTGTTGATAACGTGGCGCGGAAGTATTCGAGTCAGCCTCAGTACCATGAGGGATGGAAGAATCGCTATAAGAACGAGCTCAAGGACTGCCTGGTCTATATTGCCGAGGACGAGGCTGCCGCGGCAACGCCTGTGGAGCCCGAGCCTGAGCCTGAGCCTGAGCCCACGCCGGCGCCTCGCCCGGACAAAGTGCCGGCGGCGCCTTTCGGGCCAACGGTGGAAACTGATAGCGATACGGACAATGGCGGCGAGACGGGTGCGCCTTCGACTGGTGTTGGCAACAATAATGGTGCCGGTAATGGCGGGACTGCTTCGGGCGGCACGGAGTCTGCTGGCGGTGCTGGTGATTCGGGCTCTGGTTCAACCGGCGGTTCTGTCTCTGGATCGACCGGTGGTTCCGTTTCTGGCTCGACCGATGGCGGCTCCTCTAATGGCTCCACCAATGTTGGCAAGCAGCTTGGCGCCTTGATTGGGTCTTCGATGACGGCTGGCAACAACATCGGCTCGTCTTCTGATGAGAACACTTCTGGCGAGGCTCCCGAGTCCAGGACTGATGGCGATGCCGATGCTTCGACCAATGCAGGCGCTAGACAGTCCGATGCCGATGCTCAGAAGGGTGACGACAAGAACGTCACCTCGAACACCACGACGACTACCACGACCACGACGACCAAGGCCTCGGGTGGCAATATGCCCAAGACGGGCGACCTCATCGTGATGGCGAGCCTTGCCAGCGCGAGCTTGGCGACACTTGGCGCCACGTCTATTGTGAGCGGCAAGCACAAGCTTGATCAGCAGAAGAAGTCTGCTGGCGAGGACGGATCCGAGGAGTAAGATCCTGGTCGCCTTATAATCTAAGAACTAGGACGGGGTCCGGTACGGCTGTATCGGGCCCCGTTTTGTTGTGCAATGATTTGTTATGCCCCATCGGGGTTCTTATTGCTACCGTTGCCCGAAACGTCTGCATGACGGCATCATTGCGGTTGAGTTGCTCGATACAATGGGCATCGTGCTGCGTTTTAGGGAGAAGTTACGGTGTCTGAACAGGCGATTTACGGCGATACTGCCTACTATGGCGTAGAGTTGATCAACCGTTCGGGTAATGGGGCGCTACCGGTCGGCGAACATGACTTTGCCGAGGCCATGGATCGATGCGTGCTAGTCGACAAGACGATGTTTATTGCCGATGTCTTGGATGCTGATGCTTCCGTTGTGGCGTGTTGTCGGCCCGAAGGCTTTGGCAAGAGCATGAACCTGTCGATGCTTAAGGCTTTTCTGGAGCGTCCTGCGGTCGGGCAGGTCGATCGGGGCCTGTTTGCTGGTTCCCAGATTTGGGATGCGGGTGGCGGGCGCTATCGGGATGAGTTTGCCTGCTACCCCGTGATATCACTGGACTTTTCTGGCGCCGCGAGGTGCGGTGCCAACGTCGGCGGCGTCGTGCCTGAAGCTCTTACGGGTGAGTGCGCTCGCCTGTTGGCGCTTTTGGAGGCTCCGGATTTGCCCCGAGACAAGGTGCGCCACATCGAGCGCGTTGCGCGTGGCGTGGCGGGCGAGGACGAGGTTGCCTCGGTGCTCGGTGTGCTCATTGAGCTGCTGGAGATTGCCTGCGATGAGCAGGTCGTATTGCTTGTTGATGGGTACGACGCGGCGTGGTCGGGCCGTGCGAGTGCGGGGGACGTTTCCGGCGTCGGTCCGGCGGAGCTGCTCGACAGTGTGTTGTTTGACGCCATTGCCGCTGCGCACGATTCGTTGCGGCTGGCGTGTCTTATGGGGGAGCATCCCGGTCCTGCTGAGACGGCGCTTTCTTTGCGCGGGTGTTCGTACTGCATGTCGACTTCGCTTTTGGGGTGCTGCGACCGGTGGTTTGGCTTTTCGGACGACGAGGTTCAGGCTCTGCTAGGCCATGCTAGACGCGGGGAATACCTGGATGACGCACGTGAATGGTTCGAGGGATACCGATTTGGCGGGTTTTATTGCTCGAGTCCGGCGCGCGTGATCGATTTCTTGAACCGCGGTTGCACGCCGCCGATGCGGGCCGATTTGTATGGATACGCTGATGGCCTGAGCAGGGCGGTTGGTGATTGGAATCTCGAGAGGCTTTCGACTCTGTTCGATTTACTTGAACCGCATGGATGCGTTGAGGCTCCGCTTTGTCTGGGCGCCGTCGTGTCGGATGACGCTTGCGTCGATGATGTTTGGACCGCGTTGTACCTGTCCGGCTTCCTAACGACGGATATGGTTGTGGAGCCGGGAAACAGCGCTCGTTCCCGTGCTCTGCGTCTGCCCAATGGCGAGCTTCGTCAGGCGGTGCGTCTCGTGATTATTGAATGGTTTGAGTGCGCCGCCGAGGATGTGCGGGACGTCGATGCATTTCGTGACGGGTTATGTCGCGGTGACGAAGACACGGTGAGGCAGGCGCTGCGTCGAATTCTAGGTGACGCGGGAGTCGGCGCGGTCGAGATGGATTCGCCGTTGCCATACCACCTGCTGTTGCAAGGGCTCTGCTTTGGTATGCCGGGGTATGCCAATCCGTCATCCAATCGAAAGCGCGGGGCGGATCGCTGGGATATCCAGGTGCTCCCTACGGGAAGGATGCTCGATGTGGCCGATACCCTCGGCATGCTCGACGAACGTCCGCTTGTCACTATGAACATGATGTATGACCCCGACGTGGATGCCTTGGGTCTTGAGCTGTTGGCGGTTCAGGCGTTGCTCGACATCGAACGTGACGGTATCGACGAGATTCGCGTGCCGCGACCAGGCATCGGCCGCGTGCGCTGGGGCTTTGGCTTTGACGGGCAGCACGTGTCCGTAGTGTGCCAGCGGCTGTAGGGGCAGACGGTTGAGCAGTTTTTTAGCGGCTAATATCGCTGTGCTAGGATTAA
Organism: uncultured Collinsella sp.; assembly: GCA_937989885.1. GTDB lineage: Bacteria > Actinomycetota > Coriobacteriia > Coriobacteriales > Coriobacteriaceae > Collinsella. The sequence goes on from CALKBP010000017.1 coordinate 58,127, forward strand.
ACAGTTCTGATTTGCGTTCCCAAAGGGGTTTAAGTGCCGAGCAATTTGCATTCTGATGAGCGTATAGAGGTCACAGTTATTGTCCCGTGTTTTAATACGGCACAGTTTCTCGATCAGTGCCTGACGAGCATCGAGGCCGACGACTTCACATCGCTTGAGGTCATTGTTCTTAATGATGGCTCGACTGACAACTCGTTGGAAATCATGAGGCGTCACGAGAAAAATGATTCCCGAATTCGCGTTATTGATAAGCCGAACCAGGGGTATGGCGCTACGGTCAATCGTGGTATTGAGGAGTCTCGAGGCGCGTACATTGCCATTGTCGAGCCCGATGATTACCTTAAGCCTGGTATGTATACAAGACTGATGGATCTTGCCCATGCATACGGAGAGCCCGATGTTGTGAAGTCGGCATACTGGCGTGTGTGTATGCCCGGTACTCCACAGGAGAACGTGTGTCACTGCGCCTATTACAAGCGAATTAATACAAAGAAGCAACCGTTTACGTTGCGGGATAATCCTCGTCTGATCCAGCATCACCCTTCCATTTGGAGTGCAATTTACAAACGTTCGTTTTTGGACGAGTTTGGCATTCGCTTTAAAGAGGTGCCCGGTGCCGGATGGGTGGACAATCCCTTCTTGATTCAAACGCTTGCTCAGGCTCGCTCGATTGTGTATACCGATGATTCGTTTTATTGCTACCGCGAAGACCTCCCTACGTCGTCTTCGGCTAAAAAAGCAAGCGATCTCCCCATTGTTCGCTGGAATGATATGGCCGATATCGTTGATGAACTTAATATTTCCGACAAGGGGATTCTCGAGTCTTTCTATACCATCGGTTTTAGGTATGTTGGCGGACTTGTTGAGCAGGGGGCCTTTGAGGATTCGGCACTTAAGGCTCGCTGTGCGGCATTGTTTAAACGCATGAATCCTGAAATCGTTTCGGGCATGTCACACATCAGCGGTGCATTTAAACAGACATACTCCCAGCTCACCGGTGTAGTTGTTTCGGCCAATAAAGTGGCATATGTTGCCTATCTTGCCTCGGAGTTCGTCTATTCGTTGCGCACTAATGGTTTTGGGTTCGCTTTCTCGCGTATCGGTTTGTTTGGCAATCGTCGAGCTGCCGAAAAAGGGGAGCGCCGCGATAAAACGAGTGCCTAACAAAGCCGTGAGAGTGGATTAGTGATATGACAGACAAAAAGCGAATTGCCATCTATACACAAGATGCCAAGCTTGGCAATGAGGTCAAGGGCGCAACGCGCTATGTGTATCTTGCCACGTTGCTGCATGAACATGGCTATGATGTCGATTTTATTACTTCGGGATTTCAGCATTGGGAAAAACGTCAACGCGACGTTGAACATTTTGATGCCGGGACCGACGCCTATGCAATTCGATTTATTGAGGAGCCGTTTTACCCCAAGAATATGTGCCCCCAGCGTATCTGGGCGCATCACGTCGTTGCCAAGCGTGTATCGGAGTATTTCGATGAACATCATGACTATGATTTGATTTACTGTCAGATTCCGCCTAATGATGTTGCCAGGGAAATTGGCAAGGCAGCCCATAAGTTTAATATACCGTTTGTGGTTGATGTTAATGACCTTTGGCCTGAGGCCTTCCGTGTGGCGTTCGACGTTCCCGTTCTTTCCGATATCTTGTTCGCGCCGTTTTATCGACAGGCCAAAGCTGTATACCAGATGGCCGATGCTGTTGTTGGTACTTCGGATGAGTATCGCGAGCGTGGTCTGCGTGATGCCCGTTCTGGCATACCGAGCGAAACCGTTTATGTTGGAAACCAGCTTTGCGAGTTTGATGCCGGCGTTACTTCGCATGCTTCGCAGATTGATAAGCCCGCTGGGGACATTTGGGTTTCCTATGCAGGTACGCTAAGCGCGTGCTATGACCTGGAGACGCTGGTCAAGGCGATGGCGCTGGTGCAGAAAACTCACCCTGAGGCTAAACTGCAAATCTTGGGCGATGGCTCAGAGCGCGACAATCTTAACGCTGCAGCGCATTCTTGCGGTGCCGAGGTCGTGTTCCACGGCTATTTGCCTTATAGCCAAATGGCTGCATGGCTTTCCAAGAGCGACATCACAATCAACTCGCTGGTGGAAAAAGCCGCCCAGAGCATCGTGACCAAGATTGGCGACTATCTTGCTGCCGGAAAACCCATGGTGAATACGTCATGCAGCAAGGAGTTTAGGGCAAAGGTTGAGGCTGATGAATTTGGCGTAAACGTTAAGCCCGGAGATGCTGAGGGAATGGCAGAGGTCCTTGTTGACCTTATTGAGGATCCGCAACGTCGTTCGCGGATGGGGGAGAGGGCACGTGCCATCGCAGAAGAGCAGTTTGATCGTCCGCATTCGTATCTCAAGACGGTGCGGTTGATTGAGGGATTGATTGGTTAATTGAATATTTGAGTAATTAAATATGAGATAACACATGATGCGACGTATCGCTTTTTATCGACTGTTTATATTCGGCAATAAATGATACCGTTGAGCTGATCAACCTCGTTTTAATTCTCTCCATTCGCTATCATGATTTAAGACATCTGCAGTACGGAGGGTAGTATGAAACGACTATTGTTGGCTTTGCCAATTACTCTACTCCTTGTTTTAAATAGCTATCTTCCTGCTTATTCAGAGGACTCGGTCCTTCACGCTACTCATCAGGTTGCGATAATTCCTTCCGCGGCCCCCTCCGACCCGTCGGCGCCCGCCCCCAGGGCGGAGGCGACCGGCGACGGCGAGGTCACCCTGACCTGGGAGCCCGTCGAGGGCGCCGAGCGCTACGCCGTTGCGGAGGCCTTCTCCAACGGCACCTACGCCACCTTCACCAAGTCCCTCACCGGGACGTCCTACGCCGCCACCGACCTGCCCAACGGATACGACCACGACTTCCTCGTGCAGGCCTACGTGAACGGCCGCTGGTCCTCCTTCGGCCCCGCCAGCCTCGTGCGCTGCAGGCCCGAGGGCACCGTGAAGCCCGCGCCCGCGGCGACCGCCGGCGACGGCAGCGTCGAGCTGTCGTGGGGCCGCGTGCCCGGAGCCACGAGGTACGCCGTGGCCTACCGGAACGGGTCCGGCTACCGTACCCTGACGACTTCCTGCTCCGGTGAGTCCTTCAAGGCCTCCGGGCTGTCCAACGGGAAGAGCTACCGGTTCCTGGTGCAGGCCTGCGTCTACGGCAGGTGGACCTCCTTCTCCGACTCCGATCTGGTCTCCGCGGCCCCCTCCGACCCGTCGGCGCCCGCCCCCAGGGCGGAGGCGACCGGCGACGGCGAGGTCACCCTGACCTGGGAGCCCGTCGAGGGCGCCGAGCGCTACGCCGTTGCGGAGGCCTTCTCCAACGGCACCTACGCCACCTTCACCAAGTCCCTCACCGGGACGTCCTACGCCGCCACCGACCTGCCCAACGGATACGACCACGACTTCCTCGTGCAGGCCTACGTGAACGGCCGCTGGTCCTCCTTCGGCCCCGCCAGCCTCGTGCGCTGCAGGCCCGAGGGCACCGTGAAGCCCGCGCCCGCGGCGACCGCCGGCGACGGCAGCGTCGAGCTGTCGTGGGGCCGCGTGCCCGGAGCGAATCAGTATGTTGTTTCGTGTTCGAACGGTAAGTCATATAGATTGAAATCTAATCAAACTAGCATTGAAATTAAGGGATTGAAAAACGGTGAAGAATATTCGTTCTATGTAAGGGCGAAGATTTATAATCGTCTATCAGCTCTTGAGGATACTGACTACATCACCTGTATGCCTTATTCTCTTATTTCACCCAAGGTTAGTATTCCCGGTGTTGGCGATGGGTCGGTGAGACTTAAATGGGGCCCAGTTG
>CALKBP010000018.1:0-40291 GCA_937989885.1 uncultured Collinsella sp.
TCCGCACATGTGCGGATGAATGTGGGAAGTGTTCGGATGAAGTCGATAATCAAGGATTGAACATCCCTTACTCCTAACTCACTTGGATGAACCCTTCATTCATCCCATGACGTTATAATACTTTATATAACTAACTATGCAAGAACTATTTCAGATTTTTTTGATTTTTCTTTAATAAAAAGCCCGCCGATCAAATGATCGGCGGGCATAGACATAGAGTATCGGTTCAATAAAAACCGAACACCAACATGTTTTCGGCTAAAAAACGTCCTTGGCAAATACCTTTGAGTCATTGGGGACCTGACGGATTTCGATAACCACGCCATCGTTGACAAGCTCTTGGATATGCTCGGCATCGGTTTCGGTCGCAAAGATCGCGGGGGTCGGATGAAGCGTGGTCTCGGGAGACTTTCGGGTTCCACCCAGATTGATCTCTTTGATGTCTTTGCAACCCTTAGCGAGACGATAGGCATCTTCAATCGTCTCAACAATGATAAACAGTGAATACTTGTCGGTAACGCCGCTGTTGAGCGCCTCGATAGCAGCGTCAACATCCTTGATGACGAGTTTAACGCCGCTGGGGCGGGCGAGCCTCAAAGCGGCTTTTCTCATGTCGTCTTTTGCCACGGCATCGCTGGCACACAGGATGCAATCGACATCCAGCGCATGCGTCCAAGACATGGCGACCTGGCCGTGAATCAATCGGTAATCGACCCTCGTAAGCTTAATCATCAAAATCATCTCCGCACGTAATAAAGGTAATGACAGGGTTGAATTATTCGTTGAAGCTTGAGCTAGAACTCTTCTTCTTCGACATCGGCAAGCATGTCCGCCGCCTCACAAAGCATGATAAACGAACGTGATCCCTCGACCGCGGCTTTGGCCTTGTCCGCATCCAGGGAGTCCAGCTGTGTAGCCATTTCCACCAGCAGCGGCAAGTTCATTCCGGTGATCAACGTAAACGATCCGGCGGTCTGCCTCTGAATGAATTCGTTGTTTACAGAGCCACCAAAGATGTCAGTCACGACAAACCAAGAGTCGGCAGGGTCCTTCGACTCCATCCAAGCATCGATAAGCGCTGCGACATCCCTCGTGTCGTCATCGATATAGGCGCACAGGCACTCGATTCGGTCGTTAGTGCCCATCAGAATCTCCAGAGAGCTTTTCATGCCTTGGGCGAGATAACCATGACTCGCTAGCAATATCTTATTCATAGTTCTCCAATACCAATAGGACGTACTATATTGTCATAACAAAGTATATTAGCAATCTGCCCTACGTGGTGTGTCTATTTTCCAAATCCGCGAACGGTAACTATTGGTCGGTAAATAGACTAATCTATCTCTAATTTACAAATAGAACTTCAGTCGCTCGGTGCAGTACACCTGACGGGAGATGAAAAGCGGCTCGCCGCTTGGAGCATAGCGCCTGTCGACAAACAGGAGCAAAGGGGAGTCCAGCTCCACGTTAAGGTATGCCGCCTCGAGCTCGCTCGCATAGCAGACCTCGAGCGTACGCGCGTTGGGGCCCATCTTGATCCCCTGGCGATCGAGTACCGCCATCAGCGAATCCTCGAGGGACTCATGCTCCAAAAAAGAAAGCGCAGCGGAATAGCTATTGGTTTCCAGCATCGTGGGCTTGTCATCCACAAGGCGTAGACGACGACTACGCAATACCTTTTGGGTATCGTCTACGCCCAGGAACTTCGCGTCTCGCAGGCTTGGGAAGTCCCAGCCCATTGCGAGAACCCTGGTAGACGCCTGTTTTCCCGCAAGCTGGCACGAATGGGTAAAGCTCTCACGATCGTCCGCGGCATACATCTGTGTGTCCGACGAAACGAACGTGCCCTTGCCTCGGGCCCTCTCAACAAGCCCGGCATCTTCCATTTCTTTAATTGCGGAGCGAACCGTTATTCGGCTCACGCCAAATTGCTCGATGAGCTCCGCCTCGGTCGGGAGCTTATCTCCCGGGCGGTACGTGCCGTTGACGATCGAATCAGAAAGCGCACGGACAATCTGTTTGTACAGGGGGACAACGCTATTTGCTTCAACCATATCAACCATACCTTTGCAAGGAATCAGCAGTTTATAGATAGATGACTTATATTGTATTAGAACTTTTTAGGAGTCCATATATTTCCTAAATGATTCGGTAAACGGGGTGTTATTTCACTTTAGCGGGGTGCAGCGGCTACCCGCGGCATTCGTTATCAACCTAGCTAGGCTAGTCCACCCACATCGTCTTCAGTTCGCCGCAGAGCCACGGCCCCATATGGGTATACTCTCGAAGATTCGACTCGATTCGCCCCCGCTGGGGCGTCAAAGGAGACTGCCTATGCCCACCACCTCAACCGACCCGCGCGCCGCTGCTGCCGCGCTGCTGGTACCCGGCACCACCTGCCACGGTTTTGCCGTCGAGCGCTGCGAGACCGTGCCCGAGCTCGACTCGGACGCCTACGTGCTGCGTCACACTGCCTCGGGCGCTCGCCTGCTGTACCTGGCGTGCGACGACGAAAACAAGGCCTTTGCCATTGGCTTTAAGACGCCGCCGGCCGATTCCACCGGCGTGTTCCATATTCTTGAGCACTCGGTGCTGTGCGGATCGGCCAAGTTCCCCGTCAAGGAGCCGTTTGTCGACCTGATCAAGAGCTCCATGCAGACGTTCCTCAACGCCATGACCTACCCCGACAAGACCATCTACCCCGTTGCCACCACCAACGAGCAGGATCTGTACAACCTGATGGACGTGTACCTGGACGCCGTGTTCAACCCGGCCATCTATACCAAGCCGACCATTTTTGAGCAGGAGGGCTGGCACTACGAGCTGGACCTGCCGGAGAGCGCCGAGGGCGAAGGCAGCGCCGCCAGCCTGCGCGAGGGCACGCTGCGCTATAACGGCGTGGTGTTCAACGAGATGAAGGGCGCGCTGTCCGACCCCATGAGTGTGCTGGACGACGCCGTCAACGCCGCGCTCTATCCCGACACCGCCTATGCGCACGAGAGCGGTGGCGACCCGCGCGCGATTCCCGCGCTCACCTACGAGCAGTTCCTGGACACGCACGCGCGCCACTACAATCCTTCCAACTCCTACATCACGCTCTACGGCGACCTGGACGTGGACCGCGCGCTGGCCTTTTTGGACGAGCGCTACCTGTCGCAGCCGAGCGCCGCGAGCCGCCGCATGGACGCTGCCGTTGCCGCCGGCGAGGACCCGTCTACGCTGGCGCCCAATCCGCTGGACGTACAGGAGCCTGTGACCTGCGAGTATAAGCGCGTCGAGATGGCCACCACGCCCGAGAACGCCCTGGTGGGCCTGGGCCTGGTGCTGGGCAGTGCGCTCGACCGCAAGCGCACGATCGCGGCGGACATCCTGTTCGAGGCGCTGCTGGGTTCCAACGAAGCGCCGGTTAAGAAGGCCATTCTTGCCGCCGGCCTGGGCGGCAACGTGGTGAGCTACACCGCGGCCGAGAGCCTGCAGCCCTACGAGCTCATCATGCTGCAAAACGCGCAGCCCGGCGTGGCGCGCGAGCTGCGCCGCGTGTTCCAGGACGCCTGCCGCGACCTGTGCGAGCACGGCGTTCCGCGCGAGCGCCTGGAAGCCATCATCAGCAGCAACGAATACGACCTGCGCCAGCGCGACTACGGTATCGCCGACGGCGTGGCCATTGCGTGCGACGCGCTGAGTACCTGGCTCTACGATGACGACGCCGCGACGCTGGCACTCAAGTACGGCCCGGTGTATGAGGAGCTGCGCGGCGAGCTGGACGGCAGCTACTTTGAGGACCTGCTGCGCGAGCTCGTGCTGGAAAACGACCACATGGCGCTGGTCGAGCTGGTTCCGGTAGACGCTGCCGAGGGTGTGGAGGGCGCCGAAGCTGCCGAGCTGGCTACCAAGCGCGACGCCATGACCGATGCCGAGCTGGCGGACGTGGTCGAGCGCACGGGCGTACTGCGTGCCGCGCAGGAGGCCGAGGACACGCCCGAGGACAAGGCAACGCTGCCGCGCCTGCGTGTATCCGACATTGGCGCGGCGCGCCCCGAGCCGCCGCTGGTCGTGGACACGACCGCGCCCATCCCCTGCCTGCGCCACGGCATCCCCACCAACCGTCTGGCCTACGCCATGCAATACTTCGACCTGAGCTGCGTCGCATTTGAGGACCTGCCCTACGTGACGCTGCTCTGCCGCCTGCTCAAGCAGCTGCCCACGCGCGAGCATTCGGCCGAGGAGCTCGACAACTTGCTCGCCGGCAAGCTGGGCTTTTTAAGCTTTACGACCGAGGTCATGACGCAGCCCGACGTGGACGGCGTGCGCCCCTACCTGCTGGTGAGCGCCGGCGCCCTGTCCGAGAAGATCGACGCGCTGGCGAGCCTGCCGCGCGAGGTGTGGTCGAGCTCGCTACTGGCGGATGCCGACGCCGACCGCGTTCGCGACGTGCTCACGCAGATTCGCATTGGGCTTGAGCAGGGCTTTATCAACAACGGACACTCGGCGGCGCTCGGTCGCGCGATGAGTTACAGCTCACCTTCGGCCGTGGTGCGCGAGCAGCTTTCGGGCGTGGACTTCTACCTGTTCCTGCGCGATTTGCTCGAGCACTTTGACGAGCGACTGGACGACCTGCGCGCCAAGCTTGCCGCGCTGGCAGACCGCATCTTTGTGGCCGATGGCTGCATGGCGAGCTTTACCGGCAGCGACGAGGACTTCGACGCGTACTGGGCCGCCGCGGGCGACCTGGGACTGGGCGCGGGCGATGGTTCTGTTGCCGGCCGCGATGCGCTCGTGGTGCCGACGCCGTGCGACCGCCACGAGGCTTTTGTCATTCCCAGTGACATCTGCTTTGCGGCAAGCGCGTGCGACCCGCGTCGCCTGGGCATCGACGTGACGGGCGCCTGGGCGGTTGCCGCCAACGCGCTCTCCTACGACTATCTGTGGAACGAGATCCGCGTTAAGGGCGGCGCGTACGGCTGCGGATTCCGCGCGGCAGGCGAGCGTCAGGCGGCGTTCTACACCTACCGCGACCCAGCAATCGACCCCTCGATTGAGCGTGTGGCGCGCGCAGGCGAATGGCTCGGCAGCTTTGAGCCCGACGAGGCCGCCTTCGAGGGCTTTATCGTGAGCTGCGTGAGCGGCATGGACGCGCCCGTGAAGCCGTACGCGCTCACCAAGCGCCGCAATACGACCTACCTGGCTGGGCTCGATCCGCACGCGCGCGAGGAGCGTCGCGCCCAGATGCTCGCGGCCACACCCGGTGAGCTGCGCTCGCTCGGCGCCGACGTGACGCGCATCGCAGCCGCGTCGCCCACCTGCGTCTTTGGCGGCCGCGACGTCATCGCCAAGAGCAACGCCGGCTTTACCGTCATCGACCTGCTGGCCTAACGCACAGAAAAGGTAGATTTTTGGGACATGCCTAAAAATCTACCTTTTCTTTTTCCGCCGCTTGGGCGGGGCAGCTCAGCCCATCCCACCAGTTTTATCTCGATCTGTAACATCTAGACAGCGATATCGGCTCCAGATGTTACAGATCGAGACGTTTCCGAATGGCGCCGGCTCTTTGTCTCAATCTGTAACAGCTAGGCCCATTTTTGCCGAGTTACTGTTACAGATCGAGACAAACCGCCGCAGACACCCGCCCTTCAGCAAAAACCACCCAAAGGTGTCTGTCCCTTTGGGTAGTTTGCGAGTGGGCTGTTACTTGATGAACGGGTTCAGTCTGGCCGCCAGCGGATCGAGCTTGTACATCCTTGCAAAGCATTCGCGACCATAGTCGGAATCGTTGCTCCAGCTACCCTGGTCGACGTCGTACTCTGCATCCAGACGAATCCACTCCTCCGGCTTGTTCTTCTCGTGCTTGCTGCAGAAGTAGCGCTGGTACTCGACCTCGTGCTCAAACTCAAACTCGGCATCCGAACCGCGGCCGGCATACTCGTCGACCGACGTCAGGTTGCCGTGGTCGTCGTAGTAAAACTCCGCATAGCCGCCGCGCTCGGAATCGATCCTGTCGAGCTTTCCGTCGCTGTACGAATAATCCACCGCGGCATACGAGTTCAGCGAGCCGTAATCGTTGCCGTGCGAGTCATATGCCACAGGCGAGATACGCGAAATGTTGCCGTCCTTGTCATACTCGTAGCCCGCGGTAATCGTCCACGTAGTTCCCACCGTGTCGCCCTGGCAGTCCAGCGTAAAGGACGTCACGCGATCCTTGTCGTATCCGTACGAATACACGACCGTCCGAGGATTGGCCGGGCTGGTATCGGTGTTGGTCACCATGTTGCCGTTCTGATAAATATACGTGCTCGCGCTCTCGCCGTAACCCGCATGGGTCGTCTTGTTGATCAGGTTTCCGTCCGCGTCGTAGGTAAACGTCGTGGTGCTCGACGAATCGCTCATGTCGGCATCGCAGTCGATGCGCGTGACGTTGCCGTCGGCGTCGTACGTAAACGTGTTGATGTTCACATAGCCGCCCGCCAGATCTTCTTCAATCTCAGAGATACGATGCGTCTCGTCATGTTCAACGCTGTAGCTTACGCCGCCACCTTGCTTGACGGCAGACGTGAAGCCCGTGACATAACCGTTCTCGTCACGCTCGATCTCGTAGATATCGCCGTACTGGTCCGATTTATCGGTGCCTTCATAGGACACCGGCAGCCACAGCTCGTCGAGCTGCGTGTCCTTAATGCCGCTAACCTTCGTATCCTGCGGCAGTGCCAACGTGGCGAGCTTCTTTTTACCCGAAAGATCGACGCTTTTGAGCTCCCCGGCATTTGAAAGGTCGAGCTTCTCGATGTTGTCGCAACCGTCCAGGTTAACGACGGTGACGTTGCTCGCCGAGTTAAGCTCGACGGTTTTAAGGTCGCCGCAACCCGAGAGGTCCAGGTTGACGAGTTTGTCCCCACCGTATTCCACACTGGTAACGTTGGGGAACACCTTGCCCAGGCCCTGCGTCGACGCGACGCCGTCCAGCTCGACCGATGTCACCGCCTTGGCCTCGTCGTGTGAGATGCGGCCGTCACCGTTAGTGTCGTACTTGGTCGAGACAAGCGCACGCATGCCGCTGTCCGGGAAGGTTTTCTCGTCGATTGGGGTGGTCGCGACCTGGGTGAAATAGAACAGCGCGCCACCGCCGATGCCCGCCGCCACGACAAGTGCCGCGGCGAGAGCGATGAGGGGCTTCTTGGAACGCTTTCGCCGTACGGGCTGCTGCACGGGCACGTATTGCTGAGGAGCGGGCGCGGCAGGCTGGGGTTGCTGCGCGGCCGCGACCTGGTCGGGTGCTACGGGCGCACCGCAGACGGGGCAAAAGAGGGCGTCGTCGACAAGCGGCGTGCCACACGAGCGACAAAACATGGCGGGCTCCTTTCGGTTCATTCCTTCCACCATGAAGGTAAACCCAAAAATGCAGCCCTTGTTGCGCAACAAGGCCAAGCGGGAGCCAAACCACCACAAAGGGGACAGGCACCTTTGTGGTGGTTCGAACACTTGTTCTATACGTACACATGTTCTATAGTAAGGGTGCTTGCATCGGACTTAAATTGCAACTAGGATATAGTTGCAGAATGTGAGGCGGGGTGACGCGGACCGATAAACTCATCGCCCAACTACTTAGCTGCCCTTCGACGTATCGGTATACCGATTTTTTAAAAGTCATGGCTTCATATGGCTTTGAAATGGACAACAAAGGCAAGACATCCGGATTGCGCGTTCGCTTCTACAGGCCATCAGATGGCAGGATGTTCGTAATGCACGCGCCACATCCATCTGACGAATTGACAGCGGGGACCATTCGAAACATCGTTCGATTTCTGCAAGATGTCGGAGGTAGTCATGAGTAACGTTTTGGCATACAAGGGTTATTTCGCCCCAGTCGAGTTCGATGCCGAACAGCATGTGCTCACAGGTATGGTCACCGGCATTAGGGACGCAATCGTATTTGAAGGCTCCACGGTTGAAGAAGTGGAGCAATGCTTCCACGACGCCGTCGACGATTACCTTGAGTTTTGCGCCGAGAAGGGCAAGGAACCCGAGCGGGCTTTTAAGGGGTCGTTCAACGTAAGAACGGGCTCTGAGCTCCACAAGCAAGCAGCGCTGGCAGCGGCAAAGAAGGGTGAGTCACTCAATAAGTTTGTGACTGAAGCAATTGCTGCGGCGTTATAGCATTACCGCATAAGCCCAAACAACCACAAAGGGCGCAGTTCACAGGCATATTTGCGGTGGCTTTACTGCCCATATCGCGTTTGCCCAGATAAAACCTGCCAAAATAAACCTGTCCCTTTTTGGTAGGTTTGCTAGAGGAGGTTGGGATGGACAAGGCTGAGTTGAGGCAGGCGGTGATTGCCCAGCGCAATGCTCTTGATTTGGATGTGCGGGCAGCGAAGTCTGCCGTTATCTGCGCGCGGCTTGTTGAGCTGATGGAGTCCAGCGACACTGCGGGCCAACGCACCGTTGCCGTCTATGCCGCCATGGGTTCCGAGGTCGACCCAGCCGCGTTTGCCGCCGCGGCCGTCGCGCGTGGCTGGCGTGTAGCCTATCCGTGCATGCTCTCGGCAACAGACGCCATGGCTTGTGGCCAGCGCATGTGCATGCGGGCAGTCTCTGCCGGCGATGCGTCCGAGGCCCCGTTTATCGCCCACCCTACGCGGGCCTTCGCAGCCACGGACGTCGACAGCGACCACTTCCCCATCGTGCCCGCCAAGGCTCTCGATATGATTATCGTGCCGCTCGTGGCTTTCGACCGCACCGGCGCGCGCCTGGGCTACGGCGGAGGCTGCTACGACCGCTACCTGCCCACAGTTGTACCTGAATGCCTAATCGTCGGCATCGCCTTTGACGAACAGCGCGTCGACCACGTTCCCACCGACGCCCACGATCTGCCACTGCCCAGCATCGTCAGCGCCTAAATGCCAGCGTACCTCCCGGCAGCCTAGTGCTCCTCGCCGGCGCGGGCCAGGTCGTAGGGCGTGGTCTGGTAGACGTAGTAGTTGAGCCAGTTGGTGTAGAGCAACTGAGCCTGGCTGCGCCAGACGTTGCGCGGCTCGGCCGAGGGGTCGTCACCTGGGAAGTAATGCGCCGGCACTTGAGGGTTGAGGCCGCGCTTCACGTCGCGCTCGTACTCCAGACGCAGCGTGTCGGTATCGTACTCGGGATGGCCAAATACAAAGAAGCGACGGCTGTCGGTCGACTTGACGATGTACAGGCCCACCTCGTCGGACACGGCCACAACCTCAAGCTGCGGCTCGGCCTCCACGTCCTCGCGGCGTACATCGGTGTTGCGCGAATGCACGGCATAGAAGCGGTCGTCAAAGCCGCGGACCAGCGGGCTTTGCGGCTTCACCAGATAATGCTCGAACACGCCACTCGCCTTTGCCGGCAGGTCGTGCTTCTGGATACCGTAATGATGGTACAGGCCGGCCTGCGCGCCCCAACAAATGTGCAGCGTAGAGTGCACGTGCGTGGTAGACCAGTCCATGATCTGGCAGAGTTCGGGCCAGTAGTCGACCTCCTCGAACGGCATCTGTTCCACCGGCGCGCCCGTGATAATCAGGCCGTCGTAGTGGATGTCGCGGATGTCGTCGAACGTGCGGTAGAACGTCTCCAGATGGCCAGCGCTCACGTGCGTGGCCTCGTGCGTCTTGGTGCGCAGCAGGTCCACCTCCACCTGCAGCGGCGTGTTGGAGAGCTTGCGCATGATCTGCGTCTCGGTGGCGATCTTGGTGGGCATGAGGTTGAGGATGAGCACGCGCAGCGGACGGATGTCCTGGTGCAGCGCGCGGTACTCGGTCATGACAAAAATGTTCTCGCTCTCGAGCTGCGCAGCGGCAGGAAGGGCGTCGGGAATACGAATGGGCATGGATGCTCCTTACGAGTCAGTTGCAGCTATGGTACAACGAGCGGCCCCATCCGCGCGAGCACATCGCCCAGCGATGCCGTCAGCGGCCAAATCACTCCAAAAGTAGAGATTAAGGCATGTCCCAAAAATCTGCGACGCTTTAGCCTAGCAAAGTGGTAGCAGGACGCTACAATGGTTCGACGCGAAAAACTCGGCCGGAAGGATACATATATGTACCAGACGCGTAAGATCGGTGTGGTCGGCCAGGGCCACGTAGGAGCACATGTCGCCAACAGCCTGCTCATGCAGGGCATTGCCGATGAGCTGTACCTGTGCGATATCAACGAGGCCAAGGTGACTTCCGAGGTCCAGGACCTGCGCGACTCCCTTTCGTTTGTCCCGTACAACACCAAGATCGTCAACTGCTACGACCACTACGAGGAGCTGGCCTGTTGCGACGTCATCGTCAACGCCGCCGGTAAGGTCGCGCTGGCCGCCGGCAACCGCGACGGCGAGCTGTTCTTTACCACCGACGCCGCCCGCTCCTTTGCCAAGCGCATCGTCGACGCCGGCTTCGACGGCATCTTTGTGAGCATCTCCAACCCCTGCGACGTCGTGTGCACCGAGCTGTGGCACCTGACCGGCTACGATCCCAAGAAGATCATCGGCTCGGGCTGCGGCCTGGATTCCGCCCGCCTGCGCACCGAGATCTCCAAGAAGGTCGGCGTGAGCCCCAAGTCCATCGACGCCTACATGATCGGCGAGCACGGCTTTAGCCAGCTGGCCGCCTTTAAGGCCGCGACCATCGCCGGCAAGAGCCTCAACGAGCTTCAGGCCGAAAACCCCGACAAGTACGCCTTCGACCACATGGAGGTCGAGGAGCTCGCGCGCAAGGGCGGCTATGTGACCTACCAAGGCAAGCAGTGCACCGAGTACGCCGTCGCCAACTCCGCCGCGCGCGTCTGCGCCGCCGTGCTGCACAACGAGCACGCCGTGCTTTCCGCCTCCACGCTCATGACCGGCCAGTATGGCGAGGAGGGCATCTTCACATCCCTGCCGTGCGTGATCGGCGCCGAGGGCGTCGAGGAGGTCTACACGCTCGACCTGTCCGAGTACGAGCTCGAGGGCTTCCACAAGAGCTGCCAGCACATCCGCGACAACATTGCCCAGCTCGACTGGTGGGACGCCGAGGCCTACGACGCAAAGTAGGCCGCTGGCTGCCGCAACCTTGCGAATCTAAGCGCGATACCAAGCGGGCCGCGCCGGAAATCCCCGGCGCGGCCCGCCTTTTTGACTCACGCAGTGCCCTTGCGAATCGAAGGTGAATACTTTTCCGCGAAGTGAACGAGCAAAAACGAGCCCCCGAAGCATCGACACTTTTCAGACGCCGCTTCCTGCGGTTTCGCCAAGTTTTTCCTGCAGTTTTGGCGTCAAAAAGTGTGGATGCTTCGGGGGTCCAAAATAGGTCGTTCACTTCGCGGAAAAGTATTCACCTTCGTTTTCGCGCAGACACGAATCCGGCCGCCACAACGCAAAACGGGGCCTGCGCGCAGCGCAGACCCCGTCGTGAGAGGCTATTCCCGGTATATTAGTACTGCTCGATGCCCATGTAGCGACGAACCTCGGGGCTGTGGTCGAAGACCTTGCCGCGGGCGGCGCGCAGCTCGCAGCTCATGTTGTAGAAGAAGATCGGCTCCAGGTACGAACGCACACTGGCAGGTACCTCGCCCACGCCGTACTCGAGCGCGTCGAGCACCATGATCGTGTCGGTGTGCGTGTTGAGGAACGCAAGAGCGCGCTCCTCCATGGGGCGGCACTCGCCCGCGCCAAGCTGCACAAAGTAGAACACGCCGGGCTCGGTGGCTTCGAACGGGCCGTGGAAGTACTCGCCGGAGTGGATGTAGCAGCAGTGCTGCCACTGCATCTCCATGAGCGAGCAGATGGCCATGGCGTAGGTCTGGCTAAAGTTGGGTCCGGAGCCCAGGATATAGAAGAACTTGTGCTGCTGGCAGAGCTCGGCAAAGCGGGCGCCCAGCTCGGCGTTGACCTTCTCGCGGGCGGCGGGCAGCAGCGCATCCATCTGCTTGAGGCCCTCGTACATGTCGGCGAGTGCCTCGTAGCCTTCCTGCTGGTCGAGCAGCTCGGCGGCGATCAGAGCGCCGATGCCCTGCGGCACCTCGGCCTGCGGCACGCCCTCGCCCCACGGGTAGACCCAGGTGATCCACTTGCCGTTGTCAATCTTGGAGCCCTCGCAGTCGGTCATGGCGACGACCTCGGCGCCGGCAGCCAACGCCATCTCGCAGCCATCGACGACCTCTTGCGTGTTGCCGCTGTGGCTGCAGGCAATAACGAGCGACTTCTCGCCAAGGCTCTTGGGGGCCATCAGGCAAAACTCGCGTGCCGTGTAGACCGTCGAGGTAAACGTGGTGGCCTCGCGCTTGAGCAGCTCGTTGGCCGGCATCAGGTCGATCATCGAACCGCCACAGGCGATCCAAAAGACGTTCTCAATCTTGCCCTTGCGCTCGATGATTTCCTGAATCAGATCGTGTGCGTTCATCCTGATGTTCCTCCTTGTGCGGCGGTTTTGAGCGACGGCAGCTCGTACCTGCTGTCGTTCTATGTTGTCCTATTTATAACACGTGCAACAACGCCCGTGAAGTCATCTTAGCAAATTTGTTCTATGTTGTTCTATCTGTGGACGTTAGATGTCGAACACGTAGCGCGAGCCCACGATCTTTTGGCGGCCGAGCAGCAAGGGGCGCTCGTCCTCATCGGTAAAGTACGCCTCCATATAGAAGAGCGGCTCGCCGACCGGCACCTCCAGCAGTGGGGCCGCTTGAGCATCGGCAAGCGCAATCTCCACGGTGCAGGGGTCGGACTTGAGCGGCGCGCGACCCGAATGCTCGGCAACGAGTGCAAAGATGGAATTGTCCGTGAGGTCCTTGTCGGCAAGCGTCTGCAGATAGGGATGGTCGGCGAGCACAAAGGTGTTGTTCTCAAGCATGACAGGGATGCCGTCGGCTGTGCGCACGCGTTCGACCACGATAAGCTCGCAGCCGGGCTCCACGCCAAAGAACGCCGCATCCTCGTACGTCGCCGCGACCACCGTGCGCGACACCAGACGCGCACCCGGCACCATGTCGTTGGCAGCACAACCCTCAGTAAAGCTCTGGAAGTCACCCTTCTGACGAATCTTGCGCTTGAGCTTGGGAGCGCACACAAAGGTACCCCTCCCCTGCTGGCGGCTGAGATACCCCGCGCGCGACAGCTCCTCGATGGCACGGCGCACGGTGATGCGCCCCACGCCGTAGGACTTCGCGAGCTCCATCTCGGAAGGAATGCGCGAGCCGGCCACGTACACGCCGCGCGCAATCTCGCCCTTTAGGTCGTCCATGACCTGCTGGTACAGCGGCACGGCGGACACCTCGGCGCGCTCGGAACGTTCGGTCTTGCTATCGGCTACCATCGTTACGCTCCATCCCGCGCATGCTCGGACTCAAATTCTTCAATCGCCGCCATAAACTGCTCGCCAAAGGCGTCGGCCTTTTTCTCGCCAATGCCGTTGACCTGAATCAGCTCGTCGCGCGTCTGAGGGCGCAGGCGGCACAGGCCGCGCAGGGCCTTGTCGGAGAAGACCATGTACGGCGCCATCTCCAGCTCGGTCGAGATATCCTTGCGCAGGGCGCGCAGGCGCTCGAACAGCTCGGCATCGTCGCCCACGCGTGGGCGCTGATCCAGCTCGGCCTCCTCGCGCAGCAGATCCACCGCACGGCGGGCGCGGGCTGAGGCCTTGCGCTTGGACGCGCGACGCTTAACGGTAAAGGCAAACGCCTCATCCTCGACCTCGCCGGCACGCGGGCCCAGGCCCACGACCGGGTACTGCCCCTGCGAGGTGGCCAGATAGCCGCGGCCGCACAGCTGGCCGATGATGTCCTTGATGCGCCCGACCGATTCGCTCGACAGCTCACCGTAGCCGCGGTCCTCGTCCAAACGCATCTGGCGAATGCGCTCGGTGTTGCCGCCGTGGAGCACATCGGCGATCAGCGACTTGCCAAAGCGCATGGGACGCGTGGCCACATAGCGCACGGCGGCGCGAGCCATATCGGTGACGTCCTCGACCTCGAACTGCGTGAGACAGTTGCTGCAGTTGCCGCAGCCCTCGGCGTCGTCTGCCGTGCCGCCCGCGGCGGCTGCCGCATGCTCGGCCGCCGCCTCGTCGCCAAAGTAGCGCAGCATGTATTCGCGCAGGCAGCCGGTGGTATTGCAGTAGCCCTCCATCTGGCTGAGCAGGCGATAACGGTTCTGGAGCGCCCACGCGCGCTGCTCGTCGTCAAGCGCCTCGTCGGCCGCATCGCCGCGGTCGATCAAAAAGCGGCGCATGCGAAAATCGTTACCGTTCCACAGCAGATGGCAGCTGGCCGGATCGCCATCGCGGCCAGCGCGGCCCGCCTCTTGGTAGTAGGCCTCGATGCTCTCGGGCACGTTGTTATGGATCACGTAGCGCACGTTTGGCTTGTCGATGCCCATGCCAAAGGCGTTGGTGGCAACCATCACCTGAATGTCGTCGTCGATAAAGGCACGCTGGCTCTGGCGACGGGCGTCGTTGCCCATGCCGGCATGGTAGCGGCCCACGCGAATGTCGCTGGGGCCCAGTACCTCGGCAAGCTCCGCGGCCAGAGCGTCGACCGTCTTGCGGGTCGAGCAATACACGATGCCGCTCTCGTTCGAATGCGCGATCACGTAGTCACGCACCCACGCGGCCTTGGCCTTGTCGCCCATCTCCTCGCAACCAAAGTAGAGGTTCTTGCGATCAAAACCCGTCACCACGGTCGCCGGGTTTTGCAGGCCGAGCATTTGCTGGATATCGGCGCGCACGCGCTCGGTCGCCGTGGCGGTAAACGCCGCCACGATCGGGCGCCGCGGCAGCGAATCGATAAACTCGCGAATCTGCAGGTAGGCGGGACGGAAATCCTGGCCCCATTGGCTTACGCAGTGGGCCTCGTCAATGGCCACGAGTGGAACGCCAATGCCACCTTCGGCCGCAGCTTCCTGCGCAAAGGCTAAAAAGCGCGGCTCGAGCAGGCGCTCGGGCGCCACGTACATAAGCTGGTAGCGGCCCTCGCGCGCCCGTTTGAGCACGGTGTTTTGCTGGGCCGGAGTAAGACTGGAGTTGAGATAGCTGGGTCGCGCACCCGCCGCGAGCAACGCACGGGTCTGGTCCTCCATAAGCGACAGCAGCGGACTCACCACAAAGGTGATGCCGGGCAGCATGAGCGCGGGCACCTGGTAGCAAATGGACTTGCCGGCGCCCGTGGGCATAACACCCAGCGCATCGCGACCGGCAAGGATCGCATCGACCATGCGGTCCTGCCCCGGGCGAAACGAGGTGTAGCCAAAATAAGCGCCGAGCGTGTCGAGCGCCATCTGCTGCATGCTATCGGTCATGGTTTCCTAACGTCAGAATCATCTGCCGCCGATTATACGCCGCCACGCGGACAGCAGCACACGGCCGCCGCCCAGACTAGTCGTTTAAGAACGCCCCCAACGGCTAAGGAGTGTCCCCAGGTGCCGGCAGAAAAGGAACGTCCCCAAGTGCCGGCCCGGCAACGCCGATGTTTTGGCGCGGACAGCGAAAGCCCGCCAGAGCGAGCAAGGTGCCTTGAAACGAGGCGGCATTGACCTTCTGGTCATGCCGCCGAAGTTGAAAGGCAGATTGCCGCTCTGGCGGGCTTGCAGCGTCGAGCCGTTGCGCGGTTTGGAAAACCGCGCAACTAGAGCTACATGACCATAACGTAGCGCGATCCCACGTAGTACTGCTTACCCATCAGGACCGGCTCGCCATTGGGGCCCGTGAAGCCGGCACGCAGGTTGAGCAGCGGATCGTGCGGAGCAATGCCCAGCTCGGCCGCCTGCTCGGTATTGGCACGAACGGCCTCGACCGTGCGGTAGCCAACCGAGACAATTGGCGTTCCGCCAACACGCTCGACCTCGGCAAAAATCGACTTGTCCTCAAGATCGGCCGTCAACAGCTCACGGTAGGCGTCAAACGGCACAAAGATGTTCTCCTCAAAGATGGGCTCGCCGTCGGCTGTACGCACGCGCTTAATATGCAGCAGCAGCGCGTCCTTTTGCAGGCCAAAGAACTCCATCTCGTTTTGACGTGCCGGCACAATCTGGCGATCGACCACATGCGCGCCCGCCTTCATGCCATTATCGGCACACAGCGCGGTAAACGTCTGCAGCGTCGAAGCGTGGAACTGGCGGTTGATGTGCGGCGTGGAGACAAAGGTGCCACGGCCCTGCTGCTTAACCAGGTAGCCATCGGAGCACAGCTCCTCGACGGCGCGGCGCACCGTAATGCGGCTCACGTCGTACTGCTCGGCTAGCTCAAGCTCGGACGGAATACGCTCCTTGGGTGCATAAACACCTTTCTCGATCGCATCCTTGATTTCGTCGTAAATCTGCTGGTAAAGCGGTGCATTTTTGGGCGCAGGCATATCTAATCACTCTTATCGAAATATTGAAATAACTAATACGTATATAACGTCTAGTTTCATGTTACCTCATATTGATAAAACGATACACCCTCCCTACCAAAAAGCGACAGCTTCATTTTGGCAGGTTTTATCTGGGCAAACGAAAGTCCCTCGAAAGCAACGGGGCTTTCGTGGGGCTCATACGGAAGGGTTGCGCCGGGCCGGTAAAATGCCAAAACCCTACTTGCCGTCGTCCTGCTGCAGGCTGTCCTGCTCACTAAGGCGCGCCTGCCTGCTGGCCATGCGCGCGGGCTTGTCGGGATCGGGCACGGCCGTGGGCATGGGCTCGTCGACATGACCGCCCCACCAGCCGCCCACAAAGTTGAGCGTGTGGAACACATTGATCACGGCGCTGGGATCAATGTCGCACACCAGCTTGATAATGTCCTGGCTCTCGTAGGTCGAGACAACGGCGTGCAGCAGGTACATCTTTTCGCGGCTGTATCCGCCAATGACCTCGGCACAGCTAATGCCATGCTGAAAATGGTCAACATAGGCGGTCATGACCTCGTCCGCCTTGCGCGTCGTGATCTGCAGCGTCACGCGGTCGTAGCGACGATAGAAGCTGTCGATGGTCTTGGTCGAAATAAACTGGAACACGATGGAGTACGCCGCCTTGTCCCAGCCAAACATAAAACCAAAGATCGCCAAGATAAAGCAGTTGAAACCAAAGATGACGCCCCAGATGGTCTTGCCCGTGTGGTTGGAGACCCACAGCGCGATAAAGTCGGTGCCGCCGGTGGATGCGCCGGACTTAAGCGCGATGGCAGCGCCCAGACCCGAGACCACGCCGCCAAAAATGATGAGCATGATCTTGTCGCCCAAAAACGGGGCAAAGTGAAAGATGTTGAGGAACAGCGACGAGAGCACGACCTGCATCATCGAGAAGATGACGAAGCGCTTGCTAATGCCGCTCCAGCATAGGAGCGCCACGGGGATGTTGAGCGCGAGCATACCGAGCGAGATGTCGATGTGAACGCCGCCGAGCGAGGTAACGCGATCAAGCAGGACCGCGACACCGGTGAGACCGCTCGGAAGCAGGTCGGCGGGCTGAATGAACGCCTGGATCAGAAATGTCTGGAGAACGGCGGAAATTGTGACCGCCACGGCAGTAATGGCGCGGCGGACGATGGTAAGGCGGCCGAGCATGAGCACGCGGTCCGTGAGCTGATCGATGGCGTTCGCCACGTAGGCTCCTTTCGAAGGCAGATGTGGTTGTGGGGCATGCCCGCGATTGTAGCATGGACCACCACAAAGGGGACAGGCACCTTCGTGGTGGTTTTGGCGTCGACTGCCTTCAAAAAACGTCGCCCCAATAAAAACCACCACAAAGGTGCCTGTCCCCTTTGTGGTGGTTTGCTGCTAGATGGCAGATAGGATGTCAGTCAGATTATCGATAACGGCATCGGCTTGCGATTGATCGAGGTTGACGCCCTCGTGCGGACGCAGTGCCAGGACGCGGGCGCCGGAACGTTTGCCAGCCTCGATCCCCAAAGGCGAATCCTCGATAACCAGGCACTCGGCAGGCTCCACCCCCAGCGCCTCCATGGCACGCAGGTAGATCTCGGGGTCGGGCTTAAACGCACTGCACTCGTGACCGCTGATGGTGTAGTCCAGCACATCGGCGATACCGGCAATCTCTACCAGCTCGTCGATTAGCTCGCGATAGGACGAGCTCGCGATGGCGCACTTCACGCCGCGCTCGTGCAGCTCACGCATCACCGGCTCCGTCTGCTCGTTGAGCAGCTCGGCATACGGAACGGGATGGTCCGGGCTATAGACCTGCTTGTACTCAACGCGCAGGCGCTCGCGCAGCTCAACATCGTCGGGCACCAGCGCCTCCCAAATGGCAGGCTCGTTAGACCCCGAAAGATCGGGGATCTCGTCAAAGTGGAACCCCTTCTCTTCCATAAACGCCACGCGGCGACGGTTGTAGAACCACTCGGTATCGACCAGCACGCCGTCCATATCAAACAGCACTGCCTTGATCATACGCATCTCCTCCCACCTGCCAAAAAGGGACAGGTTTATTTTGGTAGGTTTTATCTGAGGTTTTGTGGCGCGAGGGATACGCCCTCCCCAGAGCAAAAAAAGGGGACGGGGCGCAAACCCCATCCCCTTTCAATCAACCCGTAAGGTTTACTTACTTGTGATTAGTAGGAAAGCTTCCACATGTAGCGACGCATGGTCAGCGGGTGCTGGCGGGCCTCGGCGATCTGGTTGCCGTACTCACGCATAACGGCGAGGTGCAGCAGCGGGTTGAAGTAGGTGACAACGCTCGCGGGCACGGCGTCAGCCAGGCCGTAGTCCTTGGAGTCGATCAGAGCGACCTTGGCGCCCATGCGCTTAAGGAAGGTGAGGGCGCGGGCGTCCATCGGACGGGTAGCGCCATCGGACATGAAGAAGACGTAGGGCTTACCCTCGGTGGAAACCTCGAACGGGCCGTGGAAGTACTCGCCGGTGTTGTAGGCGGCGGCGTCGATCCACTGCATCTCGGTGAACAGGAAGGCGGCGTGAGAATAAGCCATCTTCTCGGAGGCACCGGAAGCCATGAAGTAGATCATCTTGTCATCCTTGAAGTCCTCGGCGAACTTCTTGGCGAGCTTCTTGCAGGACTGAGCGGCGTTCTCGCAGAGCTCGAAGACGTTGGTGAGGCCGGTGATCATGTCCTCGTAGTGGTCATAGCCCTCGGTCTGCTGAAGGATCTCGACAGCAAGAGCGATGGCGTAGCCGGGCTTCTCGCACTTGGCAGCGAAGTTGGCGTGGAAGCCGTGAACGATGACGTAGTCAGCGTCGACGGTCAGAGCGGAGCCAGCCTTGTTGGTGAGGGAGACGACCGGGCAGTTGTGCTTCTTGGCGGTCTTGTTGGCCTCGACGGTCTCGGGCGTGGAGCCACCGAGGGAGCAGGTGATCACGAAGGTGTGCTCGTTGACCCAGGAAGGCGTGTCGTAGTTGAACTCGTTAGCGGTGAAGATCTGAACGTTCAGCTTGTCCGTGTTGTTGGCCAGGAAGTACTTGGCGGGGTAAAGGTCGGACATGGAGGCACCGCAGCCGACGAAAGCGACGCTGTGGATCTCGTGGTTGGACAGGACGTCAGCGACGATCTGCTTAGGGAGGTTAAGGTCGATCTCGTACATCTGACACATTCCTTTCAATTTTTGCGGCGCCACATTGCCGGGCGCTCGCAGGGTTACTGTGGTTTGGACCGAGTCGCCGGCCCGTTGAGGATGCGACAAAGGGACTGTCCCATTGTCGCATTTTGGGGATGGAAGCCTGCCTGGGGTATGGGATGCCAGGCAGGCCCCCGGGGGAAAGCGGTTAGGCGCTTAGTCGCGACTAAGCCAGGATGCCGACCGCGGAGAGGGCGATGCCGCCCACAATGGCGATCACGAGAAGCCAACCGGTGTTGACGTTCTTCTTGATGAGCCAGTACATAAGGCCGGTGAGGCCAAGGGAGATCATCTGGGGCATCATGCTGTCCAGGATGTCCTGGATAACGACGGTGCCGTCAGCGAACTGCAGCGGGGTGGTGGCGCCGATCAGCGTGGCGATCATGCCGCCCACGGACATAAGACCCACGATGCCGCAGACATACATGAGCTTCTCCATGAGGTCGCCGCCCTGAAGCTTGCTCAGGTACTCGTGGCCGCCCTGATAGCCCATCTTGGCTGCGAACCAAGTAATCAGCACGGAGGGGACGATGGAGATGAGAAGGGCCAGGATCGGGCCCATGATGGAGCCCTGCTGAGCCAGCTGAACGCCCAAGCCAAAGGCGATAACGCGGATGGTGCCCTGGAAGAAGGAGTCACCGATGCCGGAAAGCGGGCCCATAAGGGAGGTCTTGACCGCGTTAATCGAATCAGGGTTGAAGTTCTCGGGATCCTTGGCGTACTCCTCCTCCATGGAGGCGGCGAGGCCCAGGATGAAAGCGCTCGTCTGCGGGGTGCAGTTGTAGAACGCCATGTGACGGTGGTAAGCCTCTTTCTTAGCAGCAAGCTGCTTGGGGTCGGACTCGTCCGGATAGAGGCGATCGAGCGTGGGAACCATACCGTAGAGGAAGCCCATGTTCATCTGACGCTCGTAGTTCCAAGAGGCCTGGATGGCCCAGGAGCGCCAGAAGAACTGGCTGACCTTCTTGTTCAGGGACACGTCCTTGGTTGCGGTTGCCATAGTGTGTTCCTCCTTAGTCTTCGTCGTCTTCGAGCGGATCGTAGTCGGAATCGACACCGGCGGCTGCATGGGAACCGTTAAACTTGAAGCCCATGAAGACGACAGCCAGGCACACACCGATCAGAGCGACCGCGATGACGGACAGGTTGAGGTAAGCGGCGAGCAGGAAACCGATGAACAGGAACGGAGTCATACCCTTCTTGATCATCATGGTGAGCAGCAGGGCCAAGCCGTAGGCGGTCATGATCTTGGTCGAAACGTTAAGACCAGTGGACAGCCACTCGGGAACCATGTTGACGATGGCCTGAACCAGGTCGGTGCCAACAAAGACGGCGAGGAAGATCGGCAGGAAGTACATGATGGCGTACAAACCGGAGCCGGCGCAGATGTGCATACGGTAGGCGGTCTTGAACTTTCCGTTATCAATCGCGTTATCTGCCACATGGGTGAGGACGGCGATGATGGAACGGAACACGATGCCGAGGAGCTGACCCAGGACGGCGACCGGGATGGCGATCGTCATGGCGGTCTCGGCGGAAGCATCGGTCAGGCACGCAAAGGCAGCGGCCACGATGCCGCCCAGGACCATATCGGGCGGAACGGCGGCGCCGACCTGCACCAGGCCCATGGACACGAGCTCGACGGCGGCACCGACGGCAAGGCCGGTGGGCACATCGCCCAACAGCAGACCGACGAGCGTAGCGCCAACGAGGGGCTGCTCGAAGTTAAGACGACCGAGCAGGCGGGAGTCCCACATGCAGAACACGCCGACGAGGCCGACGAGCACCGCACTGATGAACGTATTCATACCCTTCTCCTTTCAGTCAGGCAAAAGCCTGGTTGATTACAGCTTGGCGTCGATGTCGACGCTCTGATACGTAGGGGTCTGCTGGACGTAGAGCTTGATGCCCATGTCGAGCAGCTGGTTGACGTCGGCCTTCTGGGTGGCGTCAAGGAAGACGGAGCTGTCCTTGCCGCCGACCTGATCGGCACCGTCGTGGTTGGCGGTGGCACCCAAGTTGATGGCGTCGAGCTTGTAGCCCTGGCAGAACTGCAGCATCTCGGCCGTGTTGCCAAAGACGAACATGACGCGCTCGCCGAGGGTGTTGAGCTTGTCCATCTTGGCGAGGGCACGCTCGACGGTGAAGACGTTCAGGCGCACGCCCTGGGGCTTGGCCAGCTTAAGAGCGCCCTTCTTGATGTCATCGTTGGCGGCAGCGTTGTCGACGACGATGATGCGCTCGGCCTGGACCTTGGTGGTCCAGGTAAAGACGACCTGGCCGTGCAGCAGACGGTAGTCAAGGCGTGCGAGGACGATCTTGGCGGGACCGGAGCTGTGACGGGGCGCCTTGGCCTTCTTGGCGGGAGCCGCGGCAGCCTCGACCGGTGCGTTGGGGTTGGTCAGACCGGTGCGGGCCTCGTTGATGAGGGCTGCGAGCTCGGCACCCTTGACGGGGACGGGGCTCATAGCGAGCGTGAGCGCCAGCGGGATGTTGAAACCGCTGACAACCGTGAACTTCGTGCCGTTCTTGGAAAGCTCGACCATGTTGTTGTTGACCGAGCTGC
The DNA here is from genome assembly GCA_937989885.1 of uncultured Collinsella sp. Classification (GTDB taxonomy): domain Bacteria; phylum Actinomycetota; class Coriobacteriia; order Coriobacteriales; family Coriobacteriaceae; genus Collinsella. The sequence goes on from CALKBP010000018.1 coordinate 22,093, forward strand.
CGAGCATATCGGTCAGCACATAGACGGTGTCGTCCGCGTTGAACGTGGCGATCATGGCGTCCACCTTATTGGTGATGGGCTCCTTGTCGTCACGAGCAAGCGACACGACGTGGACGTTCGACACGTCGCCGAGAACCATCTCGAGCGTGTCTTTGGCGCCTGCGGCCAGGCCGCCATGAGATGCGAGAATGATCTGATTCATCTTGCCTCCTCCTTTTCGTTATGGTCATTATAACGTCTTATACGTTGCTTATATTGCTAATTAGTATAAAGACCGTTCGCGGGTGAAAATCGACCGTTGACGGGTTTAACGTACTTGAAACGTTGGGGTTGGATAGGCCGGTGCTGGCTGGATAACCCCAGGTCAGACCCTGCGCGCAATCCTCTATCGTACGAAGTACCAGGGGCTTTCCTGCACGGTGGGTTCCAGCGCGATGCCGGTACGCTCCTTAAACAGATCCATGTCCTGCGATTTCTCCGTCCACCACGCGTTGGGCTTAAAGGTCATGCTCTCAATGACATGACCGACAAACACGCTGTTGCGCAGCTTAGAGAAGTCGGTGTTCATAATCAGGATGGACGCGAGCACCAGCACGATGCCCAGGACTTTGATCGCGCCGGCGGGCTCGGCGTAGACACCAATGCCCAGCAGTACGGTGACGACCGTCTCGAATGACATTACGACGGGAACTTTCGATGTCTCGAGCCCCATGGACAGACCCTGCATATATAAGATGTAGGCCACAGCTGTGGGGATAAGTCCAAAGCCAAGGAACAGCAGCAGCAGCTGTGGCGACATTGCCGCGGCGACATCCGGCCACGGAGCCGCGATAGCCGCCATAACCGCACCGCCAAAAACAAAGCCCCAAAACGTGACAGCCAGCGGGTGGACCGTCTTGGTTGCTATCCGGCTAAACACCGCGAGCGACGCACCACAAAGGCCTGCAATCACGCCCGACGTGACGCCCCAAACCGAAAAATGGAAACCGGAAAGGTCGCCATTGGTCACTGCAAGCACGCAGCCAACGATGTTAAAGACAATGGCAACGAGCTTGTTGGGGGTCACGTCCTCGCGATAAAGCACGCGGCCGAGCATGACGCCAAACACCGGCGAGGTGTAGAGCAGCACCGAGGCCGTGGACATGCCCACCTCGCCCATGCACTCGTAATAGCAGGTGTTGGCGGCGGCCAAACCGACGATACCGACAAGCGCGCAGGGAACAAGCTCTTTAGGGCTTGCCTTGAACAGTGCCAGCGGACCCTGAGCCACGGTAGACCCCTCACCCGGACGGCAGCCCATAAACATCAGGACCGGCGCCAAGATAAGCGCTCCGACCAACAAGCGAAAGGCAGCCATGCTCTGGGACGAAACGCCCATGGCCGAGATGCCGTTTACAAAGATTCCGATGCTGCCCCACATAAGCGCGGCGACCAGCACCAGCACATAGCCCAGATTGCTTTTCTTCAACGCAGCCTCCTCGGTATTGTTTCCAATATGTTTCACACTACGTTATAGTCGTTATATACATTTTTCAAGACACAAATCGGCGAGCGGGAAAATCCGCTCGCCCACACACTCATTGGGTACTCATTGGGGGCGTTCTTAAATGACTGGTCATTCAAGAACGCCCCCCAACGACTAGGACTGTCCCCAACTGCCGGCAGAAAAGGAACGTCCCCAACGTCTAAGGCGCCGCTGGTTGAGCATAAGTCAGCGAGCGGGCCGCATTTGAGGCAAGGTGACGTGAAACGAAAGGGCGCTGACTTTCTGGTCGCGCCCTTGAAGTTGAACGTCAGATTGCCCAAATGCGGACCGCGCAGCGTCGAGCCGTTACGCGGTTTGGTAAAACCGCGTAACTAATACTCAAGCTTCCACATGTAGCGGCGCGTCATATAGTCCTTGTGGGTGACGGCAGAGAGCGCGCGCATGTAGACGTTGTTGAGGATCGGGGCAAAGATCAGGTGGTTGAAGTACTCGCTCACGCTGTCCTTGATGTCGTTGAGGCCGAGCTCTTTGGCGTCGAGCTGATAGACGCGCTCGCCACCGTACTGGTTGACGAAGCGGATGCCGCGCTCGTCGTTGCAGCGGCTGCGGCCGACGCTGATGAGCTGGAACAGCGAGGTGCGCTTGTCCAGGATCTCGAAGGGGCCGTGGAAGAAGTCACAGGTGTTGATGGTGCAGGAGTCGATCTGCAGCATCTCCTGCACGTTGCAGATGCTAAAGACGTAGGCGGCACCAAAAAGCGGGCCCTGGGCCATCACGTTAATGCAGGGCTTGTCGGCGTTCTGCTCGGCCCACTTGGCAGCGAGCGGACGGGTGTACTCGACGGCTTTGCGATAGATGGGATCGATCAGGTCGAAGGCGGCCATGGCGGTCTCGTACTCGGCATAGCCCTCGGTCTGCTGCGTGAGCTCCATGGCGATCATGGTCACGACGGCGGAGTTGGTACGGCCCATGCAGGACTCGTCGACGGCCAGGCTGTCGTACTGGATCTTGTAGTCGCAGACCTCGGTGAGGCCGGACTCGTCAACATAGATGGCGATGGTGCTGGCGCCGTGGTCCTTGGCGACCTGGGCGGCGACGATGGTCTCCTTGGTGCCGCGCATGGACACGACGACGGCCAGAGTGTTCTCGTTGACATAGGCGGGCGTGGCGTGCACGAACTCGTTGCTGGTGTAGCTGGAGCTCACGACCTGCGTGGCCTCGTGCTCCATAAAGTACTGGGCAGGATAGTTACCGCCGTTGGATCCGCCGGCGCCAATCCACACGACGCGCTTGATGCCGCCCTTGTCAGCCTTGTCAGCCAAAACTTGGGAGACGACGTCCTTAACCTGTTCCTGAGTAGTCATCGTGCATCAGCCTTTCTTCTCGTTTGATGCTCTCGATGGCATACAAGTTACATACATGTTTTGGTTATGTCGACTAGTTGTATGCTATATTTGTCTTAGAAATTTTGCTGATGCGGTTTTCGATAACTGGATACCAGCGGTTTTGTTGTTGTATTGAATACATGCTTGATTAGATACGCATACAAGTTAGATACAGGTTGATCGCATGAACGCTTCGTCTAAAAAGAAACTGGCCCAATACGAGCGCTTGGCGGGCATGCTGCGCGACCGCATCGCCGCCGGCACCTACGCACGCGGAGACAAGCTGCCGTCCGAGATGGAGCTCATGGGCGAATCGGGGCTGTCGCGCAGCACCGTGCGCCATGCCCTTAAGGTGTTAGTTGACGAAGGCCTGCTTCGCACCGAGCGCGGGCGTGGTGCCTTTGTGGCCGACACGCCGGCACTCCACGAGAACAACCTGGTATTTTCGAGCTATACGGCGCAGATACAGGGTCGGGGTATGAAGCCCACCACGCGCACGGTGGACTCGGGTCTTACCAAGGCGGCCGGCAGCATAGCTAAGTTCTTTGATGCCGCCGTGGGCAGCAAGCTCGTCAAACTTGTCCGTCTGCGTTATCTGGACGATGCGCCACTGTGCCTGGAGACCACCTATCTACCACCGAGCTTTGAGGCACTCATCGATCGCGATATCAACGGTTCACTCTACGCCACGCTGCGCCAAGAATTCCATCGCGCGCCGGCACAGGGGCACAAGACCTTTGAGGTGTGCTACGCCTCGCAAAATGAGGCGTTTTTACTCAACGTTGAGCGCGGGCAGGCGCTGATCCTGATCACCGACTACGTCTACGACACCGACGGCCGCCCGCTCCATGTCTCCAAGCGCATCCAACGCACCGACCGCGCCAAATACACCGAGCCCATCGGCTAACCTGCCAAAACCACCGCAAAGGGGACAGGCACCTTTGTGGTGGTTTTAGGCGAGGAGGTCGGGGAACCAGGTTGGCTTGGGTTGGTTGGGCGTGCGCTCGGCTAGGACCAGCTCCATCCAACACATGTCGTACCAGCGGCCGAACTTTTGGGCGCAGCGGTCAAAGGCGCCCACCAGGCGATATCCCATATGGGCATGGAAATCCTGACTGTTGTGCGTCAGATGCTCGTCGTCCTTGTCGTGCGGCACGGCGATGAGCGCACACATGTTGGTGATGCCCATCGCAATCAAGCATTGCTTGAGAGCATCGTGCAGCTTGCGGCCCAGCCCGCCGTGGCGCACGTCGCGCGCCAGGTAGATCGACGTCTCGACCGACCAGTCATATGCCTCGCGGCTGTTGAGCGGACTCACATAGGCATAGCCTACCGGACGCCCGTCCAACTCCATCACCAGATACGGATAGCGCTTGAGCGTACGCTCGATGCGCCCGGCGAACTCCTCAACGCTCGGCACCTCGTATTCACAGGTAATCGCCGTCTGGCGCACATACGGCTCATAGATGGCAAGCAACGCCGGCGCGTCTTCGGGCGTCGCCAGGCGAATCGTCGGCTCGGACATCTCGGGCATACGGCCCCTCCCCCTCAAAAGCAAAGGCCACCTTGTGCCAAACCCAGGCGCAAGGAGGCCCCTTGTCATTACATCAGGCTACAGGACAGCCGCCAGCGCGTCGATATCCTCCTGCGTCGTGGCCCAGCTGGTGCAAAAACGCACCACCGTGTGGGTGTCATCGTACTTTTCCCAGTACTCGATCGAGGCATGCTCGCGAATGCGGGCCATATCCTCGTTGGGCAGAATCACAAACTGCTGGTTGGTCGGCGTCTCCAAAAAGAACTGGTAGCCGTGCTCGTGCAGCACGCGACGCAGCGCCTGAGCGGTTTCAATCGCCTGGCGACCAATCTCAAAATACAGGCCGTCGGTAAAGAGTGCCTCAAACTGCACGCCCGTCAGGCGGCCCTTGGCAAGCAGTGCGCCATGCTGCTTAATACGCGGAATGGGATGCGCCGGGGCGCGCATGCCGCAAAACACCACGGCCTCGCCGCAAAGCGCACCGCACTTGGTGCCGCCGATGTAGAACACGTCACACAGCTGCGCCAACTCGGGCAGGGTAATGTCGCACTCATCGGCCGCCAGCGCATAGGCCAGGCGGGCGCCATCCACAAACAGCGGAATCTCGCGCTTCTGGCACACCGCGTGAATCGCCGCGAGCTCGGCCTTGGAGTACAGCGTGCCGTACTCGGTCGATAGGCTCACGTACACGGCACCCGGGAACACCGTGTGCTCGTAGCTCTCGTTTTCGTAGAACACCTGGATATAGTTCTCGAGATCCTCGGCGTGCATCTTGCCCTCGTAGCCGGGGATGGTGAGCACCTTGTGGCCGCCAAACTCGATGGCGCCCGCCTCGTGACAGGCGACGTGGCCAGTCTCGGCGGCAACAACGCCCTCGTAGGGCGCAAGCAGCATGTCGATCACCGTCGCGTTGGCCTGCGTACCGCCCACCAGAAAAAACACGTCGGCATCGGGGGCCTGACAGGCCTCGCGGATAAGCTGCTTGGCACGCTCGGTGTGCGCATCGGTACCGTAGCCGGGCTGCGGCTCCATGTTGGTGTCGACGAGTGCCTGCAGCACTGCCGGATGTGCGCCGTGGGAATAGTCGTTGTTAAACGCGAGCATGGCAATCCTCTCTTACCGGGTATCGGCCAGATGATTCAAACGGCGCTATTGTACGCCGTTGGGATAGGCAATGCGCGCGGCAAGGCACTCAAGCGCCAGCACCAGGGCAAAACCGCAGCTCACGTCACTCAAAAAATGCGCTCCGATCACGATACGGCCAAAGGCGACGAGCGCCGCGACCGCAGCCGCCGTCCAAAAGGCCACACGGCGGCGCGACGGTTTTTCCTTAAAGGCCGCCGCGGGAAGCCCGGCGACCATAAGACCGATCGCCGCGTGCGCCGTGTGTCCGCTCGCAAACGACTTGAAGCCGTCCTTAATCACGCCGGCGGCAATAAAGGCCCACTTGTCGGGGTTGCCGATCACCCACCACGGCTGAAAATTGAGCCCCGGCGTGACCTCGATTACGCGCATGCGCGGGCGCGACCACAACGGCTTGACGATCACGTTGAGGATGATGGCCTGGGCAACCCACACGGCAAGTACCATCAACGCCCAGCGCGTGAGCTCGTCGGACTCGGTCGTGCGCGTGAGGCGGTAGGCGATGAAGTTGGCTGCGATGACCAACGCAAACGTCAGAACCAGCTGAAACGCAATAAGCTTGCCGCCGACGCGCAGCGATCCGATAATCTCGTAGCCGACCAGACCCACGTTGATCAAAACGCCCAGCGCAGCGAGCCACTTGCTCGCCTTGGAGTCGGAACGCACCGCGCGCACGAGCATAACGCCCGCGACGCTCGCCGTCAGCTCGAACGGTAGCTCGCCGGCCGCCTCGACAAAGCGACCGTACATGCTGCCGATGTTGAACAGCGCACTCGAGATCTGATAATCAAAGAAGCTGCCCACGCCCAGACAAAGGCACAGGACGGCCGCGATAATAGCGACATCTTTCTTATAGATGTATCCGAACATGCTTTCCTTTCGATGGGGCTGGAATCAACCTGCGAGGTGGCGGGGCAAAGAACAACTGGTAGCTATGCCCCGCCACGCCCCTACTTGTTAGTCATCGTCGCTCGTGCCTAATTGCTGCAGCAGCATGAGTGCCGCGGCCACGGGGCCGGTGCCGTCGCTGGCGTCGAGACCGCGACCCAGGCCGCTGCCCGCGCCGGCACCCGCCTTGTAGGGCACCGACAGTTTGCGGCTCTTGGGAAAGTTCACCGCGCCGTAGCGGGTCTTAAGCTCAAAGGCCACCTTCTTGGGAACGTCAACCCCCAGGAAGGTAATGCGTCCACCGCTGAGCGTGACGCTCTCGAGCCCCAAGCGCTCGCCGCGAATGCGGATGCGAGCGCGGTTGAACAAGTTAAGCCCCGCCAACGGCAGCTCACCGTGCGCGGCCTCGGTCTCCTCCTGCACCTCGTCGATACTCTCCAGGTCCTCGGCCGCCGCGAGCTTGCGGTACACGAGCACGCGCTGGTCCACCGCCGGCATGTACTCCTCGGACAAAAAGTAGTCGGCCGGCAGGTTGATGCCCACGCTCGCCGCCTCCACGCCGGCGTCGTCATCGCCGCGCGCCTCGGCCACGGCCTGTCCCAGCATCTGCGTAAACAGGTCAAAGCCCACGCTCGACAGGTTACCGTGCTGCTCGGCGCCCATAAGCGAACCGGCGCCGCGGATCTCCAGGTCGCGCATGGCGATGCGCATGCCGCTGCCCAGGTCCTGGAACTCGGAAAGCGCGGTCAGGCGTGCCGTGGCCTCCTCGGTGAGCGGCAGCTCGCCGGGGAACATAAAGTACGCGTATGCCTGCGTGGCCGAGCGGCCCACGCGGCCCTTAAGCTGGTAGAGCTGTGCCAGACCCAGACGCTGCGAGTCCTCAATGATGAGCGTGTTGGCCGTTGCGTTGTCGATGCCGCTCTCCACGATGGTCGTGGCGATAAGCACGTCGATCTTCTTGGTCGCGAACTCGATCATCACGTCCTCGACCTCGCGCGGGCTCATCTTGCCGTGCGCCACGCCCACGCGCGCCTCGGGCGCGGCCTCGTGCACGCGCGCCACGGCATCGTCGATGGTCTTGACGCGGTTGGACACGTAATACACCTGACCGCCGCGACCCACCTCCAGGCGAATCGCCGCGCTCACCACGTCGGGGTCGTACTCCCCCACGTGCACGATCACGGGACGACGCCCAGTCGGCGGCGTGGTGATCAGGCTCATGTCGCGCACGCCGCTCGTGGCCATCTGCATGGTTCGCGGAATAGGCGTTGCCGAAAGCGTGAGCACGTCGATTTGCTCGCGCAGGTTTTTGAGCTGCTCCTTGTGCTGCACACCAAAGCGCTGCTCTTCGTCGATGATCACCATACCCAGGTTCTTGGGGTTCACGTCGGCCGAAAGCAGACGGTGCGTGCCGATGAGCACATCAATCGTGCCCTCGGCAAACGCCTTGAGCGCGCGCTTTTGCTGCGCCGGCGTGCGGAAGCGGCTGAGTACCTCGACCTCCAAGCCAAACGGGGCAAAACGCTCAAAGAATGTCTCGTAGTGCTGTTGGGCCAGAATGGTCGTGGGGCAGAGCACCATGACCTGGCGGCCGGAGTCCACGCACTTAAAGGCTGCGCGCAGGGCGACCTCGGTCTTGCCGAAACCCACGTCGCCGCACAGCAGGCGGTCCATGGGCTTGGGCGCCTCCATGTCTGCCTTGATGTCGGCGATAGCCTCCAGCTGGTCGCGTGTCTCGTCGTAGGGGAAGCTCTCCTCCATCTCGATCTGCTCAGGCGTATCGGGCGGACAGGCGATACCGGTAATCGACGAGCGGCGCGTATAGAGGTCGACCAGGTCAAACGCCAGCTTTTTGGCATTCTTGCGCGCCTTGTTGGTGGCCCGCGTCCAGTCGGCGGTGTTGAGCCTGGTCAAGCGCGGTTTATCGCCGTCGGGACCAACGTAGCGCGTAATGCGGTCAACCTGCTCCAGCGGCACGTAGAGCTTGTCGCCATCGGCATATTCCAGCAAAAAGTAGTCGCGTTCCTTGCCGCCCACTTCCTGACGCGCGATCTCGCTAAAGAGCGCGATGCCGTGGGTAGCGTGCACCACGTAGTCGCCCGGCTTAAACGGGAAGGTGATCTGCGTAATGTCAACCTTGCGGCGGCTGCGCGCGCGGTTGGCATCCATGCGGGCGTTGAGGTCGGCGATCGAGAACACGGCCAGGTTGGCATCGGGCACCACCACGCCCTGCGGCAGGGCAGCGTCCACAAAGGTCACGCGCCCGCGCGAGATGGTGGGCACGGCGGCGCCGGCGGCAGCCTGCGCGGCGCCCGCCTCGAGCGAGCGGGCGTTGAGCGCATCGGCGCGACGCTCGCGAATGGAAGCACGGGCCTCCTGGCGTGCGGCACGGTCGGCGGAATCCGCCGCTGCCACGCGCACGCGGTCGCCGATAGCGCCGGCGTTTTCGGGCGCCGCGGTCAGCGATTCCTCAAAGGTAATGCCCTCGTCGCCAAAGGTGAGCTCCATCGACTCGCGCGCACCGCGGTCGGGGATGGCAAACACGCAGGCATAGCGCTTGCCCACGACCTCCTGGATGCGCGTCATAAAACGGTTGTCCGAGCCTGCAATGGCAGGCTGCTCAATCTTGAGCTCGGCCGTCACCGCACCGCCGGCACGGATGAGGCTCACATAGTTCAGGCGTTGCTGGGAACCAAAGTCGAGTTGCTGGGCACGCACGTACAGGCCGTCCAGACGGTCGACTCCCGCCTCGCCGGCACGTGCCTCGATATCCTCGTAGGCGCGCAGGCAATCGTCGAACAGCGAGCGCGGCTCGGACAGTACCACGAGCGCCTTGCCGCTCACATGCGACAGCGGGCTCACGGTCTGGCCGTACATCACCGGCAAAAAGCGGTCGAGCTCAGGCGTGACGATGCGCGCATCCACCATCTCGAGCAGCGCCGCCAACTTGCTGTCGTCCTGGCTGGCGCGGTAGAGCGCCACATGCATGTTGTGGACGGCCTCGTCGGTAAGCGCCAGCTCACGGCACGGGAAGATCTCGATGCTGTCCTCGTTGCCGATGGTCTGGCCCGTGGAGCTCACCATGCGGCGGATGCGGTCGATCTCGTCGCCAAAGAACTCAATGCGCACGGGCGCTTTTTCCTGCGCGGGAAACACCTCGACGGTGTCGCCGTGCACACGGAACAGGCCGGGCGCGTCGGCGGCGCCGGCATTGGTGTAGCCCATACCCACCAAGCGCTGCGGCACCTCGTCAAAAGGAATCTCCTCGCCCACCGCGAAGGTCGTGGACTCCCAGTAGCGGCTCTCGACTGGCGGCACGCAACGCAGCAGCGCGCGGGCCGAGGCGACCATGATGCAGTTGTCGCCGCGCACGATGCGCCCGAGTGCCTCGCAGCGCTGGGCTACCACGGCGTCGTCGGGCGCCTGCTCGCGCCAAGGGTAGTCCTTGCGCTCGGGAAAGCGGCACACGTGCGCCAGGCCCACATAGGCGGCCAGACTGCGTGCGGCGCGATCGGCCGCATCCTCGCCACTCACGATGTAGACCGTGGGGCGCGGACGACGCGCAAACTGGGCGGCGGCCATAAGCGTTCGGCCCGACTGAGACACGGCCAGCGTCACGTCCTCGCCAGAATCGAGCCCGGCCTCGACGGTCTGCAGCGCCTCGGCAGTGTAGAGCTGCGCGGCTATACGGTGAATGAGCATGCTGTTCCTCCGGCATTGCAACGCCAAAAGCCCGCCGAGGCAAGCTCGGCGGGTCGTTCGTCAAATTCGTTGCCTGTCATGGTAGCGCATGGAGAGGACTCCAGCTCAAGCGTACGCCCAGCCCCGCAACAAAAACGCCAGATAGAACTGGACTCGCCGGCTTCGCCAAAATCTCCCCGTCACGTCAAACGCCGCAACCACGGAAGGCTCCCCAAGAAACGGCTATTCCTCAAAAAAGCTCGCAACGTTCAAACGGCTCGTCCACTCTCCTATGGTGTTGGCAAAGCCCACACGTGTGTACACGCCTGCAAAACGGCCGCGATACAGATACAAGCCTTCCATATTAGAAGCGGGCGCAAAACCAAGATCATCCACAAGTCCTTTGGGCGCCTCTCCTCGATGCGGCCCATCGACAAGCGTTCCGCGCAAGCAGGGAGTCTGATACTGCTGAGCATACTCCTGTACAATCGCCCCAGCGGCCGCAGCACGAGTAAGCACCTGGGACCATTCCTGTTCCGTGGCATCCAAACCAGCGACAACGCCAACCGCATTGTAGCCGCCGCACGGCTTGACGATCCATCGGTCCTTTTCGGCAAATCTCGACAACTGGGTGCTTTCGTCCAAAATCTCGGTATAGGGCACATGCTCCCGTACAAACGATTGCTCCTCCGGGCTCAACAAGGACTGCCCGGCTCGAGACCACAGAAATGCAAATACGGTCTTAGTCGCACACGGCCACGTTCTAAATCCCCCGACGATGCACGCAATCCCTTCTTGAGCCGCCTCAATTAAGGCCGAGCGTCCATCGCACGGCTTATCCCACAACTCGCCGGTCACCGCGCGCCGCCAGACGCAATCAATAGGACCAGCGGCATCGCACAGGCACCTAGCACCGCTTTCGCCTTCGCCAATCCGCAGGTCGCGCACATCCGCAAAGCGTGCGGCTACACCCCGCCGCCTCATAAGGTCGACAAAATGAGCCGCATCTTCCGAGTCGATGCTTTCCGAATAGTCGACGATTGCCACCGAAGCGGGACATTTCTTTGATTGCGGTGCATAGAGCCCCTCGTCAACGCGGGCCCCGTCGTCCAATCGTGCACTATCCTCGGTGCGGCGAGGATGGGCCAGCTTCCACTCTGCATAGGTCTCAAACAATGCATCTATCCAGTCGTCGCACAAATCGTACTGCCGAAAGCCGGGGTGGTCGGATGCAAACTCCTCAAAGGAAGGCGTCGTTCGCACTGCCTGACAGACCGCATCGGTCACTACCATTCCGGCACTGCCGTCGGTATTGAGCTCGCAAAACGTATACGAACCGGTGTCCTCGTCAAGAAAGATATCAACGCGCGCAAGGGGGATCTGGCAATCATAGCCGGCATCCATAGCGCACAGGTCAGCAAAAGCCGGATCCATGCGAAACCACGCGCGCACGGAAGCATCGGAACAAAACGCCCGCGTCACCTTGTCCATAATGCCGTACATGCGCTCGGACGCCTCCTTAAGAAGCGCCGTCATATCCTTGTCGAATATCTTTGGCGTCAGAGCCCAGGGCGCAGGGTCGCCATGGTAGAGCGCATGGGTTTGAGACAAGTATTCGTCGCCTTTGCGACGACCAGGCAGGTCGCCTTCGCGCGTGCGCACGATGCGTTCAAAATAATCTTCGAGCTCTCGCGTCTTCGATATTGCCACGTTACCCTCCATTGCTTGATTTTTTGCTCATGCTACGCCAGCACGCCACGACTTCGGCGCGCTTGAATAGGCTTCTAAATTAGCAACACATTTTTGCATGGGACAACGAATGATCGACGCGCACTTCCCAATCGCGCAACGTTAAACGTTAAAAGCGCCAGGCGGGCCACCAACTTAGCGTTCTAAATCAATCATATCGAGCTCAGGCGAATGCGTTAGTCGTAATTGATGCTTTGCAGAGTGAAAGAAGGAGCGCCGTCATCAGCGGTAACCTTTACCACGGCGGTCCCGGACATCATAGGTGTAGAGTCAGCCCCAATCGTCGACTTCAGTTGATCGGCAGGCAGCCCATAAACGCTCTCAGGAACATCTGAGATCAAAGGAGAAGAGATGCCGTTATAGCTCAGCGCGACATAAGCCTCAAATGTAAGGCAGTACGTGTTGTCGCCCAGGTCTTCCGCGCCCGAAACGATTGCCGGAATAGGCGAGCCGGCAAAGCCGTGCATCTCGTTAAAGTACAGGTAGCCGTCCCGAACCGTAACCCTCGTTGCCAGATTGTCAGGCAATCCGCCATCAGCGTCGACATGCATCTCGTCATCGGATAACGTTACGCCAAACAGTCGGTTCATCTCGCGCTTCATGGAATCAACGGGGACCTTGCTTGCATAGGATTTGCCGTCCACATCCCCGCCCCTTTCCACGCGATTCGTAGTGTTTTCGAGCAGGTGGTTAAAGACGAAAATCGTCATGCCCCGTTTTTCCTCTGCAGACAGACCGTCCGCCGCATCAAACGAGGCTAACCCGCCTGCCCCGTCACGCGCAAACTGTTCCTCCGTAAAGTTCGACAGGAACAGATTCGCGGCGGCATAGGTTGCCTGGTCATTGAGGTCGACTTTTACGCTGCTGCCGGTCTGCTCAGGCTCATCCGCCTCATCCTCGTCGGCGGCAGGCTTCTCCTTGGCGCTTCCCTCGTCCTTGTGCTCGGCCGAGCCCTCGTCGGACCCGAGCACCGTGATCTGCGATGAATTGCCCTGCCCAAGCGGACCCAGCACGCCGGTCAGCGCCAGAGCGGCACCGCCGGCAACGAGCACGCCCACCACGCACATGCCGACAATCACCGCGCGCTTATGTGACTTCTTCTGCACGGGAGGCATCCCTGCCGCCGGCATCGATGCGGGCTCAGCAGGCGCGGCCGCCGGAGAAGCGGCGCCCATGCGTGCCCCGCAGTTCGTGCAAAAATCGGTTCCGTCGGGCATCTCGGATCCACACTTGGTGCAAAACATATTCGGGCATCCCCTCACAACAAACGGCATCTGTCGCCATCATATTGAGCCTTCGCAGCCCAAATGTGTTGCGCAACATTGGTCGCCGTCTTCGGGTGCCGGCAAAACGTGTCGGGCCCTACCCCGTCACGCGCACGCTGGGGCAAAGGTCTGCCAGCGGGCACTCGTCGCACTTGGGCTTGCGGGCATCGCAAATCTCGCGGCCAAAGGTAATCCACTGGTGATTGACCGACTCCCAATACTCGTGCGGCAAAATCTTGAGCAGATCCTGCTCGGTCTTGAGTGGCTCTTTGGCGTGCGTCTTGGGACTCAGCATCAGGCGGTGCGCGATGCGGTTGACGTGCGTATCCACCGCGATGCCTTCTACGATGCCGTACCCCACGTTGAGCACGATGTTCGCCGTCTTGCGCCCCACGCCCGGCAGCTTTACAAGCTCCTTCATGTCGGCCGGCACCTCGCCGCCGTAATCGGCGACGATCATCTGCGCGGCCTCCACGGCATGCTTGGCCTTACTCTTATAAAAGCCGAGTGACTTAATGGTGTCCGCCACGTCTGTCACGCTTGCTCCGGCCATGGCCTCGGGCGTGGGCCACTGGGCAAACAGTTGGGGTGTCACCTTGTTGACCTGCGCGTCGGTCGTCTGAGCCGAGAGCAGTACCGCAATGAGCAGCCTAAAGGGATTCTCGTGGTCCAAGAAGCACTCGACCGGGCCATAGCGACGGTTAAGGCGCTCGCACACCTCGATGGCGCGCTCGCGTTTGGCGGCATTGGTCTCGCGTGGCATAACGACTCCTCGGCTCGGCAGAAACATAACTTCACGGAAACGATTGTCCCACGTACGGGGGCCTTAAGCCTCCAAAAATGCGCCGGTCTGGCGGCTCCACAGGCTTGCGTATTCGCCGCCCGCCTCGACAAGCTGCGCATGTGTGCCGTCCTCGACAATCTCACCGTCCGCCAACACCACGATGCGGTCGAGCGCCGCCACGGTGGACAGGCGATGCGCCACCACAATGGAGGTGCGCCCGCGCATCAGGTTCTCGAGCGCCTCCTGCACCAACGCCTCGGACTCGCTGTCCAGGGCAGACGTCGCCTCGTCGAGCACCAGAATCGGCGCGTCAGTGAGAATGGCGCGGGCGATGGCCACGCGCTGGCGTTGGCCGCCCGAAAGCTTGACGCCGCGCTCGCCCACCATGGTGTCAAAGCCACAGGGCAGGCGATCGATAAATTCCAGGGCGTTGGCCAGGCGCGCAGCCTCGCGGATCCGCTCGTCGGTAGCGTCGGGGCGGCCGTAGGCGATATTCTCGCGAATGGAGCGGTGGAACAGCAGCGCCTCTTGCGGCACGTAGGCAACCTGACGGCGCAGGCTCTGCTGCGTGCAGCGCGAGACGTCCTGGCCGTCCACGAGCACGCGGCCGCCCTGCACGTCGTCCAGGCGCAACAACAGCTTGGTGAGCGTCGTCTTGCCCGAGCCCGATTTGCCCACCAGACCCACGCGCTGGCCCGCCGCCACATGGAGCGTCAGATCGTTGAACACGCTCTCGCCTGCCGCGGCGTCACGGTATGCAAAGCTCAAGTGCTCAAAATCAATCGCGCCCTCGGTCACTTTGAGCTCGGGGGCATTCTCGTCGTCTGCCACCAGACACGGCTCGTCCAGCACGCGCGCCATCTCGGCCGCATCGCCCAGCGCACGGTTGATGCGCTGCATCATGGAGCTCACGTAGTTCAGACGCATAGTGAGGTTATACGTATAGGTAAAGATCATGACGAGCGTGCCGGCCGAGATGCCAAACCACGCGTTGCCGCCCGCGACGAACACACTCACCACGGCCATGGTAATGACGATAAGGCCCGAGGTCGTAAAGTTGCGCTGCATCATGGCGTGCATCGAAACCGTTTCGGCATCGCGCGCGGCGCGGTCGGCGGTATCGAATAGGTCGCGCTCAAAGTCCTCGCGCCCGCAGGTTTTGACGGCCAGGATGTTTGTGACCGCGTCGGACAGCACGCCCGACAGCTTGTTCTGAGCGGCGGACGTCGCGGCCGAAAGCGGCATGATGCGCTTGTACATAAGCCAGACAAACGCAATGTAGACGACCATGATGCCCACCAGGATCACGGTAAACGTCGGCACCACCGGGGCGAGCGCTGCCACCGTGCAGACAACCGAGGTGATAGTGGGGATGAGCGAATACACCGTCACGTCCACCAGGCCCGTGTAGCCACTCATAAAACGGCTCGTCTGGCTCACAAGCGATCCGCCAAAGCGGCTGGTGTGGAATGTCATGGATTGATTGGAGAGCGTGTCGAAGCACAGGCGTGCCAGGTGATAGTTGCCCGCAATCTCGAGCTTGTAGACGGTGTAGTCCTGCAGCTTGGAGAGGATTTGGCCCACTAGGTTAACGAGCACGAGTGCCAGAATGTAGGGACCAAAGACCTCAAACACCTGGTCGCCCGCCACGGGGCCGGCCTGGACGCGGTCGACGATAAGGGCCATCACGTAGGTGTTGGCAAACGTAAGCAAAAAGATATAGCCCGCCGACGAGAACACCGAGAGAAAAACAATCAACGGCTGTGTGCGCGTGACGTCCCAAAAACGCTGCAGCGTGCGACGTACGGTGGAGCGTTTGAGCGGACTGGTGCTTCTCTGAGACATGGGCTTCCTTTCGCGTCTGATAGGGCGAAACGCCATTGTTGCACACTAAAGTGCACTTCAGGCAAGCACAATGCGAGAAGCAGCGGGGCGCCCGCGTCTTTACGCCGGCGCCCCGCCGTCAGATGCAGCTAGTCCTCATCTTTTTGGTCTGCGAGCAGGCCTGCGGACTCCAAGCCCAAAATCGCGTCGGCCTCCCGCGCGTCTTCCAGCGCATCGATGTCCTTGAGCTTGCGCTCCATAACGTTGGTGCGCGTGGTGATAATGCCCTCGACCGTCTTGCCCGCGGTCTCGATCTGCTGCTGCGCGCGACGCAGCGCCGCCTGATAGCGCGGCAGCTCAGCCTTGACGGCGGAAAGCACGCGCAGCACGTCGTCGGTACGTTTTTGCAGCCTAAACGTCTGATAGCTCATCTGCAGGCTGTTGAGGATGGCAGCCATGGTGCTGGGGCCGACAACGTTGACGTGATAGTCGCGGCTCAGGGTCTCGATAAGCCCGGGGCGGCTGACGACCTCAGCATACAGGCCCTCAAACGGCACAAACATAATGCCAAAGTTGGTGGTCGCGGGCACGCTCAGATACTTTTCGCAGATGTCCTTTGCCTCGCGCTTCACCATCGCATCGAGCATCTTGCGCGCAGCGGCAACAGCCTCAGCGTCACCCGACTCTTGTGCGTCAAGCAGATGCTCGTACGCGTCGCCCGGGAATTTGGAGTCGATTGGCAGCAGCACGGGATCGCCCTCGTCTACCGGCAGCTTGACGGCAAACTCAACACGCTCCGAGGCGCCAGGCTTGGTGGCAACGTTTTCCAGATACTGGTCGGGCGTAAGGATGTCCGCCAGGATCGCGCCCAACTGCACCTCGCCCAAAATGCCGCGCGCCTTAACATTGCCCAGCACGCGCTTAAGGTCGCCCACGCCGGTGGCGATAGATTGCATGTCACCCAGGCCCTTGTACACGGCCTCGAGCTGGTCGCTCACCTGCTTAAACGATGCAGACAGGCGATCGTTGAGCGTACGGGAGAGCTTCTCGTCCACCGTCGCGCGCATCTGATCGAGCTGCACGTTGTTGTCCTTGCGGATGGCGCCCAGTTGGGCATCGACCGTCTCGCGCACCTTG
This sequence comes from uncultured Collinsella sp., assembly GCA_937989885.1. Classification (GTDB taxonomy): domain Bacteria; phylum Actinomycetota; class Coriobacteriia; order Coriobacteriales; family Coriobacteriaceae; genus Collinsella. The sequence goes on from CALKBP010000018.1 coordinate 38,969, forward strand.
TCCAGGCGGTGCTCGATGCCCTCGCGGTTGGCACCAAGCTGTTGGGCCGTCTCACGGCGCAGGTCATCCATACGGTCGCCAGCCTGCGAGAACTCACGCGCGATGGTCAGGTAGCGCTGCTGCTCCACGGCGGCGTCGGTCGTCTGCTGCTGTGCGATGGCGTTTGCCGTGCGGCGGGTTTCTGCCAGCGCGACGTTGAGGGCATCAAGCGTGCTGTTGGCCTGCTCGAGCGCCGCCAGCGTCTCCGCACCGCTATCGCCGCGCTCCCGCAGCTCGGCGCGAAGGCTCTTAAGCTGCAGGGCACAAGCCACGGCAACCCCCACCGCCACCAAGGCAATCACAACAAGCGCAATATCAATAGCAGACATAGATTCCGCCCAACAAACCCAATCGATTATCAATCAAAACTGCGATCAATCTTACCCCGCCACACGCACCGGGCGCTCCACGGCAGTCAGACAAGTGGATTTTGGGCCACAGGCGTCAAAACGCTAGCTCTCCCAGCCGGCGCGGATGGTTGTTATGACGTCGCCTAGGCGCTGGCCGAGAGCTGCCAAGTGCTGAAGCACCTCATTGGGTGAGGCGCCGTTGAGAATGCACGTGAAGGCATATGAGGCCAAGAAGATTGCTGCGAGTCCCAACGGGATCAGCACAATCATCGCTAACGTGCGCAGGCGCTGGCCCACGCGGCGGTGACGCGTGCGGCGCTTGTCGAACGCAAGCTCCTGCGCATATGAATCTTGTTGTACGGAATAGTTCTCTGGCGCCGATCTGCCCGCAGGCGAAACCGCAGGCGTGGCATTTTGCGCAGGGGGCTGAGCGGCTACCCCTTGCATTTGCATCTCCATAAGCCGTTGCTGTTGGCGCAACATGCGCTCGGCTTGTTGCTGCGGAGTCTCAAGAAACAGGTCCATGCTGGCCTCCAAAATCGGAGCATTCGACGCTTACGCCCAGCATCCCGCACCGCCAAGGCCACGGCAACGCAATCCGTAGCAATAGCCGCAAAGTTTCTTGTTGACAAAAGCTGTCGAAAACCTCAACAACTCCCCTACCAGCACTTTCTCTGAGCTTTTTTGTCGAATAATCTTTTGCCCTTCCACCAACCCGCCAACTAACCAAAAGCTGACCAAAAGCTTGACGGAAATTGTGAAGACCGGGACCCCACACAAAAAGTGCCGCCCCAAAGGGGCGGCACGCAAACTTATTATCAGCTTTTCTGTAACGAGCATGCGACGACTCAACGCCGGAGCGCAGGGCGGGAGGCCGGATTGCCTTCCCTCAACGCGACCCTGCGAAGCCGTGAGCGGGGAGGGAAGGCAATCC
>CALKBP010000019.1:0-24475 GCA_937989885.1 uncultured Collinsella sp.
TACGAGACCGACGAGATCATCTACGGCCGCGGCGGCTCCGACCAGGAGGGTGGCATGGCTTCTGCTACCTACGCTGCCAAGATGATGAAGGACATGGGCCTCATCCCCGAGGGCTACAAGATCATGGTCGTCGGCACCGTCCAGGAAGAGGACTGCGACGGCATGTGCTGGCAGTACATCTACAACAAGGACGGCATTAAGCCCGAGTTCGTCATTTCCACCGAGCCCACCGACGGCGGCATCTATCGCGGTCACCGCGGCCGCATGGAGATCCGCGTCGACGTTCACGGCACCTCCTGCCACGGCTCCGCTCCCGACCGCGGCGACAACGCCATCTACAAGATGGCCGACATCATCGCCGACGTTCGCGCCCTCAACAACAACGGCTGCGACGAGTCGACCGATATCAAGGGTCTCGTCAAGATGCTCGACCCCAAGTACAACCCCGAGCACTTCGAGGATGCCCGCTTCCTGGGCCGCGGCACCTGCACCGTCAGCCAGATCTTCTACACCAGCCCCAGCCGCTGTGCCGTGGCCGACTCCTGCGCTATTTCCATCGACCGTCGCATGACCGCCGGCGAGACCTGGGAGTCCTGCCTGGACGAGATCCGCAACCTGCCGGCCGCTAAGAAGTACGGCGACGACGTGAAGGTCTCCATGTACATGTACGACCGTCCGTCCTGGACCGGCGAGGTCTACGAGACCGAGGCTTACTTCCCCACGTGGATCAACAAGGAGACCGCTCCGCACGTCAAGGCCCTCGTCGACGCCCACAAGGCCATGTTTGGTGACGAGCGCATCGGCTGCGAGCCCAGCATGGACAAGCGCACCGGTCGTCCGCTGTGCGACAAGTGGACCTTCTCCACGAACTGCGTTTCCATCCAGGGCCGCTATGGCATCCCCTGCGTCGGCTTTGGCCCGGGTGCCGAGTCTCAGGCTCACGCTCCCAACGAGGTCACCTACAAGGACGACCTGGTCACCGCTGCCGCCATGTATGTGGCTGCCCTGAACCTCTACGATCCGAGTCAGGCCGATGGCGATGCCACCGTGTTCCGCGCCGGTCTGACCAACAACAAGATCGACTAGTCCCATTCCTCGATCTTGTTGAGCCGGGGGCCGATCGTGTCCCCGGCACCTCCTGTTGACTTGGGGCCCGCGGTCGTTATCTCCCATGCTTCCTCAACGGTAGCGGGTCCTCGTCATAGTGCTCTGCATGTTCTAGCCACACGCGCATGCCGGAGCGCATCTACTCATTGCGATCGTTTCACCTTTAGAAAGGACATTTACATGGACGCCAAGTTTACCGAGCTCGTCGAGCAGCTGAACGGCCTCGATTTTAAGGGTATGTACGGCAGCGACTTCCTGCACACCTGGGATAAGACCACCGATGAGCTCAAGGCGCTCTACATCGTCGCCGACGCCCTGCGCGAGCTGCGTGAGAACAACGTTTCGTCCAAGATCTTCGACTCCGGTCTTGCCGTCTCGCTGTTCCGCGACAACTCCACCCGTACGCGCTTCTCCTTCTCTAAGGCCGCCAACCTGCTCGGCCTTGAGCTGCAGGACCTGGACGAGAAGAAGTCCCAGATCGCTCACGGCGAGACCGTCCGCGAGACCGCTACCATGATCTCCTTCATGGCCGACGTCATCGGCATCCGCGACGACATGTACATCGGTAAGGGCGACGCCTACATGGCCGAGGTCTCCGAGTCTGTCCAGCAGGCTTACGAGGACGGCGTTCTGGATCACCGTCCCACGCTCATCTCCCTGCAGTCCGACTCCGATCACCCCACGCAGTCCTCTGCCGACATGCTCTACCTCATCAACGAGTTTGGCGGCCTCGAGAACCTCAAGGGCAAGAAGGTTGCCGTCACCTGGGCCTATTCGCCCTCTTACGGCAAGCCGCTGTCCTGCCCGCAGTCGCTGATCAGCCTGCTGCCCCGCTTTGGCATGGACGTCACCCTGGCTCACCCCGAGGGCTACGACCTCATGCCCGAGGTCGTCGAGCGCGCCAAGAGCTATGCCGCCGAGTCCGGCACCACCTTTAAGCAGGTCAACACCATGGCCGAGGCCTTCGAGGGCGCCGACATCGTGATCCCCAAGAGCTGGGCTCCGTTTGCCGCCATGGAGAAGCGCACCAACCTGTACGCCGAGGGCGACGACGCCGGCATCGCAGCGCTCGAGAAGGAGCTGCTCGCTCAGAACGCCACCCATCAGGATTGGTGCTCCACGACCGAGCTCATGGAGAAGACCGCCAACGGCCAGGACACTATCTTTATGCACCCGCTGCCCGCCGACATCTCCGGTGTCTCTTGCGAGCACGGCGAGGTCAACGCCGACGTCTTCGACATGCACCGCGTGGGCATGTACAAGGAGGCCAGCTACAAGCCGTACGCCATCGCAGCCATGATGTTCCTGCAGAAGGTTGCCGATCCCGCCGCTACCCTCAAGGCCCTCGACGAGCGCAACACCGCCCGTTGGTTCCAGGCCTAAAGCTGGGCTGAGAAATGGCTAAGCGTATCGTTGTCGCCCTGGGCGGAAACGCCCTCGGCGCCAACCTTCCCGAGCAGATGGAGGCCGTCAAGACGACTTCCAAGGCTATCGTCGACCTGATCGAGGAGGGCAACGAGGTCGTCGTCGTGCATGGCAACGGTCCCCAGGTGGGCATGATCGCCAACGCGATGGCTGAGCTCACGCGCTCTAATCCTCAGAAGTACGTTCCCTGCCCCTTGTCCGTTTGCGGCGCCATGAGCCAGGGCTACATTGGCTATGACCTGCAAAATGCGCTGCGCGAGGAAATGCTCGACCGCAATATCGACAAGGGTGTCGCCACCGTGCTCACCCAGGTCGAGGTTGCGGCAGACGACCCGGCCTTTGCCGACCCGGTCAAGCCGATTGGTCCGTGGATGAGCGAGGCCGAGGCCGATGAACTGGAGGCCGACCGCGGCTACCAGTTCATCCACGACGAGAAGCAGGGCTTCCGTCGCGTGGTTGCCTCGCCCAAGCCCGTGAACATCGTCGAGCTCGACACCATCAAGTCGCTCGTCGAGTCCAACCACGTGGTGATCTCCTGCGGCGGTGGCGGTATTCCCGTCACCAAGGCCCAGGGCAACCACCTTAAGGGCGCTGCCGCCGTCATCGATAAGGACTTTGCGGCCGAGAAGCTCGCCGAGCAGCTCGACGCCGATGCCCTGATTATCCTGACGGCCGTGGAGAAGGTTGCCATTGGCTTTGGCACCGACCACGAGCAGTGGCTCGACACGCTGACCGCGGCTGACGTAAAGCGTCTGTCCGAGGCCAACGAGTTCGGTCGTGGCTCCATGCTGCCCAAGGTTCAGGCCGCCTCGACGTTTGCCGAGAGCAAGCCGGGCCGCACGGCGCTCATCACGCTGCTCGAGAAGGCGCGTGACGGTCTTGCCGGCAAGACCGGTACCACGTTTACCGGCGACGCTGAGTAGGCATATCTGCACCATTGAGGAGGGTGCCCTGCGTCGCGGGGTGCCCTCCTTTGTGCTATGGAGAGCCAAGGGTCGTTCGCTGGAAAACGAGTGCGTGCCTGTTCCGACGGAGTGTGAGCTTGGTATGGTGGGTATAGCAACTATGGTGTCCAAAGCAGCCAGGGGAGGTTTGCGGAGATGAAACTCGGTTGCGTCATTATGGCTTCGGGCGAGGGCAAGCGGTTTGGCTCTAACAAAATGCTTGCCGATATCTATGGCGAGCCGCTGATTGCCCGGACCATCGATTCGGTTCCCCGGGGCTTTGACGTCGTGGTTTCGACGCGTTGGCCCGAGGTCGCCCAGATTTGCGAGGACAAGCATTGCCCGTGTGTGCTGCACGATGGCGAGCTGCGCAGCGAAAGCGTCCGTGCGGGCCTTTCGTGGGGAGTCGAACGCAACTGGAAAGGTTGCCTCTTTTTGCCGGGCGACCAGCCGCTCGTGAGTTCGGATTCTTTTGAGGCTATGGTTCGTGCATTTGACGAGCGTGGCCGCAAGCATCCGGTGCGTCTTGCGTGCAACGGTGAGCCTTCGAGCCCGGTGCTCTTTCCGGCGGAACTATTCGATGCGCTTATGTGTCTTGAGGGCAAGGACGGCGGCGGTTCGATCCTCAAGGACCGTACCGACGTGATGCTGGTCGAGGCGCGTGCCTACGAGCTGTGGGACGTCGATACCGCCAAGGGACAGCAACGCATAACGGAGCATATCGCCGCCTGCTCGTATTTTGATCGCGTGGCCAACTGCATCAATCAATAAGGAGCAATTATGATCATCATCAAAAACGGCGCGCTCGTGACGCCACAGGGACTTCGCCGCGCCGATCTTGCCATGGAGGGCGATAAGATCGTGCGGATCGCCGCGGCGATTGAGCCTGCCGAGGGCGATACCGTCGAGGATGCCGCGGGCTGCTGGGTGTTTCCCGGCTTTATCGACGGCCACACGCACATGCAGTGCTGGACTGGCATGGATTGGACAGCCGATAGCTTTGAGACCGGCACGCGTGCGGCTGCCTGCGGCGGCACGACGACCATCGTGGACTACGCGACGGCCGATCGCGGCGTGACTATGCCCGATGCCTTGGCCGAGTGGCATCGCCGCGCCGACGGAACCTGCACGGCCAACTACGCCTTTCATATGGCACTCGCCGAGTGGAACGAGCGCAACCGCGCCGACCTTTCGGCCATGCGCGAGGCGGGCGTATCGTCGTTCAAGACTTACTTTGCCTATGACCACCTGCGCTTGGACGATGCCGAGACGCTCGAGGTGCTCGAGGAGCTCAAGCGCCTGGGCGGTATCCTGTGCGTGCATTGCGAGAACGGTACGCTGGTGAATGAGCTGCAGAAGCGCGTGTTTGAGCAGGGTATCCACGGGCCCGAGGGCCATGCGCTCAGCCGTCCGGATGTGTGCGAGGCCGAGGCGGTGAGCCGTCTGCTATATCTGGCGCACCTGGCCGGCGACGCACCGGTCAACGTGGTGCACCTTTCGACCAAGCTGGGGCTCGAGGCCATTCGTGCCGCCAAGGCGCGCGGGCAGAAGAATATCTATGTCGAGACCTGCCCTCAGTATCTGATGCTCGACGATACGTGCTACTTGGAGCAGGGAGAGGACGGCTTTGCGGGTGCCAAGTATGTGATGAGTCCGCCGCTGCGCCATGCGGGCGACCGCGCGGCACTGCGCGAGGCGCTTGTGGCCGGCGAGATCGATACGATCGCGACCGACCACTGCAGCTTTAACCTGCACGGGCAAAAGGACCGCGGGCGCGACGACTTCCGCGCGATTCCCAACGGCGGACCCGGTGTGGAGCATCGCCCCGTCGCGATCGCTACGAGCTTTGAGGGACAACTGGGCCCCGAGGACCTCTGCCGCCTGATGAGCGAGAACCCGGCGCGCGTCTTTGGCATGTATCCGCGCAAGGGATGTCTTGCTGAGGGCTCCGATGCCGACGTGTGCGTGTGGGATCCCAAGGCGCGCTGGACGATCAGCGCCGCGACGCAGCATCAGGCCGTGGACTACACGCCGCTCGAGGGCTTTGAGGCGCACGGCCGCGCCAAGGCTGTGTTTGTGAACGGCGTGCTGGCCGCGCGCGACGGCGAGCCCACCGGAGCCCAGCCCGGCCGCTACGTCCCCCGCTAGCAGCAAAGATGCTGTGTCCCCCCCCTCAGTTGCGGTGAAATACGGACTGTTTGCGGCCGTCAGGCGGCCAAACAGTCCGTATTTCACCGCAACTGAGGAGATGGGGCCGGCTATTTGAGGCTGGTGGCGATGAGGGGGCGGCCGAGGGCGGCCTCAAAGCGGTCGGCCATCGTGGGGTCGCTGAGCTTATCGACTTGGTTGAGCATGATGCGGGCATTGTTGAGGTTCAGCATTCGCAGCTCGGCATTGAGCGCCATGGCGACGCGCTCTGGGGTGGCAGCGTCGGTGGGCTCGCAGCCGCAACGCTCGCAAAAGAGCTCGGGGCGGTGGACAACCTCGGCGACGGGCTTGCCCAGCCCCGAGGCGCCGACGACCCAGACAACGTCTGCCGTGGCGGCGGGAATTACCGGCTCCCAGGCGGCATGCGCCTTGAGCGGGAGTCGCTTGCTGCCATCTGCCTCGGCCAACACATGGTCATAGCGCTGCGCCAGCTCGTTGAGCGGCTCGGCGGGGGCGGAGAGCTTGCCTGTCTCCGGGTCCAAAACACCTGCCTGGCAGATGCTTCCGCGGGCAAGTCCCGCGCATGCCTCGCAGGTGCAGCCGGGAACATGCAGGGTCCCCGGCTTCCAAGGCGCGGCGTCCAGGCGACGGCTCGACCCGTCCCATGGCACGCCGGCGACGGGAAACATGTGCGTGGTGGTGCAGAGGAGCACCCTGCCGCCGGCGCGCATGAGCTCAAGGCCGAGCGTCTTCAGCAATGTCGACTTGCCGCCACTGCCGATAATTGCGGTAATGCCCGGCTCGATCTTGAGCGCGGAGGCAAGGTTTCCGCTCGTCGTTTCCATCTGTTCACCGCCGTATAATACTGTGATAATAAATAATCATCAGAGTAGCGGTCGAACCGCTTTTGCTCTGCTCAAACCGTAGCACAGGGAGGTGCCCCGGGAATGCTCGTTTATGTTCGCGGCGCCGGCGATATCGCCACGGGTGTCGCTGCTCGTTTGGTGCGCGCCGGCGTGTCGGTCGTTATGGCCGATATCGCGGTCCCCACGTGCATCCGTCGCACAATCAGTTTTTGCGAGGCCATTCGCTTGGGCGAGGTCGAGGTCGAGGGCATTCGCGCCCGCTTGGCACAGACGTCGGCCGAGGCGCTTGAGATTACCGAGGCGGGGGATGTCGCCGTGGTGGTGGACCCCCAGGCCAAGATGCTCGATGAACTGAAACCCGCTGCCGTGGTCGACGCGATTCTGGCCAAGCGCAACTTGGGCACCACGCGCGATATGGCGCCTGTCGTCATCGCCGTGGGGCCGGGCTTTACCGCGCCGGTCGATTGCGACGCCGTGGTCGAGACCATGCGCGGTCATTTCCTCGGCCGTGTCATTACCCAAGGTTCGCCCCAGCCCAACACAGGCGTGCCGGGCATTATCGCTGGCTATGGCAAGGAGCGCGTTATCCACAGCCCCGCCGCCGGCGTGTTTCGGTCCGACCGCGCAATCGGCGACATCGTGAGCGCCGGAGACGTAATTGGCTACGCGGGCGATACGCCCATGGTCACGCAGATTGACGGCTGCTTGCGCGGTCTTTTGGCCGACGGCGTTCAGGTGACCGAGGGCTTTAAATGTGCCGACGTCGATCCGCGCGGCGATGCCAGCTATATCAACTACATTTCGGACAAGGCGACGTCGGTCGGCGGCGGCGTGCTCGAGGCACTCGCTATGCTCACCGATGTCTTTAGAGGATAGAAGGCGGCAATGGAAAAGCTCGATGTTGTGAATGCGGCGCTTACTGCCCTGCGTGCTGGCGAGACGTGCGAGCTCGTGGTCGTGGCCGGTACGGCGGGGTCATCGCCGCGCGGTGTGGGCGCATGGATGACTGTCTTTGCCGACGGCAGCCAGGCGGGCACTATCGGCGGCGGCAAGATTGAGCTCTTTGCGCTGGATGAGGCGCGCGAGCTCCTGGGCGCGGGACAGTCGCGTCTGGTCCGCTACACCATGGGCGGCGAGAACTCCGATACCGGCATGATCTGCGGCGGAGCCATCTGCCTGTGCTATCTGCATCTGGATGCGACTCAGGCACCGTTGTTCCAGGAAATTGCCGACGTCTTGGCCTATCGGCGCATCGGTGACTTCGTCATCGACTTTGAGCCGTTTATCGCGAGCGCGCTCGAGGGCGATGTAGCCGAGTACCATGGCGAGGAATCGCGCCGCACCATTGCGGGCTGCCCCGGGCTTTCGCTGGTGGAGGAGGGGAGTAGGGTCACCTACACCAACGCGGCCTCCGAGATTCCCGCGGCGCACATCGAGACGCTCTGCCCCGAGGGCCTGACCTATATCTTTGGCTGCGGCCACGTGGGCGCTGCGACGGCGCGGGTGCTCACGGCGGCGGGCTTTGCCGTCGTGGTTTGCGACGACCGTCCCGGCACGCTGACCCCCGAATGGGTGCCCGGTGTCTACGACCGTCGTCTGGTCGACTACAAGAACCTGATCAAGCAGTGTCCCATCGGCCCGCGTGACCTGGTGGTCGTCGCCACGGCGGGTCACAAGTCCGATATCGACGTGGTGATTCAGGCCATGCGCGCCAAGCCTGCCTACCTAGGCTGCCTGGGATCGCGTCGCAAGACGGCCTTTGTGCGCGCCCGCCTGGAGCAGGAGGGCTTTACGCAGGAGCAAATCGACGAGCTGCACCTGCCGATCGGCGTTGCCATTCAGGCCGAAGATCCCGAAGAGATCGCCATCTCCATCGCCGCCGAGATGATCCACCTGCGCCGCACCAAACTCGTCCCCCGCAAGCGCTAATCGCATCCCCACCAATAAGCTGCGGTGAAATACGGATTGTTTAAGCCTGTTAGGTTGCCAAACAGTCCCTATTTCACCGCAACTGCTTTTTGGGATCCATTTGTGCGGGGGAGTTGTGGAGTTGTGCAGGCAGACGAGGTTTTTCTGGAAATACGTACCCAATGCGCGTATAGTACCGATTGTTTTGTCGGCTCCTGCTGCGTCGAGTCCAAACCGCGAAATGCCATGAGCGGCGCGGATGCAGCCAGGAGGCACGAGGACAACCCATCGTGGCCACGCCCCGTGCTTAAAACCCCAAGAAGGAGTGAACAATGGCAGAAGAGAAGTATGTGCCGCGTCTGAAGACCAAGTACAACAACGAGGTCAAGCAGCAGCTTCAGGACAAGTTCCAGTACGAGAACGTCATGATGATCCCCAAGTTTGAGAAGATCGTCGTGAACATGGGTGTCGGCGAGGCCGCTACCGATTCCAAGGCTATCGACGGTGCCGTGCGCGACCTGCGCGCCATCACCGGCCAGCAGCCGATGATCACCCGTGCCCGCAAGTCCATCGCTACCTTCCGCCTGCGCGCTGGTATGCCGATTGGCTGCAAGGTTACCCTGCGTGGCGACCGTATGTGGGAGTTCTTCGATCGTCTGACCTCCGTCGCGATCCCCCGTATCCGCGACTTCCGCGGTATCTCCGCCAAGAGCTTCGACGGCCGTGGTAACTTCTCCATGGGCGTCACCGAGCAGCTCATCTTCCCCGAGATCGACTTCGACTCCGTTGATCACCAGCGTGGTATGGACATCACTTTCGTGACCACCGCCAACACCGATGAGGAGGCCAAGGCCCTTCTGGACGCCTTCGGTTTCCCGTTCAAGAAATAGGTTCACCTGCCCTAAAAGCGCCGTTTCCAAAAGGGGACGGCGCTTAGGGCGAACAATACTCTATGTGAGGAGGATATAAGTGGCTAAGACATCGATGATCGTCAAGTGCAATCGCAAGCAGAAGTTCTCTACTCGTGAGTACACGCGCTGCCAGCGCTGCGGCCGTCCGCACTCTGTGTACCGCAAGTTCGGCCTGTGCCGTGTCTGCTTCCGTGAGCTTGCACTCAAGGGCGAGCTTCCCGGCGTTAAGAAGGCCAGCTGGTAAGTCACTACCAGCGTTTCAAGCATCCGTTTGGAACAGGGAAAACGCGCTAGTTAGGCTTTGCCGTTAAGGGCGGCGAAGAACCAAGAGCACGTGTTCATCAAGAACGAAGGAGAATCTGTATGAACCTTACAGACCCGATCGCAGATATGCTTACGCGCATCCGTAACGCTAACTCTGTGAACAAGGCCACGGTCTCCATGCCGAGCAGCAAGAAGCTCGTCGAGATCGCTCGTGTTCTGCACGAGGAGGGCTACATCGAGGGCTACGATGTCGAGGACACCGTTCCCCAGAAGACTCTGCACATCACGCTTAAGTATGGTCCCAAGAAGGCTAAGGTCATCAATGGCATCCGCCGCATTTCCAAGCCGGGCCTGCGTAAGTACACCGGCGTTGCCGACATGCCCCGCGTCCGCGGTGGCCTTGGTACCGCCATTATTTCCACCAGCCATGGCGTCATGACCGACCGCGATGCTCGCAAGCACAACGTCGGCGGCGAGATCATCGCTTACGTCTGGTAATTCGCTCGGTAGGTAGAAGGAAAGGAGATCACCGTGTCTCGTATCGGTAATAAGCCTGTCCAGATTCCCGCCGGAGTCGAAGTGGCAGTCAACGGCAACAACGTTGTCGTCAAGGGCCCCAAGGGCCAGCTCGAGCTCGATGTCTTTGAGAAGCTCGCTATCAACGTCGAGGACAACGTCCTCACCGTTTCCCGTCCCGACGACGAGCGTGAGACCCGTGCCCGCCACGGCCTCACCCGCGCCCTCATCCACAACATGGTTGTTGGCGTTTCCGAGGGCTTCGAGAAGAAGCTCGAGCTCGCCGGCGTCGGTTACCGCGTGCAGCAGAAGGGCAAGAACCTCGAGTTCTCCCTGGGCTTCTCGCACCCCGTGATCGTCGAGGCTCCCGAGGGCATCACCTTCGAGGTTCCCGACAACACCCACGTGAACGTCAAGGGTATCAACAAGCAGCAGGTCGGTCAGATCGCCGCTGAGATCCGCGGTCATCGTCCTCCCGAGCCTTACAAGGGCAAGGGTATCCACTATGTTGGCGAGCACATCCGCCGCAAGCTGGGTAAGGCCGCCAAGTAGTCGTAACCGACTCACTCGCATAAGACCAGCACCCCGTCAGGTGCTGGCAAGATCAACCTTTTTAGGAGTTTACGTATGAACAAGCATAAGGCGAAGCTGGAAGGCCTCAAGCGTCGTCAGCGTCGTGTTCGCGGCAAGGTCTCGGGTACCGCCGAGCGTCCGCGTCTTCGCGTGACCCGTACTAACGCCAACATCTATGCCCAGATCATCGACGACAGCAAGGGCTCCAGCCTGACGCTCGTCTCTGCCTCGACCCTCGAGGCCGAGTTCAAGGGCACCCACACCTCGAACAAGGAGGCTGCGGAGAAGGTCGGTCAGCTCGTTGGCAAGCGCGCCATCGAGGCCGGCATCACCAAGGTCGCCTTCGATCGCGGTGGCCGTATCTACCATGGCCGCGTCAAGGCCCTCGCCGACGGTGCTCGTGCCGCCGGTCTCGAGTTCTAGGAGGTATGTAGCACATGGCTCGTAATCAGAAGCAGCAGCGCGAGGCCTCCGAGTTCGAGGAGCGCGTCGTTTACATCAACCGCGTGTCGAAGACCGTCAAGGGTGGTCGTCGCATGAGCCTCGTCGCTCTCGTCGTCGTTGGCGACGGCAAGGGCAACGTCGGCGTTGGCATGGGCAAGTCCGCTGAGGTGCCCCTGGCCATCTCCAAGGCGTCTCTCGATGCCAAGAAGAACATGTTCCACGTGCCGGTGACCGATCAGGGCACCATCCCGCACGAGGTTCTCGGTCACTTTGGTGCCGGCCGCATCATCATCAAGCCCGCTGTCGAGGGTACCGGCGTTATCGCCGGCGGCGCTGTGCGCCCCCTCTTCGAGCTTGCTGGCATCAAGAACGTCCTGTCCAAGTCCCTCGGTACCGACAACGGCCTCAACATCATCAAGGCTGCCGTCGAGGGCCTCAAGGAGCTCTCCAGCCCTGAGGACGTCGCGGCTCGCCGTGGCCTGACGGTCTCCGAGATGTTCGTCGGTAAGGAGAACTAAGCATGGCTGACACCATCAAGATCAAGCAGGTCCGCAGCACCAATGGTTGCAAGCAGGACCAGGTCCGTACTGTCCGTGCCCTCGGTCTCCACAGGATCCGCGAGGTTCGCGAGATTGCTGACAACGAGTCCGTCCGCGGCATGATCTTCAAGGTCAAGCACCTTGTCGAGATTGTAGAGGAGTAGCAAATGCAGCTTCACGATCTTACTCCCGCGCCCGGTTCCACCAAGAACCGCAAGCGCGTCGGCCGTGGCAATTCTTCGGGTCACGGCACCACTTCTGGCCGCGGCCAGAAGGGCCAGGGTTCCCGCTCTGGTGGCACCAAGGGTGCCGGCTTCGAGGGTGGCCAGACTCCGCTGGCTATGCGCCTGCCCAAGCTTCCGGGCTTCCGCAACCCCCGTCGTATCGAGTACACCGCTGTCAACGTTGAGCGTCTCGAGCGTAAGTTCGAGGACGGCGCTGTGATCGACGGTGCCGCTCTTAAGGCCGCTCGCATCACCAAGAGCGAGTTCGAGCCCGTCAAGGTGCTCGGCAATGGTGAGCTCACCAAGAAGTTCACGGTCAAGGTCGACAAGGTCAGCGCTTCTGCGCAGGCCAAGATCGAGGCCGCCGGCGGAAAGGTCGAGCTGCCGTGCTAAATGGTCTTAAGAATGCTTTCCGCATCAAAGAACTGCGCGAAAAGATTCTTTTTACCATAGCTATGCTCGTCGTGTACCGCATTGGTGCGCACGTTCCTGTGCCCGGCATTCCCTTCCAGGGGATGCTGGGCCTTTTCTCGACCGGGAGCAACTCGGTCGCCGCAGGTGCTATGGCCCTCCTGAATCTTTTCTCTGGTGGCGCGTTGAGCTATGTCTCGGTGTTCTCTTTGGGCATCATGCCGTACATCACGAGCTCGATTATCCTCCAGATGCTCCAGGCCGTCGTGCCTTCCCTGCATGAGCTTGCCCGCGAGGGCGAGGTCGGTCAGACCAAGATTACGCAGTATTCGCGTTACCTTACCTTGGCTCTGGCAATCCTCAACTCCGTGGGTTACCTCTTCCTCTTTAAGAGCTTCGGCATCAGCTTTAATGGCGCCGGCGCTCCCGAGATCATCTTCGACCTCATGATCGTCGGCACGCTCACCGCGGGCGCCATGCTGATCATGTGGATTGGTGAGCTCATCACCCAGCGCGGTATCGGCAATGGCATGTCGCTGATCATCTTCGCGAACATCATGGCCGGTCTTCCGCAGGCGATTTTCTCCAGCACCGAGGGTAACGCCGGTGGCATCATCACCATGGTGATCATCTGCGCCATCATCTTGCTGGTCATCCCGCTGATTGTTTTCCTTGAGCGCGGCCAGCGCCGCATTCCGGTCTCTTACGCCAAGCGCGTCGTGGGCCGTCGCATGATGGGTGGCCAGACCACCTACCTGCCCATCAAGGTCAACACCGCGGGTGTCGTGCCGATCATCTTCGCTTCGGCGCTGCTGTACTTCCCGGCCCAGATCGCCGTGTTCTTCCCCGGCATCGGCTGGATCCAGGCAGTTGCTTCTGCGCTTTCGACCGGTTGGCTCAACTGGGTGCTTAATGTTGTCCTCATCGTGTTCTTCGCGTACTTCTACACCTCCATGGTGTTCAACCCCGATGACACGGCCGACAACCTCAAGAAGCAGGGCGGCTTTATTCCGGGCGTCCGTCCGGGCAGGGCTACCGCGGCCTACATCAAGAACGCGCTCAACAAGATCACGCTTCCCAGCGCTGTCTTCTTGGCGCTCATCGCCATCGTGCCTTCGATCATCTTCTCCTTTACGGGTAACCAGCTGATCCAGGCATTTGGCGGCACATCCATCCTCATCATGGTCGGCGTCGTGCTCGACACGGTCGACAAGCTCGAAGGCCAGATCAAGATGTATGATTACGATGGATTCTTTAAATAGGCTAGAGGAGGATTGCTCATGAACCTCGTATTGCTCGGAGCTCCGGGTGCCGGTAAGGGCACCGTCGCACAGGAACTCGTCGCCGAGTTTGGCGTCGCTCACATTTCCACGGGCGACCTGCTGCGTGCTGCCGTCAAGGGCGGCACCGAGCTTGGTATTCAGGCTAAGAAGTACATGGACGCCGGCGAGCTCGTTCCCGACCAGCTCGTGATCGACCTTGTCAAGGAGCGCCTTGCCGCCGATGACGCCCAGCAGGGCTTCATCCTCGACGGCTTCCCGCGCAACACCGCCCAGGCTGTGACGCTCGATTCCGAGCTCTCCGCCATGGGTCGCGAGATTGACTGCGCCCTTCTGGTCGACGTGGCCCCCGAGGTCATCATCGACCGTCTGTCTTCGCGTCGCACCTGCCGCGCCTGCGGTTACACCGGCACCGCTGCCGATGCTACCTGCCCCAAGTGTGGTGGCGAGATGTATCAGCGCGACGACGACAAGCCCGAGACCATCAAGAACCGTCTCGACGTCTACGAGAAGTCCACGAGCCCGCTCGTCGACTACTATCGTGGCCAGGGTCTGCTCAAGTCGGTCAACGGTGACCAGGCTCGCGAGACCGTGTACGGGGATGTCAAAGAGGCTCTCGGTCTATGATCAAGATTAAGTCTGCGACGCAAATCGAGCAGATGAAGAAGGCAGGAGCGCTATCTAAGATGGCGCTCCGCCACGTTGGAGCCATGGTTCGCCCTGGTGTTTCGACCTTTGAGCTCGATCAGCTTGCGGAGCAGATTATCCGCATGCATGGTGGCACCCCGGCCTTTAAGGGTTACGGCGGGTTCCCGGGGACCATTTGCGCATCGATCAACGATGCCGTTGTCCACGGTATTCCCAACCCCGACATGATTCTGCGCGATGGCGATATCATCTCCATCGATACGGGAGCCGTTGTCGACGGTTGGGTCGGCGATAACGCTTGGACGTTTTTCGTCGGTACCCCCACGCCCGAGGCCAAGGCTCTGTGCGAGGTTACGCGCGATTGCCTTAAGGCTGCAATCGAGCAGGCTGTTCCCGGTAATCATATTGGGGACATTGGCTATGCCGTCCAGTCCCTCGCCGAGTCTCACGGCTATGGCGTGCTTCGCGATTATGTGGGGCACGGTATCGGCCATGTGATGCACGAGGACCCCAACGTTCCAAATTACGGAAAGAAGGGGAGGGGCGTTCGTCTCCAGGCCGGTATGGTCATTGCCATCGAGCCGATGGTCACGATGGGATCCAATCATGTGAGCACAGGCTCCGATGGTTGGATCGTCACGACTAACGACCATCTGCCCGCCGCGCACTACGAGAACACCGTCGCCATTACCGATGACGGTCCGGTGATTCTTACCACCGATGCGCAAGGATCCTGGTGTTCGCTCCAGGGCGGAGAAATGTAACAAGTTCCACGTAGTTGTGGAGCCATTACGAAGTTATTACGATGCGTGTATACGTGTTGTAGAATACTCAATCGCTGTCGTTTTCTAGAGAAAGATGATTGCTTGTGAAGAAGGAAGACGCAATTGAGCTCGAGGGTACGGTAAAGGAGCCGCTGCCCAACGCCATGTTTAAGGTTGAGCTCGAGAACGGTCATTCGGTTCTGTGCAACATTTCTGGCAAGATTCGAATGAATTACATCCGCATTCTCCCCGGTGACAGGGTTGTCGTGGAGCTTTCCCCGTACGACCTGACCCGCGGTCGCATCACCTATCGCTATAAATAGCGACACACATACACGCTCTTTTCCGACTGCAGGCTTAGCTCAACCTACGGTCGGTTTGCGTGTGAAGACCAGCCATAGTTTTAAACGCCTGCGGCTGGGCGAGTAGATAGTAGGGAAGTAGTTTGAGCGCTACCGAAAGGAAGAACGATGAAGGTACGTCCTTCGGTCAAGAAGATGTGCGATAAGTGCAAAATCATTAGGCGCCATGGCAAGGTCCTCGTCATTTGCGAGAACCCCCGTCATAAGCAGCGTCAGGGTTAAGAGAGGAGACTACGTTGGCCCGTATTAATGGTGTCGACCTCCCGCGTGAGAAGCGCGTTGAGATCGGTCTGACCTACATTTACGGCATCGGCCGCACCACTGCGACGAAGATTTGCGTCGAGTGCAACGTTAACGTGGATACGCGCGTTAAGGACCTCACCGAGGATGAGGTTAACGCCATCCGCGATTATATCGACAAGAACCAGATCATGGTTGAGGGCGACCTCCGCCGTGAGCGCAACCAGAACGTCAAGCGCCTTATGGACATCGGCTGCAACCGCGGCCTTCGTCACCGCAAGGGCCTCCCGGTCCGCGGCCAGCGCACCCACACTAACGCTCGTACCCGCAAGGGCCCGAAGCGTCAGATCGGTGCTAAGAAGAAGAAATAAGGAGCGCTAGATAGATGGCTACTGCTAAGAAGAACGTTCGCGCTGCCCGTCTGAAGCGCGCGGACCGTAAGAACATTTCCGTGGGCCAGGCTCACATTCGTTCTACGTTTAACAACACGATCGTTTCAATCACCGATCCCCAGGGCAACGTCATTTCCTGGAAGTCGGCTGGCCAGGTGGGCTTCAAGGGCTCCCGTAAGTCCACGCCGTTCGCTGCCCAGATGGCTGCCGAGGCTGCTGCCAAGCAGGCCATGGAGCACGGCATGAAGAAGGTTTCCGTCTTCGTTAAGGGCCCCGGCTCCGGTCGTGAGACCGCCATCCGCTCCCTCCAGGCTGCTGGCCTCGAGGTCTCGAGCATCCAGGACAAGACCCCCATCCCGCACAACGGCTGCCGCCCCAAGAAGCGTCGCCGCGTGTAACTGAAAGGATCGTATCAATATGGCAATCGACAGGACTCCTGTTCTTAAGCGCTGCCGTCAGCTCGGGATCGATCCCGCTGAGCTCGGTTACAGCAGCAAGAAGGAATCTATCCGTCAGCCCAAGCGCCGTCGCAAGGAATCTGAGTACGGCATGCAGCTGCGCGAGAAGCAGAAGGTCAAGTTTATCTATGGCGTTCTGGAGAAGCAGTTCCACGGCTACTTCAACAAGGCCCGTAAGATGAACGGCGTCACCGGTGAGAACCTCATGATCATCCTTGAGTCTCGCCTCGACAACGTCGTCTTCCGTCTTGGCTTCGCCCGCACCCGCAAAGAGGCTCGTCAGTCCGTCCGTCACGGTCACTTCACCGTGAACGGCAAGCGCGTGGACATCCCGTCCTACCGCGTCAAGGCCGGCGACGTCGTCGCTGTCGGCGAGAAGTTCCGTGACCTCCTCCCCATCAAGGAGGCTCTGATTTCCTCCGAGCGTTTCGAGGTCCCTGGCTGGCTCGAGGTCGATATCGAGAAGCTGTCTGGTAACGTGCTCGCTCTGCCGACGCGTGAGCAGATCAGCGGTGATATCAACGAGCAGCTCATCGTCGAGCTCTACTCTAAGTAGTCCATCCGGGCTGCTGAGGCTGGAGGTAATACATGTCAGAATTCATTAGGCCTCAGGTTCAGGTCGAAGAGATTAACGAGACGTCTGCTCGTGTCTCCGTCGAGCCGCTCGAGCGTGGCTACGGCGATACGCTGGGTAACTCCCTTCGTCGCGTTCTTCTGTCCTCGCTCGAGGGTGCCGCCGTCGAGGCTATTCAGATCGATGGCGCGCAGCACGAGTTCATGACCATCCCTAACATGGTCGAGGATGTCACCGACATCGTCCTGAATGTCAAGGGTCTTGTCTTCAGGGCTCTCGGCACGACCGACGAGGCGACCGCCACCATTTCGGTTGACGGCCCCTGCGAGGTCACCGGTGCGGACTTCTTTATTCCGTCCGAGTTTGAGCTGGTCAACCCCGAGCAGCACATCGCTACGCTCACCGAGGGTGGCCATCTCACCATGAGCATGCGCATCGGCTATGGCCGCGGCTATGTCTCTGGCGAGGCTAACAAGCGCGACAACGATCCCATCGGTGTGATCCACGTCGACTCGCTTTACTCGCCGGTGTCCCGTTGCGCCAAGCTCGTTGAGGCTTGCCGTGTCGGTCAGCACACCGACTACGACCGCCTTGTCCTCGAGATCGAGACCAACGGCTCCATCGCCCCGCGCGACGCCGTGGTCCAGGCTGCCAATATCATCAACCAGCATATGGCTGCCTTTATGAACCTTGCCGAGACCCCCGAGGTCGAGGAGGAGGCTTCGATCTTCGCTCCCGAGGTCACCAACGACAACGCCGAGCTGGACAAGCAGATCGAGGATCTGGACCTTTCCGTCCGTTCCTACAACTGCCTTAAGCGCGCCAGCATTCACTCGGTCCGTCAGCTCGTTGAGTTCTCGGAGAACGATCTGCTCAACATCCGTAACTTCGGTGTTAAGTCGATCGAGGAAGTGAAGGACAAGCTTGAGTCCATGGGCCTGAGCCTGAAGGCTTAATGCTTCGCATATTTGAGGAGAAACTAGACCATGCGTCACAACGTTAAGAAGGGCCTGAAGCTCGGCACCGATGCGAGCCACACCAAGGCCATGAAGAAGAGCCTGGCCAAGGCCCTCTTCGAGAACGACCGCATCAAGACCACCGAGACCCGCGCTAAGGCGCTGCGTTCGGTCGTCGATCCGATCATCACCTGGGCCAAGAAGGGCGACCTGCACTCTCGTCGTCTGGCCATCGCCAAGCTCGGCGATAAGCAGCTCGTTGCCGAGATTTTCGACAAGGCTGCTCAGGGCATGTGGCAGGACCGCAACGGCGGTTACACTCGCATCATGAAGCTCGGTAACCGCAAGGGCGACAACGCTCCTATTGTTATCATGGAGCTCGTCACCGAGCCTTGCACGCCTAAGGCCAAGAAGGCTGCTCCGGCCCCCAAGAAGGCCGCTGCTCCCAAGAAGGTCGAGGCTGTCGAGGAGACCGCTGCCGAGGAGACCGCTGCCGAGGAGACCGCTGCCGAGGAGACCGCTGAGTAGACAATCCGTCTGCATAGGCTATATTCGAGGGGTACGTTCGCGTACCCCTCTTTTTTTGTCGCGATACCGTTGATTGTTTGTTGGGAGCGCCCATGACCGCGCCGTCTGATTTCAATTCGATTCCAGAGCTCGATGCCACGCTCGTATTCCGCGTGGCCTACGATGGCTCGTCCTATAGCGGCTTTGCGGAGCAGCCGGGGCAGACGACGGTTGCGGGCGAGCTGCGCCGTGCCATTGAGACGCTCCTGCGCCGTCAGATCGACCTGACGTGTGCGGGTCGTACCGATGCCGGCGTGCATGCGGTGGCGCAGTACATCAGTGTGCCCGTAACGGACGCTGAGCTGGCTTTGACGCGCCGTAGATGGCTGAGGGCTATGGATGCGCTGCTGCCCAAAGATATCGCCATAAACGAGGTCTACAAGGCCCGTAAAGGCTTTTCTGCACGCTTTGATGCGCGTTCCCGTACGTATACGTACCGTATTGCCGACCGCGATGCGCGCCCCGTGCTCTCACGCGTTGCGGTGTGGTGGCATCGCTATCCCTTGGATGTCGATGCTATGGCTGCCGCGTGCCCTGCGCTCTTGGGCGAGCAGGACTTTAAGAGCTTTTGCAAGGTGGCGTCTGCCGTGGGCAAGCCCACGCACCGTTGCGTGATGCGTGCCGAGTTTGGCCACGAGGTCGCTTTTGGCGAGGATATCCTGACCTTCACTATCGAGGGCAACGCGTTTTTGCACTCGATGGTGCGAACCATTGTGGGCACGCTCGTGGAGATCGGCATGCATCGTCGCGATCCCCAGTGGATGCGCGAGGTCATTGATGCCTGCGACCGAACCGCTGCGGGTCCCACAGCGCCTGCCTGCGGCCTTACGTTTATGGGCGTGGATTACGGCCCCAACGAGCTTGTCGTGCTTGACTAGGGGAGTGCCCGGCGCGTCCGTACCTGTCACATACTATGTGTGAGCTGCGCGTGTGCAACATCTGTTCTTGGCGTGCAACATGTTAGGCGGCTCGTTGCTTTTATAGCTCGGGTGTACCATGAACGACGGTTTGATTTGGCGCTGTCGAGAGGACGGAAAACTTGGTTCGACGTGGTTCGCATCCGCGACTTTCGGTGATCCTTATTGTTGAGGGTTCGCCCAGCTATGCGATGCGCGCGCTCGAGAGCCTCCAGAACCAAGACCTCTATGACCTGCAAATTGTCGTGGTTTGTCGCGACGTTGCGCCGGGCGTGCGCCATTCGCTCGAAGTTGCCGCAGGCAGGGATATTCACATCGATTTGATTGACGTCGAGGATTCGGCGCGCGGAGCATGTCTCAAGGCCGGTTTTGCCGCCTCGCGTGGATTGCAGATTGTTGCCATGAACGCCGACGAGTGGTTTGCCCCACAGTCCCTTTCCAAGATGGTCGATGTTGCGTGCGATGCTGCGGCAGACATGGTGATTCCCACGGCATCGCTCGACTGCTACGATGCTCATCGCGAGCGTCATTCGCGCGTACTGGATGCCACCTCTCTTGCGATCGATGACCGTGCCTCTTTGGCGGCTGGTCTGCCTCAGATGATTTCCGGCGGCCTGATTGCCCAGACTTCCGGTGTGATGTACAGCCGTTCGCTGTTCGAGACGTGTTTGTCGCGCGACCGTGTGTTTCGCTCGATTGGGTTTATGACATGCGCCCTTTCGCAGGCGCAACGCATATCCGGGTGCGGTGGCGCCTGTTTCCATGCGGTGGCGCCACGGCTTACAGATGCTTTTGACCCCACATTGTTTGCCAAGCTTACCGATGACGCCCGGGCGCTCGACGAGCTCACTGATTCGCTTGCAGAGGCGAGCGGTGACACGCAGCTAAAGGTTGCGAGCCATATGTTTTACTTCGCCGGGCTGGTCGCCTGCATCGAAAATTTGTGCTTGAGCCCGCATGGGGTTTCTTCAATCGAGCGTTCCGCTCGTATGCGTGATATGCTCGATGCATCTCGAACTCGTCAGATGGCCGCGGCACTCAAGGATAACCATCGTGGACTCGGCCTGTTGTTTGGACCGATTGCCAGTGCCAAGCCTGCGCGTTGCGTGATGTATACGCACCTGGCCGCTTTTTTTAACCGGACGGGCCTCAAAACTGCTTAAGACGGCTATGTTCGAAACAATCTTGCATGGAATTGTTTCGAAATGCGTTCTTATTCACAAATACCGTCAAATAGCGCTAAACTATTCAATCACTGATTGATTGTCTCCGCCATCGATGGAGTGAGGTTTTGTATGGCTAAAAAACGCAATGGGCGCCAGGATGCCATCAGAGATATCGTGCGCAACAAGGATGTTCGCACGCAGCGCGTGCTGGTGGATGAGCTTCGTGCTATGGGTTTCGATTGCACACAGGCAACCGTTTCGCGCGATATTGCCGATATGGGTCTGCGCAAGCTTCCCGAGGGTATCTATGTTCTGGCCGAGGACTTGCATCTGCAGCGTATGGTTTCCGAACTGGTAACGGGCGTTCTGCGCACCGACAACCTGGTTATGATCAAGGCTCAGCCCGGCACCGCTTCGGGCATTGCCGCTGCGGTCGATGCCGCCGAGCTGCCCGACGTGCTCGGCTCGCTCGCCGGTAACGACACCATCTTGGTTATCGCCCAGACCGCCGAGGACGGCGAGCGCCTGGAGGCGTTGATTAACAAGCTGAGCAACTCTCGCAAGTAGGCGAGAACCGCGTCGTGCAGGCGGCTACAGAGCCTTGTAAGGGGGCGTCGACGATGGTCGGCGCCCTATTTTATTGCCGTATCGTGTTGAGGCGCGTGCGAGGTTTCTCGTGACAAAAAGGCGCCCGAGCAGCATTTGATCTGCTCGGGCGCCTTTGATTGGCTATGGCTGGTGCCTACTGACCCGTAGAGGGGTCGGGCGTTGGGGTAGGTGTAGGTGTGGGCGTGGGGGAGCCACCCTCGCCGCCTTCACCGCCACTACCGTCGCCGCCCGTCGAGCCGCCGGTCGTTCCGGTGCCACCCGTGGAGTCACCGCCCGTGGTCTCGGTGGTCGTGGTCGTAGTGGTGGTCGTCGTAGTCGTGGATTCTTCCTCGTCTTTGTCCTCGGCGTCGCTATCCGACTTCTTGGTGTTGTTGGTGCCGTAGAACTTCCAGACGTTGTTGTTCTTATACGTGGGGGCAGTGCCCGTCGGGAACTCCTCGCGGTCGGTGCCGGCAAGGACGGTGTTCATGAACTTCTTAAAGACGGGCAGGTTGGTGCTGTCGCCCAGCAGGTCCGTGCCGTACTTTTGGATGGGGATCTCGCCTGCGGAGTAGCCGGTCCACAGGGCGCATGCAAGCTGCGGGGTATAGCCGCAGAACCACAGGTTGGTGGTGTTGTCGGTGGTACCCGTCTTGCCGGCATAGGGCTGGTTGACGCTCAGAGCGCCGGCGGCACCCGTGCCGCTACCCTGCATAACACCGGTCAGGACGTCGGTCACTGCCGCGGCCTCGCCGGTGGAGAGCACCTGCGAGGGGTTATCGGTGTGCTGGTACAGCACCGAGCCGGTACGCGAATCGATCTCGGTGATGGCGATTGGCTGGCGATAGTAACCGCCGTTGGCGAACGTGGCGTAGGCCGCGGCCATCTCGAGCGGCGAGATGGAGCCGGTGCCGAGCGTCATGACGGGAACGTCCTCGATATTGTCCTTAGTAGGATCGATGCCGAGCTTTTTGACGAGCGACATGATCTTGTTATTGCCGATAGCCTCTGCAACCTGGATATAGCCGGTGTTGGAGGAGTATGCCGTCGCCTGCTTGAGCGTGATGGTGCCGTAGCTTTGGTTGGCGTAGTTTTGCACCTTGGTCGTGGTGCCCTTGGCTGTAAGAGGCGAGTTGCAGTTGAGGGTGACGTTGGGGTTCATGCCGTTTTGGATGGCGGTGGCCAGCGTAAAGGCCTTAAACGTGGAGCCCACGGGACGCTTGGCCGTGGCGTGGTTCACGTGGTTCTCGTCGGCGTTGTAGTCGTATCCGCCCACCATGCACTTGATGTAGCCGGTCTTGGGGTCGACGACGACCATGCCCATGTCCAGGCCGTCGAGCGAAAGCGTGTCGAGCTGGGCGCGCACGGCCTCCTCGGCAGTCTGCTGCATCGTGGGGTCGATGGTGGTCTTGACGGTCAGGCCGCCCTTAAAGAGCACGTCGGTGGAGAACTCTTGCTCCAGAAGCTTCTTAACGTAGGCCACAAAGTAGGGCTGAGAGTAGACGTCGACACCGCTGCCCGAAATCTCGGTCACGTTGAGCGTGATGGGCTCGGCCTGGGCGGCATCGTGCTCCTCCTGGGTGATATGGCCCAAGCGCAGCATGTTGTCGAGGACCTTGTTGCGGCGGGAGAGCGCTAAGTCGGGGTTGACCGTGGGGTCGTACTGCGACGGCGAGTTGGGAAGGCCGATGAGCAGCGCGGCCTCGCTCAGGGTGAGGTCGGCGGCGCTCTTGGACAGGTAGGTCTCGGCGGCGGCCTCGATGCCGTAGGCACCGTGGCCGTAATAGATGGTATTGAGGTACATCATGAGGATCTCGTCCTTGGAGTACATCTCCTCCATCTTGATGGCGATATAGGCCTCGCGCACCTTACGCTCGATGGTCGAATCGAACTGCTCCTCCTGCAGGATGGTGTTGCGTACCAGCTGCTGGGTGATGGTCGATGCGCCCTCGTGGCCACCGGAGACGGTTGCCACGGCAGCACGCGCGATACCCCACAGGTCGATACCGCCGTGCTCGTAGAAGCGCTCGTCCTCAACGTCGACGGTGCCCTGCAGCACGTACGGAGAGACCTGGTCCTTGGTGACGGACTTGCGGTTTTGCGTGTAGAAGCTCGCGATCTTGTTGCCGTTGCAATCGACAATCTCGGTGGGTTCACTCACCAGATAGGCGTTGGCGTCGGTATAGTCGGGCAGATCGGACAGCCAACGGTTGACGTTGCCGATCATGCCGATGCCAAACGCTACGCCCGCGATGAGCAAAAAGCCCAAGAACGAGAGCAGGATCATGGGCAGGGCGTGCGTCTTGGAACGACTGCGTCCCTGTCGTTGGCGAGGACCCATATATTGACCTCCAGGTATGTCGTGCCGGGCGGCGGGTGCGCCGCTGGGGCAGGATGGACATAAGTTATTACACGATAAACCAAACGAGGCGCGCGAGGCCTCGTGTATGCTGGATGACGGCATTTTTCAGAGTGAATGCATACCTTGTTGGTAAGGAGTTTGCCGATGGCGATTCGGACGATGGGGCCGAGTGGACAATATGGGAGGAAGCCAGGGGCTGCCGGGATGGCGCTGCCCGAGCTGTTGGCGCCTGCGGGCGGGCTCGATCAGATGCTCGCTGCCATCGCGGCGGGCGCCGATGCCATCTATGCGGGCCTGGGCGGGTTTAACGCTCGCGTGAGCGCACGCGGCTTTACCGACGACGAGTTTTTGCGCGGCTGCGCCGCGGCGCATGCGCACGGCGTGCGTGTATACGTGACACTCAACGTGTTTGTGTTCGATGACGAGTTGGCCGACGCGGTGGCGCTGGGGGCGCACGCACATGAGTTGGGTGCCGATGCCCTGATCGTGGCGGATGCCGGTCTGGCCTGCGCGTTGCGCGCGGCGATTCCCGGGGTCGAGATTCACCTGTCCACGCAGGCGGGCGTCCATAGCGAAGGCGCCGTGCGCCTGGCTGCCGACGAGCTCGGGGTCGAGCGCGTGACGACCGCCCGCGAGCTGGCGGTCGACGAGATTGCCGCCCTGTGTGCTGTCGGCGTGCCTATCGAGGTGTTCTGCCACGGAGCGATTTGCATTGGATATTCGGGCGCCTGCGAGTTTTCGGCCCTGCGGCGTGGGCGATCGGCGATGCGCGGCGACTGTACGCAGCCGTGCCGCTTGGCGTACGACCTGGTGGACGAGGCGGGGGAGAGCGTCGTTTCCGTGGAGGGCGATCGTCTGCTGTGCCCGCGTGACTATCTGGGCATTGCGTACCTGCCCGAGCTTGTTGGGGCCGGGGTGGTG
>CALKBP010000020.1:0-15720 GCA_937989885.1 uncultured Collinsella sp.
CTCAAGATCGAGGGGCGCATGAAAAACCCCGACTACGTGTTCAACGTGGTGCGGGTGTGGCGTCGTGCACTCGATATGCTGCGCGATGGCACGTGGGATGCCGCTGCCGTATCGGCGCTCGAGCGCGAATTGGGCAGGTCGTTCAACCGTGGATTTACCGATGCGTATCTGCGGGGGCGTTCGGGCGCCGAGCTCATGAGCTTTGAGCGTGCGATTAACCAGGGCGTGCGCGTGGGCCACTTGGTGACGGTGGGTCACGAAGAGGTGACCGTCGAGCTCGATGCTGCCGTGGCCGCGGGCGACACGCTCGAGATTCGTTTCTATCCGGGTGCCGATGCACGTCCCGATGTGCCCAAACGCTGGCCCCAGGTGCCCTGCCCGGTGGACGCGGCGGCAGGGGAGCGCATTGTCGTGCACTGCAAGCGTAAGGTGGATGCGGGATGCGAGGTGTACCTGATCCGCAGCGCCGGCGTGTTGGAGCAGACGGCGACGGCGCTGGAGCGCATGCGGGTCGAGGCGGACGCGGTCGTACCCGTTCCA
The DNA here is from genome assembly GCA_937989885.1 of uncultured Collinsella sp. GTDB lineage: Bacteria > Actinomycetota > Coriobacteriia > Coriobacteriales > Coriobacteriaceae > Collinsella. The sequence continues at coordinate 541 of CALKBP010000020.1, forward strand.
CGAGCCGTTGAGATGCTGCCCTTTGAGGGCGCCGTGGCTGTTGGCGACGTGCCCGAGGCGGCGTTGACGGAGCCGTCGGAAAAGGGGGCTTCCGCTCGCATGGTTTTTGCCTGGCAGCTGATGGATGCCGACCCGTGTGGCGAGCGCGATCTGTCCGATGCGACCGTGGTGCTCGACGAGGTCTGTCGCGCAGCCGATGCCTCGCGTATCCGCTCGCTTATGCGGCGTGCCGGGCGCGTCGTCTGCCGTAATCTGGGACAGGTGGCGATGGCGCGTGAGCTGGGCGTGGCGTTTGACGTTGCGGCACCGGTGTTTTGCGCGAACCGGGTTACGCTTGCCTGGCTACGCGGGCTCGGCGCGGGCCGTGTGTATTTGCCTGCCGAGCTTGTCGCCGACGACGCGGAGCGTGTTGCCGAGCTTGCCGCTTGCCCCGGTGTCTTGGGGCCTGTCGACGCCGACCGCCCCGAGCTCATGGTGTGCGAGCACTGCTTGCTGACCGCCGAGGGCGCCTGCGCCACGGATGTGACGGGGCAGGTCCGTTGCCGTGACTGCTCGCGCCGCCAGCAGGCGCGCTTTTTGGTCGAACGTGACGGCACGCGTTTGCCGGTCGTTATCGACGCGTGCGGCAGGACGAGGATTTTCCTGTCGTAGGTGTTCGGCCGCGCCGTTTTGGTTATTATTAGTGGGTTTATGAACTTCGAGCACCGCCGTATCCGGTGAGGGTGCTATAGCAAAAGGAGGATACCCAATGCTGTCTGTCGACGAGCAAATGCGTATCATCACCTCGGGCGCAGCGCAGATCGTCCCCGAGGCCGACCTTCGCAAGAAGCTTGAGAAGGGCGAGCCCCTCAACATCAAGCTCGGCGTCGATCCCACCAGCCCCGACCTGCACCTGGGCCATGCCGTGCCCCTGCGCAAGATGCGTCAGTTCCAGGACCTGGGCCACAACGTCACCCTCATCATCGGTAACGGCACCGCACTGATCGGCGATCCTTCGGGCAAGAACTCCACCCGCCCGCAGCTTTCGCAGGAGCAGATCGAGGCCAACGCCGAGACCTACGTGAGCCAGGCCATGAAGATCCTGGATCCCGAGAAGACCACCATCGTGCACAACGGCGACTGGATCCTGTCGATGGATCTGGCCGGCCTGCTGCAGGTGTGCTCCAAGTTCACCGTCGCCCGCATCCTCGAGCGCGATGACTTTACCAAGCGCTACCAGTCCCAGACGCCGATCGCCCTGCACGAGTTCCTGTACCCCGTGATGCAGGCCTTCGACTCCGTTCAGATCAAGGCCGACGTGGAGATGGGCGGCACCGACCAGCTCTTCAACCTGCTCGCTGGTCGCGAGCTCATGGAGAAGATGGGCATGGAGCCGCAGATTGCGCTTACCATGCCGCTGCTCGAGGGCACCGATGGCGTGCGCAAGATGTCCAAGTCCTACGGCAACTACATTGGCCTGACCGATGCTCCCAAGGATATGTTCGGCAAGACCATGTCCATCCCCGACGAGATGATCGGCAAGTACTATCGTCTGGCCAGCTCGCTCACCCCGGCCGAGGTCGACAAGATCGACGCCGCCCTGGCCGACGGTTCCGCCGACCCCTATGAGCTCAAGCGCGCGCTGGGCCGCGACCTGTGCGACACCTATCACGGTGCCGGCGCCGGTGACGAGGCTCAGGCCGAGTTCGACCGCGTGTTCAAGGAGGGCCAGCTTGCCGACTTCCCCGAGAAGCATGTCGAGCTGACCGTCAACGACGAGGGCCAGATCTACCTCGCAGGCCTGCTTAAGGACCTGGGCCTTTCGGCGAGCGCCGGCCAGGCCCGTCGTGACATTGACGGCGGCGGCGTCAAGATCAACGGCAAGGCCGTGGCTCCCAAGAGCTATAACATCGACCCCAGCGCCCTCAAGCCGGGCGACACCCTCTCCGTAGGCAAGCGCAAGGGCTTTAAGTTGGTCTAGCAAGTAGGTCAACCTAACATGTGCAATAGGGCCGCAGCCGGAACTCCCGACTGCGGCCTTTTGAGTTGCGGTGAAATAGTTCCTAAAAATGCCATACGGGCGCCCAGGCAGGAACTATTCCACCGCAACTTTTTTCTCCGTCCCCAAGGGATCATTTGGCGGTGCCGTTAAGCGGATGGGATGTTAGCGGGACCTTCTTTTGGGCATACAATTGCTATTGGCTTGCTGTGGTGAAGGCTCGTCCGCTCCGCAGCGTTTTCTACGGTTAAAGGAGTATGTATGTCCGTTGAGGTCATGAGGTCTGTGATCGAGGCCGCCGAGGGTCGCGTGCCCGTCGACACGCTGTTTACCAATGCACAGATTGTCGACGTATATGGCCAGCGCGTGGCGCCTGGTAGCGTTGCCGTCAAGGATGGCGTAATCGTCGGCGTGCTCTACGACGGCCGCGACGATGCCGCCGGCACCTACGAGGCGACCGAGGTCATTGACTGCCAGGGTCGCTATATCGCCCCCGGCTTTATCGACGGACATCTGCATATCGAGTCCTCGAACATCCGTCCAGCCGAGTATGCGCGTATGGCGGCGACGCGTGGCACCACCACTGCCATTGCCGACAGCCACGAGATCGCCAACGTAGCGGGGCTCGACGGCCTGCGCTTTATGATCGAGGACGGTCGTCGCGTGCCCATTTCCATCAAGTATATGATGCCCTCGTGCGTGCCCGCGCTGCCCGACGAGCAGGCCGGTGCCGTTATTTCGGCTGCCGATATGCAGGCGTTTTTTGCCGAGCATCCAGGCGATGTCTTTGGTCTGGGCGAAATGATGAACCTGCCGGGCGTCTTTATGGCCGACCCCGAGACCTGTGCTCGCATCGATGCTGCCAACCAGACGCCGTCCAAGCAGGTCGACGGCCATGCGCCGCTCGTTGCCGGTAAGGACCTCAACGCCTATGCCGCAGCGGGCATTATCGCCGACCACGAGTCGACGATTCCCGAGGAGGCGCTCGACAAGCTATCCCGCGGCATGTATGTGATGCTGCGTGAGGGCACGTGCAGCCACGACTTGGCCAATTTGTCCCCGATGCTGCTGGAGAATCCCGCGCGCGCCCGCCGCTGCTGCTTTGCGACTGACGACCGCGCCCCTTCCGATGCGCTTGCGACCGGCATGATCGACAATGCCTGCCGCGTGGCGATTGAGGCCGGTATCGACCCCGTGGTCGCTATCTCCATGGCGTCCCTCTCCACGGCCGAGGCGTTTGGCCTGGACCACGGTTGCCGCGACCCGCACGAACTGCGTGGCGCCATCGCCCCGGGCAAGCGTGCCGACCTGCTGGTGCTCAATGACCTGACGTTTGCCACGGCTCCGCATCGCGTATATGCCGCCGGTGCTCTGGTGGCGCAGGACGGCACCTTTGTGGGCGAGATCGCACCCGAGATGGCCGAGGTCGCAGCGCTTGCCGATGAACTGCGTGCTTCCGTTAAACTGCCGAAGCTATCGCTCGACGTGTTCGACTATGCCTTTAAGCCGGGCGAGGCCGTGATCGACGTGGTGCCGGGTAAGGCCATCACGGGTATGGCTCGCCCCGAGAACGCCGAGGGCCTGCGCCGCATTATGCTGATTGAGCGCCACGGCCGCGGCGTGTCACTGCAGGCCGAGGGCGCCGACGGCGACGGCCCCGCTGGCCTGGGTCTTGTTGGCAAGCACATCGGTCGCGGCTGGGTGCGCGGCTTTACCATCACGGGCGGCGCCATTGCCTCTACGATCGGCCACGACTCGCACAACGTGTGCGTGGTGGGCGACAACGCGGCCGATATGATGGCCGCCGTTGAGGCCGTGGGCCAGGGCGGCCACGTGCTGGTGCGCAACGGCGAGGTCGTGGCGCGTATTCCGCTGGCACTCGGCGGTCTGATGAGCGAGGGCACTGCCGAAGACGTCGCCGCGCAACACGACGACTTTATGGTCAAGGCGCGCGCCATGGGTATTGAGCCGCCGCTCGACCCCATCATGGGCATCATCTTCCTGCCCCTGCCGGTGATCCCGACGCTCCGCATCCGCCCTGAGGGCATGTTCGACGTCACGACCTTCACCTACGCCGACTAGTCATTGGGGACGTTCTTAAACGACTAGTTGTAACGTTTGCGCCCGCGGAGTCTTATCTGAGCTCCCTTTGGGTACGTTGGAATCGGATACACGTTCGATTCCAACAAGCCCGAAGGGAGCTTTTCTATGTTTAAACTGATTGCATCCGATATGGACGGCACGTTGCTTGACGAAAACGGCCAGGTGCCTCCCGAGACCTACGAACTGATTCTGGCGCTACACGAGCATGGCGTGCATTTCGCCGCATCGTCAGGCCGCCGCTACGATCGCCTGTGCGAGTTCTTTGCGCCCGTTCGCGACAAGATGGACTTTGTCGCAGCTAACGGTGCCCAGGTCTACGCCGACGGCAAAATGGTAGACCGCGAGGTATATTCGCACCTGGCGATTCGAAAGCTCGCCCAGGCCGTCGCGACGTTTCCCAATCTGCATCTTGTGCTCTTCGACCGAACCAAGTCCTTTTTGCTCGATGACGAGTGCAAGTTTGTGCGTGAGGTCGATAAAGACCTTCCCAATGCCGAGCGCATTTGGGAGCTGCCCGAGCCCAGCGTAAATATCATCAAGGCGAGTATCTTTTGCGACGACGGTGCCGTTATGGACAGTGCGTACGTGCTGCAGCGCGAACTCGGTCAGCTCTTTACTTTCGCGCCTTCGGGCAACGCGTGGATCGACGCCATGCAGCCCGGCGTGTCGAAGGCCTCGGGCATCGCGCAGCTCGCGGAGCATTACGGCATTGGGCGCGACGAGGTCATGGCGTTTGGCGACTCGATGAACGATTACGAGATCATTCGCTTTGTCGGCACGGGTTGTGCGATGGAAAATGCACGCCCCGCGCTCAAGGCCGTTGCCGATCGCGTGGTGGGGCGCAACCGCGACCACGCCGTCCAGCAGGAGCTCCGCCACGTTTTGGAGAGCCTCGCCTGATCCGGCAGTTGGGGACGTTCCTTTTCCGCCGGCAGTGGGGGACAGTCCTTGCAACTTTTTCGCGAAGAGTGTCCCCAGTGACTAGTCGTTTAAGAACGTCCCCAATGACTAGGCGAGGGCAGCCATGATGGCGCGGGCGACGCCGTCGTGGTCGTTATCGTATTCGGTGATGGCGTCGGCGGCGTCGCGGTCCTCGGGCTCGGCGTTGATCATGGCCATGCCATGGCCCGCCGCCTGCAGCATGGGGATGTCGTTGATGTTGTCGCCGAAGGCCCAGGCGTCGGCAAGACGCTCGCCCAGATGCCCGCATAGCCAAGCCAATGCCGTTCCCTTGGTGGCGCCCTCGCCCATGACCTCGATATTCATGGCGTACGAACGCGTGACCTCAATGCCTCCGAGCGTTTCGAGCTCCGCCGCGATGGCGTCGCGATCGGCCGGGTCGTGCCAGTACATGGCGATGCGTTCGAGCGTCTCGACCTCGTCGATCTTGCTGTCGATATCCATGTCGATCGGCGTTCGTGTGCGCTTGAGCGAAGCCGCGATGTGGGGGTCGCCGCCGCAGAATTCGTCCAGGCGCGTGTAGAGCGAGCGGGGAAGGAAGCACTGCCCGTCCGCGAAGATATCGAAGGTGACGTCATGGCCGGCGGCGATGCGATGGACGCGGTGGGCGATGGCACGGTCGAGCGGTCGGCTCAAAATGCGCGTAGCGTGTGAAGTATCGGTGGGCGTACCGTCGTCGAGCTGCCAGACGCTGGCACCGTTGGCGCAGACCGCGTAGTGTACGGCGGGGTGGGCGAGGATGGGCTCAAAGATACCCGACAGCGGGCGCCCCGTGCAGGGCACAAACTCAATACCGCGGCGCGCAAGCTCGTCGAGCATCGCCCAGGTGGCGTCGCTCATCTGCTTATCACTCGTCAGCAGTGTTCCATCCATATCGGAAAACACAATCATTCGTTGCGATCCTTTCTACTGGCATAAAAAGCGTGGCCGAGGGCGGTGATGCCCTGGCCACGTTCGGGTTCTATAACGGTCCGCGTCTTAGCGATCGGCGAGCGGCTTGTACTCCAGCGGATCGATCACCGGACGGTATGCCGGGCGGATGATGCGATGCGCGCAGAAGAGCTCTTCCATGCGGTGCGCCGACCAGCCGGCCATGCGGGCGACGGCGAACAGCGGCGTAAAGAGCGTCTCGGGCACGCCGAGCATCTTGTAGATAAAGCCCGTGTACAGGTCGATGTTGGCGCAGATGGGCTTGGTCATGCCGTGATCACGCATTACTTGCGGGGCCAGGCGCTCGATACGCTCGATGAGCGCGAACTCCTCGCCCAGGTCCTTCTTGGCGGCAAGCGTGCGCGCGTAACGGCGGCACACCTCGGCACGCGGGTCGCTCAGCGTGTAGACGGCGTGGCCCATACCGTAGATGAGGCCCGTGCCGTCGAAGGCCTGCTTGTCGAGGATCTTGCCCAGGTAGGCTGCGACCTCGTCCTCGTCCTCCCAATTGGAAACATGCGCACGGATGTCCTCGTGCATGGACACGACCTTGGCGTTGGCGCCGCCGTGGCGCGGGCCCTTGAGCGAGCCGATGGCCGCGGCGTAGGCGGAATACGGGTCGGTGGCCGAGGAGGACAGCACACGGCAGGCGAACGTGGAGTTGTTGCCGCCGCCGTGCTCGGCATGCAGCATGAGCATCACGTCGAGCAGCATGGCTTCGTCGCGGGTGAATGCCATACCGCCGCGCAACACCTGCAGGATGGTCTCGGCGGTGGAGAGGCCGGGTGTGGGGTGCGGTACATGAACCTCGGAGCCGCGGCGTTTGGCGACCGAGGCCATATGCGCGAAGGCGGCGATGCGGGGGAGACGGGCGAGCATTGAGATGGCGACGTCGATTTCGTGCTCGGGTGTAATGGCGTCGGGCTCGGCGTCGAAGGCGTAGAGCAGCAGCACGGCGCGCTGAAGCACATTCATGATGCTCGACGACACCGTGGTCATGGGGAACTCGCGGACGTATTCGTCGCTCAGATGCCTAAAAGCACCCAGGCGTTCGCAAAAACCGTCGAGTTCCTCTTTGGTGGGCAGCGAGCCCGTGATGAGCAGGTAGGCGACCTCTTCGTAGCCATAGCGATCCTCGGCCTGGGCGTTGTTGACCAGGTCTTCGATGCTGTAGCCACGAAGCGTGAGTTTGCCCTGATCGGGCACGACCTTTCCGTCGACCTTGTTGTAGCCATGCACATCCGAGATACGGGTGAGACCCGCGACCACGCCCGAGCCGTCGGCATTGCGCAGGCCGCGCTTGACGTTGTGCTCTACGAACAGGTCCTCGTCGTATGGGGCGGTCGGCAGGCCGTGGTAGAGGTTTTCGCTTTCGGGCGAAATCTGACGGCTCGCCTCGTAATCCAGAACCAGGCGGCTCAGGTGATCGTCGAAGCGGTAGTAGATTTTCTTGGCGTCGTAGGCCATGCGCGCTCCTCTCCGGTCCGCTTGGGGGCCGCGCGCTTGGACGATATGACGTCAAGCTGTCCCCAAGCGGCTTGTTCGCTACAGGCGGTACATAAAGTTAAAAACGTCCTCGCGCTGGATGGACACGTTGACGCCCGAAAGCTCGCCTGCCTCGGCCAGGGCCTTCTGCAGCTCGGCGAAGTCGAGCTTGGACTCGGCGGTGTCGGCCAGCATGGTCATGGTGAAGATGTCCTCGATAATGGACTGCGTAATGTCGCGGATGTCGACGTTGGCCTCGCCCAGAACACGGGTGACGCCGGCGACGATGCCGGGGCGGTTCTTGCCAAGGACGGTGATGACGATACGGGAGGACGAGATCTCGGCCATGGGAAACCCTTTCGCGTGGTTGCGGCGCGCGGGGGCGCTCCGCTACGGTACAGTGTTCATCATTGTACCTGTCTGGCGCCAAAAGGGGTGTGCTTACTGCGGCGTTACACGTCTGCAACATGGGTGAAGGTTCGATGGGGTGCGTGCTCGCTGCGATTGGGCATGTCGCATTGCACAAAGACCGTGAACCTTTTGTGGGACACGCGGCGCCGTGGTACCATAGCCGAGTTTGTTGTCTTGGTCGGAAACCAAGACGCCTTATGCGCTGATCGGTAACCAGCGCCTGACCAATAAGGAGTCCTACCATGAAGCAGGGTATCCATCCCCAGTATGTCGAGTGCACGGTGACGTGCTCCTGCGGCAACACCTTCAAGACGCACGCTACCGTGTCCGAGATGAAGGTCGAGCTTTGCAACGAGTGCCACCCGTTCTACACCGGCCAGCAGAAGTTCGTCGACACCGGTGGACGCGTCCAGCGCTTCGCCGACAAGTTCGGTGGCGCCGCTGCCGCCCAGCTCAAGAAGGCCGAGGAGGCCAAGGCTGCCAAGGCCGCCAAGGCTGCTGAGGCCGAGGCTGCTCGCAAGGCCGCCGCTGAGGCTAAGGCTGCCGAGAAGGCTAAGCGTGCCGCTAAGTTCGCCGAGGAGGCTGCCAAGCAGGCCGCCGAGGCTCCCGCAGAGGCTCCCGTCGAGGAGGCCGCTGCTGAGGCCGAGACCGCCGAGGCTGCTGAGTAAATAACTCGCCGCGGAATCGCTCGCATTCATGGCATAAGGGCCGTGCATCCGTTTGGGTGCGCGGCCCTTTTCTTTTTATTGGTGCAAGCCAACCTGTCCCCATTGCACCAGATTGGTGCGAAGGGGGCAGGTTGGCTTGCACCAAATGGCAGAGAGACAGCGTTTGCCCAGATAAAACCTGCCAAAATAAACCAGTCCCTTTTTGGCAGGTTGGTCGTAGTTATTACGTGGCGGTCGAGGTCGACCGTATAGGCCGCGCCTCGTTTGGCTAAAGTACATTTATCTGTGTTTAACTCGCCCAAGGCTGCATGGCGTGGGCGATGGCCAAAAAGGAAAACCACATGGGATTCATGTCAAAGCTGCTGTCCTTTGGATCCGATAAGGACCTTAAGCGCTACTACAAGATCGTCGACCAGATCAACGGTCTTGAGCCCCAGTTTGAGAAGATGACCGAGGAAGAGCTCCGCGCCCAGACCGATAAGTTCCGCGAGCGTTACGCCAACGGCGAGTCGCTCGACGACATGCTCCCCGAGGCCTTTGCCACCGTGCGTGAGGCTTCCAAGCGCATCACGGGTATGCGTCACTTTGACGTACAGCTCATCGGCGCCATGGCGCTGCACGAGGGGCATATCGCCGAGATGAAGACCGGCGAAGGCAAGACCCTGGTCTCCACTTTGGCCGGCTACCTCAACGCTATCGCCGGCAAGGGCGTGCATGTCGTTACCGTCAACGATTATCTGGCAAAGCGCGACTCCGAGTGGATGGGCCGCATCTACAAGTACCTGGGAATGACCGTCGGTCTGCTCCAGAACAACATGCCGCTCGAGCTCAAGCGTCCGGCCTACCAGGCAGACGTCACCTACGGCACCAACTCCGAGTTCGGCTTCGACTACCTGCGCGACAACATGGTCACTCGCCCCGAGCAGCGCGTGCAGCGCGGCCACCATTATGCCATCGTCGACGAGGTCGACTCCATCCTGATCGATGAGGCCAGAACGCCGCTCATCATCTCGGGCGCCGGCACCAAGTCCGCCAGCACCTACAAGGACTTCGCGCGTGCCGTGCGCGGCCTGGAGCGCGGTGAGGACGTGTCGCACGACATGCTCACCGCCACCGAGGACGTCGAGCCCACGGGCGACTACGTCATGGACGAGGCCAAGCACACCATCGCCGCCACCGAGCGCGGTCTTAAGAAGATCGAGCGCCGTCTGGGCATCGATGACATCTACGCCGACCTTTCGGGCCAGCTGGTCAACCACCTGCAGCAGGCGCTGAAGGCCCAGTACATGTTCCATCGCGACAAGCAGTACGTGGTCACTAACGGCGAGGTCAAGATCGTCGACGAGTTCACCGGCCGCATCATGGAAGGCCGCCGCTATTCCGAGGGCTTGCACCAGGCCATCGAGGCCAAAGAGGGCGTGCTCGTGCGCGAGGAGAACCAGACGCTGGCCACCATCACCTTGCAGAACTACTTCCGTCTGTATGACAAGCTCTCCGGCATGACCGGTACGGCACTCACCGAGGACGCCGAGTTCCGTGAGATTTATAAACTGCCCGTCGAGGTCATCCCCCCCAACAAGCCCGTGCAGCGTGTTGACCACGAGGACCTGGTGTACCGCACCGTCCAGGCCAAGTACAACGCCGTTGCCGACGACGTCGAGCGACGTCACGCCAAGGGCCAACCGGTCCTGGTGGGCACCGTCTCCATCGAAAGCTCCGAGAAGCTGTCGGCCGCCCTTACCAAGCGCGGCATCGCGCACGAGGTCCTCAACGCTAAGCATCACGAGCGCGAGGCTCATATCGTTGCCCAGGCCGGACGCTACGGCGCCGTGACCATCGCTACTAACATGGCCGGTCGTGGTACCGACATCCTGCTGGGCGGCAACCCCGACGAGCTGGTGCGCGAGCGCCTTGAGTACGAGGGCCTGACCATGGAGGACGTGACGCCCGAGCAGCTCGAGCAGTTTAACGCCGAGGCCAAGGAGACCTGCAAGGCCGAGCGCGAGCGCGTGCTTGCCGCCGGTGGCCTGACCGTCATCGGCACCGAGCGCCATGAGTCCCGTCGTATCGACAACCAGCTGCGCGGCCGCTCCGGTCGTCAGGGCGATCCGGGCGAGACCCAGTTCTACCTGTCGCTCGAGGACGACCTCATGCGCCTGTTCGGCGGCGACAAGATGGACCGCGTCTCCAAAATGATGGTCACCGCCGACATGGGCGACGACATGCCCATCCAGCACAAGATCATCTCCAAGGCCGTCGAGAGCGCCCAGCACAAGGTCGAGAGCATCAACTTCTCCATGCGCAAGAGCGTCCTCGAGTACGATGACGTCATGAACAAGCAGCGCCAGGTCATCTACGCCGAGCGTAACAAGATTCTGGACGGCAAGGACCTGACCGACCACATCACCGAGGTCATGCACGACACCGTGTACCGCTGCGTACAGGAGTTCTGCACCAAGGACAGCCACGAGGGCGAGCGCGATCTCGAGGGCCTGCGCAAGTGGGTCGTTGAGCTCACCGGCCATATCGATACGCCGAAGTTCCCCGACGAGGACTTCGAGGCCCTTGCTGCCGATGTCCTGGCCTACGTTGAGAAGTGCTACAACATGAAGGCCGAGCGCCTGGGTGAGGACCTCATGCGCGAGCTCAACACCCAGGTCATGCTGCGCGTCATCGATACCCGCTGGATGAACTACCTGCAGGAGATGGATTACCTCAAGACCGGTATCGGACTGCGCGGTTTTGGTCAGCGCGACCCGCTGGTCGAGTACAAGACCGAGGCTTATGGTGCCTTCCAGATGCTCGTCGACACCATGTACGAGGATTACCTGCGCACCGTCCTGCGCATCGAGATCAAGGCCGCCCCGCACGCCGTGGAGCACAAGGAGGACCCCGCGCTCGAGGGCGCGCGCTTCTCCGGCCCCGCCGACGTCGATGGCGACAACGGCAACTCGGTGCTGCGCAAGCAGGCACAGGTGCAGGCTCGTACGGCCGTCCAGGGAGGCCCGGCTGCTGTCAACAACGGCGGCAAGGTGACCACCTACCGCAAGTCCGAGAGCGACGACCCGTACGTCAACGTGGGCCGCAACGACCTTTGCCCCTGCGGCAGCGGCAAGAAGTTCAAGTACTGCCACGGCAGGAATCGTTAATGGCCGAGGCTTTAGAGGTAACGCCCGCCGAGCTGGACGCGTTTGCGGACCGGCTCGGCGAGGTCGAGTCGTATCTTCATTTGGACGAGAAGCGCACGCGTGTGGCCGAGCTCGAGGCCAAAAGCGTGGCCCTCGGCTTTTGGGATGACGCCGACGCCGCTCGCGCCACCATGGAGGAGATTGCTCGCGCCAAGGAAGATATCGCTGCCGTGGATACCGCGCGCGGCGAGCTATCTGACGCCCGTGCGGCGCTGGAGCTTGCCGAGGAGATGGGCGACGACCCCGATGCCGCCGCATTGCGCGAGGAGGCTGCCGCTACGGCAAAACGCCTGGCCCGCGCAATCGACGATCTCGAGCTTTCGAGCTGGTTTACCGGTGAGTTCGATCACGGCGACGCGATTGTGACCATCAAGCCCGGACAGGGTGGCCTGGAGGCGCAGGACTGGACCTTCATGCTCTTTAAGATGTACATGAAGTACTGCCAGCGTCGCGGCTGGAAGGTCACCATTAACGACTGCCCCGCGGCTGAGGTCATCGGCATCGACCGTGCGACCTTTACCGTCGAGGGCAAGGACGCGTTTGGCATGTTGCGCGCCGAGGCCGGCGTCCACCGTCTGGTGCGCATTAGCCCCACCGACGACAAGAAGCGCCGCCAGACCACGTTTGCCGGCGTCGAGGTTATTCCCGTACTGCCCAATGATATCGACATCGAGATTAGTCCCGACGATATCCGCGTGGACGTGTATCACGCGAGCGGCCCGGGCGGCCAGGGCGTCAACACCACCGACTCCGCCGTACGCGTGACGCATTTTCCCAGCGGCATCGTTGTCACTTGCCAAAACGAACGCAGCCAGATTCAAAACAAGGCCGCGTGCATGCAGATTCTCAAGGCCCGTCTGTACGAGATCGAGCTCGAGAAGCGTGCCGAGGCGCTCGACGAGATCCGCGGACCCAAGACCACGATCGGTTTTGGCAACCAGATTCGCAGCTACGTGCTCTACCCGTATCGGATGGTCAAGGACCTGCGTTCGGGCGTGGAGACCAGCAACGTCGAGGCCGTTCTCGACGATGGCGATCTGGATCCGTTTGTGATCGGCTACCATCGCTGGGCTACCGGCAACGCCGATGCGGAAGGCTCGGACGCCTAGGCACATGGTTGGCTCCGGGTCGATGCAAACACTTCGCAGGGGTGGTATTTGCTCGATGAATCGGTAGAATCGAATACAGCAAGAAGTTCAAAGCGCACTCGTTTGGGTGCGCTTTTTTGAGGGAGGCAGCATGGCATATCGTCTGGACATCAAGCGCATTCTTTCGCTGAACTTCTTTCACGATCTGCCCAAGATTATGCTGGGCTGCGCTCTGGCCGCTATCGCGACGGATCTGTTTATGATCCCCAACGGTCTTGCTGCCGGCGGTGTTACGGGTCTCGCCACGATTATCCAGGCGGTCGGTGCGTCTCATGGCATCTCGCTGCCTGTCGGTATCCAGACAATTGTGATGAATGCCTTGCTGTTGCTGGTGGTTATGCGTGCGGGCGGTATGTTCTACGTAGTGCAGACGGCGACGGGCTTTGTGCTGTTGGGCTTTTTCACCGACCTGTTCGCTCCGTTCGTGGCGCCGCTGGCACATGCCGATCTGATGCTGCCCGCCATGTGGGGCGGTATTATCACGGGCATCGGCTACGGCATGGTGTTGCGCGCCGGTGCCAACACTGGCGGCTCCGACACCATCGGTCAGATTATCTCGCGCAATACGTCGCTACCGGTGGGTTCCACCGTCATGGCGATCGACGTTGCCGTGTGCGCGCTGTCGGCCCCGGTCTTCTCGGTCGAAAACGCGCTGTATGCAGGTCTTTCGATGGTCATTAGCGGCTATGTGATCGATGCTGTGGTCGACGGCGGCAACAGGCGCCGTATGGTGCTCATCATCTCGGACAAGTTTCCCGATATCGCGGCCGACATCATGTATGGCCTGGGCCGCGGCTGCACCAAGTTTATGGCGACCGGCATGTACTCGGGCGCCGAGAAGCCGGTGATCATGGTAATCGTGAGCCGTCGCGAGCTCAACACGCTCAAGACCATTGTGCGCGAGCGCGACCCGCGTGCTATTGTGACGGTCGCCGATGTCACGGAAACCTTCGGCGAGGGATTCAAGGACATTAACGCGTAGGGCCGACTGCGTTCCGTCCAAAAGACGTTCACATTGATAAACCGTTTCATCAGCGGTTCTGCCTGCTCAATTGCTCAAATAATGATAAATACTCTGGTAAAGCTTCCGGTTTCCAGCATAATGAATGGCGTACGTGCATCGCGGCTGGGTTGGGACGACCTTCTGTGCCGTGCGCATCTTGTCTAAAGAGGATGAAAGGAAGGCACAATGAGCGACGAAGAGCTCAAAAAGGTTGCCAACGAGGTAAGGAAGGGCATCGTCACCGGCGTGCACGCTGCCAAGTCCGGCCATCCGGGCGGTTCGCTCGGCGCTGCCGACATCATGACCTATCTGTACTTTGAGGAAATGAACGTCGACCCGGCCGACCCCCGCAAGGCCGACCGCGATCGCTTCGTGCTTTCCAAGGGCCACTGCGCGCCTGGTCTGTACGCCGTGCTCGCCGAGCGCGGATTCTTCCCCAAGGAGGATCTCGAGACGCTGCGCCACATCGGCAGCCACCTGCAGGGTCACCCCAACATGAACGACACCCCGGGCGTTGACATGTCCACCGGTTCGCTCGGCCAGGGCATCTCCGCCGCCGTGGGCATGGCCGTTGCCGCCAAGCACTGGGGCGACGACTATCGCACCTACGCCCTGCTGGGCGACGGCGAGAGCGAGGAGGGCCAGGTCTGGGAGGCCGCCATGTTTGCCGGCAACCAGCAGCTCGACAACCTCTGCGTGATCGTCGACCACAACGGCCTGCAGATCGACGGCCCCGTCGAGGAGGTCAACGACCCCATGCCGCTCGCCGACAAGTTCCGCGCCTTCAAGTTCCATGTGGTGGAGCTCGCCGACGGCAACGACTTCGACCAGATCCGCGCCGCCTTTGCCGAGGCCCGCGCTACCAAGGGTCAGCCGACCGCCATTATCGCCGAGACCATGAAGGGCAAGGGCGTCTCCTTTATGGAGAACCAGGTGGGCTGGCACGGTAAGGCCCCCAACGATGAACAGTTTGAGCAGGCCATGGCAGAGCTCACGGCCGCCGGAGAGGAGCTCTAGGATGGCAGAAGTCAAGAAAATCGCCACGCGCGTAAGCTACGGCGAGGCCCTCGTCGAGCTCGCCAACGAGCACGATGACTTTGTGGTCCTCGACGCCGACCTGGCCGCCGCCACGCAGACCGGCAAGTTCAAGGCAGCCTGCCCCGACCGCTTCTTCGATGTGGGCATTGCCGAGAGCAACCTGATGGGTGTTGCCGCCGGTATCGCAACCACCGGTCGCGTTGCCTTCGCGAGCAGCTTTGCCATGTTCGCCGCCGGCCGCGCCTTTGAGCAGGTCCGCAACTCCATC
>CALKBP010000021.1:0-2454 GCA_937989885.1 uncultured Collinsella sp.
TGAGCCGATCTTGTGAAAGATGCCGTCTCGTGCCGACTTGCTCGACCACTCGCCGCGGTGCATTGCTGCTGCGGTGCCGGTGAGATAATCCACCGCCATGCAGCCCACAAACAGCACTACAAGCCAGCCGAACCAGCCCCAGAGTGAGGTCAGCAGCGCGACAACTGCCGTCACGGCCAGCTTAAAATCGTTTACTTTATCCATGGTTTTACCTACTTTCTTACGCGATAACGCGATTATATTCGTACTGTACGCGGATTGGATTGATCTCCGCATAGATGAGCGTGGTCTTTGGATCCGTATGCCCGAGCAAATGCTGAATAACTGTCAAGTCCATGCCGGCCGACAGCGCGTGCGAGGCAAAGGTGTGCCGCATCAGATGCGGATACAGCGGCCGCTCCATGCCGATGCGCTTGCCCAGCTTAGAGATAATCTTTTCGATACCTCTATCTGACAGCGGTTCGTAGGGCGCACGGCTGCTGGAGAAGAGCGCTTCTCCTCCCTTGCGGCCTTCGATGTACAGCTGCAGCATCAATTTCGCTCGGACGGAAAAATAGACTGTCCGCTGCTTGCCGCCCTTGCCGATGACCTTGCACTTGCGCTCCTGCCAGTCGATGTCCTGCACACGCAGCCCAGCGACCTCAGACACACGACAGCCGGACGAGACCAGAAATTCCACCAAGGCCTTTTCCTTGTAGCCCTTGCACCCATCGCGGATGAGCTCCAACTGCTCGGCCGTCAGCGGATGCCGGGCACGCAGCTTGTCGATGCGCAGCGACTTGATCTTGCGCATTGGGTTCTTTCGGATCGCGTCCTCATCCGTCAGCCATTGGAAGAAGCTCCGCAGGCAGTTGATGTGCGCTTGCACACTGTTGTCCTTGAGGTGTCGCTCGTCCACCAGATACGCGATGTGCTCTCGCAAATCATCCGTCGTGATCTTCTGCACAGGCTTCTTGCACCTGCCGATGAGCACCTTGAGCCGCTCACGGTAGCCCTCCAGCGTCCTGGGACGACAGCCGTCGATGCGCTTCGCCGCGAGGAAAGCGTCAACACGCCTCGGCAGATTGCTCCGCTCATACACCTTGGCAGGCATAATCTCGTAGTCATGCAATATTTTCGCGATCTCGCCCGCACATTCGGGCATTAAAGCGGTCAGTTTAGCTAACAGGTCCATTTTTGCAGTCATAGCGCACACTCCTTTGCCATCATTGTAACATGATATTGCACGGGCGCCTATGGCAAAGCGAGCCTTGATGCAGTACCCAAAGGCGCTGGATGTGCACAAAATTACTAGCGGGCAGCTGTACTGGTGCGATGCTGATACGTCAAACACACCTTATAAAGCTGGACTGACAGAATATCAACAAGGTGTGGCTTTATGCACTGCACGCTCGGCAGAAGAAAAATGGTGTTCCATCATCTATATATCGCATGCAGAAAAAAGTATATGGATCCAAAGCACCGATCAAGGCGGATGGGCAAACTGGGTGCAGTTAGCTAAATGTGAAACACCAGATATACATGAGATACCATTGGCCAACGGCTGGCTGACATATGGAACGTCGATAAATTGGTATAGCAAAGATCAGTTTGGTCAAGTCACGATCTATTTTCGACTAAAATCTACAGTCACAACCATCACAGATGGTATAATCATAGCGAATATTCCCGAAGGATTTCGGCCGCAACATGGCATGAGCATACCGGGGCTGCTGACATTTGATAACTACACAAAGCTGCCTTGTCATGTTGATATAGTCCCCAACGGTGCACTTCAACTCTATGTTGACGGCACAGCACCGAGCGGACGATCCGTCATTGAGCTGACCTGCGCAGAATTTCATTATCCAGCCAAATAGGTGATTTCACCGTAAATCCAGTTGATACGAGTATCGGCACCATAAAACCACATTTGGCCGCCTGGCTCTATGTGCAGCTCTGCGGCCGGGAGTCCATTACCGAAAGATTTGCCGTCGCCGCCAACAGCCGCAGCGATGACAGTAGACGGTCTATACCCCTCGGGCATTGTGCAAATAGTTTCCCGCTCCACAAATGCCGTACTCTCGCCTCGGAAAATGCAAAAGTTCAGGTGCACAATGCCCTCTTGGGTCTTGTAGTAGGTATTGGCATATGATTGTGCTGGAAATCCACTTGCCAACGGCAGTCCATGCACTTCGGGTGGTGCGCAGATAGCAAGTCTCTCCCAATCATCCCAAAGTGTGGCTTCGTCGCGGTAACGTCGTATAAACAAGGCGTTCCACCGCATATCAAATCGCATTTGCATTCCCCATGGGCCTGATCTCCAACCAGGCAGTATGAGACAACCGCCAGAACCGTTAAGTTCAGAGTCTTTAGAGCCATCTAAGCTTAAATATTCGTATTTTACATGTTCTTTAAGGTTAATTCCGGTGCCTAGGTTGTCATTGTACCCAAGGCGCTTTGCCATAGCCGCCC